>NZ_JAEQMY010000202.1 GCF_016743775.1 Microvirga aerilata | reverse complement strand
CGTATTGGTCACCACAAAGCGTTCCATGCTGGCGCTCCTCCGTGGGTCTGCCATCAAGCTTAACACTTTGGGTGTGCCGGTGCAGCACATCTGACGAGGTACAGCCGCCAGATTCCTCTCCCCCCAACTGCTACGGGTTCCAGAAACGGTTGCCCGTGCCTTTGCATCCTTTCCTCAGAGTGCGGGGAAAGGGGCCCGGGGCACTCCAAACATCTGATTCAAACATCAATGGCCTCGTTGCGAAGTTATGTTCAAATGGTTTATGCCTTCGAGAAGTCCGCTGCTAAGAAGGATTGAATTCGAACCCTATCCCAGAGAAGGGGAAAGGCGGCTATAGGACTCCTGAGACAAATTCGAGAGCTGTTTGGAAAGCTGGTGCAGCAGCAAGGGCATGGAACAGGTAAAAGCCATTGAACCGCACGCCTGCGTAAGCTGCCTTACTGTCAAAGCCCGGTGGGGGAGCTTCGAGAGGGCGCAGGGGCTGCTCAAATGTCCATTGCTCAAGGTCAATGAAGTGAGGAACCGGGCGGACCTCCGGCACCGCGCAGACGATTTCAGGCCGCTGCTTGTTCCTGAACAGGTTGTAAGCGTATTCGTGCGCTTCCGCTGCGCGTGGCAGAATGTGTCGATCAGCCGTCATGGCGTGCCTCCCAAGGCAAGTGTTATGGTTTGGACTCGCGACGCCTTCAGCAAAGTTTACTGAACCCGGAGGCTGCCCTGTATTGATCGGAAGTGGTAAGCGGTTCAGATAGCTTGTCGCACCTTCAGCAGGCCCGCTACGACTGGCGCTTGCAGCCATTCCGGGTCCTGGGTGTGAAGCGTGCCTCTGGGCGGGATAGGCCACCTATGGTCTCCTAATCAGACGCATGGTTCCAGCGCATGAGGTATTCCCAATTCTTGAAGCGCCGGAGGATCCAGGTTGCCGCATCCTCGAAGCTCGGGAACGTTTCTTGCAGCCCGGCTATAGGGCCAAACCCGGCATCAATGAACCAGGGGCTCCTGCCGATAGGCTCGTCGTGGTCGGAGCGACACACCAGAATAGCCGCCAGCCTTCCGTCTACGAAGACAAGACGTCCAACTTCTTCTCGGGTGAAGCCGCTTCCAATGCGGACAGACTGCCAGGTCACGTTCATGCGCGGGAGGATGCCCTCGCCGGGACATTGGGTTCATTCACATATAATGTGCTTGTGTACTCGTAGCCCTGCACATCGGGCTAGGCGACCTGGAAGGCTCGGCGGGCTCGTTCCCGGATTTCGTCCAGTTCGTCCTGCAGGGAATTGATCTGCCCCTCAATTTCCTCGAAGGAGTTGCACTCCGGCATGATGAGCAAGCGCCCATCCTCGCCCCGGGTGTAGCGCAGGAGGGCTATCCTGACGGATGCCGGGTTGTCAGGAGTGCCGGGCTGAATATCCAGCTCAAAGGCTCCGAAGACGTGCATAAGGAGGTCTCCTGTTCGTCGGAGGCTGGATTATAGGGTGCAACCGCTTCCGTGCTGAGGTCTGCGAGGTGATCTGGACGTCGGGAACTGGTGACCGCGTGAACACTTCCTTTGAGATAGCTTTCATGGAGCGCGAGATGGCCGGCACCTCAAACCCGCAGGATCCGAAACCGGACGACCCAGAGTTGCCAACTCTTTTGCCTGAGCTGCCAGAACTTGATCCCGTTCCGGAGGACGGCACCCCATCGGATCATGGTGAGCCCTCGCCAGACGACGTGCCCTATGTTCCGCCTCCGGGCACTCAGTGAAGGGAGAGAACGGCCGTGTCCGACATCTCCCATCCCGATACACCGCAGCCCGACATTCCTGTGCCTCCACAGCCTGACTTGCCAACGCCAGTCCCAGAGACAGAGCCAGACGACGCGCCGGATCTGCCGCCTGAGCCACCTGAGCCGCCGGGCGATGATGTCCCAAAGGTTGGCTAGAGAAACCTCATCCCCGCCCGCGTCAGCGGAGGCGGGGTGTGGTGGAGCGGTGTTGGGGAGGGTGCCTAGTCAAGCACCATCAGAGAGGCCGCAAGCGCACGGTTCTTGATGCTGGCGGCTCTATGCTGGTGGCAGGTCCGCTGAAGGCTGTCAGCGAGCTTAGGCTGACCTTGTTGCTCTAGTTCGTCGGCCAACAGAGCCAGGCGCGAGGCCATGGACTCCTGAGCCTGGGCTGCATTCTCCAGAGCCGCCTTGTAGTCCAGGAGCGCTCGTCTCACGTCAGGAGGGTCTCGCATGCCGAGGTTCTCTACCGGTGGGCGACTGTCAGCCGCGGGGACCACAAAGGCTTAAGAAGGGGCTCAGCAACAACCCCGCCGATGACAGCGAAGGAGGCCAGGATGAGCCCGATCCGGCCATAGAGCGTCAGTCGATCCTTGTGGGTCATAGATGCCCTCTCAATCGGCATGCCTGATGGATACCGTAGAGGGCTCTCTTCCTGTTGCCAATCGAGGGACGTGGTGTAGTGGCCGCTAGGGTTAAGGGGTGGGTTTACCCCTGCTCAACGCCTCGGGCTGGTTCCCTCGTGGCCCTGACTGCATCCCCTACCCTCGCGACGGCTGCCGCTCCCGGGAGCGATGACAGCGCTCTCCTGGCCATGGGGCAGGAATGACGGGAGGCATGGGGGCGGCTGCTCGTGCTTTATAAGCAATCGGAAGAGGGCAAGGAGCGATATGACGAACCCGTGCGTGAGGCCGTGGCGGCCCTACCTGAACTGGAGGGACGGGATTGTCCGGACTCGGGCGAGGGAGCCACAGGGAATGCTCGTCAAGGCCCGTATGGCGGCTGTGGACCCTACGACGGTCTCAACGGTGGATGACCTGGAACACGCCTTGGAAGAGCGATTGGAAGCAGGCGACATCATCGGCCTTTCCCTCGTCCTCGATGTGCTGAACCTACACGGGGGCGATACATGGAGGTTCTTGTTATCTAAGCTTGGGTATTTTGTCTCTAGGCCACATTACGCATTTGTGGCCTGTCCCCCCTGAAACCCTGCTCCCGCCCGAGCGGGGTTTCTTTTTGCTTCCTGGTGTAAAAGCAGAATGTTCACTCACACCCAGATTTGGGCAGCCATCGATGCAATTGCAGAGAACCAGGGGATATCGGTTTCGGCTCTTGCTATACGGGCCGGATTGGACCCGACAGCATTAAACCGCTCAAAGCGTAATGGCCGGGATGGGCGCGCGCACTGGCCTTCGACTGAGACACTCTTCAAGATCCTCACTGTTGCAGGGGTGGATCTCAGAGCATTGGCTGACCTGATTGACTGTCTACCGGATCAGGAGACGCAGGATAAGGATCAGCCAAGGCCGAAAGCCAAAAGGGAGAAATAAGCGTCAGGACGTCTAGGAACCATTCTCCTGGGGCAGGGTTCTCCCGGACTTGCGTCGTATCTCATGTCAAGTGCAGTTT
>NZ_JAEQMY010000201.1 GCF_016743775.1 Microvirga aerilata | reverse complement strand
GCCACAGCGGCCCAGCCCCAAACCTATTCTGAATCAATGACTTGCCCCGAGCAATAAAATTGCTCAACAGCTTCTTAAAGCCTCTCCTGGAACTCTGCGCTAAAGTTCTATGAAACGTCAGGTGGCCCTTTTCGATAGTTGAGTGCCAAGGCTGTCAATGAGGTGCGATTGCTAACCCCAAGTTTATTATAAATTCTATGGAGGTGGATCTTAACGGTACCGTCGGCAAGTCCAAGCTTTCGCGCTATTTCCTTGTTGGATTGACCCTCCGCGACGAGGGTTACAATCTCTCGCTCCCGGGATGTAAGCGCATTATCAAGCTGGCTAACCTTGGCCCTATTGTCCTCCTCTCGCTTCACTGCCGCTCCCACAAGGTCCGGTGGAAGCCACCGTCGTCCGACTGCGACTGACCGCATACAATCGAGAAGGGTATCGGCAGCCGCGTCCTTAAGCATCAGCCCGTAAACTCCACGTGCAACTGCTTCTACAATCTCACCGTCGCCTGCTGAAGCAGTCAGCAGAATCACCCTTGTGGTGAGGTCACGATCACTAAGCTCCGCGAGCACTTCGACTCCGGTACAACCAGGCATTGAGACGTCCAAAATCGCTAGGTCAGGCTTACTCTCTAAAATCGCTTGGAGCGCCGACTTTCCGTCTGGACAAACAGCTACAATCTCAAACATCGGATCAGTCTGGAGCAGAGCGCGAAGGCCATTCAGAAAGACTGGATGGTCGTCAGCGAGGATGACCCGCAGAGCTGAGCTTGCTTGATTCATACAGGAACCTCGGCCCGGATTACTGTGCCTGATGGCGAGGTCTGCAAAGTGATGTGTCCGCCCATGTCTCTGGCGCGGGTCCGTAAGGAGTAGGGACCAATGTTTTTCGCCGCTAGCTGCTCACCCGAGTAAGTTCCGTATAGATCTTGGAAGCCAATACCATCATCCATGACGGTGAGGTGAAGGCGGTCTGATGTGGCTCTGACAACTACTTGAATCTGGTCGGCCTTACCGTGGCGCACCGCGTTTGATACAGCCTCCGTAAGAAAATGCCGCAAGCTATGTGCTGTTTCGGCAGTTACTCGTACATCTAGCGGTTCAACCGTGATGGAGATCTGACATCCTAAGAGCTTCCCCACGTGCTCGAGCGTCTTGTCGATATCTGGCGCAAGGTCGACTTGCTCTAATGAGGCTTTGGAGTGCGCCCGGCTGGTATCAACGAAAGTGCGAATACGCTGCTGCTCTGCAGACAGAAGCTCGCGTGTTTGAGTAAGCTGCTCCGCTGTCGTCCGGTCAACTCGACTTGCGCTAAGACTCAAGTGGATATTGGCGGCGGCCAAACCTTGCAAAACGCCGTCGTGTAGGTCACGCGCCATGCGCTCTCTTTCCCTCGAAGCCGCAGCTTCTTCAAGCTCATTCCGCAGCCAGTAGTGCTCCAAGTCAATCCCAATGCGAGTAGCCACGAGTTCGGCGAGGAGAAGATCGTTTTCATCATTCACCTCCCGGTCCAAGATGAAGACTCTCCCTTGGCAGACTGGCAGGATGAAAGGTGCACTAATCGCCTTCTGGATTGAGAAGGTCCGCTGCAGATCGTTGTCGATAACATCGCTCGCGGGTATCCCTTTCATCGTAAGCTGATTTACGGCACCACCTCTGAATGGGAGTTCAAAACTCCTTCGAGCAAGAGGTTCTGCTACCAGTGCGCCAAAACGGTTAGGAGGCTGCCGGCTGTACTCTAGCCCCGCAGAAGACCAAAGAGCCAAGTAGCGAAATGGCTCCTCGAAAAGCTCCCAGATGATCAATACCCGTGGCACACACATGATTTCAGCCGTATGTGCGAGTGCAGATTCGATTGGGACTTGAAGACCTTTGCCGTAATCTGGCCCCGGCCAAGTAGCGAGCTTGGCAAGTTGCTTGCGGCTGCGTTCTTTGACAGCACTCACATAGGTTAACATGAGGCCAATAACCACCAGATAAGCAGGTCGGAAGATTGAGAGCCCTAATTCAGCAACTTCGACGGAGGCAGTACTGCGGTTCAACAGCAGAATGAATGCCACAAAGATTAAGACTAAGAGAACTGTAGTTTCTATTGCTCCGCGCCAGCCCCAGCGAAGCGAAGCCGACAAAAGAATGAATGCAAAAAAAATGAAGTATGGGCTACTTGGCCCGTCATTGAAGTGCATAAGGAGGCAGACACAACTTATATCGACTGTATGAGCGATAAGTTGTTCCCGGCGGCTTGGGCGTCTGGCGAGCACCACGCAGAAGCTGAGAGCGGCGAAGGCGAGATAGCCACTTGCGGCGATGTACGTTATTTCGGAGTCGTAAGGGTCGTCAGGTGGATCCCAGAAGCTGGCGTAGAGCGCAAAGATAGTTAGGGCTAGCCGTGCAAATGCGATCACACGCTCCGGAGGTAATGTGACAATCTTCTTAGGTAGGGCGTAATTTTTGGCCAACGATGACATCTGTATAGTCTGTATGTGGCTGCTTGAGGAGAACAGCCCCGACCACAGCAAATTTTTTGGATCTTATTGGGACCCTCTTATGTATAGTCTAAAATAATTAGTCATATTTTAGAGATGGATAAGCAAGAATCTTAAGGGTTAATCAAATTTGCCGTGGACGCCAGCCTGATCTAGGCCGATGCCAACAAGCAGCGTTCCCTTCCCGAGGTGAATGGGTGGCGCAGAACCACACGCAGGACGCTCCGCGGGCCGTGCAGGAGTATCTCGCCACCTTGGATGAGGTCCGGGGCGAGGTCATGCTTTAATGCCTCACCGGCGGCACGGACTTCTCTCTTGCTGAACTCGAACTGGGTCGAATGTCTGGACCTCCGTCATGAGCGGACCTCTTTAAGGCTGTGCTGAAGGGCCGTGGTTGACCCAAAGCGGCCATCCGGCTTCTTGAAATGATCTCGATCATCGTGACAGTTGCTTGATGAGGCACCTGCCGCGCTTGAATGAGGCCGCCTGAGAGACCAATCTCGCTTTCGTGGGCCCTCCGGCAACACCGGCCGGCAGGGGAGCTTCGCCCCGACAGCAACCACAATGTAAACACAATAGCGGGCCAAGCGCAGCCCTGCATTTCGAAGACTAACAAGAGCAATTTAGCTCTGCGGAATGTAAGCCTAAGAAGTTTACCCAAGGGGCATTTGCCAGAATGACTACGCCAACCAACTTAGAAACTCTCTTTTTGCAGCTCATCAACGAGGCCCGCAGCAGTGCAGGGGTCAAGCCACTCACGTTCGACGGTGAACTTCTGGACTCATCTGACGCTCATAGCGCCTGGATGGATCAGACCGACACCTTCTCCCACACCGGCGTGAACGGCTCCAGTGCGGGCACCCGCATGACGTCGGCTGGCTATGGCTGGCAGGGTTGGGGCGAGAACATCGCTTATGTGAGTGGCGGAATGACTGAAGCCACCGTCCGTCAGTTGCATACCAATCTAAAGCGCTTTTAGTTTCAGTGTAGAGCATGGCCGGCATGCCTGATCCAGCCTCGGGCATCCTGGGCGGTGATGGTGTCGAGGGCGGGTTTGAGTTCGGCTTCCAAGG
>NZ_JAEQMY010000200.1 GCF_016743775.1 Microvirga aerilata | reverse complement strand
AATGGAAGGACGGCGTCATTCGAAGAAAGGTCCGTTTTTGGAACTTCGAACCCACTGGCGCGCTGAACTTGCCGAAGTGCTGTTTGCCGTTGAGATTTCCCTTAGGCTGTTCGTAGATCGTGCTTACTCAATATAAAGTAATTACGAGGTAACTGCTGCCCATTTCCGTGAGACGCGCTTGTTCTGACAATTAAACTGCTTGATAGTGGCCTGTGGCTTTTCCATTCCGCCACGACGGAAGGATCTCAGATGGCCTCTGCGATTGAGATTAAGCGGTTCGAGAAGCCCGACGAACTGCTCGACATGAAGGAGCACGGCCGGATCTCCATCATCAAGATGGCTGACGGCACGGCCGGCATGCACGCGATTTTCGAACCAGGTTGGACTTGGGAGGCAGATGAGAAGCCGCTGCTTGGGTCGCCTGACTCGTGCCCGATGCGCCACACCGGCTACTGCATTGGCGGTCAGCTTGTGGTCCGCATGATTGATACGGGCATCGAGACACACATCGGTGCGGGTGACTTCTTCGAGATCCCACCTGGCCATGATGCTTACGTTGAAGGCAACGACCGCGTGGAGCTGATCTTGTTCGGGTCCCCTGAACACCAGCACTGACGCGCCGCCCAGTCAGCACAAGAGGCGCTATGAACTGGGTTGGGTTTCCTTGATCGCAGTGCCGCCGGAACTCCTCCAGGACCGCGTGCACCTGAAAGCCTGAGCTGCACACAGAAGTTGTCGGATCTGGCAATCCTGCCTTATGCGCAAGGCGCCGCTGTAATATTGTGTCTCACACGCGATTGCGCCACGCCCGAGAAAGGGCACAGGCGCATGATTGCCTGTATGGAACTATGCTGGTGGGATGTTCGGCAAAGGCGTACAACAGGATATCGCCGGCTGAATGATCCAGGCACCGACGGCTGAGAGACGCGCGTGCTCCCGCCTGTAAGCAGGGGAGCGTCCAATGCCCCACTTCTATGATACCTGCTCAGGACCAATTTGCGGTCTGTATCTGCCTCCAGGCGTCTGGGACGTGCTGCATAGAGAGAATATTCAGACCCTTGACCAGCTCAGGGTAAGTGCTGACCAGCTTGAGCAGTTTGACGGCATTTCGGCCAGGATGGCGCAGGTGATCAGACAAGCGCTTGCTCATGTCGCGCCATCCGAAGAGCAGACCGCGAGTACGAAGCAGCATGAATCGTGGAGCGCGTGATCCGTAGAAACCTTTATGGAGTGAGCGGTGTCGTCGTCGATTCAGGAGCGGAAGTAGCGGTTTGGATCCGCTCGGCGACCAAGGCTTGCAGCCGCCAGAGATTGCGGTCCCGGATTCCCAACTCCTCCAGATGCTCAACCGTGCTCTGAAGATACTCGGCGCAGGATCCCCAGTGCCCAGCAGCCTTCGAAAGTATGTCTGCGACCTCCTCCGGAGGGAGCCTGCCGGCATAAAAGGGGCTGTGGCGGTCGATCACAAAAGCCAAGGCTCTAACGGGACCAACCCCTGTCTGCGCCGCGAGCCACCGCGGCGGGGTAGCCGGTGGGTTCACCACCAACTCACGACGAAACAGCCCGTTGAGGATAGATGGAGCCCCATCCGCCGGAACACGCAAGATCATGCCCTGACACTGCCCGCCCCGGTCCAGCACCATCATCAGCCCGTTCTGGTCGCGGGTGGCGCGAAAGCGGGCGATCCTGAGGCAGAAGGAGCGATGCCAGCCTTGAACAGTAGCCATCCGGCGCTCGGTGTACTCGAAACTGGGCTTCCACAAGAGAGACCCATAGCCGAACAACCAGAGGTCGCCCGCTGGCGCTTGGGCGAGTATGTCCCTAACGATGGCATCGTAGTCTGCATCGGTCAGGTAGACCGCACCCGGGCTCGGCCCAGCGTCCTCGACCACGCGCGCTACGCCGGCGACTAACTCTGCCGTGAGCGCCATCTGTCGCTTTGCCGGAGGCATGACCCTGCTCCATCAATGGACTCAAACAGGCAGGCCGCTCATCTTTGACTCCACCATTGCGCGAGGATGAGCGCTCGGCGAACGCGCCACTGCTCGAGGTCCTGTTGCAGGTGACAAAGGCACTCCTCAGCCAAGGCTGTAGTGTGGCCGTTCTGGATCATTCCCTCAATGACACGGATCTGGCTGGCCAAACGTTGCTCGCTCTCGGCGATATGCTGATCAGCTTGAGCAAGGTATTCGAGTTCTTGCTGCACGTCTGGCATGGCCTGCTGATCATGCGCTTGATCGCCCAGGCAAGCCACTAAATTCGTAGAAATGCCTGTATGGAACCAGGAAAGGTGTGTTTTGAGCATATCTGGAAGATGATTTCGGAGACAGCCGGCAGGATCCAGGCGCCTTGTCCAGGCGGGCTTCCCGCGCCCTGCCCTACGCATGACGGTGGTCACCGACAAGGAGCGCGCGGGGCACGCGGACATGATGGTGCGCACCACCCGCGGCGACTTCATCCTCGCCAAACCGCGCAATGCGATCCTGCCGTGGCACAAAACAGGCTACGTCTACATCAAGCGCGAGGGCAACGATGGCACCGCCTCGGCGTCACTCGGCGGCCGGACTCCGCCGACCACGATAGGGAACCGGTAGCTCGGGTCGTGATTCGGATGAAGTTCCGTAACCTCCCCGCGGCACGAGGCAGATCGGAGAATGCCGGCAACGTCTGGCCTCTAAGGACTCCCTTCGCCACCCCACGCCTCCTCTTCCTGGCGGCGCTTCTCGCCCGAGAGGCAGTCGGCCAGACCATCGTCAACAACGAGTCCGCCGACATCGTGCGCATGCTGAATTCTGGGCTGTTCAAGTGCAACCTGCGCCGGATTGCTGATTACCCAAACCTGACCGCACATCTGGAGCGGATGCTCGGCCTCCCCGGTATCGCCAGCACGGTGAACATCGATCACATCAAGCGCGGCTACTACCTGGTCAAGAGCCTGAACCCGACTGGTATCGTGCCGGTTGGGCCAGAGCTGGGATTTGCCCACCTCCTGGCTGCTGCGGCCAAGGAAGCGGCCTAACGCCTGTGGGGGCGCGCCAACTCGGAAGAGGGTCCCGACCGTAGGACATTGTTGAGGCGCACAGCCATCAATCCGGAGCGCCGCGCCTCTCGACAGCAGTCGGTCTGGCGGAGGAGCCCAGATGCACCGAGGCGAAGGTCCGCAGCGGGTCAAAATGTAATGTTAAGCGGATCAAACGAAGGTCCGCTCACGCCTATAAAGCGGAAATGCGGATAAGGTCGGCCCCGTGCCAGAAGGGAACATTCCCGATCAGGAAAGACGAGGTCTGGAGTAGTCGGCAAAAGCCAACGAGAAATCCCGGACACCTATAATCTTCTGCAAGAGCATAATTTGGGGGCACCGATAGGGCGCATCTCGAGAAGGATGCACCCGTCAGCTAAGTCTGTCCTGTACCGGAACCCTGAATGTTTAGGAAAAGATCAAGCAGTCGATCACTACCGTCAAGGAACAAAATTCCAAGCTTAGCAGGTGTTCATCGATATACTCTTTATAGTTTGCATCCAATGATGCTGCTGCTGTGTAGTGTCTGTTCAGGGTGAATGCTGGTTTCTTCTTTGTCTCGCGGGCGGCTG
>NZ_JAEQMY010000001.1 GCF_016743775.1 Microvirga aerilata | reverse complement strand
CAAGGCGAACTAATCCAAGCATTGATAAGAGTTCAGGTAGGGTTCAACTCGGCCGCAAAAACGCTTCATCGATGAGCTGATACGTCGTTCCACAAAGGGCATTACGCGCAGTTCGCAGACCATCTTCTCCCGCGCGTGAGAGGCTGCTTACAGGGCTGTTTTCGCGTAGCTCTGAAGCATGACACACGATGCAACCCATGCACCCCGCAACCTCCCGCAGGCCTTTGGGGGTGGCGCTGTCATTGGTGCTCTCGGTGGCCTGATGGGGCTCGGTGGGGCTGAGTTCCGCCTGCCGCTGCTCATCGGGCTGTTCCGCTTTGCCGCGCTGGAAGCCGTAATCCTCAACAAGGCCACGAGCTTGGTTGTGATCGCCTCCGCTCTGCCGTTCCGGGCGGGAACAGTGGGCTTGCTTCGGAGGAATGGAGAGCACTCTTATAGCCCAGGAGGATCTCCATACCCCAAGCCTGCCAGCGCTTTACGAAAGAGTTTCAGGATGAGGCGGTGCGGCTCGCCCTGACCAGCGGCCGCAGCCGGCGCGCGATTGCCGCGGATCTCGGAGTCGGCCTGTCGACCCTGCGGCACTGGATTGACCGCCGGCGCGAGCGCGAGATCGACCATCCGCCCGAGGAGCGCCAGGAGGATATGGCGGCCGAGCTGAAGCGGCTGCGGCGCGAGAACGAAATCCTGCGCCAGGAGCGGGAGATTCTTAAACGGGCCACCGCTTTTTTCGCCAAGGAGGGAAGTCGATGAAGTTCCGGTTCATCGATGCGGCGAAAGAGGAATTCCCCGTCCAACGCCTGTGCCAGGTTCTGGGCGTGAGCCCGAGTGGCTACTTCGCCTGGAGAAGCCGTCCGGCCAGTTGTCGCCAGCGGGAGGATCTGGTGCTGCTGGCCCACATCCGCGCAGCCTTTGCTCGTTTGAAGGGAACCTACGGCAGCCCGCGGATGAACCCGCGAGTTGCAGGACGAGAGCCTGGAGGTTGGGCGGCGCCGGACCGCCCGACTGATGCGCGAGAATGGCCTCAAGGCTCGCCCGAAGCGGCGGTTCAAGCGCACAACCGACAGCCATCATGCCTTCCCGGTCGCTCCCAATCTGCTCGCGCAGGACTTCTCGGCCGAGCGCCCGAACCAGAAATGGGCCGCGGATATCTCTTACGTATGGACGAACGAGGGCTGGCTCTATCTGGCCGTGGTCCTCGATCTGTTCGCCCGACGGGTGGTTGGCTGGGCGGTCAGCGACCGGCTGCACCAGGAGCTTGCATTGGAGGCGCTACGCAAGGCTCTTGCGATCCGACGTCCCAGTGAGGGGCTGACCCATCACGCGGATCGCGGCAGTCAATACTGCTCAACGGCCTATCAAGCCGCGCTGAAGAAGCATGGCATTCGGATCTCGATGTCGGGAAGGGGAACTGCTTCGACAACGCCGTTGTCGAGACCTTCTTCAAGATCTTGAAATCCGAACTGGTCTGGCGCACCGTCTTCCAGACCAGAGCCGAGGCCAAGCAGGCGATCGGCCGATACATCGACGGCTTCTACAACCCCGTCCGGCGTCATTCGACGCTCGACTACCTCAGTCCGGTTCCGTTCGAGAAGTTGGCCGGATAGCTACCAAACCGCTCTCCACAAATGCGATACTGCTGGCGAATGTGTTGGAGCGGTTGAGGGGAGGTCTGCGTTCAGGCTGTAGGGGCTTGGGTCCAGACCTGGAGGGTTCCATGTCGCTTCGCCCAACCGTGAGTGGTGATGTTCCGACTTCGACCGCGACCGTTGCCCGTGCAGCCTTTCCCCAGGGCAATCCCTATCTGCGCTTGCGCGACCACCTTGGGACGATCTTCACCGACGCCCAGTTCGCGCCGCTCTTCGCCCATCGCGGACAACCGGCGGAATGCCCATGGCGGCTGGCACTGGTGAGCTTGCTGCAGTTCGCTGAGAACCTCTCGGATCGGCGGGCGGCCGATGCTGTCCGCAGCCGCATCGACTGGAAGTATCTGCTAGGGTTGGAGCTGACCGACCCCGGCTTCGATGCCTCTGTTCTGAGCGAGTTCCGCAGTCGTCTGGTGGCGGGAGGCTTAGAAGAGCAGCTCCTTGATACGCTTCTGGTCCTGTGCCGGGAGCACAGGCTGCTGAACGCCCGGGGCCGGCAGCGCACCGACTCCACCCATGTGCTCGGAGCCGTCCGCTTCCTGAACCGCCTCGAATGCGTGACCGAGACCCTGCGGGCTACCCTGAATGCCTTGGCGATCGCGGCCCCCGAGTGGCTGCGCGCAGAGGCGGATCCTGCCTGGCTGGAGCGATATGACCGGCGGGCTGGCGATCACGAGGTGCCGCAAGGCGAGGCGAAGCGGCGAGCCCACGCCGAGCAGATTGGCCGCGATGGTCATCAGTTGCTTGCGGCCATCATGGCTCCTGGTGCGCCAATATGGCTGCGACAGATCCCGGCGATTGAGCTGCTGCGGCAGGTCTGGGTCCAGAACTTCTGCCTGATCGACGATGCTCCGACCACAGGGACGGAGGCGCCCCTTCGGGTGCGGTGGCGGACCGACCAGGAGGGGTTTCCACCCTCCTTGCTGATGGTCGCCTCGCCCTATGATCCGGAAGTGCACTACGCCAGGAAGCAATCAACGATCTGGATCGGCTACAAGGTGCATCTGACCGAGACGTGCGACGAGGGCGGACCACACTTGATCACGCACGTGGAGACCACGCCGGCACCCGTTGTTGATCGCGACGCTCTCGAAGACATCCATGAGGCGCTTGAAGCCAAGGGCCTGCTGCCCGATACTCATCTGGCTGATGCCGGTTATGTTGCGGCTGACCAGCTTGTCGCCAGCCGGAAGAAAGGCGTCACGCTTTTAGGGCCGGCTCCCCAGGATTATCAGTGGCAGGCCCGTTCAGGAGAAGGCTTCAGCGTGCAAGACTTCCTCCTCGATTGGGAGCGGGAAGTGGCGACCTGCCCGGCCGGGCATCAGAGCAAGAGCTGGAGTCCCGACTACCATCAGGGGCGAACCGCGTTCAAAGTCCGCTTCTCGACAACAGATTGTCGACCTTGTCCCCTGAAGACCCAGTGTACCCGAAGCGGGCGGCGCCTGCTCACGCTCCGCCCACGCGACGAACACGAGATGCTGGAGGCGGCTCGCCAGCGCGAGGAGCAGCTTGCCTTCTCAAAAGAGTATCGACAGCGCGCCGGCATCGAGGGAACGATTTCGGCGGGCGTCCGGGTCCTGCATCTGCGGCGCTCGCGCTATATCGGTTTCGCCAAGACGCATCTGCAACACGTGCTGACGGCGGCTGCCATGAACCTCATTCGACTCGGGGCTTGGTTCGCTGGCACGCCGCTCGCACGAACCCGGCAATCCGCATTTACCAGGCTCATGATGGACCCCGTCCCAGCATGATGAATTCGCCAGCAGTATCAAATGCGGAGCAAGACCACAGTGCCCTTTGGGTTGATCGCGGCCCATTGGCCCATCGTGCTCAACCTGCTGGCCGGAAGCCTCCTGGGAGCCTGGGTCGGCGCCGGATGGGCAACACGCCTGAAATCGGAAACCCTCTACCGAGTAATTGCAGTCCTCCTAGTCGCCATCGCAGGGGTGCTGGTGTTCGGCCATGACGCCAGCATGGGCCAGCCCCTGCTCGTTGGAGCGGCGCAGCTCGTCGCGGGCATCATCGCCGGTTTCGTTATTGGCGTTGTGGCCTCCCTGCTCGGCGTAGCCGGGGGGTGAGTTGCTCATTCCAACGCTGGTGCTGCTGTTCGGAGCCGACATCAATCTCGCCGGAAGCCTGTCACTCGCTGTGAGCCTGCCGACCATGCTGGTTGGCTTCACCCGCTACAGCCGGAACCAGAGCTTTTCTGTTCTTAGCCGCAACCGTGCTTTCCTGCTCGTCATGGCCACGGGTTCGATTGTCGGCACGTTGATCGGCTGGCTGCTGCTCGGTCTGGTGCCCGGTGGTGTGCTGCTCCCAGCGCTAGCCGCCATTTTGCTCATATCGGCCGTCAAGATTTGGCGTCACGGCTGAGGAATGTAAAGATGTTACATTCAAGCCATGACGACCCATCAGAGAGGATCTCACGATGCAGGCTAAGGGACATCGATGGTTATCGTTGCTGGGAGTGATCTTGCTGGGGCTGGGCTTTAGCTTGGGCTCGGCTCATGCTCAGAGCAAGGAGGTGGTGGTGTTCGCCGCGAGCCTCAAGAATGCCCTTGATGCAGCCGCCGCAGGTTTCGTCAAGGACACAGGCAGACCCACGCCAAAAATCTCGTATGCTGCCAGCAACAGCCTGGCCAAGCAGATTGAAGCGGGGGGCGCCCGCCGATGTGTTCCTGTCGGCTGATCTTGACTGAATGGATTATCTCGCATCGAAAGACCTAATCAGGCCTGACACGCGGGTTAACCTGCTGGGCAACCGTCTCGTGCTCACCGCACCGAAAGACGCGACAGTATCCTTGATCATCGGATCTGGGTTCGATTTTGCGGCTGCGCTCGGTTCTGGCAAGCTCGCCATGGCCAATGTGGACGCGGTGCCTGCTGGCAAGTACGGCAAGGCCGCCCTTGAGCGGTTCGGAGTATGGGAGGCCGTCAAGAGGCAGGTGGCACAAGCTGATAATGTCCGAGGGGCCCTCCTCCTGGTCTCACGAGGGGAAGCACCTCTTGGCATCGTTTATCAAACCGATGCGGCGGCCGACCCAAATGTGAAGATCGTTGGCGTCTTCCCGGAGGATAGTCATCCTCCGATTATCTACCCCATGGCAGTGACAAAGGACTCGACTCATGCCGACGCGGTAGCGTTCGTGACGTATCTTCGGTCGGGAGCTTCCAAGCCAGCTTGCGAAAAGCAAGGCTTTACCGTTCTGAACAAACCAGCATCAGGTTCGTGACAGCAGGTTCCATATACGGCCTTACCCGAAATTTTCGACGTAAGCCATTGATGGACATAGCGTGCGACAGTCTCCACGCTCGGAAGGTCTCAAATTAGCACTGAACGGAAGTAAAGCGAATGTCAGCATCTGCGCGAATAGCAGACCTTTGCTCCGTCCCCATTGCCGATTGTCTAGCCTTTCACCCGCGCACCCGCTTGTCGGCTTTGTCGATAGGGCGACCAGTACATTGGCGATATAGTCTATTAAGATCGTCCCTTACGCCTTCCAGTTCGCTCAGCCCGTACTCCGGGAAACCTTCGAGGCGCATTCGGTCATCTTCGGTCTCGCCAGTGACGAACTGGATGAGGCTGGCCCGCACATGCCGCATTGTAATGAGCGAGTCGTATGCATCCTCGAGCGAACGGAAGAGCTTCTGGTCAAGTGTAGCGACATCAACCATGATCTTGCTCATGAGATCGGTGCGCGGATCGGACAGGGTCCCGCCGCCATATTCGGCTCCCGCGCTCCGCCTCCACTCCACATCGCCGTTCGGAAGTGTCCGGATCGTGTACTCAGCCTTCACACCTCTCTCGGCGTCCTGCTGGATCTCACGCAAGGTCTCCTCAAGGCGCCACTGCGCCCAAAGGTTCAACTCGCACTCGCGAGCGAGTAACTTCCTGTAGGCCTGGCCTTTGCGACGGTCGGCGCGCCATTGCTTGATGAATTCCAGCGCCTCCCTTAGCACAAAGAGAGTGATTGCAACGACAACGGTGACGGGAAGTATTGAAGAGAGCCATTCCACACTGCTGTGTTACAAGGTAACTGGCGTGAAGTCGAGAGGTAGCACCAATGTTAGAGGCGGCCCGTAGTCAGCTACCTGGGGTCACTCAAGTGCTCGTCGGCTGCGGGCTGCGACCAACGAATTCAAAGGTCAGCAGGCCCTCTTTCGCAGAGCGCGGGCAAGCAGTCTCGCTGCTTCCACTCCTCCAGCGCGGATGTAGTGCTTCTGTGTATGCCTGAGACCCTTGTGCCCCAGGAGATCCGCGGCAGCCTGAGCATTCTCGGGGGTGCGCACAGAGATTGACGTCGCCGCCGCGTCTCGGAACATGTGCGGATTGGTGGCTCGTCCAAATGCTGCTTTTGTCCGCGCGCAGATCAGGTCGTAGATGGCTCCTCCTCGCAATGCGCCACCCTTGGCGGATGGCCAGAGCGCTTGATGCTGGTCCGCGCGAGGAAAAGATCGTCTTACAGAGCTGAGATATAAATCAATGTATTGGTTCAACTCGATGGGGAGTGGCACATAAAGCGCTTGCTTGTTCTTTGTTTCTGATCCCTGGAAAGATACACACCATCTATCCCCTATTTGAACCAGATGTTGATCGAGCGTCATCTGCGCCAAGTTGCGTCGCCGCAATAATGTTGCTGCTGTTATGGCAATGAGCAAACCGTCGCGGAAGGCAAGTGCAGTGTTCAACGTGATCGGCTGCTGTTCGATGAGCCGACGCCAAGCGTCGTCCATCAGTTTGTACCCAAGCATATCAAGCTTCACAATGTCCTGGTAGCGTGGGCCTTTAGGCCGCGGAACAGCCTTCGCGCTGATCCGCTTATTGATGACAAGGAGCCACGCCCAATCGGTCTCTGGGGAAAGAAGGCGTAAGGCATGTCTGAGTTTCTCAAGTCTGCCCGAGATCGAGAGAACCGAGTTCGTCTGTGCCAGAACCTCACAGTGGTCAATGATACGCTCTCGCGTCACCCGAGCGTTCAATGGCTCATCCAAAGCGTCGGTGTCTGAGCGCTTGAGGAACCCCAGCCAGGTTCCGTACTCGTTCTCCCAAGCCCTTTTTGTGGATGGTGCCAAGTGAGCGCCTTTGCCCGCCTCGAATATATCGCCCTCAGCAAACGCGTTACGCCATCGGGTCTGGTCGTCTAACGGCCAATCCTCGACCTTAAGGGAGACTCGCGTGCGCCGATCAGGCCGTCGGCGTGGCTGGGTGAAGATATCGGTCATCGCGCTTTCCTCCGGTTGTGAGGACGCGGTTTTGTCGCTTGGCCGGTGGGGGAGTTCTTCGGCTTGTGAGGAACACTCAAAGAGGCCTTCACCTTCCGCATGGTATCTGCGTGCAGGCGAGCGGCTCTCGCCGGGTTCGGGCCAGCATAGAAATCTGTGGTGATCCGCCGGTTCTTATGTCCAAGGAACTGGCTGGCGCTCTCATAGGCGCCGGGATGCTCATCGAGGAGGATGTTCGCATCGATGTGGCGGAACTGATGCAGACTGATCTCGATGCCGAGCCTGCGCTTGGTGAAGCGCTGGACAAGACCACTCAGGGTCGTTGCTGGCTTGGGAGAGCCTTTCCCGCCATCGAAGACGAACTTCGGCTCTTTTCGAAGATAAGGCTTGAGGATCTTGTCCTTGTACCGTCGAACAAGCGCGGTTGCTTCTGGCGCGAGCACTGTAGCAAATGGGTCTCCGTTTTTGACGACCTCGCCAGGTAGTTCGATCAGGCTCTCCTGGTCATTTCTGTCTGCCAGGAACAGGGTCTCGTCAAATGCCAAAGTGGCGATGTTAGCCGGCCGGAGGCCGACGAACAGCCCGATACAGATCGCAATGCCAGCCTGTGCCTTCGCCAAAGAAAGAGCAGACAGCGGTTGCCGTTCTGCCTCTGCTAGCAACTGATCCGGAAGATCGATCAGTGCTGCAAGGGCGACCGGATCCTCGAGTCGTTTGAGCAGGTCACGGTTTTTTGGGGTGAGACCCGGTTGGACGTTCTTGATCCTCTTGAGCAACTGTTTCAACTCTCGCATAACCGCATCGCCGGGTTTAACCCACTCCTCTGCGATGAAGACGAGAGCTTTCGCCAAGCCATACTCGTATGCATTCTCCTTCAGGCCATGCTTCTGCATTCTCTGCTTCATGATCGCCCTGAAGTCTGGAACTCTCACGAGCGAGGCAAGGGACGTGATCTCATCACAAGAAGTGCCACTCTGGACCAGAGCCGTCGCAGCCGACAGGATTTGTTGCTTCCGTAGCCTTGCTGATCCGGGCGCGAGAGGTCGATCCCGCGCATCAGGCACATACGGGTCTTCGAGTTGCACCCAGGCAAGATGGTTCTCGACATCCTGCTGAAAGGCTGCCGGGAATTCCTCGAGCAGGATCCGCGTCGGTGGCCGACGTCTGCTGGTATACGGCAGTCGTTCAAGGGCTACGTCTGGACTGGAGTCCACCAGCTTGTTCCAGAGGCAGGCGGTGTCCCGTTTGATCTCATTGGCGTTCTCGAACGAGGCCATGAGGACCTGCTCAAAGGCCTCCCAGACTGATGCATTGACATCCTCTGGCTTAATCTCGTTGACGGTGCAGAAGCCCGCAAATCGGGAAAGCCCATCCCGATAGCGCCTCGAATGGCGTTCGAGAAAGTGCTGCCAACCAGGGCTCCGTGGCCAGCGTCTCGTGCGCGTGATGGTAAGACCCGCTGTTTGGAGCGCTGCAAGAAAGTTCGATCTGATATTGCTCCAGGTCTTGTGCGATATAGGCTTGGGTTTGAAGTCGACCGCTGTCGGATCAAGCCTTTGGACAAGTTCCCGGAGAGCGGCAATGTCAGCCGGGATGTCACCAAGATCCTTTCGGCACAATTCACCAATCCTTTTCACGGCTGAGGCTTGGTCACGCTTCTGAACCTGGGGGAGGTTGCACACCAAAACAGCGGTCAGCACATCGGCCAAGGTTTGCTGGATGGGGGCGACGAAAGGGTTGATGATGTGTTTGGGGTCAAAGTGCGCGTTCATCGGGAACTCCGAAAGGGTTTCGGGAGAGATGGGCGAAGTCTCGGGAGGACAGGGGTGGTCAGAGGGTGACATTCGGGAAGACTAACATAGAAAACATGGAACGTTTTCAGCTAGGGAGTCTTCCCGAAAGCTTGCAAGTAACTGTCAGTTATGGACAATTCTGGACAGAATTTTCGGCTTAGCGAACGCGGTACTTGGCCTCGAAGGCTTCCAGATCTGACTCGAGAATGCGGAGGAGAGAGCCAACGCGAAAGGCCGCTAAGTCACCAGACTTGATCCTTCGTCTCACAGTGCGTTCAGACGAACTCCACCGCTCTGCTACTTGTTTGATTGTGAAGCTGCATACGGAATGCGACCCGGGCCGGTACCCAATGGAACGATGTTTGTTCATTGCGAGCCCCTGTTTGAGCTTACGGGGATGCGCCTACGCTCCCATTCCTCGAGCGCAGTTTGGCTTTGATAAAGCCTTCCATTGATTTCTATGGCCTTGGGAAAGTTCAGGCGGGGATCACGCTCCCATCGCCAGAGCGTCATATTCGATATGCCATAGCGCTCTCGAACTTTCGTGCGGGTCAGATAGATCTGCGGACTGCTCATGTGATCACCCTTTTTCACAAGTGATCACATGATTAATCACGTTACTGAGTGTTGTCGTTGGACAAGAGGTTCCAAGCGTTTGTCCAACTTTTGGAAGCATCTCTTGAAGCCTAAGTTCCTCTGCCGAAAGGAGGAGTGCTGGCTGTTAGCGGGCACGAGATAAGCCATGAGCAAATTTAAGGCTCTAACCGACAAGTGGTTTATGCAGATGTCACTGCGAAGATGCCGCCCAATGGATCGCGCAGATTTGCGATCAACAAGCCAGAAGCAGGTTTGATCTCTGACGGATCACGCAGTCGTTCGTATCAACCATTGTGCTCAGGCGTTGCGCGTCTACGGGATTTCTTCCAGGCAATATAGCCATCAGGCACACTATCTGGCCAGTGCCTCTCGACTCGAGACATAGTCCTGAGAGCTACAGCATGAGGTTCTTCGCCGTTCGCGACATATTTTCTGTAGAGGCGTTCAACTTCTTTGCATGCGGCTTCGAAGCTATGGCCGGAGATCTTCTTCTTGACGACAGTCTCAGCACAAGCCTTCCGCAAGCTTGAACCTCTGCTAACTTGAGAAAGAACACTGAGAAAGGTGCAGTCTCTAAGATGTTCAAGCTCTGGGGGAGGCAGCACATTAGTTGCTGGATCACGACGCCAATTTCCATCGAGATCAATCAATGCGTACTCGGCAACCGCAATGATGGCGTCATAGAACCGCTGATCCCCGGTCATCTCATGAAGAAATCCAAGCTCTGCAAGAAACTCAGAGCTGGATGTCTGGTGTTGAATGCTCGGATTGAACAGGCTTTGTCCTCGCAATCCGAGGTCTTCCCAATCTTGTTTTAATGCGGCGTACCGACCCTTATCAGCCATGCGAGTTGTCTTTCCTCAATTCCTAAAGGCCGACCAGGGTAGCGGTGATGGGCGAAGAGGCGCAGATGCGGATCAATTGCAGGGTGAGGGAGGAAAAGGCATAGAGACCTCGCCAACCTAAACGTCCCTTGTCAGCATCGCTCATAATACCTCTACAGATGTCGACGTTGTCTCAATTGCGGTAGGTATAGGCACGAGACTTTGAGCTTGGCTCGAAACGAGTTCTGATACAAAGGCCCCCCATACCTCAACGGCACTTCGGCGCTCCGTCATGAACTCATGCCGTTGGTAGACGGCAACCACTCCGTGAAACGTGCCGGAGGTATGGTTCAAGCACTTCTCAACGACGTGCAGAGGGACACCCAACCGTGCGCATCCTGTTGCGAAGGTCCGCCTCAGATCGTGTAACCTCCAAGGTTGGATCACACGGTGGGTACCAATTTGTTTCTCTGCTAAGAGGCGAAGTCTCTCGACTGCCTTGGATACACCCGAGAAGGGTGTTGTACCGTCTGTCGTGAAGACGAACTCGGGGGAGGCCCCAATCATCGGCAGCCTTTTCATGAAGGCGACGATGTTAGAAGGAAGTGGGATCACATGTCCGGTGCCGTTTTTAGCCCGCTCGCGAGGGATGTTCCAAAAGCCGCTATCTAGATCAAACTCGCGCCACCGAGCCTCTAGAACTTCGGAGCGACGCTGGCCTGTCAGGATCATCAGTTGGGCTGCTCGCCCAAATGGATAGCCGATCTCGTCACCCGCTAACCAGATTGCCCGAAGTTCGTCGTCTGAAAGCACTCGATCCCGATGCACCTCAGCCGAGGGCGGCTTTAGAGAGTCCATGGGCGTAACATCCAAAAAGCCACGCTCGACCGCCCAAGCGAAGAACCGCCGCAGGGCAGCGACCAGCCGGTTAGCCTGAATAGGGGCACCACGCTCCACCATGCGATCAAGGAGGAACAGGATCTCCTGCCGGCTGATGCTGCGCAGGTCTCGATCCTGCCAAGAAGCGAGATCGGCCTTGGTCAACAAGCGCTCGGTCTCAGGCCAGGTGCGGTTGCGCGGCTTAGCGTACCGTTCGATGAACTCGGCGACGACTGCTCCAAACCGCAGCCTCGTGATCGCGTCTGCTTCCCGCTCGGCAGCGGTGCGCAAGGCTGCAGGATCTCGGCCTTCCGAGGCAAGCCGCAGGGCGGCGCGGGCCTGTTCGCGGGCGTCGCCGAGTGACAGGCGAGGGTAGGGGCCCAGCGTGAACTTCTTCGGCTTGCCATCCACGCGGTAACGCACAGCCCACGACTTAGCTCCGGAGGGCTGGACCACAAGGTAGAAGCCGGGCAGGGCACCATCAGGCAGTTCGAGGCGGCGGCTTGCATCCGGTTTGGCATTCTCGACGAAACGAGCGGTGAGAGAAGCAGGCATGTGAGATCCGGGTAACACAGGGGTAACGTGGAGGGGCTGTTATCGGCTGTTATGCAAGGATGCTAACAACACCTCACAAATGCTCTCAACCTCTTGATTTGCTTGATCCACAGCCCTTATGAATGTGATGAATTGTGAGGTACTGAAAGTGGATGAACACTGACTTTTAATCAGAGGGTCCTGGGTTCGAGTCCCAGCGCGCTCACCAACATTATCAAAGGGTTACCGGCATCTGCCCTTTGAGTTGTTTTCTCCCAGGTAGCCAATAGATAGCCAGACGATCTCCCCGACTGCACATGACCCTCGACAGAGGATCCCTGCCTAGAGGCTGATCGGCCGTTCTAGGCTGGCTTCGCCACGACCACCCGAGTAGCATAGTCCGACTCATCCGAGCAGGCGAGGGCGGGACGTATGGGGCACAACCATCACCACGATCATGACGACCACAGCCATCTCTCCGGCATCGAGTTGCGGGTGCGTGCGCTCGAGTCCATTCTGGTCGAGAAGGGCTATGTCGATCCCGCGGCCATTGATGCGCTGGTCGAGACCTATGAGGTCAAGGTAGGTCCCCGCAACGGAGCCAAGGTGGTCGCCAAGGCTTGGGCCGATCCAGATTATCGGGAGTGGCTCCGAACCGACGCGACAGCTGCCATTGCGTCACTCGGCTTCATTGGGCGTCAGGGCGAGCAAATGGTGGCGGTCGAGAATACGCCGGATCAGCACAACATGGTCGTGTGCACCTTGTGCTCCTGCTACCCGTGGCCAGTCCTCGGCCTGCCTCCTGTCTGGTACAAGTCCGCACCCTACCGTTCCCGGGCTGTGCTTGATCCCCGCGGGGTTCTCGCCGAGTTCGGCGTGCACCTGCCTGAAACTACGCGCATCCGGATCTGGGACTCGACTGCAGAGGTCAGATATCTCGTGATCCCGATGCGTCCTGATGGCACCGAAGACATGAGCCAGGAGGCATTAGCCGAACTCGTCACCCGCGACTCCATGATCGGCACTGGTCTCGCCCGGCAGCCGGAGGCTATGCGATGAATGGCGCTCAGGACCTCGGCGGGATGATGGGCTTCGGCCCGGTTGCCATTGAGCAGGATGAGCCCTGGTTCCATGCCGAGTGGGAGCGCCGGGCCTTTGGCCTGACCTTGGCCATGGGGGCCACTGGCAGCTGGAACATCGACATGAGCCGGCACGCCCGCGAGTCCCTGCCTCCTGCTGAGTATCTCACGTCAAGCTACTACGAGATCTGGACCAAAGGGGTCGAAAAACTGGTTGTTGCGTCAGGGCTCGTCTCTACGGAGGAACTGACGCGCGGCCGATCCCTTTCGGAGCCGGCGCCGATCAGGCGCGTGCTCAAGGCGGAGGATGTTCCCGCGGTGCTGGCCCGCGGCGGCCCAGCCGAGCGTCCGATTGGTCAGCCGGCGCGCTTTGCCGTTGGTGACCGGGTCCGCACCCGCAACATGCACCCGCAAGGCCACACCCGCCTGCCGCGCTATGCTCGCGGCAAGACGGGCGTTGTTGAGCTGGTTCATGGCGCTCACGTGTTTCCGGACGCGAACGCTCATGGACAAGGCGAGCAGCCGGAATGGCTCTACACGATCTGCTTCTCGGGCCAGGAGCTCTGGGGCGAGCAGGCCGATTCAACCATCAATGTCTCGATTGATGCCTGGGAGAGCTACCTTGAGCCGGTATGAAGATATGGCCCGCGTCGCTGCAGAGGTTGCCCCGATCCCTCGCGGGGATGATGGCGAGCCTGTCTTCCGCGAGCCCTGGGAGGCTCAGGCCTTCGCCATGACGCTGGCCTTGTACGAGCGGGGCCTGTTTACCTGGACGGAGTGGGCTGCGGCGCTCTCGGGGGCGATCAAGCAGGCCCAGACGGCAGGGGATTGCGACGACGGCTCGACCTACTATCAGCACTGGTTATCTGCGATCGAACAGTTGGTCAGTGACAAGGGTATCGCAAGCGAGCAGGCGCTGGCGGCACGACGGGATGCGTGGGATCGGGCGGCACATGCAACTCCACACGGGCAGCCGATCCTGCTCGATAATGATCCACTCCGCTGACCTGCGAACCAGGAGGGCGCGTGGCAACAGTGAACCGACACGCGCCTCCCTCTGGCTTCTGTGAGCGACCGAGAGCAAGCCTCTAACAGAAAGCTGGTCCTGGATAAACTTCCGCACCTAGCAGAAAGCAGACATCGAGGTGCCACTTCTCTTCGTCGCATTTTGACCCCACGCGGACTATCCGAACAAGTGCAGAGGCCTTCCCCTTCAGCTTGGAGATGTCCCAGTCAATCGGTCGGATCTGAGACGGACGGGAGCGCTAGCCACTGTGTCAGCCGGGGCTTCCGCCGGAATCAAGCAGTATGGCATTTGGACAAGGCGGATGCAGCGAGCATCCGCCTTGTTGCCTGAACTTGTCAGCGCTCGATCGTCTTGTTCCAGCGGCTGTTCCATTCCGGCCGCTTCTCGTTGATCGTATCCCAATCAAGCGTGACGGCAGTCTTCATGTACTCGTGGAACTTCTTGAGCTTGGCTTCCGCTTCGGGCGTGGGGGCCTTGGCGTTCACATTCGATGGAACGATGTTGCCGTGTTGGAGCGCCTTGGTCTGAGCCTCCGGCGAGAGGAGATAGGCGGCAAGCTTCTGAGCCAGTTCGGGCTCGCTGTTATTAGCGATGACGCATTCGGTCACCATCAGGATAACGGAGCCTTCCTTAGGCTGTGCGTATTCCACCGGAATGCTCTTCTCCTGATGAGCCGACACGGCGGTAGGGGTCAACGGGAAGATCGCAGCTTCGCCGGTCTGCACCATTTCAGAGATTTTGGCCGAACTCGGGATGTATTCGAGCACGTTCGGACCGATAGTATCCTTGAACTTGGAGAAGCCCGGCTCGACGTTTTTCTCATTGCCGCCCTGGATGCGGTTGAACATCAGGAAGGCATGCAGCCCGAAGGACGAGGCGGCCGCGGATTGGAACACGACTTTTCCCTTGTACTTCGGATCGGCGAGATCCATCCACGAGGTTGGCGGAGCCCAGCCCTTCTCCTCGAACATCTTCTTGTTGTAGGCGAGGCCCGTCATGCCAAGGTCGATGCCGATTGCCATGTCATCCTTCAGCCGGGCGCCGGGAGCGAGATCGGCCAGAGCCGGCGTATCTTTGATCTTCTCGCACAGGCCAGCGCCGATGGCGCGGATCATCACGCCGTCGTCGAGAAACATCACATGCATCTGGGGATTGGACTTGGCCGCGGTGGCCTTGGCCAGAATGTCGGACGAGGTGCCCGGTACAACCACAACCTTCACGTCGTTCGCCTTCTCGAAATCTGGGAAGACATGCTGCGTGAAGGTTTTCTCGAAGTTGCCGCCGTTCATGCCCACATAGAGCGTCTTCGTCTGCGCCTGGGCTGCGCCGGAGGCAGCGATGGTGAGCGCGGCAAAGGCCGTGGCTTGCATAAGCTTGGTCGTTTTCATCGTGCTGTTTCCCTCTTTTTTGGTTCAAGTCCGTTATCCGCCCGGGACCCTTGGATCGTGCGGGCAAATCGATCGATGGCGAAAGCTTGAATCGGCGTGCGGCTTTCACCGTCACGGACGAGCTCGGCCAGGACTTCGCCAACTCCCGGCGCGATCTGGAATCCGGCTCCCGAGAAGCCGAAGGCGTGAATCAGGTTTGGTGTGGTCCGGCTGAAGCCGATCACCGGGTTCCGGTCTGCCATCTCGCCTTCCGTACCGCTCCAGGAGCGGATGGCGTAGGCATGGCGCAGAGCCGGGAACAGGGCTGCGGCGCGGTTCATGATGGTCACGGCGCCCGAGCCAGTGGGGCGGGAGAAGTCGGGCTCTGCAAGCGGCTCGCCACGCATCCCGCCGACGATGCAGTTGCCGCGCTCAACCTGGCGCGCATAGATGCCGCCGCCTTCGGCCCCGATATTCACGCTCATGAAGACGTCGAGGGGCTCGGTAACGATCATGCTCGGATAGATCGCATGGAGCGGCACGGGCTCGCCGAACGCTTCCGCAAAGGGACCTGCCCAGGCGCCGGCGCTGTTGATCACGAAGCTCGCCTTGATCTCGGTGTTCGAGCCTGCCCACAGATAAAAGCCGTCGGTCGCCCTCTCGACATGGGACACGCGGGTGTGTTCCAGAACATCCACGCCGGCCCGCCGCGCAGCATGGGCGAAGGCTGCAGAGACAAGGCGCGGATTGGCATGCCCATCACCTGCGCACAGGGACGCGCCCATGACGTCTCCGGCGATCCAGGGAAAACGCTCCCGCAGCTGGTTTCCGCCAATCAGCTCCAGGTCGAGCCCCAGATCCGCGACGCGTGTCGCATAGGCTTCGAGCGATGCCATCTCGGCCTCGGTTCTCGCGAGCTTCAGGTGGCCTGAGCGCACGAATTCACCATCGACGCCGATGAGGTCCTTCAGGCGGGGCCAAATGGCATGAGCCCGTTGCGACAGAGCGATCTGCTCCGGCGCACGGCCCTGACGGCGCACGCCGCCGTAGTTCACGCCGCTGGCCTGCGCGCCGCAGAAGCCCTTGTCGAGAAGGACGACGGAGAAGCCCATGCGTCGCAGGGCAAGAGCCGCGGAGCTTCCGACGAGCCCGCCGCCGATGATGGCGACATCCCTGTGAAGGGCGTGGCTCATGCGGTCTCCTCCTGGGCCATAACCCCCATCGGAATGGGCTTGATGGGCGGCTGCGCGCGCAGCCGTCCTGCCGCGTCCGGCGATTGACCGCAGGCGGCGGCTAGCACTTCCATCGCCGCGCTTCCACACATCCGCCCTTGGCACCGGCCCATCCCCACACGGGTCAAGGCCTTGAGACGGTTGAGTTCGAAAACACCCTGATCGCGCACGGCAGCGCGCACGTCGCCGATGGCAATCTCCTCGCATCGGCACAGGGTCACGTCGTCGGCAATGCTGTTGGCCCAGGTCTCCGGAAACGGGAAGGCGGATTCGAGAACGTCACGAAACTTTTGGATACGGGCGAGCTTGCGCTCCAGCACCCCGATCCGCGCACGATCGACCAACAGGCCTGCATCTTCGATGAGCGCGAGGCCTGCCCGTTCTCCTGCAAGTTCGGCAGCATCCGCGCCGGCAATGCCGGCACCGTCACCTGCGATATAGACGCCGGGCATGCTGGTGCGTCCCGCGCCGTCGCGCTCAGGCCGCCATGCTCGGTCCCGCGTATCGAAGACAAACCGGCATCCCGCAAGATCGGCGAGCTGCGTTTCGGACCGTAGGGAGAAGCCATACCCCACTGCGTCGCAGGTGAGGCGATGCTCCTCACCGCGCTCGCGCCAGACAACTCCCTCGACCCTCGCTGTGCCGTCGATGAGAATCGGCTGAACCCCAAACCGAACGGCAACGCCGCGCGCCATGAGTTCAGTGACATAGCGGAAGCCGCGCAGCACGACGGATGGCTGAGCAAACAATCCGCGGAGGAGATGAAGCTTGGCCGACAACGGTGATGTGTCAAGAACGGCCGCAACCTTGGCGCCGGCTTTCACGTATTGCCAAGCAACCAGATAAAGAAGCGGTCCGGAGCCGAGAAACACAACCTCCTCGCCGATGGCGCAGCCCTGCGATTTCAAGGCGATCTGGGAGCCGCCGAGGGTAAAGACGCCCGGAAGGGTCCAGCCAGGAAAGGGAAGGACGCGGTCGGTTGCGCCGGTAGCCAGGATCAGATGGCTGAATGGGATGCGGCGCGTGCGATGACCCGTTACCGCATCCGCAACCTTGTCGCGGAGGTTCCACACCAGGGTTTCGGGATGGTAGTCGATCCTGTCTCGGATCCCTGCGAAGGTCCTGTGCAGGGCCGTAGCCTTGTTGGCCTCCGACCCGTAGAGATCCTTCGCAGAGCGTTCGTCAGGCACGAGCCTCTGGCGATAGATCTGCCCACCGCCCGATGGCGCTTCGTCAATGACGACAGGTCTGATGCCCGAGTTCACGAGGGTCTGGGCCGCAAGGATGCCGGCGGGGCCGGCGCCGACGATCAGCGGTCGCATGGCGTCGCTCACGATCTCGGCTCCGTCACGGTTCGAAGATTCATCCCCGGTTCAAGAGCCGTGGTGCAGGCGCGGATGCGCTCGCCGTCGGTTGTGAGGACCCAGCAGTCCTGGCATGCGCCCATTTGGCAGAAGCCGGCCCTGGGGCCACCGGAGAAGTCGCTGAGGCGCAGCCGATCGGACTGGGTGAGAATAGCGGTCAAAACCGTATCACCCGCACGGCCCAAGCAGGCCTCACCGTTCAGCGTGAAAGAAACGAGGGGAAGCTCTTGCCGAGCAAGGCGCCTGAGAAGAGCCATATCCATGTCCTCAGCGCTGCCCGACGAGAATGCGGTCGAGCCCGAACGCGCGATCCAGGACAAGCATAGCGGCGGCCGTGATGGCGATCATCAGGGCTGAAACTGCCGCCATCATCGGGTCGATGGACTCCGTCGCATACATGTACATGCGGACCGGCAGCGTGACGGTTGCTGGCGAGGTGACGAAGATCGACATCGTCAGCTCGTCGAAGCTGTTGATGAAGGCCAGCAGCCAGCCGCCCGTGATGCCGGGGAGGATCATGGGAGCTGTGACGCGGCGAAACGCGGTCCACTCCCCGGCACCGAGCGTCCGCGCGGCCTGCTCGGCGCTGCGGTCGAGCCCGGACAAGGCGGCGAGCACGAGACGGAGCACATAGGGCGTTACGATGATTATGTGCGTTGCGACGAGCCAGGCAAAGCTGCCCGTGGCGCCAAGGAGCGCGAACAGCCGCAGAAAGGCCACCCCGAGAACCAGATGAGGAATGATCAGCGGCGACAGAAACAGGGCATTCAGGAAGTCCCGGCCTGGGAACGAGTAGCGGCTGATGGCAAGCCCGGCAGGCACGGCGAACGCGACCGCCAATGTCGCAGAGAGCGCTGCCAGCCAGATGCTGTTCCAGAAGGACGCCATGAAATCGGGATGCGCGAACACCGCCTTGAACCAACGCAGCGACAGCCCGGTCGTTGGTAGGCTCAGCGTGTTCTCGGGTGTGAACGCGACGAGACATATGATGACTAGCGGTGCCAGGACGAACGCTAGGACAAGAACGTGAAAGGTGAGTGCGATGGTGCCATTCTTCTGCATGGTGTCATCCAAGAGTCCGGCGTGCGCGGGTCTCGACCATGCGGTTGTAGGCCAGCATGATGCAGAGGTTTGCGACAAGAACAATGATCGCGATGGTGGCTCCGAGGGGCCAGTTCAGCTCCTGGAGGTACTCGTCGTAGACCAAGGTCGCCGCCATCTTCAGGCGACGGCCGCCGAGGAGAGCGGGAACGGCGAAGGCACTGGCCGAGAGCCCGAAGACGATGAGGCTGCCGGAGAGCATGCCGAGCGTCACCTGCGGCATGACCACCCGGCGAAGAGCCGTGAAGTGGGAGGCACCGAGGGTCCAGGCTGCCGCCTCGACCATGGGATCGAGCTTCTGCAGGGCCGTCCACACCGGGATGACCATGAACGGCAGCATGACGTGAACGAGAGCAATGACGATGGCGGTCTCTGTGTAGAGGATCCTGGCCGGTGCGAACCCGACAAGCTGGAGTGCCTGGTTCACGAGGCCTTGCGAGCCGAGCAGCATGCTCCAGCCAAAGGTGCGAACGACGACGGAGACGAGCAGGGGGCCGATGATGACGAGAAGGAAAACCGAGCGCCAAGGATCGCGCATGCGCGACAGTATGTAGGCTTCTGGAACTCCGATCGCGGCACATATGAGCGTGGTCAGCGCCGCGATCCGCAACGTCCTCCAGAAGATCTCGAGGTAGTATCCATCGGTGACGACGGTGACGTAATGAGACAGCGTGAAGGTGCTCTGGATGCCGGTGGAATGATCGTAAGCCTGGAACGACAGGATGACGGTGAGCGCCAGGGGCAGGAGCACGAGCCCAAAAAAGAACAGGGCTCCGGGTCCGGCAAGCAGCCATGGGGCTGAAGGGATAGGGGAGCGCGAGGTCATCATGGTTCCCTCCCTCAAGCCGCTGCGGCGGTGCCCGCGATGATGCGCATGTTGTCCGGCGACCAGTCGAGCCCGACTTGGGAGCCTTCCGTGGCCGGCTCGACGCCCAAGTTGGGCGTGGAGACCGTCATGGTCCCGATCGGGGTCTCGACGGTGAAGAGCCACTGGCTGCCCAGGAAGAAACGGCTCGCGACGCGTCCCTCCAGGCGGCCGGCGCCAGCATCGCGCACAAGAATTTTCTCGGGGCGGATCGACAGCGTGACCGGCGTCCCTGCGGCAATCTCCGGCGCTGAGGCCTCCAGCAGGACGCCGCCGATGTCAGCGGCGCTGGACGTGCCGTTGCGGCGCCAGGTGCCGGCCAGAAGATTGGTCTTGCCGACGAAGGACGAGATGAAGGCGTTCGAGGGCTGCTCGTAGAGCCGGTACGGCGCATCCACCTGAGTCATTCGCCCGCCTTCCATCACGACCACGCGATCGCTGATGGAGAGCGCTTCGGCTTGGTCGTGGGTGACCATGATGGTGGTCGTGCCGACCTTGCGTTGGATCCGCCGCAACTCGAACTGCATCTCCTCGCGCAGCTTGGCGTCCAGATTGGAGAGAGGCTCGTCCAGCAGGAGGACCGGCGGCGCAATGACGAGGGCGCGAGCGATAGCCACACGCTGCCTTTGACCACCGGAGAGCTGGCGAGGATAACGGCCGGCGAAGGCGGAAAGCTGCACCAACATGAGCGCATCACGCACGCGCTCGTCCCGCTCGGCCTGTGGAACGCGTCGCATCTCGAGCCCGAAGGCGACGTTCTGCGCCACTGTCATGTGAGGGAAGAGGGCATAGCTCTGAAAGACGACGCCGAGACCGCGGCGGTTGGGCTTCTCGCGCGTGATGTCGCGCCCGTCGAGGGAGATCCGGCCCTCGGTGGGTTCGACGAGACCGGCGATCATCTGCAAGGTCGTTGTCTTCCCACAGCCCGACGGGCCGAGAAGCGAAACGAATTCGCCTTTGTCAATCGTCAGGCTGACATCGCGAACGGCCGTGAACGTGCCGAATTCCTTGGAAACTCCTTCGAGTGTCAGGAATGCCATTCTAGTCTCCGATCCTTGCAAAGCATCCGGCAATAAGCCCGAATGCGCACGATGCCCGGATCGGCATCACGAGCGAGGCCACAGCACAAGTCAATGTCAATGTTTCGGTATGTGAAAGTTTTTTGACATATGTTCCACTATCTGAAATAGAAACATAAATTGCATGGAACTTATTCTATATGGCGGAAGACACCGTATCTGGAACGCGGCGAGCCTTGGCGCTTCTGAAGGTTCTCGGGGCTGGGGACTCCCATGGGATGCGCCTGACCGACATCGCATCAGCCGGCGGGATCACACAACCCAGCGCTCATCGGGCCCTGAAGGTTCTTATGACAGAGGGCTTCGTCGAGCAGGTGGACGCGAGCCGCAAATACCGGCTGGCCCTCGACTTCTTCGTCCTGGCCGCGCGGGCCGCGCAGTCGGGTGGATTGCGCAGCACGGCCAAGCCGGCGCTTCTGCGCCTGTCCTCCACATTGAGCGACAGCATCTTCCTTCTGGTGCGGAATGGGTTCGACGCTGTCTGCCTGGATCGCGTGGAGGGCCCGTTCCCGATCAGGACATTCACCGGCGATATCGGTGGCAAGGTGCCTCTCGGCATCGGTCAAGGCAGCCTCGCCATCCTGTCGTTCCTGCCGGAGGAGGAGCGCGAGGCCGTGATCCGCTTCAACGTTCCCCGCCTGCTCGACCGGGGCGGCTTTGACGAGATCGGGTTGCGGATGCAGATCCGGAACGTCCGCAAGACGGGCTTCTGCAGCCTCAACACAGGCCTGATCCCCGGCATGGCCGGCGTAGGAGTGCCGATCCTTGATTCGGAGGGGCGGGCTGTTGCTGCCCTGAGCATAGGCACTTTGTTGGAGCGCCTGGAGGGGGATAGGCTGCCGCTGGTGGTCGATCTGATACGAAACGAAGCGGAAGGGATAGCCCGGCAGCTCAACCCCTTCGATCCAACCCTCCGTTATCCGACCCGAAGCCTCGGGATGGAAGCGACGTAGTCTGCCTGACAAAGGTCCGCTGCAGGCACGAGGCGGACCCTATCCGGATTTTGGCTTTGGCAGCATGAGCGGACATTCATTCAGTCCGCTTAACATTATGTTCTGACCCGATGCTGACATTCCGCTCAACCCCGGCAGCCGGAAGAATTATGTGAGCTTGCGTGCCGTCATCCGGAAAGAAGCAGGTCATAGCAGACGAGCACCCTCGTAAGGACGAAGGTCTTGCGGCCGCTCACAACGAACAGGACCACCTCGTAAGGATCCGGCGCCATGCCCTCCATCTCCATACTAGGCGAGCCCATCGGCATGCCAGCAACGGCGAGACCCTTGGCCGCTGGCCTCTCGGCGAGGAGGCGCTTGATTGCATCAGCTGGCACGTGGCCCTCGATCACGTAGCCCAGATCTCGGCGGTATGGCATGAGGCAAGATCATGCAGCAGCCTCAAGTCGGATTCTTGCTGAGGACGATCTTCAAAAGATCCTGCGCTTGTAAGGGGCAGGAATGCGCGAACAGGGCCCATGCAGCGACGCCTGTGACGAGGCTGCACCGCGTCATGTGCATGATGCTCATGGAAGTGCCTTTCCTTCAAACTCGTTGCATCGAACGGTGGTAAACAGCGCCAGCTTGCTTGACGGTCTCCTTATTGAAGAGGTTGCAGGAAGGGCGCACCACCATGCCATCCTGCCAAGGTCGTGACACTCCTGATCTCCGACGTTCCCAGCAACGACCCAATCAACATGACCTCCGGTCCGATAGTGCTGGCTCCAACCACATATGCGGATGCGCTCGAGATCCTAATCGCTACAGGATCAAGCCCGAACCAGGGGTTCTGGATATCCCCACCAGCGGCTGTGGCGAGACGATCAAGCCCGGGGGCGAGCACCTCGCGCAAGCCGACGTCCGAACGATAGCCACGCCTCAGATTGCCTTAGAGGCTGCGGTCAAGATGGCGGCCCAGCATGGTCTTGCCTCACATACCCTATGCGATGCAATTAAGGGTGAGGTCCGGGACGTCGGAAAGGTCTTGGCCGGCTTGCGCTGCAAGCGGTGCGGAGGGGCCAGTCTTTTACCCCACCGGGCGTTCTCTCGTCCGGCGGCGAGACGATGGTCACGGTCAGGGGACCAGGACGCGGTGGGGAGCAACGTTGAGTTCTTGCTGTCGCTGGCCGCGACATTCGACGGTTATTCCGGGATCCATGCCCTCGCGGGGGATACCGATGGCGTTGACGGCTCCGAGGAGATTACCGGAGCCGATCTCGCGCCGGACAGCATCGCACGTGCCTGGGCGCAGGGCATCAGCGTCAAGAGGACCCTTGCCGAGAATGATGGGCACGGCTTCTTCGGAACATTTGGCGACGGCATCGTGACCGGGCTGACCCTCACCAACGCCGGTGACTTCCGCGCGATACTCATCACCGAGAAGGCAGCGAGGCAAGCCGATTGAACCGTGCCAGAGGTCTATACGTTCCCTGGGCGGGGAGCGCGTCCCTCTATGGGATAGGCGGGGTCATTGTATCCGGGTGTAGAGGGGTGGCCTGTAACGACAAGCCCATCGACGAATGCTTCGTCCTCAGATGAAAAACGATAATCGAGAGCCCCTACGTAGTCGTCCCACTGCTCCTCAGTACGCGGGCCGCCAATCACAGCCGTGACAAAGCTGTTGTTCAGCACCCAGGCTACAGCAAACTGCCCCGCTGTTATCCCTCGACCTTCGGCATGGCGCTTGATCTCCTGGGCGATTCGCAAAGACTCCGGACGCCACTCAGTCTGCATCATACGTGTGTCCTGTCGGCCAGCCCGGCTGGTCTCGGGCGGTGGCGCATCGGGGTTGTATTTTCCGGTAAGGACACCGCGCGCAAGAGGTGAGTAGGGCACCACGCCAAGACCATAGTGATGACAGGCCGGCAAGTGTTCGACCTCAGGCATTCGGTTCATCGCATTGTAGTAGGGCTGGCTTACGATGGGCCGGTCTATTCCGAGTTCATCGCACAGGCGACATATCTCGGCTACGCGCCAGGCGCGGTGGTTGGACACCCCGAAGTAACGGATCTTCCCCTGCCGCACGAGGTCGCCCATGGCTCGAACAGTTTCTGTCAGGGGCGTCGTATGATCTTCCTTATGGAGATAGTAGATATCGATCCAGTCCGTTCCGAGCCGGTGCAGGCTTGCCTCCGCAGCTTCCATGATGTGCTTGCGCGAAAGGCCCCTGTCGTTTGGTCCAGATCCCATAGGGTTGGCTACTTTGGTGGCGAGAACCCAGTGAGTACGATTGGGGGCAATTGCACGCCCGGTAACCTCTTCGGATCGGCCTTCGTTGTACATGTCTGCCGTGTCGATGAAGTTGATCCCGCTTCCATAGGCCTTGTTGATAATCCGTGCTGAAAGAGCCTCGTCTGTCTGACCGCCGAACATCATCGTGCCCAGACAAATTGGCGAGACCTTGAGGCCGGAGCGGCCCAGACTGCGGTACTCCATTGTGACGCCCTCCCTATGCTATGGTGGACTACACCGCCTTCTGATCACTTCTACAAGGTAGGGGCTGCTGTACACACGGAAAATCGAGCTTTAGAAACGCGAAAAGTCTCCTCATGCAGCTAGGTTCAAGAAAGTCCGCAGCAGCCATTTTGGACTTCTTCAACAAAATCGACGCCATCAAGACGTAAGCGCTCGGTCCGCTGCATGACTTAAGGGACGACATTTGTTGAGCGGCCGGAATGTGAAAGTTTGATCCATAAGACACCTCCAGCTCGCTCCTCGCTGAAAGTGCGTCGTGATGAAGATCCAAGAGAATGGGCGTCTTCAATGGAAGAATAGTGTTGTGAGGCTAAGTAATACCGTTCAGGGCGAGGTAGGACCGGATGACCTGACTGTCGTCCGCCTTGCCGTCTCCGCGCCCCGAGGTCGCAAGAAACATCTGCTGGGCCGCCGCCGCCAAGGGCAGCGCTGCCTTCACGTCTCGGCCGGCATCCAGGACAATGCCGAGATCCTTGACGAAGATGTCGACGGCGCTCGTCACCTCCGGCTCTGCCTCCAGCATGCGTTGGCCTCGGTCCTTGAGCATCCAGCTCGATGCTGACGAACCGCTCATAATCTCCAAAAGGATCCTGAGATCGACACCGACCTTCGCCGCTAGGGCAAAAGCCTCCGCCACCACGGCGATGTGCACGCCGCAGAGGAGCTGGTTGACCGTCTTTACCATTGCGCCCTGTGCAGGGCGCTCGCCGACGTGGAACACCTTGTCGCCGAGAGCATTGAAAGCTGGCTTGGCCATCTCGAACGTGTCCTTTGCTACGAGGTGAGGCGCTGATGCGCCACGTCGGCCGGGCCTTTGATGAACTGCGGCGTGGGATGGAGGTCGTCTCGACCCGCGGACCCAGGCTCCTGCGCCTGCACTGTGCACCAAGCTTTGCGGCGCAGTGGCTGACACCGAGGTTGGCTGATTTCATGAAACACCATCCAGGTGTCGAACTCCGGCTCGCCGCTGGTACCGATTACACGCGTTTCACCTCCGATGAGTTCGATGCAGATATCGTCTATGGCCCACCACGTGTGGAGGGGCTGGTTGTCGTGCCTCTCGGAGAGGAAGTCATCGCGCCCATGTGTGCGCCTGAACTTGCGGAGATGATCACAACGCCAGCGGATCTGTTCAACCATGTACTGATCCAAACGGACAGCAAGCAGATCCAATGGTCGGACTGGTTCACAGCAGATAGCTTGATTGCGCCTCCGCCTAATGGGAGCAGGTTCGATCGCAGCTTCCTGGCCATCGCCGTAGCTACTCAAGGCCTGGGTGTCGCCTTGGAATCCACTCGCCTCGCAGAGAGGGAACTCGCGTCGGGCCGCTTGGTCATGCCCTTGGAGCGAACATCAATCCCTGTGCGTTATGTCGGGCACAATCTGGTGTTTCCCCGCCACGTCCGGCAACGCCAACCCCTGAGGACCTTTGCCGAGTGGCTTCTGGCGGAGCTTGGGGTCGTGGCCCAAGTGCCCCTCGATAGAGCCGTAACCGACGCTTCCCGTACTGCTGACGGCTGACCTGAAAAGGAAAACCCGCCTCGCGGCGGGTTTCAACTCTTGGGCATTATCTACGGCATCGGCTCACAAGGCTGAATTTTCCAAAGCGAGCCTTGGCGACACGACGAGCACTAGATCCCGTGAGCAAATACCCTCAGTAGTAGTAAACGCCACGCTTCGCATTCGCCAATGCACGGGCCCCTCGGATCTCGCCCGTACGGACCAAGGTGTTCCAAATACCACGCCCAAAGCTCTTCAAAATAGCAATTAACATCGCGATCAGCCCCATGTCTTATGCATTGCGATACGACTTATGTATTATGTTCTGCGCGCCTATCAACTTGTTTTATGTGGTTTATCCATGCGTTAGAAGCATAGCAAAGATGCTACTAAAGTCGGACTCAATTAACCGAATTTAAATTTTCCGCTCAGGTACTCGCGTCCGTAAGGCCAAGTCTCGATGCTCGATTTTGTGGCGCGAACTACCCGCCTTTGGCACTGTCGATCGATAGCCTGGTCCTCGGCAGGCTCTTGGGACGAGGATCTCGAAACAGGGCAGGCGCGGCGAGATCAACGAGGCGAGGAAGGTTGGCAGGGGTTTACCTGTAACAGTCGCCGGCCCACCCCGGAGAGCCTCTCCAGGTAAACATACAGGACAGGCGTGATAAAGAGGGTGAGCAACTGCGAGCCGATCAGACCACCGATCACCACAACCCCAAGCGGCTGACGCAGCTCGGATCCGGCGCCCTGGCCAAGGGCAATGGGAACAGCGCCGGCCAGAGCCACGGCGGTGGTCATCATGATCGGACGAAAGCGGACCAGGCAAGCCTCCCGGATCGCAGCGGACGGTGAGAGGCCTTCGCGCTGACGGACGATAGCCAGGTCGATCATCATGATGGCGTTCTTCTTGACGATCCCGAACAGCAACAGGACACCGATCAACCCCATGATACTCAATTCCATCTGGTAGAGGTGGAGGGCGGCAACCGCCCCGATGGCGGCGGCCGGCAGTCCTGCCAGGATCGTGACCGGATGCACAAGGCTCTCGTACAGCATGCCAAGGACGATGTAGATCGTCAGGATCGCTGCCGCGAGCAGCAGCGGCTGATTGCGCACCATATCCTGGAAGACGCGAGCTGTTCCTGAAAAGCCCGTCGTCACGGTCGCAGGGACGCCTTCTTCGAGTTTGAGGGCATTGACCCGATTGACGGCTTCACCAAGCGCATTTCCCACAGGCGTATCGAAGGAAATCGTCACGACTGGCCGCTGCCCAAGCTGGGCGATGGAGCGCGGGCCCGCCGTTCGCTCCATCGAGGCGAAAGACGAGAGTGGAACTAGGCTGCCGCTTGCCGATCGTACGGCCATGAGGTCGAGCGGCTCCATAGTTTGCGCGAAGCGAGGATCAAGCTCGATCAGAACCTGATAACTATCTGCGCCGCCATGGATCACTGCCGCCTGCCGATTAGCGAACCCGGTGTGCAGTGTCGAACGGATCTGCTCGGACGTGATCCCAAGCTGGCGGGCCTTGTCCTGGTCGATGCGGATCATGGCCTGCAGGGCAGTCTCCTGAGCATCGCTCCTGACGCTGGTGAACATGGCATCCTGGCTCATCCTACGAGCCAGCCGCGCCGACCAGTGCTGCAGTTCGGCAATCGTCTGGGCCTGCATTGTAAACTGGTACGCGCTCCTGCCAGACTGGCCTCCCATTCGGGCATTCTGGGCCGTCGTGACAAGGCTCTCGATGCCGGGCAGTTGATCCAGCTGACGGCGCAGATCCGTCAGCACCTGGGCAAGTGGCGGCCGCTCGTCCTTGGCTCTCATCTCCACGAACAGCCGCCCCTCGTTGAGACTTGTGGTACCTGTCGCGCCGATGTCTGAAACCACCTCGGCCACATGTGGAGAGGCGCGCAGCACCTGCTCGACCTGACGCTGCAACTCGACCATGGCCGAGAAGGACACATCCTGGCGCGCACGGGTCGAGACCATGATCTGCCCGATATCCTCCTGCGGCAGGAAACCCTTTGGAATGGTTCGGAACAGCCAGCCGGAGGCGACAAGGCTGATGAGAAACAGGATCAGCACCAGAGGGCGACAGCGCAGGCTCAAGTCGAGGCATACGCCATAACAGCGTGTCAGCCCTGACATCGCGCGATCCGCCATGTTGCGGCAGCCGGATTCCTGCCGCCTATTATCGAGCAGGCGGGCAGCGAGCATCGGCGTGAGGCTTAAGGATACCAGAGCGGAGATCGCCAGTGAAATCGAGACCGTAATGGCGAACGGGTTGAGGATGCGTCCGACCACCCCATCCATCAGCAGCAGCGGAATGAATGCCGCGACGAGTGATGCGGTGATCGATATGACAGTGAAGCCCACCTCCTTCGCTCCCATCAGGGCTGCCGCGTGGGGCGAGGCTCCAGCTTCGATATGACGTACGATGTTGTCGGTCACCACGATGGCGTCATCGACCACGAGACCGACTGACAGGGGCAGGGCCAGCAGGGTGATGTTGTCCAGGGACAACCCGAGTGCGTACATGGCCGCAAAGGTGGCCGCAACCGAAACCGGAATGGTGACGCTTGAGATCATGGTCGTGGCAAGTCGGCCGATGCCGAGGAAAAGGATGGCACAGACAAGGCCGATGGTGAGCACCAAGGTGAATGTGACATCCCTGATGGCCGTGCGAATCGAAACAGACCGATCGTTCATCGTGGTGAGGGATACGCCAGCCCCCAGCTCCTCCTGGATGCGAGGCAGGGCTTCTCGAACCTGATCCACCACGTCTATTGTGCTTGCATTAGGCTGGCGCTGCACCGCCAAGACAAGCGCAGGTGAGCCATCGTGCCTGCTGGCGCGCTGATTGTCCTCAACGGAGTCGATCACTTTGGCGACGTCTCCAAGGCGAAGAGGCCGACCATTACGGTTCGCAATGATGAGATCGCGCCAGGCTTGCGCGTCACCAAGCTGTGTTATGACCTCAAGGTTGAGCCGCTGGTCCGATTTCGTGAGAGATCCGATGGGCATATGAGCGTTGGCCGCTCGGACGGCGCGCTCCACCTCGTCCATGCCGATGCCGCGTGCTGCCAGAGTCAGTGGATCAAGCTGAATGCGCACAGCATACTTCTGACTGCCTGAAATTGTGACCTGGGCGACGCCGGCAATTGCAGACAGACGCGGTGAGATCACGGTCCGGACGAACGCATCGAGCCGCCATAGGGGGTATGTGTCGCTTCTCAGGACGATCAGCACGACTGGGGCGTCTGCCGGGTTGAGTTTGCGGTAAACAGGCGGGCTCTCCATCTCAACCGGCAGCTGCGGCTGTGCGCGTGCGATGGCGGCTTGGACATCTGTCGCCGCCATATCGATGTCGCGCTCAAGTGCAAACTCCAGAGTGATCGAGGACGCGCCGGGAACGTTGGTCGTGCTGATCTCCCGAACGGATGGGATAGTCGAGAACTCCTTTATCAGTGGCATCGATACGGTAGTCGCCATGGTCTCAGGACTCGCACCTGGCAGCACGGTCATGACGGAAATAGTAGGACTGTCTATCTGGGGTAGGGCGGCGACAGGAAGATGCCGGTATGCCATGAGCCCCGCAAGCGTCAGGGCTGCGGTCAGCAGGAGTGTAGCGACAGGCCGTCTGATGAAGGGGGCCGAAGCATTCATCGGCGCACGGGTCCGACTTCCGCCGTGCGGGAACTCTGCGCCAGCGGCTTAGGAGCCAAAGCTGCCTCGATTATTGAACTGCCCTCCCGCAGCCGCGCGTAACCTTCGACTACCACGCGCTCGCCGGGATTGAGCCCTTTGGCGATTACGGCCTCGTCATTCCTGGTGTCGAGGGGCTCAACCGGGCGCATCTCGACGATGTCCCCTGGTCCAACAACGTAGACATAGGAGCCGCCGCCGCCCGCCTGCAGCGCGACGAGCGGCACGGTCGCCGCCTCTGGATATGTGCCGAGCGTCAGATCAATGCGAACATATTGCCCCGGCCATAATCCATTGCTGGCATTCAAGACAGCCTTCGCCAGGATTGTGCCTGAACTGACGTCAACCGACGAATCGATGAATGTCAGGTCCGCCTCCGCTGACATTTGAACATCTTGGCCGGCGAGAACGCGGGCGCGGCCCTTGTCCTTGGGATCGGCAAAAGCCGCGCGCAGCAACGGAAGATCGCGCTCCGGCAGGGAGAACGAGACCTGCAAGGGTGACATGCGTGTAATGGTGACCAGTCCATCCCCGGAGAGGTCGGATCCACGCACGACATGACCTACGTCACCCTGAACGACGCCGGCACGTCCGCTGATCGGCGCCGTAATCCTGGTGTGCCCCAGCTTGGCCCGTTCCATGGCGAGTGCCGCCTCGCTTGCCGCAACGTTGGCCGCGGCAATCCTGACCTCGGCCTCGGCCTCTTCGGCCTGGGCTTGAGTGGAGACGGATCGGGCCAACAACTCCTGGGTTCGCTTGAGCGCAGCCTGCGCTTTGGCCAGCACGGCTCGGTCGCGGACAAGGGCTGCCTCCCCGCGGGCAATCTGCGCCTGGAGCTCGCGATCGTCGAGGCGGAACAGAAGGTCACCGGCTGCGACCTCAGCACCGTCACGGACATGCCGCTCGACGATGGTGCCGTCGATGCGGGTCCGCACAATGACGCGTGCCGTCGGCTCGATCCAGCCGATGCTGGTCCGGGTGATCGGCATTGCCCTTGCATGGACCGGGACGGTGATCACGGCGACCGGTGGCTGGATGTTCTGCGATGGGGAGATCTGAACCGGCGCTGTAGGATTGGGAGCTGTACTTGAAGGCCCCAGCAGCTTGATAGCCGAGGTCCGAGCTGCGGCCTGTCCCTCCGCTCCTGATAACACATACCAGAGCCCTCCTGCGCACACGACCATGAGCAGGAGAAAAGCGCCGCGGATCATTGGCTACGCTCCATCGTCCACAACGTCTGCATGCGCTCCTGCGGTTCGAGCACCAATCCGCTGAAGGGCAGATCGAGTGCCTTCCACGTCTCGACGAGAGCTTGCGTCAATGCCGCAATATGAGCTTCGGTATGTAGAGGGCCCGGAGTGATGCGCAGGCGCTCCGTGCCGCGGGGCACGGTGGGGTAGTTGATCGGCTGGATATAGATGCCGTGCTTCTCCAGCAGGTGGTCGGAGGCCGCCTTGCAAGCCTCCGCATCACCCACCATCACCGGCACGATATGAGTTGGGGTTGCCAGCAGGGGCAGGTCGGCGCGGATCAGGGCATCCTTGAGCTGAGCGACCTGGCATTGCTGCCCCTGACGCTCAGATCGCGAAACCTTGAGATGGCGGACGGACGCTGTTGCTGCGGCCGCCACGCTCGGGGGCAGAGCCGTGCTGAAGATGAAGCCCGGCGCATAGCTGCGCACGGCATCGATGACCGAAGCAGCAGCTGCAATGTAGCCGCCCATGACACCGAAGGCTTTGCCGAGCGTGCCCTCGATCACGTCGATCCGGTGCATCACGCCAAGGCGTTCCGCGAGACCTGCTCCGCGGGAGCCGTACATGCCTACCGCATGGACCTCGTCGATATAGGTCATGGCGCCGTAGCGCTCGGCCAGGTCGCAGATCTGGCGGATGGGCGCCACATCGCCGTCCATGGAGTAAATGCTCTCGAACACAATGAGCTTGGGCCGGTCGCCTGCCGCCTGGAGCAACTCCTCCAAGTGCTCGAGATCGTTGTGGCGGAAGATCGCCTTGTCGCAGCCGGATTGGCGCACGCCCTCGATCATGGAGTTGTGGTTCAGCGCATCCGAGAGGATCAGGCAGTTCGGGATCAGCCGGGCGAGCGTCGCGATGCCGGTCTGGTTCGAGACATAGCCTGAGGTGAAGACCAGTGCCGCTTCCTTGTGGTGCAGGTCGGCAAGCTCACGCTCCAGTTCGACGAGGGGATGGCTGTTGCCGGAAATGTTGCGCGTGCCGCCGGCTCCCGTTCCATGCCGGAGAGCCGCACTCATCATCGCCTCGACGACGGAGGGATGCTGGCCCATGCCGAGATAATCATTGGAGCACCAGACCGTAATGGGGCGCGGACCGTTCGGGGAGTGCCAGATTGCCTTGGGATAACGCCCGGCCAGACGTTCGAGGTCAACGAAAGAGCGATAGCGCCGCTCAGCCTTCAGCCGCGCAATGGCGGCATCGAAATAACTTGTGTAATTCGTAGCCGGAGGAACCTTCCAGATCGGTGGAGGCGCGGGCCTTGCGCCCATTAGCGGCGCGGGATAGCGGGTCAGCAATGCCGCAGCTGTCTCACACCTGCCGTCCACCTCATAGGTTTCCGTAAGCTTTGCCCAGCAGCGTGGGAACTGCGCATCGCTGTGGCAGCGCCTCTCCATGACCATTGCAGCCCCCTGCGCCCTCTGCTGGCTCTTGACTTCAGCTTGAAGTCATCACCGTCTCAGTGTGAATGAGCCGGCAAAGCGTGCAACTTGGACTGAGGTCCGAGGTCCGAGGCGACTTAGGTCTGATCGAGGTCGCTGCAGGGGAGGAGCTGTAGGCTTGCACAACGTCTCAGCAGTCACTTGCGCCAGTCATGTTTCTTAGTAACAGAAAACGAATGTGAGGGCGCTTCACTCATAAAGCTGCCGAAGGTTCGATCATGACTCAGACTGCCACAAGACGAAGTTCAAAATTCGCGCGGTGAGCGCGACCATACTAAGCTGCGCTTAAGAAGCACCTGATCCCTCGCTTTGAGATTACTGCTTCGGCGGTAGCGGATCGGGCACTTTGTTCTTCACGGGAGGGATCTGACGGAGGTAGGCGAAGACGGCTTTCAGGTCGTCGTCGGTCATTTTTGAGTAGGCCGGCCACGGCATCGGCGGCAGGATCTGCCGACCCTGGCCTTGATGCCGGCCCGTGCGTATAGTCTGGATGAACTGCTGCTCGGTGAAATCGCTCAGCACACCGGTCTCCGGATCCGGTGTGAGATTGGCCGAAAAGCTCACGCCCCAAGGACCCGACCATCCTGTCGAGGTAGGCGTCATGGCACCGCTCCAGGGTGGGGAGACGCTGGCCGGCGCCGTAATGGTGAGATCCTGTGGGTGACCCGACAGAGCCCGCTTCAAGTCGGGCTCGGGCCCGTCGGATCCCATGACCCAGGGCGTGTGGCAATCGTGGCAGCCTGCTATCGACACCAGATACTCGCCGCGCTTCACCTGCGCGCTTGCGGCGCTGTCCTGGGCCGGAACGGTGCTCGGCACCAGCAAGGCAGTCGTCACTAGCAGAGGCAGGGTGCGGGGCATGGCTATTCTCCTTTTGGCGCGAGGTTGGCTTGTTGGCGCTGGTCCTGCGTCTCCGCGATCCAGCGGTAAAGCAGGGCTACCGCCTCATCGTCGACCAGCTCAGTTCCAAGCGGCGGCATCTGTAAGGCGGCATATCGGGAGGAGACCCTTTGCATCAAGCCGCTCCGCTCCGGATGCCCCGGCTCAACGCGCAGCACCGCATCACGCGACTGCCCGGGGGCTGGCTTCTTGACCGGATGCCCAACGGTGCTGGCAATCGCAGGCTGACCCGCGGCTTCCACGCCTTGTCGCAGGAACAGCCCAATGTTTCGTAGCGAGCCATGGTCGTTGTGGCAATGGCCGCAATTGCCATGCATGTAGCCCAGGGCGGCCCGCTCCGTCGCCGATGCAGCCATAATCCGAGGGGGCGAGTCCAGCAGGGTTTTGGGCAGGCCGGCAAGAAGACCCTTGTCGACGAGGGAGCGAAGATCGATGTCCGGTTCAGGTCGAAGCTCGGCGTTCGGCGCGCCGGGATCCCGCTCCGGCGATAATTGAAGAGTGCTGAACCCCAGAACCTCGGATCGGCCTCCCTGATGGCATGCCTTGCAGTCGCTGATGCCCGGAATTGTATGCGAGCGCCCGCCCGCGAGTGTATACGCGCCGCGCTTTCCACGTGGCGAGACCAGGTGCGCCTCGCGGCCATCGGCGCTCCAGGAATACGCGGCATAGAGCCATTGGCCGTCAGCTCGGCGTTCAAGGTAGCGCGTTTCAACCTTCTGGCCGTTGAAGGAGAACTCCTTCCAGAAGCGTGTGCCCACCGGAAAGACCCAGGAGTCCGGATCGGATGCGTCAATCGCTGTGCGAGGCGGAAGCGAGATCCATCGGCGCTTGGCGGCCCCGTCGCTCCAGAGCGGGTATTGCGGGGCAAAGGCGAGATGTGTGGGATCGATCTGCAAGGTGCCGAAATCGGCATAGAGGCCGGTCTCCTGCAGCGTCGGCGGCGGAGTTGCGGTTGCTGGCTGTGGGATAGCTGGGGCCCCCATGAGCATTCCAAAGGTCAGGACCAGCATCGCCTCAACGGCGGCCGGGCGATGGCTCCGGCCAGATCTCAGCCTCGGTGCGGTGGCAATCACCTGGGCCATGCAACGTCTTCCCTCTTCGAGGATGAACGCATGCCGACGGATACGCCTGTTCTCGTGGCGCCGCGGTGATCCTACGCACGTTGGTGCCGTGTTCCTAAAACTCTTCAGTATTGGCCCTTCGGAGAGCTTTTTATTTGCCGCGAAAGTCAGCCAGCGAAGCAAGGCACCTATCCACTATGCTGGACTAGATGCGGCAGCCAAAGGGCAGCGATCCTCGCGTAAACGGACATTTCGCAAAGTATGCGAATTTTTTCCGTCTGACACAAAGCAGCCTTACACATAAACCTGCAAGGCAAGACTAAATGCACCTCCACCTTAATGGGGTGATGGGATGCCGGCGGAACCGCCGTCCAGACCAGAGCTCGACAGCGTTTCGCGTCGAACACCGTCACAACTGCGGGAGGATTGACACATTCTCGCCAAAGGCGCAGCTTCGTTGCCACATGTGCCCGGCGCGTCCTGGGGTTTGTGCATGACCCTGTGCTCGGCCCATCTGACGGGAGGACGGAATGTCTGCACCGAGCGTTATGAGGCATTTCCTGGCGGCAGCCTTGATCGCGATACCCTCAGCGGCTGGGGCCGGCCCACTCGATGACCAAGTAAGAGCAGCCTATTTAGCCTGGGATGCTGCTTTCAACAAAGGCGACGCTGAGGCGGTGGCAGCATTCTACACTGGCGACGCATCTTTTTTGCCTGCCACCCACGATATTGTTCAAGGTCCCAGCGGTGTCGAGAAATTCTACTCCGGTCTCTTCGCTGGCGGGATCACCGATCACGCCCTTGACCTGATCAGGACCGCGGGGGACGATAAAATCGTGATTGCCGCGGCTAAATGGTCCGCTACTGGTAAGGATGCTGCCGGGAAGCCGACCCGGTTCAGTGGCATCGCCACCCATGTATTCGAACGGCAGCCGGACGGCTCGCTAAAGCTCAAGCTGCATACCTTCAACTGATCCAATTGCCGTCGCCTTCCCCGGGAAGTGCGACGGTCTAGATATCGGAGGATAGCCGCATGAGGGTTGGAGGCACGATCACAAGGCGTGGGATGCTGGCAGGGTCAGGTGCAGCGCTCGCCGCAACGGGCGTCAGCCTTGCTCCGAAACGGGCGCGTGCGCAGAGGAAGACGCTCAGGATCATGCAGTGGCGGCATTTTGTTCCTGCCTACGATCCTTGGTTCAATGAAACCTTTGCTCGGAAGTGGGGGGAGACTAATGACGTGGACGTCATAGTCGACAATGTTGGCTTTGCTGACTTAACCCCTCGCGCGGTGTCCGAAATCCAAGCTCAACGGGGACATGACTTAATCCAGTTCGTCACGCCGCATGCCGTCCTCGCGGACCACCTCATCGATCATCGCGAGATCTTTGAGGAGTGTTCGAGGCGCTACGGCAAGCCTACGGAATTCGCACTCCGGGCGCACTTCAACCCAAAAACCAAAACCTACTCCGGTTTCGCTGCCGCCTACCAGCCAGCGCTCATCACCTACCGGAGTGACCTGTGGGCCAAGGCACAAGCAGTTCCGAACACTTGGGATGACGTGCTGACGGGAGCGAGACGGATCAAACTGCTCGACGGAAAACCCGCGGTCTTTAGCCTGGCTCCGGAACATAACTGTGAACAGACATTGCGCTCGATCATGTATTCCTTCGGCGCGTCGGAACAGGATGCAGACGGTAGGCCTACGCTGAAGTCTCAGGCGACCCTGGACACGCTACGATACGTGAAAAACCTCTTCGAGCAGGCGATGATCCCGGACGTGCTCGGGTGGGACGGAGCCTCGAACAACCGCTTCATGCTCACCGGCGAGGGCTGCCTCACGGTTGACAGCCTGTCGATCCCCAGGGCGGCCGAGTCGATGAAGCTGGATTTTGCCGGTGACCTGAGGCTGGCTGCAATGCCGGCCGGACCAGCGTCTCGGCTCGGCTCCTTCGGGTTCTACACCTATTCGATCTGGAAGTTCGCCGAGAACCCTGAAGGCGCCAAGCAGTTCCTGATCGATTATGTTGGCCAGTCGAATGCTGCCTTCCTCGCAAGTGGTTTCCAGAACATGCCGTGCTATCCCGCGACGGTACCCGACCTCGAAGGATTGACCGGAGCCGCCGGCAACGGCATCGCGGCGAAGTACGGGCTCATGAAGGATGTTGCGTCCTGGACCACGAACGTCGGCCATCCCGGATACACGAACCCGGCCGTCAGCGAGATCTACGCGCGGGGAATTGTCTCGAAGATGTTTGCAGACGTCGCTACCGGTCGGTTGACTCCGGAGCAGGCGCTCGATGGGGCGGACGGTGAGGAGCGCGCGATCTTCAACAGTTGGCGCGAGCGTGGACACTTGTGACGACGCTGTGGTGATAGGAGACGGCGCTGATCGACCGGTAGAAAGGTCCCGTATGCGTATCCGTAACAAGATTCTTCTGGCTATGTCGGTGCCAATTGGCCTGCTGGTCGTCCAGGTGATAGCAGTCAATCACTTCGTCCGGGAACTTCAGAGCGCTGCAAGTTTCATCGCATCGGCTCACGAGGCAATCGAGGCGGACTTTGACGCGCTGGATCTTGTTGGCAAGCTGCGACAGGAGGTCAGGAAACTACCATCGGGAGCTGTCGCCGGCCAAGCAACGTCCTTGGACAGCCGCTCGACGCGGCAGGAACTGTGGGACAGGCTGGACCGCGCGGTTGGCGCAGTCACGAACGCAAGCGCCGCTCGGGAGGTCGACCCGCAACAGTTCCAAGCCCTCCGTGCCGCCCTCGACCAGGCGCGCAAAGATTATGCCCGCTCGGAGGAACTCGCCACGCTCGCTAAGGGAGACATCAACAGCCTCATCCAGGGTGCCATTTACGCGGACCGAGCGCTCCTCGCCCTCGAGGGAGCACTCAACTCGATGACCGTGGAGCTTCGACGCGAACTGCAGGAGGCCGTTGATCATGAGAGATCCATCCATGATAGGCCTGTCATTGCTGGGATCGTCATCGGCGGCTCGGCTGTTCTCTTCCTTCTGGCATTCGCATGGCTCTACGCTGACCGGCATCTCGCCGGTCGTTTGCTCGCCCTGAGCCGCAGCATGTTGGCAATCGCTGCAGGTAACCTGCGGACTCCCCTGCCGGACTCCAATGGCAAAGACGAGATCGCCGCGATGGCCAAGGCACTGTCGATCTTTCGTGACACGGCTGTCGAGATCGAAGAGCAGAGCTTACGCGAGCGCCAGGTCGTGCTCGATACCATCGACTACGGGGTGTTGATCCTCGACCCGAACCTCCGGGTGCGGATGTTCAATCGCGCCTTCCGCGACCTCTGGAGTGTTCCTCGAGATGTGCTACGCCCGCATGTTGGGATCGAGGACCTGCTGGGGGCGCTCCGGTCCACTGGCCTGCATGGCGTAACAGATGAGCAGTGGCCATCCTACATCGAGCGAAGGCTCAATGAGATCCAGGCCGCCGACGTGCCTCCAAGAGAATGGCATCGTCCAGATGGACGCGTGCTGCAATACGAGGTGGTGGCGCTTCCGGACGGAGGGCGGATGCTCACTTACTTCGATCTCACCGACCTCAAGCAAGTCGAAAGCGAGCTACGGGCGGCCAAGGAGCTCGCCGAGACGGCCAGCCGGGCTAAGTCCGACTTTCTCGCTAGCATGAGTCATGAGCTGCGTACCCCGCTCAACGCGATCATTGGAATAACCGAGATGCTGAAGGAGGACGCGGAGGTTGACGGCGACAAGCACCTCGACGAGCCGCTCGGGCGCGTGTTGCGGGCAGGTAAGCTCCTCCTTCAGTTGATCAACGAGGTCCTCGACCTTGCGAAGATCGAGGCTGGCAAGCTTGAGCTTCAGCCCGAGAATATAGACCTTGGTCCACTGCTGGACGACGTGGTCGATACCGCTAAGCCCTTGGCGGAGAAGCACGCTAACCAGCTCAGGCTAGACGTCCAGATGGATCTTGGTCGGGCGGTGCTCGACCCAATGCGTCTACGGCAGGTTCTTCTCAACCTTCTCTCGAACGCCTGCAAGTTCACCGAAAACGGAGAGGTGACCCTCTTTGCGAGGCGAGAGGGACAACAGGTCGAGCTCCGGGTGCGCGACACCGGCATGGGGATTGATGCGGATCAGCTGCCGCGCCTTTTCCAGGAGTTTCATCAAGCGGGGGCTGCAAAGCACCGGAAGTACGGTGGCACAGGCCTGGGTCTCGCCATCAGCAGACGTCTGGTCACGCTTATGGGGGGCGAGATCGAGGCGACGAGCGAGAAAGGGAAAGGATCCGAGTTCACAATCCGACTGCCGGTGGATGCGCCCGTCCAGGCAGAGGCAGCCTAAGGGGCGGGACATGGCGCGCATTCTGTACGTGGAAGACAATGATGACAACATCTACATGTTGCAGAACCGCCTCAGGCGGCACGGCTTTGACGTGCTGATTGCACGAGACGGCGCGAGCGGTGTTGAAGTCGCGAAAGCCGAGCGCCCAGATTTGATCCTGATGGATCTGGGCCTGCCCATCATGGACGGGTGGGAGGCCTCCCGCCGGCTCAAGTCCGATGGTGCCACGAGACATATCCCTGTAATCGCGCTGTCCGCCCATGCCATGTCGAACGACAGGACACAGGCGCTCGAGGCGGGGTGCGATGAGTATGACGTCAAGCCGGTAGAATGGGCGAGGCTCCTGGCAAAAATCAGGGCGCTGCTCCCGACACAGGACAGGCCATGAACGATGCCGCCATCCTCGTTGTTGATGACGATGACAACAACCAGTTCACGCTAGTCCAACGCCTCATGCGGGAGGGCTACGCAAACGTCACGACGGCAAGCAACGGCCAGGATGCGCTCACGCTGCTTTCCCGAAGCCCGTTCGACCTCGTCCTCCTTGACGTCATGATGCCAGGATTGGACGGCATCGCAGTCCTGACCGCGATCAGAGAGGATCAGCTCCTGAGGCACATTCCTGTCATCATGATCTCCGCTGCAAGCGACCTCGAACGTGTGGTTCACTGCATCGAGCTCGGGGCGGAAGACTACCTGCCAAAACCCTTCAACAAGGTGTTGCTCCGGGCTAGGATCAGAGCATGCCTGGAGAAGAAGCACCTCCGCGATCAGGAAAGGGCCAACTTGGCCCAGATCGAACACCAGCGAGGACGGCTCAATGAACTACTGCATGCAATCCTTCCAAGCCCAGCGGTGGCCGAGCTGGAGGCCACGGGCAGAGTGGAGCCGCGCCGGTACCCAGAGGTTGCTGTGCTGTTCTGCGATATCTCCGGCTTCACTGCCTACTGCGACCAACATCCTCCAGAGACCGTGATCCGGCACCTGCAGCATTTGGTCGAGGAGTTCGAAGGGCTCACCGCCCGCTATGGCATGGAGAAGATCAAGACGGTTGGCGACGCGTTTCTTGCCACCGGCAATCTTTTGCTACCGCATTCAGACCCGGTCATGTCTGGGCTCTCCTGCGCGTTTGACATGATACAGGCAGCCCGCACCGGACCAGCCGGTTGGGAGCTCCGATGCGGCCTGCACTTTGGGCCCGTGATTGCTGGGGTTGTTGGCAGGAGTAAGTTTAGCTTCGATCTCTGGGGGGACACCGTGAACGTTGCGTCGCGGCTCGTTACGGTTGGTCAGAGCGGCTACGTCCACCTGAGCGAGCAGGCCTGGAGCCTGATCAAGGAACGAGCCGATGCGGAACCGCTTGGAATGATCCCGTTGCGAGGCAAAGGCGCCGTGCCAGTCTTCCGCTGCCACCGTCTAAGTCCCCTCCACACCATTCCAGTCGAACCGATCGGGAGCCAGGGGACTGCCTGAACGAGAGACTCCGGGGCGTCATTCATGCATCTGTTTCAACCATATGAAAGGAGGGCAGGCGCTATGAGATGGGCTCCGGTAAAGGTCAGCTCTTGGCCCTTCCCGGACCTAAGGCATGGGTCATGGATGGAGCGGAAGGCGGATGTTTGGAAGGGCAGGGGATCCTTTAGAACGTGAACCACTACGGGCGCCCTATGTTTCTGTAAGATCAAGAGAAAGCTTGCTTGGGTGGCTATAGTTGGCGCCACCGCAACCTTTGCTGCTGATGTGTAATGTAGCACTCCAACAGAGCGTGCGCCTATTTCGGTTCGGCGAACGCCTGATTGATGGGGGATCGCGCCCGCTTGCTCCAGGATGAGATTAATCTCAAAATCGCATCCCAAACCAACAGTCAGCTGCTTATCTTGTCGGTTCTCACTGCCCTCCTCGTTCCGCCTACACTTGTAACCGGTCTGTGCCGAAAATGGCTTCGGGTGCGGCCTCCTAGGAAGTCTGATGTCATCGTTGTTTGTATGCATGTTGCTGATAAAGGCAGGGGCGATCAGACGCCATAATCCATCTTGATGCAGCCTTCAGGGCTACATAGAAGCATCAGGTTTCGTGAGGCGCGCGTCCACATCTCCACTCCTGTTCTGGGCGAGAGATGCTATCTGCCGGTGTCAGGCAGGGGTGCTTCTTTGCCAGATGATACATCAGCCTTGGAAGATTTCGTCTTACGGGAAGGTCTGACAGGTACTGAGGAATTCTCTGTCTGAGTCTTCGCTACCGGCGCAGGTTTGCGCTGAGCTGGCACCTTCTTCGTGTTCGAAGCGAGTGGGTGCTGGACCTTCTTGGCCTCTTTCTTCAAGATCTTCAGGCCCTGTTGAACAGACTTAAGAAGGCTTTCCACCTCAGAGCTAGGCTCGCTTTGAGCGACAATCCTAAGAAGGGTCTTCTCAAGCTTCTTGCCTCGTCGCTATGCCTTCTCGATGGTCACGAGCAGGTCCTGAGGGGTGCTCTTTTTATCCGCAGCCATGGTGTCTTCTCCTGAGATCAACATTGCGGTCGATAACAGGTGTCACAGAACTGTTACAGTGAAGTTTCAATGACAGTTTTATGACACGGTATGGGAGACCTCATCTCTCATGCTCATACACATAGTTCCTGTGATCGGCGCGAAATACATCTGCGTAATTCTGGGCTCCAACCCTAATGCTTTCGAAGCGTGAACAAGTCCTGAGAAGTTGGAGCACTGGACGCAGAAAAGTTCAGCCTCAGCTGTCTTGGTCGTAATCCACTACTCAAGACGTGGACCTGATCTCGGCTTCATCCGAGGAATGGCGGCTGGGGTAAAAGTTAAGGAGGATTTTCTTCAGGTCCGGCTCCGACACCAGGCTTGCTGCTTTCTTGGCACTGAACCATCTCGTCTCCCGCTCCCCCTTCTCAAGCCAATGTGCCCTCTGATGGTCAACGTGGAGTTGGAAAACCTCGACGGTGCACCTGACTTGCCGAGGGCCAAGGCGCTTGTTGTACCGGAATGACCCTATGGTTTTCGGATCCACGTAGCCAACCAAGCCTGCTTCTTCAAAGGCCTCACGGGCTGCACTCTCGTGCGGCTCGAGGCCAGGAATGGGCCAGCCCTTCGGGATCATCCAGCGCTTGCGGCCGCGTGTTGTCACGAGCATCACTTTGAGAGAGCCGTTGGGGCCCCACCTGAACGGCAAAGCTCCGAACTGCTGGTAGGGTCCGAATACGCGATGAATGACGCTCTGCAAGAACATGGTTGGCTGGTTCTTTCTGTCAAAGTCCCGCTTGTGGTGGAACCGCTCTGGTGGGCTGACGTTCCGCATTCAGAGCTAGAACCTGAGATGACCCATGCCGGCCAAACCCACCGCTCCTCAGGAAGTCGAGCTGAAGCTGGAGGTTGCTCCTTCTGAGCTCAAGAGGGTACTGGCACATCCGCTTCTTAAAGAACGATCCAACGGTGCAGCGGCGCAGACACTCCACTCGACCTACTTCGATACGCCGGATCATGCCCTGCAGCAGGCCGGGATTTCGCTCCGGGTCAGACGCAATGGGGACCGGCGCATCCAGACGATCAAAGCCGCCCGTTCACCTGATGGCATTGCCCTGGCTCGGTACGAGTGGGAACAGGAGGTCGATAGCGACAGTCCCGATTATAACCTCGCAGGGAAAACCGGCCTAAAACCGCTCCTTGAGCATAGCGGCTCAATTAAACCCGTCTTCCGGGTGCTGACAGAGCGGACACTCCACACAGTGTCGTTCGAGAGCTCCATCATCGAGCTTGCTGCGGATGACAGCAGGGTCGAGGGAAAGGAGCGGACGGTCTCTTTTGGCGAGCTTGAACTTGAACTCAAGGACGGCGCACCGGCAGATCTGTTCCAACTTGCCCTTGCACTATCCACAGCAACGCCCTTGCGCCTGAGCTTCAAGACCAAGGCTGAGCGAGGCTTCGAGGCTGCCTCTGACGAACATCCCACGCGGGTCAAAGCACCTCCGGTGGTGCTCAAGCGGAAGATGCCGAGCGCAGGCGCCTTTCAGCGCGTCGGTGCATCGTGCCTGCAGCATTTGATAGCCAACGAGGCGATCGTCCGGCGCGCGCCTGAGGCTGATGCCGTCCACCAGATGCGCGTTGCCCTGCGGCGCCTTCGAGCTGCTATCACCTTGTTCAAGTCCGTTGTCGAAGATGAGAAACGGGACCTGATCAAGGACGAGCTCAAGTGGATGGCCAATGTGCTGGGTGAGGCACGAGACTTGGACGTCTACATCACCAAGGTCCTTGAGCCGGCTCAGGATGAGCACGGCAACGACGAAGGCTACCAGAACCTCCTGGCTGAGTACCGAAAGCGGCGCCACGGAGCCTACCGGACGGTTGAGGAAACCATCGCGTCAGCACGCTTCATCAACGGTGTCCTCGGGACGGCTGCCTGGATCGAGTCTGGGGACTGGTTGCAGGATGGGAGCAAGCCCGCTCGCAAGCGTCGTGAACAGCCGATCGCGGTGTTGGCGGAGGAGGAACTCAGCCGGCGCTGGAAGAAGATCATCAAGCGCGGCAGAAACCTCATGGAGCTCGATCCCGAGGAGCGCCACCAGGTGCGGATCGAGATCAAGAAGCTTCGCTATGCATCCGAGTTCTTCGAGAGCCTGTTCACAGGTGGTGGTGCCAAGAAGAGGAAGCGGGCCGCTTTGAGCACCCTTGAGGCGCTGCAGGAGACGCTTGGGGAACTCAACGACATTGCTGTGGGGTCTCACATGGAGCCATCATCCGCCGCTGATGCACTCCATCAGGAGCAGATGTCCCGGGTTGACGGCTTGCTAGCCGATGCGAAAGCACATTATCAGAAGCTCGCGGCTCTCGAACCATTCTGGCGATCCTGAGAATCGTCCCGCCGATTGACGGAATCCTTCACGCTCGTCCTGCGCATGGGTCGACAGAGCAGGAGGATGCGGGGAGGTCGCATAGACTCACGACGCAACTCCTCTTGCCGAAATCCGGCATGCCGAGAACGGAGAAGTCGGTGTTCGTGAGGTCACTCACCGGGCTGGACTCCCCGCTTGGGACTAGCCGCAGGTAGCCTGTGACGCACGGCACCGCGCTCGTACCAGCCTTGACTGCGGTTCACGATCCACACGACCGATAGCATCACTGGCACCTCGATCAGAACGCCGACCACCGTCGCCAGCGCCGCGCCGGATTTGAACCCGAACAAGCTGATGGCTGCTGCCACCGCGAGCTCCAAGAAATTGCTGGCGCCGATCAGAGCCGAGGGACCCGCGACGCAGTGCTGCTCGCCCGCGATCCGGTTGAGCAGGTAGGCCAAGCCAGAGTTAAGGTAAACTTAGATCAGGATCGGCACTGCCAGCATGGCGATGATCAGGGGCTGCCCGGAATATGAGTGCCTGACCGATGCCGTCAGCAACGAACATGCATAGGAATACATACTCAGCGGCAGCGAGATACGTTCGGCATGCCTCAGGACTTACAGATCGCAGGTCTCAGCCCGATAAGCCATTCGATGACTAGCCTTTGGGCTGACGGCATGACGCCCCGGTGCAGGGTTTTTGCCGCCACGCTGAAACCAGCCCGCACGTCGGGAATTCCCCTCGTTAATGTATGTTGGCCCAAGCGACCTGGACGCGTCGCGCCAGGCTGAAAACAAAGGTCAAGGAGAAACCCTATGCCCCACGACGCTTCTGGCGACGTGCGCCTGCCGCGTGTCGACGAACTGCATCCGGACGTGGCTACCTTCATGATCGCCCGAGCCTTCGCGGAAGTCTACCGGGATGTGTTGAAGGAACCGGTGCCGGAGAAGCTGGTGGCCATCCTCAGGCGAATGGAAAGCCCTCGAGGGCGACCATGAGCGACCAACAGTACGAGCTGCACATCGCGCTGGTCGTGGAGGACGATCCATATGTCCGTCAGCTCGCTGCTGCCCTGCTGGAGGAGGCCGATCTCAATGTGGTGGAGGTGGAGAGCGCCGAAGCGGCGCTGGACGTCCTTCAGGAGCGCGGGGGCGAGGTGGCGATGATCTTTGCCGACGTCAGGCTGGCAGGCGTGATGGACGGAGTCCAATTGGCCAAAGTGGCATGCACGCTCTGGCCGACGATCCGGGTCGTGCTCACCTCCGGTGCCGCAGGCGACTGGTTGGACGATCTGCCGGACTGCGTCACCTTCATGTCGAAGCCCTGGCGTGGCCTCGACATCCTGGTTCAGGCGGATAAGGCCGTGCGCGAGCCGCAACCGGCGGTGGCATGATGGAATCCTACGGATTTCCCACTCCGCCCGTGGTCCTCGTGGTTGACGATGAGCCGCTGGTGCGCATGACAGCTGCCGATGAGTTGGATGAGGCAGGTTTCCAGATCCTTGAGGCTGCGAACGCCAACGAAGCACTCGGGGTGCTGGAGGAGCGCGCCGGCGAGGTGCAGGTTCTGTTTACCGATGTGAACATGCCTGGCTCGATGGATGGCTTGGCCTTGGCCGAGCAGGTCCACCAGCGTTGGCCGCATGTGCTTCTGCTGATCTCATCCGGCTATGCCCAACTGCACCCTGCGGAGATTCCGGATCACGGTCACTTTGTACCGAAGCCCTAAATTGGGGCCACTCTCGTGCGGCGCATCACGGAGATGATGCAGACCCTGCGTCGGACCTAGAGCGGCCGGTCTGCACAAGGCTTCTTGTCATGAGCGCGTCGCCGGTCGCGGCAAATGCTGTCGTGTTGTCGAAGATGCACCAAGTCTCAACATCTGCTGTGGCGTCGCTCACGAGCCGCTCTGAGAGGCCCGCGAGATAATCTGGACTGTAGGCAGAGTAGTAGATCTTCGGTGAGCCGTGCAGGCGATAGTACGATAGGCCGCGCCAGCCGCCTGCCTCACCAGCCCCTGCCACAGGGGCAGGATCGGCCGCTACGCGGGCAATCCGAAGTGTGTCGAGCAGGGCCTCGACCTCAGGTGTGAACCAGGAAGCATGGCGGGGCTCACAAACAATGCTCCCCTCGGCCCGGCTCCTCAGCTCGTTCAGAAAGCTGTCAGCGATGCCAGACTGGAAGCTCAAACTCGGTGGCAGTTGAACCAGCAGCGGACCGAGCTTGGGTCCAAGGCCGCTCACCTCGGACAGGAACCGGTCCAGTATATCAGTGACGTCTCTCAAGCGACGCTCATGGGTGATGGTCTTCGGGATCTTCACGGCAAAACGAAAGTCCTCAGGCACTGACGCTGCCCAGCGCTCGTAAGTGACCGGCCGGTGCGGGCGATAGAACGACGAGTTGATCTCGACCGCGTTGAAAACGGCGCCGTAGCGCTCCAGGTGGGATCCCGCCACTGGAAAGGGTGCGGCATGCTCCTTCGGGATGCTCCATGCGGCTGTGCCGATCCGCACTCTGACGCCGGTGCTGCTCGAACTCGGCCGAGGTACCAGGGACATCAGGAGATCTGAAGCCAGAGGATATCATCCAGGGACTCTGCCTTGAGCACAAAGCCCCGGAAATCTGCCGGCGCACGCTGCTGATCCAGCAACTCGTCCGGACTTGCGCTTGGTTGATCCACCATCTGGGCAGGCACTCCGAAACTAACATATTCCGTCCTCGACAATCATCAGGATTGCCGCCGAGTTCCGGCGAAGCTGCCTTCTGGGCCCTGAAGACGACTGCACGGTATTGTGGCGCTTTAACAAACTGAGAATGCTTCCAATGTGCTGGAAGCGGCCACGGCCGAAGAGGGTCTAGCGTTGGTGCAGAACGGTGCGAAGTTCGACCTTCTCGTCACCGATCACCTGATGCCGGGCATGACCGGCTCGGACCTCGCTCGGGCTGTTCAGACGCTCCGGCCGAGTGTGCCGATCCTCGTGATCTCCGGGTATGCGGAAAGCGAAGGCATCGAGCCCGACCTGCCGCGCCTCACGAAGCAGTTCCGTAGGGACGAACTCGTCGAAGGCTTGGCATCGCTGATGAGTGGCAGTTCACTTTAGCGTGGCAGTAGGGATCGGTAGTGCTGGCGGATCTTGTGGTTGCGGAGCAAGTTGGTTCTCCGGCACATGATTGCTCAGTGGCAGCGTCAAAAAGGCAAACAAAAAGCCGCTCCCAAGGGGAGCGGCCTCGATGATCGGGTGCAGGTAAACCTGCGCCGAAGAGAATGGCTTTATGCGTTCTCGATGTTGTTGACGGCAACCTTGCCGGAGCGGCGGTCCTCCGCCGTATCGAAGGCAACCTTCTGGCCTTCGACGAGGTTGCGCATGCCGGCGCGCTCAAGAGCGGTGGCATGGACAAACACATCTTTGCTGCCATCGTTCGGCTGGATGAAGCCGAAGCCCTTCATGTCGTTGTAGAATTTTACAGTGCCCGTAATCATGGGGAAACCTTTCGCGATTGATGCAGATGCACGTGAGCGAAGGCGCGATGAAGCGCGGCCTTGACTCTGTTCGTCGATGTAATGGTAAGAAAGTCCGAACGTGCGCCTGGAAAGACCAAAAGCGAAACGACCCGATTGTCCGGCCAAAATCCGATAAAAACTATATAGGTCATTTATTGATCAATAGCAAGTATTGTCGAAGCCGCCCTCAGTTGCAGCTACATCTCTATCGTTCGCCTTGAACCATATCTGTAGTTCTGCCGTGCCGAGGCAGAACTACTACGCTCCTTATCGGATCTACGGCTCGCTTTCTCTGGCTCGGTTGTGGCGGTGCCGTGGATAAATGTATCGTCCTCGACAACGAGAACATTCATCACGCCCGCCTATGCCTCCTGCAGGTGCAGCTCGATCCTGAGGCTCGCGAGCGCATTGAGAAGGGTCTTATGCGTGGAAGGCTTTCTCACCCAGACAGCATCCACAAACTCTTGAAGGGTTTGTTTGTCCTGCAGATGGCCGGACCAAAGAATGAAGCCTACGCCGCGCTTGGTGAGCTCGGCAGCAAGAGCCTTGCAGGATCCATCCTTCAGGACTGTATCGAGCACAGCAAGATCCGGCGTTTCATTCTCGAGCCAAGCCAGTGCGCCTGCACAGGTGTCGAACGAACCTACGACGGCGTAGCCAGCTTCCTCCAATTCGGCCTGCAGGTTCATGGCAATGATTGCTTCGTCCTCCACGAGGAGAACAAGACGGCGGCTCTGTGAATCAGTGGACATAAGGGAAGTCTCGGCGCGTATTGAAGTGTCCCGGCGGGACGATCATCGAAGCGCCAAGAGGCCAGTCAGGGGGGCGTTTCCCAGACAGCAAGTCTCTTCATAACACGTTTCACGACATTTGCCTAAACTGGCCCTCTGCCTCCATAAGCGAACGAGATCATGCGCTGCAGAAACCGACTGGCCTCCCGGGCGTTCTCCACGATCAGCCCACATGGAGAGCCTGAATGTCCCGTACGGAAACAAAAGACGAGATAAGCTCGCGCAACCCGGATGGGACAGCCCCTCATTCAATGCAAAAGCAGCGGGCCAATACCGATCGTTATAGGCATATGAATACAAGGCCGGGCAGGGCGCCCCGTCCTGGGCAGACCTCTCATTGGAGCCGCTGGCGGTGGCTCGCGCCCGTTCTGGCAGGCTCGGCCGCAGCACTCGGCGCTGCTGTTCTGTACAATCGGCAGAGAGCTGAGGTTGCCGAGCGCAGAACGCCTCCCATAGGCCGGTTCCTCAATATTGATGGCGTGCGTCTGCACTACATCGAGCGCGGTCAGGGTGAGCCTATCGTGCTCATCCATGGCAACGGCACCATGATTCAGGACTTTACCGTCAGCGGTCTCGTGGACCGCCTGGCGTCTCGCTACAGGGTCATCGTATTCGACCGTCCGGGGTATGGCTACAGCAGCAGGCCTCGCCAGCTCTGGACTCCAAGAGCCCATGCGAAGCTATTCCAGCGCGCGCTGGGTCAACTCGGCGTGGAGCAAGCTGTCGTCCTGGGGCACTCCTGGGGCACCCTAGTCGCGGTGGCCCTTGCGTTGGAATCCCCATCGCTTGTTCGCAGCCTCGTGCTTGCCTCGGGCTATTACTACCCAACGCTGCGAGCTGACACGTTCCTGTTCTCACCGCCGGCTATTCCAGTTATCGGCGACGCGATGCGCCACACCATCTCTCCCCTGGTCGCGCGCGCGATCCTGCCGGGCCTGATCAAGCAAATGTTCGCGCCTGCGGAGGTGCCGGAGCGGTTCGATCGCCTGCTCCCCAAGGAGTTGATGCTGCGGCCCTTGCAGCTACGCGCCGCAGCTGAGGACGCAGCCCTAATGACTCCCTCAGTAATGGAGATGCAGCACCACTATCGGGAGTTGCGGATGCCAATTACGATCATCACAGGTGCTGATGATCAGATTGCGGATGTTGGCCGTCAGTCGGAGCGCCTGCATCGAGAATTGCCGCAGAGCGAGTTCATCGCATTGCCGGGGCTCGGTCACATGGTCCACCACCTGGATCCTGATGCTGTCGCCGGTGCTGTGGAGCGAGCGGCACAGCAGGTTGAGGAAGAAGCTGGCGGTCAGCAGCGAGTTGTTCTTTAGCAGTTCGAGCCGAGCGCTATTCAATCAGGAAGTCCGGCGAGATACTGGTCCGTCAGGTAGAACACATCCTGGATCGGCATCGTTGGAACGACGATTTCCTCGATGAAGCCGTGCCGCAGAGCATCCTCGGCAAAATAGATGGTCGTTCGGGTAGCGGCAGCCTCCACATCCTCCACCGAGAGAGGCGCCTCAGCCTTCGGGGCTGTCTCGGATGCTATAACCCGGTGAGTTTTCTGATCGACCGCAAGCAGCTCCATCTCGGATTTCTTCAGATCGGAGTAGCTGTACCAATCGGGCAGGGGAGCCTTCGAGAACTTGGTTTGGTGCACCATGAAGCTGGAGGCTGGGACGCCATACCGCGTCTGGAAGCCGAGGAAGAACAGCACGCCCGCCGAGTCGACGCTCGACATGTTGTAGATGGTGGTGCGCTCGGGCCTTGCTTTGAAGAAGTTATAAAGTTCCATTCCGGAACTCGGATTGCCGCCTCCTGTGACCAGATAGACCACGAACTCGTCCACGCCTCCTTTGGCAGCGCTGACCGAGAAGACATAACTGGTGAGCGCATCGCACATTTTCTTGCTGATGATGGCGCTGCAGTAGATGTGCTGGACGGTGGGCATTGCGGTCTCCCAGTCAGATCTCACGCCGGGCCCATGCTCCCGTTCTAAATGCCTGACCAGGGATATAGACGCGAAGAAGCGAATTGGGTTCAGCGAAAGATTTGGTATTGGCCTTGAACTCACCTGATGCGCCATCCATTTACCATCCATGCAGATGGTACTGGGATGGCAAGTATGGCGAACAACGTTCACGAACTTCGGCCTAAGGCTTCGGACAGTGAGAAGATCACGATCAACCTTGGCTATGTCGATCTGGGTCACATCGACCTCCTTGTCCAGGAAGGCTTCTACTCCAATCGGACCGACTTCATCCGTACGGCTATTCGAAACCAGCTTGATCGGCACAACGATGCTGTCAGGAAATCGGTCGAGCGACACCAACTCGACTTAGGTCTGCGTCATTTCAGCCGCCAAGATCTCGAAGCCGCCCAGGCGGCGGGCGAGATGCTGCACATCCAAGTTCTCGGTCTCGCCAGCATCGCCAGCGATGTCACGGCTGAGCTCGCGAAGCAGACGATTGGGTCTCTGCACGTTCTTGGCACCTTGCACGCCAGCGCCGCCGTCAAAGAGGCGCTGAAGGATCGTATGCGCTGACCATCCGCTAGCACAGCCGCACCCCCGAACCTGCCAGACCCTTCCGGCGTGGAAGGGAAGGCCCTCGCTTTGTCCAACAACAGGACCAGAACCATGAACGCAAACCCGAATATCAACATTCTCGAGGCAACCCGACTGACCCGTGAGGGGCGGCTCGCAGAAGCCATGGCACTCCTTCAGGGAATGCCTCCGTCTGCCCATCAGTCACCCATTGTGGACGAAAACGATCAAGACATAGGCAAGCGCCCAGCCGGACCTGCCGCGCGGATCCTCGATATGGTGCCGCCATCGTCCGGCGGAGGGGCATGGACCGCGCCGAAGTTCACCTTCCCGAACGCCGCGCCCAATGCTTTCAACGGTCCCGCCGCAGGTTTGGATCAAGCGCAGGTACCGGAAGCCCTTCGCGACTTCATCAAACGAATGAGTCAACCTGGCCTGACGCCTGGTCTCGATGGGCTCGTCGGAGGGGCGGCAAGACGTGCACCGCCCCCCCTGCCGGACGGAGCTCGCTTCGAGGAGCGGACCTTTGCCAACGAAGCGGGAAGCCGCACCTACAAGCTTTACATCCCAAGCGGCTACACAGGTCAGCCTGTGCCGCTCATGGTAATGCTGCACGGCTGTACCCAATCGCCGGACGACTTCGCGGCAGGAACGCGGATGAACGAACTGGCTGAGGAGCAGACGTTTCTTGTTGCCTACCCCGCCCAGACCCAGTCCGCCAATGTCTCGAAGTGCTGGAACTGGTTCAACGCTGGCGACCAGCAGCGGGATCGGGGAGAGCCGTCGCTCATCGCCGGCATCACCCGCCAGATCATGCACGACTTCTCTGTCGAGCCGGGACGGGTGTATGTAGCTGGGCTCTCAGCTGGCGGTGCAGCTGCAGCGATCATGGGCACGGCCTACCCGGACCTCTATGCGGCCGTGGGGGTTCACTCAGGACTGGCGTGCGGGGCGGCGCGTGACATGCCCTCCGCGTTTGCTGCCATGCGGCAGGGCGGGGCACCTCATCAGGGTGGAGCTAAGCAGATTGTGCGGACCATTGTATTCCATGGTGATCGCGATACCACGGTGAACCCTGTCAACGGCGACCAGGTCATAGCTCAGTCGAAAGCGGGCTCGGATCTCAGGACAACCGTCAGCCGCGGTCAGGCTCCGGGCGGGATAAGCTATACGCGCACGGTGGCTTGCGATGAAAGCGGGCACCCGTTGCTTGAGCATTGGGTTCTCCACAGCGCGGGCCATGCCTGGTCGGGTGGAAGTCCGGCTGGCTCGTACACCGAACCGATGGGGCCCGATGCAAGCCGCGAGATGATGCGCTTTTTCCTGGAACACCCGAAGCCAACGGGCTCCGTGTAAGTACAAACAGCCCGCCAGACCACAACGAGGGCTGGCGGGCCTCAACTTGATCTCATCCCACAACTCGACAGGGATTGTACCGATAGCCATTTGGGCTGCCCCGCTTCGGAGACCACTCCGCTCCGGAGGGTGGCATGCTCTGAATTGGTTTACCGCAGAGAGCGCCCATAGAAGCATCCGAACACGCTCAAATGCTCTCTAGAGGCCAGTGTTGCCCCTTTCGGGCCTTCAGCGCCCAGCACATGCTGTGTTCGGCAAAACTCCCAATTTCTGCCAACTAAACTCAGAGTGCCGCTCGTCATCAGACTGAGCAATTCCAGTGTTCCTAACCTGGTGGCAGGGGACGAGGACGGGAACCGCTGTCGATAGCGACAAACGTGAAGACTGCTTCAGTCACTTTGATCTGTTCGTCTCCATCCCGGGACCGGCGCCAAGCTTCGACCTGGAACTTCATGGATGTGCGCCCCGTGGAAATCAGATCAGCGTAGACGGAAACCTCGTCACCCACATGAACCGGGGTATGAAACACCATGCCGTCGACAGCAACCGTCACGCAGCGCCCCCGGGCCCGCCGCGCAGCCGCGTTGCCGGCGGCCAAGTCCATCTGCGCCATCAGCCAGCCACCGAAGATGTCTCCTGCGGGATTGGTGTCCGAAGGCATCGCGATCGTTCGAATGACAGCCTCACGCACCCTGGTGTTCCCAACTGTCATAAGTTTCCCTCTTCCTCGTTCCAGGTGCGTTATTCAGTGCTCCAGGATAGGCCTGATCTCCTGGAGATTTCCAATGGTGTGCTCCAAGTGGCGGCGCAGCGCCTGGGAGGCCTCTTCGTTCCGCTCACCTTCCAGCAGGTCGAGGATCTGGAGGTGTTCCTCGCATTGCTGGCGGTAGCGCTTGCGGTCGACCATCGAACGATACGAGAGCAGGCGCCGGACCCGGTTGATCCGCCGGACTGCTTCCAGAAAGAACGGATTACCGGATGCACCGATGATCGCCTCGTGAAACCGCACGCCGCGCTCGTGGAGCGCAGCGGCACTGTCGGTTTCGATGGCGCCGCCCAGGAGCCGGAGTTCCGCCTCGCGACAGCGGACCGCTACATCAGGATCCAGGCGGTAGGTCGGCTCCAGCAGTGCCGCCGGTTCGAGAGCCAGGCGCACCCGGTAGGTCTGCTCCAGGCTGTCCGGTGTGGTCAGCATGGGTGAGAAGGACCAGCCATATCCGGGCCGGCGCTCCGCCCACCCTTCCTGGGCGATCCGGCCCAGCACCGCATTCAGTTGCGCCTTCGTTATTCCGTAGGTTTCCTTGAGGTAGACCTCGGAGGCAGGATCGGGCAAGCGGCCGTGAAGGTGATCCTCGGCCATCCTGAAGTAAACGTCGGAGGCATCATCCCTGGTCGTTAGACCGAGGGTTTCCGGGGATGCATCCTTGACGTCGGACACGAAGTAGCCCCGGTTGCGCTCGTGGGTGAGGACGCCCTTGGCGGCGAGCAGTTGCAACGCCTGGCCCACCGGAAAGCGGGAGACGCTGAACCGCTCGGCCAAGTCTTGCGCTGTCAGATGTGTCCCGACGGCGAGCCCGCCCCCTTGGATATGTTCAAGGATCTGCGCAGCGAGACCTTCGGTCAGCTCGCGCTTTCCGTTGATCGCGCGCCCCTCGGCTGAACTCATGAACATACCCCCGTATTCGCCCTTCGAGGTGGACTGATCCTCTCCTTACCCGATTTGTCGTAATGGCGGTACTCCGGGACAAGAGGCCTCACGATGTACGCTGTCAGCGAAATCGTCCTGTAGCGTGGGAGCACGAAAAGGGGAGCCCGGTTAGGCTCCCCCAAGTTTCGTTTAGGACTTTACGAGGCCGATCGACCGTAGCACGTCACCGACGCGGACCTGCTCTTCCTTGAGGAAGGTCTCGAAGGGCGCACCGGCGAGGTAGAAGTCTTCCCAGCCGCGCTGCTTCAGGATCTCGGCCCATTCCTTGGACTTGACCACCTTCTCGACAGTCTCGGTGAGGGCCTTCTTCTGCTCGGCCGTGATACCCGGACCAGCCATGATGGCGCGCCAGTTCACGACCTCGACGTCCATACCCTGCTCCTTGAGGGTGGGCACATCGGCGTTGGCCAGCCGCTTACCGGACGAGATGGCGAGCGCCCGCAGCTTGCCGGTCTTGATCTGGCTCTCGAACTCGCCATAGCCGGAAATGCCGGCCGTGACGCGCCCGCCGAGCATGGCCGCCAAGGCTTCGCCGCCGCCCGAGAAAGCGATGTAGTTGACCTTCGACGGATCGGAGCCCGCCGCTTTGGTGAAGAGGGCTGCAAGAATGTGATCCGCGCCACCCGCCGAGCCGCCGGCCCATGTGACCTTCGCCGGATCGGCCTTCACGGCATCGGCCAGTTCCTTGACCGACTTGATCGGCGAGTTTGCCGGCACGACGATGACAAGGGGGTCGCCGGTGAGGCGTGCAATCGGCGTCACCTGATCCAGGTTGACCGGCGCCTTGTTGCTCAGGATCGCGCCGATCATGGTGATGCCGTTGACCAGGAGCTGGTTCGGGTCACCCTTTGCCTGGTTGACGAACTGAGCGAGGCCCACGGTGCCGCCGGCGCCGGTGACGTTGACCACCTGGACGCTCTTGGCGAGGCCCGTCTGCGTCAGCACCTGCTGGATCGAGCGGGCCGCCGAGTCCCACCCGCCGCCGGGGCCGGCGGGCGCGATGATCTTGAGTTCCTGCTGTGCGAAGGCCGATGAGGCGACGAGCGTCATGGCGGCAACGGCGACGCCGCGGATTGTCTTGGTCAAGTGGCTCACGAGTTCCTCCCTGGGTTTGCGTGAGATGTTGAACGCGAAGTGGACGTTGCCACTCAGCGCCTGATGCTCGGCGAGGCCTCTCGCCGAAGGGTTTCACCGCTGCCGGTGGTCTCGGATGCGGGCGTCTCGCGGCTTGTGGCCTCCGCGTTGACGACGCGACGCAGGATGAGGGGAATGATGCCGCCGCCGCGCAGGATCTCGACCTCAAGGCCGGTCTCGACGGCGGCCGTAGCTGTGAAGGTCTCGCTCGCGCCGGAGGCACGACGGATGGTGATGGGCACGGCGCAGCGGGGGCTGATCCTTGCCGGATCGGCATCGATCAGGATCTGGTCTCCCGGATACAGATTGAGGCTGTTCGGATGCCGCTCTGCCGGGAGTCGCAGGGGCAGGATGCCCATGCCAATCAGGTTGGAGCGATGAATGCGTTCGAAGCTGGAGGCGAGCACCGCGCGGGTGCCAAGCAGGGCGACGCCTTTCGCCGCCCAGTCCCTGGACGAGCCCATGCCGTAACGCTCACCCGCCACCACCACGACGGAGGAGCCCTCATGGGCGTAGCGCTCGGCAGCCTGGAACAGGGGCAGGTGCTCGCCAGACTCCACATGAACAGTGAAGCCCGGTGCGATCTGGGGGGCAAGTAGATTGTGTACGGACTTGTTGGTGAAGAGGCCCCGGACCATCGCCTCCCAGTTGCCGCGCCGGGATGCGAAAACGTTCAGGTCACGCGGGTTCTCGCCGCGCTGCACCAAGTAATCGGCCGCCTCGCTCCGCGGCGGAACGGCGCCGGCCGGGGAGATGTGATCCGTGGTGATGTCGTCGCCAAGCACGAGCAGGGGATGGGCCGCATAGGTGCCCAGCAGCGTGCCCTTGCCGAAGCCCGCAAAGGGTGGACGCCGGATATAGGTCGAGTTCTCATTCCAGGGAAACAGGGGAGTGCCGGGAGCGTCGAGTACCCGCCAAGTCTCGCTTGCCTCGGCCTCGTCGTACGAGGTGTCGTAGTCGCCTGCATCGATGGCCCTGGCCAGCGCATCGTCGATCTCGTCTCCTGTGGGCCAGAGATCGGCGAGCCGGATGTCTTCGCCGAACGACGAGCGGCCGATGGGGTCAACGAGGATGTCGCGGGTGACGTCGCCCGCAAGAGCGAAGGCGACCACAAGGGGAGGCGAGGCTAGGAAGCCTGCCTCGAGTTGCGGATGCACGCGTCCGGGAAAGTTGCGGTTCCCCGACAGCACGGCGACGGGGAGGATGCCGCGTTCGGCCATGGCCTGCTCAATAACGGCTGGCAGAGGGCCGGAGTTGCCGATGCATGTGGTGCAGCCGTAGCCGACGATACCGAAACCAATGGCTTCCAGATCCGCCAGCAGTCCAGCGCGGCGCAGGTAGCGTTCCGCCGTGGGAGAACCGGGTGCCAGGGAGGTCTTTACCCAAGCCGGTGGGGTGAGGCCGAAGGCACGCGCCTTGCGGGCGACGAGGCCTGCGGCAACCAGCAACCTGGGATCGGAGGTGTTGGTGCAGCTGGTGATCGCCGCGATGGCCACGGATCCGTTGGCGGGCTGTTCGGCTGGTGTTGGGACAGGCCGGGCCGCCAGCAACGGTGCCATTGCCTCGACGGTTCGGCTTGCCGGAATGCGGTCCTGAGGCCGTCGGGGACCGGCGAGGCTGACCTCGATCTCATCAAGGTTGATCTCGACCACGTCAGTGAAACGCGGAGTAGCCTGCGGATCGAACCAGAGGCCTTGCCGCTTGGCGTAGTCCTCGACAAGGCGGATCCGATCGGCGGAGCGGCCTGTCTCACGCAGGTAGCGTAGCGTCTGATCGTCGGTGGGGAAGAAGCCGGAGTTGGCGCCGAATTCCGGGGTCATGTTGGCGATGACGGCGCGATCTCCGGCGGAGAGCGTCGAGACGCCCTCGCCAAAGAACTCGACGAAGCGATCCGCCAGATCAATTCGGCGAAGGCGCCCAGTAACGGTTAGCGCAAGGTCAGTGGCAAGCACGCCCTGCTTCAGACGACCGACGAAGCGAACGCCGACGATCTCCGGCACGCGGATCATCACCGGCATGCCGAAGATTACGCTCTCTGCTTCCAGGCCGCCGACGCCCCAGCCGAGCACGCCGATGCCGTTGATCATCGGGGTGTGGCTGTCGGTGCCGATCAGGGTGTCGGGCATGGCCCAGGACACACCATCCTGTTCCTTGGTGGTGGCCACGGTCGCCAGGCGCTCCAGGTTGAGCGTGTGCATGATGCCGGTGCCGGGCGGATGGACCTGGAATCCAGTCAGGGCACGCGTGGCCCACTTCATGAACCTGTAGCGCTCGGCATTGCGCCCGTACTCACGCTCCATGTTGCGTTGAAGGGCATCGTGGGAGCCGAACACGTCGACGCCCAGCGAGTGATCGGTCGAGACGTCCACAGGCAGGACGGGGTTGAGACGGCGCGGATCATAGCCGGCCTCAGCCAGAGAGGCGCGCATGCCAGCGATGTCCACCAAGGCCGGGCCGCAGGTGGTGTCATGCATCAGGACGCGGCCTGGGAGGAACGGGATCTCTTCGGCGCTGCGGCCAGTGCCGAGCCAGTTCAGGATCGCCGCCTTGGCCCGTAGGGCATCCTCGCCTGCATTGCGGAGGACATTCTCCAGCATGATGCGGAGAATATGCGGAAGACGTTCGAGATCGGCGCCTCCTGCCGCAGGAAGGTCGACGATGCGGTGACGGTGGCCCGCAATCATGATGTCGGTGGTCTTCGGCATCGGACCCTCCTGCGTTTCCTTGGAATTTTTGTGCTGCCTGGCTCTTTAGGACCTCGCAGGCTTCGTGTTGAGCAGATATTTGCATAATATCAAATATAAATGCAACATTAATTGCATTTCTTAGGTATGAAATGTTCAACGATTTTGATGCCAGCGGGCCAATGCCATTGTCGGCACGGAAGGAAATCATGGAATTCAATGACTTGGGCAAGCTGAAAAGTATCGGCCGGGGGAAGAGCCATGACAGAACTCCGCGCTTTTCACGCTTGATCCATCCAGGGATTGGATGTTCGTTGCCAACTGGGACAGCGACAATGTCGTGGCCTTCAGTATCGACCAGCAGACCGGGGCGCTGTTGCTTCTAGGGAGGTCATCCGAGCCGGCAGCCCTGTACGCATCATCGTCGGACGCATGGCGCAGGAATCACCAACAGCAAGCGCGCCCGCAAGAAGCTGCAATACTGAGTGAGGGCTTTCTCGCCTGTCTCATTTCCGTATGCCGGTGCCTTGCAGCCCCGCTGATCGGCACACTGGAAGGCTGAGCCTTTGTCTAGGCACGGCTGCCCCAGCCACGGATGCTTGGCTCGGCCCGGAGGGCGACGGCTCGGTTGCCGGCACCGCCCACACTCTCGACCACCTCGTCAAACCCGAACTCCCGCAGCTTGGCGGCCACAAAGGCACTCGTACGCTTTACCCGGAGCCGAACTCCGGATCGACGTGAAGGTCAGGCCGCCAAGTGGTCATCTCCCGTTAGGGAGGATTCAGATCCATGGCGGTGAATGCCCCCTGATTGGTTATTCGGCTGCGAGGCGGCTGACAACTTCGAGAAGGATGTTGGCTCCGGCGACGGCGCTGGCATCCGGCGTGTGCTCACGCGGATTGTGACTGATGCCGCCGATGCTCGGCACGAAGATCATTGCCGAAGGGGCAATCCTGGCGATCATCTGCGCGTCGTGGCCGGCGCCCGAGGTCATGCGCTTCGACGCAAGTCCGCGCCTGCGGGCAGCATCCTCCACCAGCTCCACGATTTTCCTGTCGAATGTCACCGGCTCGAACCGCGCCAGCCGCTCGACCGAGATCGTGACCTCCTCGTCGGCTGCGAGTTCCTTCAGGTAGGCGGCAAGGGCTGCTTCCTCGACCTGAAGGCGCTGCTCGTCAGGATCACGCAGGTCGACCGTAAATGTAGCCTGGGAGGGAATGACGTTGATCGCATTCGGCTCGAAGCTCATGCACCCGACCGTGGCAACGGTGGGTGTGTTCGCATTCCGGGCCCGGTCACGCAGGAAGGTGACTACACGAGCCGCGGCATGCCCAGCATCCCGGCGCATCGTCATGGGTGTCGTACCGGCGTGGTTGGCCTCGCCCTTGATGGTCACACGCTGCCAGGAGATGCCTTGTAGGTTCTCGACTGCGCCAATGGGCACCCCCTCGCGTTCCAGCACGGGTCCCTGCTCGATGTGAAGTTCGACATAGGCGTGCGGCTTGAGGAACCCTGGCTCCTTAGACCCCTTGTAGCCGATCCGCTCCAGCTCGGCTCCGAGAGTGGTTTCATCGCTGCCAACCGTCGCCAGTGCTTCCTCGACAGGGAGCCCACCGGCATAGACGAGCGAACCCATCATGTCGGGAGCGTAGCGCACGCCTTCCTCGTTGGTGAAGGCGGCGACCGCGATGGGACGGGCTGGGGCATGCCCGGCTGCTTTCAGGGTCTCGATCACCTCCAGCCCCGAGAGCACGCCGTAGCAGCCGTCATAGATTCCGGCATTGATGACGGTATCGATGTGCGAGCCGAGCAGGACGGGGGGCTCGTCAGCATTATCGGCAGTTCTCCAGATCCCGAAGATGTTGCCGATGCGGTCGACCGCGACCTCTAGGCCTGCGGTGCGGAGCCATGAAACCAAGGCGTCTCGTCCGGCCTTGTCAGCATCGGTGGCGGCGAGCCGGACCAACCTGCCGTCGCTGCCCCGGCCGATCTGCCCGAGTTCCCGGATCCGGCCGAGCAGGCGCTCCGCGTCGATGGAAAGCATTATCATGCGTCTGCTCCTTCGGCGTTGGTTGCGACGGCGTCTGGCCGCATCCCGACCAGTTCCGTGTAGCGTTCCGGGTCGGTTGCGCCTTCGGTGTTGATGACGAAGACCCGGGACGCTTCATCGAGATTGAGCGCTACCCGGATTCTAGGATCCGCCGCAGCACGAATGAGGCCGGCGAGGCCTGCACCGCCGCTCTCGCCGGCGACAATGGCCGGATCGTTCCCGACAGGTCTGGCCAGGCAGTTCATGGCCGCGATCGCATCCTCTTCGTCGACGGTCATGAACGCATCTGCAACGCGGGACAGCACCCGCCAGGCAACCAGCGACGGCTCATAGCATTCGAGCATTGCCATGACGGTGGGCTCGCCATGGTCGATCTTGACCGGATGCCCCGCTCGTGCCGTCTCGAAGAGGCAGGCGGCGCGAGCGGGATCGACCACGACGAAGGTCGGCCGCAGGTTCCCAAGGGAAAGAGCGAGATGTCCCGCGACGGCAGCCGCGACGCCGCCGACGCCGGCTTGCACGAACACGTGAGTGGGTCGTTCGGGAAGCTGGCGCAGAGCCTCGCGCACCATAGCGGTGTAGCCCTGCATGACCAGCCCGGGAATGCGCTCGTAGCCCGGCCAAGAGGTATCGGAGACCACAATCCAGCCCTTCTCAGCCGCGACCCGTGCGGCCTCGGCGACCGAGTCGTCATAGGTGCCCTCGGCCCGGATCATCTGGGCTCCGAAGCGGGCAATTGCGGCCACCCGTTCGTCGCTAACACCGGAATGGACGAAAATGGCAGCCCTGGCGCCAACCAGTTGAGCGCCCTGTGCCACCGAGCGTCCATGATTGCCGTCGGTTGCACAGGCGAACGTCATCCCAGAGGCGATAGCACGAACCTCGGGTGTGCGCAGTTCGGCAATATCCACAATCCGTCCGAGTTGGCGGCCAGCTTCCTCCAGCACGAGCCTGATGACAGTATAGGATCCGCCCAGGGCCTTGAAGCTGCCGAGACCCAGCCGGGATCCCTCATCCTTGATATGGATCGCGCCCACGCCGAGTTCGACAGCCAAGGCCGGAAGGCTGTGCAGGGGTGTCGGCGCGTGGTTCTCTCGATGGGCGAGATACCGCTCGACCTCCTCGGCTGCCTTCACGCCCAGGGTCTCGGCATCAACCGGGTCAAGGGGCTTACGATAGTTAGGGTTCTGGTTAAGCAGGAACATCGCCGTCCTCTGAATCTGAGCCGGCGAGAAGATATTGCACTTCGCGCGAGAAATGCGCTCTATTTGGGAGGGCTGAGTGCAAGATATTTTCGTATGAGTAGGGCCCGGAGTGTCTAAGGCTTCGTTTGCGATCACGCTCGACAGCTTTGATCTCGCAATCCTGAGGATCCTCCAGCGGGATAATTCCACCCCGCAACGGGTGATCGGCGAGGCTGTGAATCTGTCGGCTCCAGCCGTGCAGCGCCGCATCCGGCGGATGGAGGAAGCTGGGGTCATCCAGGCCCATGTCGCGATCATCGATCCGATACAGGTGGGACAAGCGATCACCATTTTTGTCGAAGTTGAGGTAATCAGTGAGACGGCGGATTTGATCGATGCCGCCAAGCGGGAGTTTGCTTCAGTTCCGGAGGTGCAGCAGTGCTACTACGTCACGGGAGAGGCCGACTTCGTGCTGGTGGTCGTGGTCCCGACGATGTCAGCCTACGAGGCGCTCACACGTCGCCTGTTCTTCGGCAATAACAACGTGAAGCGGTTCCGTACCTTCGTCGCCATGGACCGCGTCAAGGTTGGACTGGCGGTTCCGCTGCCAGGATGAACGGATAGCCGTTAGACTCCATAGGCCGCTTGGGAGAATGATCCGCTTCATCGTTGCTGGAGGGCTCGGGCATGAGAGTGGCGACGATCACCTACTCAACGCCGATCCTAGTCGGAGGTGGGTATCGCCTCGCGGAACATCTCCTTGAGGGCACTCATAAGTACTGGATGAGCAGGTTGCCCCTCGGCAAGCGTGAGAAAATCATTGATCCCGTAGCGCTCCGATCCATGGGCAGCCAGGCCGTTCATATGGGGGTTGGCATGCATCCAGGTGTGTTCAACGTAAAGTCCTGGAGCATCCGTATCGAGAACCAGGTGCCACCAGTCCCCTACGTTCTCCATCGGACGATCTGCCGCGAAGGCTAACTCACGCTTTAAGACAGCCATCAGCTCACTCCGATCAACGGCTCCCACCGTGCAGGGTGCTTGAGTCGCACAGGGAGAACGACGCTTTTCGCTCAAAATGGGAAGATGCGTTCACCGTAAGGGAGGTTCCCAACCTTCCTGGTCTAAGGCTCCTGACAATCAAGAGTGCCTCAAAGAGGCCGGCCATGCGGAGGTGGACTGCTCCATGTGTTGGCGGGTCCTGCAGTAGCGGCGTCGCCCTGCCTTACGAGTGGCGCTGCGGCAGATCTTCTTGGCTTGCCCCGGCCTTGAACTAACGTCCTTCGGCCAAATCCCCGGTCAGCATGGCTGCTTCAGGACATCTGCCGTGCAGCGCCTGCCACCGCTCCGGGCTTTCCAGCCTGAGCAGCCCGGCGCTCCTGAGAGCACCCGTGCGATCGCCGGAGCGCAGCCGATCCTCGATATTCTCAACGACGCAATCGAGAAAGATTTCGGTCAGCATTCGAAGCCCGTGCTGGAAGGCCTCCTCGGCAGCCGGAACACCTTCAACCAGCGGCCACTGGCGCGCATAGACAGCGCGGATGCTGCGCAGCATGCGCTCTCCATCCCGTGATGAACTCGTGCTGTACCTGCGATACCGGGTAACGGCGGGTGCCTGATAGCAGAATGCCTTATAACGGTGGGCTACACGCAGGTAGAAGTCGAGATCGTCGGCACCCCATGGGTCGCGAAAACCACCGACGGACTCCACCGCCTCGCGCCGGAACATGGCCGATGAAGGTGGAATGATGTACCAGTCGAAGCGCAGCAGGGGCAGGTAGATATCCGACTGCGACGGAGGCGGGGGCACATCCCACGGCACGGGCTCGCCCTCGAACGTCATTTCTTCCCGAGGTCCGACTGCGAACCCGGCATCCGGGTTCGCTTCGAGCGCTTCGATCCCGGCAGCCAGTGCGGAGGGCAACAGGTGATCGTCCGCATCGAGGAAGACAAGGTACCGCCCGCGGCTTTGTGCGATACCGACATTGCGCGCGACTGCCGGACCCGCATTGGCCTGGATGATGGTGGTGGTTCGCAGGTGCGCGTCTGCCACGGGTGCCACGGGGACCGGCGAGCCATCATCCACCAGGATCACCTCGTAATCCTGGCAGGTCTGCGAGGATACGGTTCGCAGCGTTTCATCGAGCAACGCGGCTTGGGCCGGCGTTCCGAGAAGGCACGGCGTAATGATCGAAACGAGGGGCCGGGCGGATCGATCGGATGACGTAGGTATCGACAAGTCCCCTCCGAGTGCTGCTGAGCGGATGCTTGAAATTCCGCTAGGTTCGTCTGGCTGCCGTCTGGTGCAATAACGCGCAAATTGACCTGAGCAATCAACTCTGAAGCTGAGGCGGAATGGCTGAGGTTTCCTCGTGATCGTGGTCGATCGGCACGAGGAAAGTTACGAACAAGCCCTCGTCCTCTTCATCCTCGGCATCATCGTCGAGATCCAGATCTGCGACCTCAAAGGCCGCAGTCTCCTCCTGTGAGGCGGACCGAACATTGAGGGGAGCTTGACCGTCCCACAACGGGATCCCTTCGGTGGTCATGACCGTCAGGTCCTGCTTGAATTCGTCGCTTTCGAAGATCGCCCGCGCCTGAGCCTCGTCGGCATCTGTGATGGCAACCGGCTTGCCTCCAATCTCTAACGTAAACATCGGCTCTCCTGCCTCATCGCTGCTGTGTCGTTTGTCGAGGTGTCATTCTAATCCGCCAATTCGAGAATCGGTTCGCTGAGCACGTCGTCGCCCGAGCATGCCGACCAGATATCCTGCCAGAGGATGGCCAGCGGGAGGGCTGCCTCTGCGAGCCTTGTTCGGCATCGCGGACTGCATCTCCGGGACGAACAGGAATGTGTCGAAGCGCTCAGGCGGGTATGCTTCGAGATAGTGGCTGGCCCCTGGGCCTGACAAGCCCCGCTTTCCTCGCATTGCGGAAGCAACAGGTGAGATGACGCGCATGTTTCATGTTCATTCTGGAATCATAGCCTTGTCCCATGGAGACACCGCTCTTCATGGTTGGCGATCCTGATCCCTTTCCGTAGGATCAAGATCACCACTCATGCGCCTCATGGTCGTGGGGACAGAGAGCAAGCCTTCCTGGTCAGGGTCCGTTCTTCTCAACCTCACATGCTGTTGCTCACACGCTCCCGCTCTCTTCGTTCCGCTCGTTCTCATCCTTGTTCCCATGTGTTTCGGGCGGGATCACTGCGTCAAGCGGATTGGGGCGGCCGGCCGTCACCGGGTTTTCACCGACGACCTCCTGGTAGTCACGCGTTGATCCACCACTGCCATAGCCTGCCGAGTCGCCGAAATCGCGATCGGCTGGATCTGACGTCGGCCCGGGATTCGGAACATCGCCGTTTGTCGGTTCTGACTCAGGTCCGTTGTTTTCAGATGATTGGCCAGCTTTCGGATCGTTCGCTTCTGGCATGTGAGATCTCCAGTGTGACAGGGATAGATGGCGCTGATCAGCGCCATCTATCCGTGGCCGCGGTTCTGCTTGCGATTGTCCACACCTTCATTGGCTTGGCCTTGGCCCTGGTGACGCGGAGCGCCTCCGCCGCCATCACCGCGCGACTTGGGGCCTGCATCTGTGCTGTGGCGATTGTCATCATCGCTTTGTGCACTCTTGTCCGGCACATGGCCCTTCTGCTTCTCGCTGCGATTGTTATGGTTCCGAGTGGTCATAGGTCACCTTTATGCTTGATGCGTTGATGTCAGTTTGGCTGCTGTTGTCCGGTGCTTTCGGGGAGGCTCAGCAGGAACACAGTGTTGGTACTCAGTGCGCCCGTGAAAATGCGCTGAGGGGGCTCTCAACCGAAGACACGATCACGAACCGTCTGCGAAACGGTACTTGATAGGTTCCTGGCGGCTTCTGGGAATTCCCTGGCTGTATTCACTACAGCTTCGGGCAGGTGCCTCAGGGTCCTTGGTATCTCCCGAACCGAGTGAACGGTTGCTCTGCGGTTGCGCGGGAGGAGGCTGTAGAGAAGGAAGCCTGCAAGCGCGATGCTCCCGCCGATGACGAGAGGGTGAGTGGCAGCGGTCCTGAATGCACCTGATCGTAGCTGCCGAAACGCATAGACAGGGGCGGAGGCATGGAGCAGGCTCTCCACACGCTCAAGGTTCTTCTCGCTCGTATGAATAGCCAGATCACAGGAATGGTCAGTATTCCGGTAAATTTCGATACTGTTGCGAGCGAAGCCATTATCCATCAAACGATTTTTGATTTTCTCAGCAGCCTCGTGAGATGGGAATTGTGCCCATACAACAGTTGTGTTCTGCGCCATAACGAGCCTCCTTTCACTGCTGAGGGTAATTCAGCGTCGTGTTCGAGGTTCCAAGGAAGGTAAGAGCCGACCCGCCGGCTAAAAATGCCAGACCGTCTACTCGGAAGCCAACGTTGGGAACAACTCAGGGTGTGATGCTCCGAAGGAGCTGAAATATCGCAGCAGGATTACGGCCAAGATGATGTGATCATATTCGTCACTGTCGAAGCCTGTCCGGTTACATCGTTCGGTCCAAGATAAGCATCACTTGCATTTCCGGCGCAGGCTTCATCGAGTGTTAACCCTGCCTTGAAGCAGAGGCGCCGGAAGAAAAGCTCCCGTTGACTTGCCGCATCGATTTCTGGAAGCTTAGAGCTTCGACAGCAATGGCGGATTGGATCTCTCCCAGTAGACGACGATCCAAACGCATGACGCCGCACCCGCCATACCGGTGAGAGACCGGTATTTACTCCCAGAACTCACCATCAGCATTCCATGGCCGAAAGGCCAAAGGTAGCGTTATGAACACGTCTGCCACTTCATCCGGAACAACGGCAGTATCTGCGGGTCTGTGGCTGACTCGCCCGTTTAAAGGGCTTATCAATCGCTTCGGCATCGCGTTCCTGTTTCCGATGCTCCAGGCAACGCTGCTGATCACGTTGCTGGCGCTGGCCTTACCGGTGGCATTGCTGCAGGTGTATGACAGGATCTTGCCGAACAAGTCAGTGGGCACTCTGGCGGTGCTCGCAAGTGCGGTAGCCGCAGCCATTCTCCTGGAAGCATTGTTGCGGCACGTGCGTGGCCGGCTTCTGGCCCGTGTGGCGGCCGCCTCCGAAGCCCAAGCACATCGACAGGCCATGCAGTGCCTGCTCAATGCGCCTTTCGCTGCCCTGGAGGGTCATGGCAACGGCTACTACGCTGAGCGCCTGTCGGCGATCAGCACCCTGCGCGAAGCATGGTCGGGGCCTGCCTTGCAGGCGATGCTCGACCTTCCATTTGCGCTGCTCTACCTGGTGGGCATCTGGTATCTCGCCGGTCCGCTGGTTCTCGTGCCGCTGGCCTTGCTCTGTGGTGTCGGACTGCTGGCGGCGCTGACTGGGCGGCGTGTACGGCGGGCAGCCCGTAACCTCGCTATGGCCGAAGAGCGCCGTTTCAATTTCCTGTTCGATACGCTCAATTGCATCCACGGCATGAAAGTTCTCGGGGCCGAGCCACTGCTCGAGCGTCGCTACGAGCGTTTGCAGGGCGGCTCCGCGCAGTTGCGCCGGACGCTGGCGCAAACGATCGCGGCGGGGCAGGAGGGCGGCCTGCTGCTTGCCCAGATTGCGACCGTTGGCGTCGCCGCCTTAGGCTGCCATATGGTGCTGGCCGGTCAGCTCAGCGTCGGCGGCCTGGGCGCCTGTACCATGCTGGTGGGACGCACGATGCAGCCCCTGCTCGGCGGCGTCGCCCTGTGGTCCCGTTTGCAGTCGCTTGCTGAAAGCAGGCGTCGAGTGGCCGAGATCGGCGCTCTTCCGCAGGAGCGGAACTTCGACCGGCCGCCGCTTCGTGTCACCGCGGGACATATTCTCCTGCAGGACGTTCGCTTCCGCACTCCTCACTATTCTCATTGGCTGTTCGAGGGCCTGGCTCTGGACGTGAGGCCCGGGGAGATCATCGGCATCACCGGTTCCAACGGATCCGGCCGCTCTGCCTTGCTGCGCATGATCGCAGGGGATCTGCAGCCGAGCGATGGTCGGGTTCTCATTGACGGACAGGATCTGTCACAGATCGACATAGGACCAGCGCGGCGCTTGGCCGCCTTGGTGCCCCCTGATCCGGCCCTCGTGCGCGGCACGTTGTTGCAGAACCTGACGATGCATCAGCCGCAGCTCGAGGCAGCAGCCCTCCGACTGGCTGCGGAGCTGGGCTTGGATCAGGTGGCCAGCGCTCTTCCGGGAGGCTGGCACACACCGGTGGGCGTTGCCGCAACGCCCCTGCCGCGAGGCGCGGCCCAGCGCATAGGCGTCGTACGGGCGCTGGTAGAAGAGCCGAAAATCCTACTGCTCGACGATATCACTTCGCAGCTCGACGGCGACAGCGATACCCGCCTGGCCAAGCTGCTCGACGGGCTGAGGGGCAGGGTGACCGTGATCATCGTCACGCACCGCCCATCCACTCTCGGCATAGCGGACCGAACTTTCGCCATCCGTGATGGCCGGCTGGAGCGTGCGTCATGAGCCTGGTTGTCGAAGAGCGCCAGCACGCCCTGGCGCATGTGCCGGAAGATCTGCTGGCGCCATCCGATCTTGCCCGATGCCTTTCGGCGGTTCTGTGGGTGATGGGATGGTCGGGCGGAGCTGACGACCTGATCGCGGCGCTTCCCCATGCAAAGCCGGATATCGACCTGACCGATCTCCGAAACACCCTGGCGGTCCTCGGCTATCCTACGCGGATGGAGCGGCTCTCAAAGGGCCGTCTGGACCTTCGCTGCCTGCCGGCTCTGTTGCTGACGAAGGGCAGGGGGGCAGCGGTCGTGTACCGCGACGAGACCGGTCGGGTTCTGCGGTTTGATGGCGCTACCGGCGAGGTGGAGCCCTGCGCGCCAGAAGAGTTGCGCGGTATCCTGATCCTGGTGAGCGAGACGAAGGCCGGATCCTCGCGCCAGGGTTGGTTCAGCGGCATCGCTCGACGATTCCGCGGCGATGTCCGGGCCCTGCTGTGCATCAGCGGGCTCATGGCGGTTCTCGGGCTTGCCGTCCCTGTGTTCACGATGGCCGTGTTCGACACTGTGGTGGCCGGGTACAGTCCGGAAACCCTCCCCATGCTGGTTGCAGGCGTCGCCGCTGCGATCCTGCTGGAGGCAGCGTTCCGCTCCGTGCGTCAGCGAGCCCTGCTGCGCATTGCAGAAAGGCTCGACCGGCTCGTCCCAAGCGCCGTGTTCACGCAGCTGATGTCGCTGCCGACCGCCCTGGTGGAGCGTGCCGGCACAGCATCCCAGGTGTCACGCTTGCGTGACTTCTCGGCGATCCGTGAGTTCCTTACCGGCAGCTTTGCCGTGGCCGTGCTGGACATGCCCTTCACTCTCCTGGTCATGATCCTCATGGTCGTGCTGGGAGGCTGGATCGCGCTGGTGCCGGTGGGAACGGCTCTGGGGTTCGTGCTCCTGTTCCTTGTCTCCCGCGGCTCGATGCGATCCGCCATCGAGCAAGCGGCTCGCGCCAATCAAACACGGGAAGCGCTAGCGGTCGAAGCCCTGGAAGCGGTACGGACTCTGAAGCTCGCCGGAGCCGAGGATCGCTGGATCGAGCGCTATGCTGCCGCTGCCGCTGCCGCTGCGACGGCGTCCGCCCGCGTCAGCACGATGGCAGGCTCGGTGCTCACTGCCAGTCAGGCGCTCGTTGCCCTGTCCGGGTTGGCAGCCGTGGTCATGGGCGTCCTGTCTGTTCTATCGGGCGCAATGAGCGCGGGAGCGCTGATCGCCGGAATGATGCTGATCTGGCGGGTCCTGGGTCCGATGCAGACCTTCTTCGTCATGCTGTCCCGTTGGGAGCAGACCCAGGCCTCCATCCGCCAGGTCGACGGTATGATGGCGTTGGAGACAGAGCGGCCGAGCCCGCTCGAAGCACGCATGGCGCCACCGGCACAAGGGGCGATCGTCTTCCATCGCGTGACCTTGCGCTATCTACCGCAATCGGAACCGGTGCTGGCTGGCGCCGGTTTTGCCATCCAGCATGGCCAGGTAGTGGCAGTGACCGGAGCGGAAGGCGCGGGTAAGTCTTCCCTGCTTCTGTTGATTGCCGGCCTCTACCGTCCACAGGGCGGTCTGGTGCGCATCGATGGCCATGACGTGCGCTCCTTCAATCCGGCCGTACTTCGGCGCAGCATCGGCTGGGTGCCCCAATCACCTGGGTTGCTTTACGGAACGGTAGCTCAGAACCTGCGGCTCGCCCGTCCCAGCGCGTCGGATGCCGAACTCCGTAGGGCGGCAGCAGAGGCTGGTGTGCTGGAAGCGATCGAAGCCCTGCCTCAGGGCTTCGATACTCGCGTTGGGGATAACCAGAGTGGCAGGCTGCCGCGCAGCATCCTGCAACGGATCGCCCTCGCCAGCGCATTGCTGCGCGATGCCCCGATCCTGCTTCTGGATGAGCCGGTCGCCGGACTCGACGATGCATGCGCCAGGGCTTTCACGGATGTCATAGCCTCGCGCCGCGGCAGCTGCACCATCTTGATGGCAACGCACCGGCCGAGCCATATCCGGCTGGCCGACCGCGTCCTGCGTCTGCGCGACGGCCAGGTGGAGGAGGTGGACCAGCCCACATCTCCCGCTGGACCTCGCCCGACGAGAGCAGCCGTCGGCGTGCCGCTGGCGAGCGCCGCCTTTGCAACCATACCTGCCGCTAGCAGCCCGAGAGCCGGTCGATGAGAACCCCTGCAGCACCTTCCGCGCCTTCTTCCACAACCGTCAGTCAGCCGATGATGCCGATCCTGCCCCGTGCCAGCCGCGAGGAGCGGCCGGACAGTCACGTGCTCGCGCTGGAAGAGCTTCGCGTCCACGGCCTCGAGCGAGCGGTGGTGCTGGGCACCGGCTTGCTGGTGGCCGCGACCCTGACCTGGTCGGCCCTCACCCACGTGCCCGAGGTTGCAGCTGGCGTCGGGGAAATCGCACCGGCTGCGGCGTCGGCTCCGGTGCAGCACCTGGAAGGCGGGATCGTTACAGAAGTGTTGGTCAGCGAAGGCGAGCACATCGTGACCGACCAGCCGCTGCTCCGCATGAACGATGCGGCAGCTCAGGCTGAGCTTGCACAGGCGCGGCTTCGCCTCGAGTCTTTGCAATTGCAGGCAGAGCGCCTCGCCGCTGCAGCCGACGGCAACATGGTCGCCATGGACCTTCGCGGAAGCCACGGGCTGACCACGGTCGCCGTTGCGGATGCAGGCGGTGAGACCCACTCGGTGCCGCCCCTGGTGACCGGCCTCTTCGCCGCGCCACAACGGGCTGCGTTGGCTTCCCGACTGCGTGCGCTCGCCGACCGGATTGCCGTTCTCCAGGAGCAGGCGGCGCAGCGGCGTGGCGACCTCGCAACCCTGTCGCGACAGCTTTCATCCGTTCAGGAGCAGATGGCGCTGCACGGCAAGGAACTTGGCATCCGCGAGGAATTGGCCCGGAACGGTCTGACGACACGGTTAGCCGTTTTGGAGGCGCAGCGGCTCATGATGAGCGCGAAGGCCGAGCACGAGCGACTAAGCGGTCAGCATGCCACGGCGCAAAGGAGCCTGGCCGAGGCCGAGGCACGGATCGTGGAGATACAGTCTGCTGCGGTGGACGAGGCCCGGCAGGATGCGGCACGCGTGGCGCTCGATATCGCCGAGACGACGGAACTGGTCCGCAAGCTGGAAGACCGCACGGAGCGGACCGTGTTGCGCGCACCGATCGGAGGCATCCTGCGCGGGCTGGCGGTTCATCGCCCCGGCACCGTTCTGCCGCCCGGAGGTCTCGTTGCCGAGATCATGCCGCAGGACGCGCCCCTTGTGGCGGATGTGAGGATCATGCCGCGTGACATCGGCTTCATCGAGGTTGGCCAGCCGGTGCATGTGAAGGTGCAGGCCTTCGACTACTCGCGATACGGTTCCGTGGAGGGCAAAGTGGAGCGGGTCTCGGCCGGAACCTTTCTCGATGAGCAGCGGCAGCCGCATTATCGCGCTCGCATAAGGTTGACCCAGCAGCATGTCGGTCATGATCCGCAGAAGGCCCAGCTCGTGCCCGGCATGACCGTTCAGGCGGACATCACCACGGGCACCAAGACGATCCTGCAATACCTGCTCAAGCCCATTTACTCCGCCATGGCGGCATCGTTCCGCGAGCGCTGAGGACACCATAAGCATGACCCAGCAACCTGATCCGACCATCCCATTCGATGCCAGCGTCGTGGACGAGGAAGCCCTCCGCGCCTTGCGTGCCGTGCAGCGCAGGCTTCCGATCGGTGATGGTGGCGCAAGCGGTAATCTCGTCGGCGGGACGGAGGCTGTCGCAGGGTTCGGCACGATTCCCGGAGTTCCGGCCAATGGCGTCCTGGCATGGTCGCATGCAATGGAGGCACCTGAAGCAGAGCAGACGCACCCGGTAGAGGGTTCGCTGCCGACAATGCTCGATCCCATAGGACCTTTGGATCGGCCGGTAACCCAGGACGAAGGCCGTCCCGAGCCAGCGCCGGCCTTCGTTGCGCAACCCCAAGCATTCAGCTCCCCGAAGATTGTAGTCTCTCACGTATCCTCCACCCATCTTCCCGCTCAACCCAGCACCGGCTCCGCACCCGACGTCCTCCTAGTCGACACCGATCAGCCGGATGATCAGACGGGAACGCCGCCTGATGCTGAAGAGCCGAAGCCGGAAGAGCCCGTGGACATCACGGCAGACACACCCGTCGTTGTGGCGCGTGATAGTGTTGGTTTGGAGGACGAGGCGATCGGGCTCGACCTCAAGGCGGCCCTGACCGACCAGGACGGCTCCGAACTGCTGGCCGTGAGCATCCTCGGCCTGCCCCCCGGCGCCAGCCTCTCCCACGGCACCCGCCACGCCGACGGCAGCTGGAGCCTGGCGCCCTCGGATCTCCCCCACCTCACCCTGACCCCGCCCCACAACTTCTCAGGCCGGATCGACCTCACCCTCCAGGCCACCGCCCGCGAAACAAACGGCGAGGCCGCCCAGGTCGAGGTCGGCTTCCAGGTGCAGGTGGCCGCCGTGGCCGATGCGCCCGCCGTCCGCGTGGCCGACGCCCGCGGCCAGGAGGACACCCCCTTGCGGCTCGACGGCCTGGGCGGCGCCTTGCACGACACCGACGGCTTGGAAAGCCTGAGCTTTCTGCTCGGCGGCCTGCCCGCCGGCGCCCGCCTTTCGGCCGGCACCCGGCAGGCGGACGGCGCCTGGCTGCTCACGCCCGCCCAGCTCACCGGTCTGACCCTGACCCCGCCGGCCCACGTGTCGGGCCGCTACACCCTCACCCTGACGGCGGTTGCCAGCGAAAGCACCGGCGGCCATGCCCGCAGCGCATCGGACTTTGTGGTGGAGTTCAACCCAGTGGCGGATGCCGCCACTCTCGGCGGCACCAGCTCCGGCGCCGAGGACAGCCCGATCCTGCTGCAGCCCTCCTTTGTGCTGCAGGACCAGGACGGCTCGGAGAGCTGGTCGGCGCTCACCCGGGTGTCGGGCCTGCCGGGCGGCGCCAGCCTGAGCCACGGCACGCAGACCGCGCCCGGGGAGTGGCAGGTTGCAACGGCGGACCTGCGGGCCGGGCTTGTGACGCTCCGGCCGGGGGCGCACAGCGACGAGGACTTCACCCTGACGCTGACGGCAACGGTGACGGATACAGGCAACGGCACCAGCGTGAGCCGGGAGGTGACGGGCCGGCAGGCTGTGACGGTTGGTGCGGTGGCGGATGCGCCCGAGGTGCATGCGGGCGCGGCGGCGGGGCAGGAGGACGGGGCGGTTGAGCTTGACCTGTCGGCTGCTCTGGTTGACCGGGACGGGTCGGAGACCCTGTCGGTGAGCATTCTGGGCCTGCCGGACGGGTTCCGGCTGTCGCACGGCAGCCGGGCCGGGGACGGCAGCTGGCATGTGGCGCCTGCGGATCTGGCATGGCTGACGCTGACGCCCCCCGACAACGTCTCCGGCACCCTCAACCTCACCCTCCAGGCAACAGCCCAGGAGGCGTCCGGTCAAATTGCGAAAGCGATTGCGCCTTTCACTGTAACCATCGACGCAGTCAATGATGCGCCCGATCTGGCGTTAACCGCGTCGAAGCATGCAGAGGAAGGAGCATCTCAAGCGCACGCAATCGACCTCGCGCAGGCTGGAGACATTGACAGCTCGCATCTCGTGGGCGCAACCATCACCCTCTCGAGCGGCCAGCCCAGCGACCGACTCGATTTCGACGGCTTCACCCTGCATGACGACGGTGGTCGCGTCATGATCGGCAATACTGGTATTGAGGTGATAGGTGGCGGCCATGCTGCCGGCTCGGGAGTTCTGACACTCAGTGGGAGCGCTTTGCCCGAAACCTATGCCACCGTACTGCAGTCTTTAGTGCTTGAGAGTGAAGACCCCTCCGGTCTCACTGCAGGAACACGCAGCATTGGAGTGGTTTTGCGCGACAGCGCAGGAGCATCCTCAATGCAGAAAAGCGTCGATGTGGTGGTTGAGGATGTAACGCCTGCCCATGCTGCCGGCCAAGGCCTCGATGTTTCTGACTCAAGCGTAGTCTCGGAAGTCACCGCAGCGGACATCCTCCTGTTGATGGGGGATGATGGCATCGGCACGGGCAACGATAGCACTGCTGCATGGACGGAGCAGATCGACTCAAGCGGCGCGAGGGAAACCGCACCGCATCACGCCGTCGATCTCGATCAGCCCGGAACGGATCACGTCCTGATTTTCGATGATCTTCAGTCGGACGCGATGCGGGTGAGTTGGTCCTGAGGGCGAGCAAGGACAACGGAGCAGATCGATTGCCGAGCCCGCCGGGAGCTATTGTCATAGCCCGGGACTATTCAGGTTTAGGCGGCATGTTCATGCCATGATTCTATGGCCGGTCTCTTTGTCGAACAGGTGAACCATCGCCATATCGGGTTGAAGGTGAATGGTGTCTCCCGGGGCGGCGGCGACCCGTCCTCGAAAGACTGCGGTTATGTCTATTGAGGTTTGAGGCCCTGAAAGTTCGGTCAGGAGGAGTGTTTCCGACCCAGTGGGTTCCACCGTCTTGACCCTGACAGGCATGCCGGACGGCTCCAGCGTCATGTGTTCGGGGCGAATGCCGTAAACGGCAGACCTGCCGATCTGCGCTACTGCGGAAGTCGGGAGCGGCAGGACATGGCCTGTATCCGCTACGAAGCCTTTGGCTCCAATGCTGCCCGGGATCTGATTCATAGCCGGGGAGCCAATGAAGCTCGCGACGAAAAGGTTCGCGGGCTGGTCGTAAAGGTCCAGTGGTGTGCCCATTTGCTCCATCACGCCGCCGCGCATGACGACGATCCTGTCCGCCATGGTCATCGCCTCGATCTGATCGTGCGTGACATAGATCGTGGTTGTTTTCAGCCTTTGATGCAGGGCCTTGATCTCTGAACGCATCTGCACCCGCAGCTTTGCGTCGAGATTGGAAAGAGGCTCATCGAACAGGAATACCTTGGGATCGCGGACGATGGCGCGGCCCATCGCGACCCTTTGGCGTTGCCCGCCGGACAGCTCCTTTGGATGGCGGTCGAGCATCGTCTCAAGTCCGAGGATCGCGGCCGCCTGCTGGACCTTCTGGGTGATCTCCGCCTTCGATGCTCTCTTCAGGACCAGGGAGAATGCCATGTTCTCCGCAACGGTCATATGCGGATAAAGCGCATAGTTCTGGAAGACCATGGCGATATCCCGCTCTTTGGGCGGGACATTGTTGACGACCCGGGACCCTATGCGGATCTCACCGGCTGTAACCCCTTCAAGCCCGGCGATCATCCGCAGGAGGGTGGACTTGCCGCAGCCTGATGGTCCGACGAGAATGACGAACTCACCATCTTCGATATCGAGGGAGATGCCGTGGAGTACGGGCGCATGACCGTAAGACTTCTTCAGGTCGCGAACGTGAACGGATGACATGGGCTGTTCCTTGCTGTCTGGATCGCTGCCTCATCAGAACTCTTTCGGCAGGACGACCGAGAACTCTCGATCCTCCTCGTCGACGAAGTAGAGATCCGTGCTGAAGCCCTGGTCGTCGATGAAATGAAGGACCCGCATCGGGTCGCTGAGGGCGTAGGGGACGAGCAGGGTTACCAGGTTGTGCTGCTTTGCAGCGGGCGTTTCGGCCGCAAGATGCCATTGCTGCGGCAACCCCTCAATCTCTGCCGGATCCACATCCGGAAAGCCTTCCTGCTGACGAAGAACCGGCTTGCCCGCACTGCTGAAGACGAAGTGTCCGTAAAGACCGGCCTGCTTGCCCGTCAGGCGGAAAGTCTGCCCACCGATCTCCATTTCGTTTTCCGCGTGGAAGAGAAAGGTGATCGGTTCCGGCTCGTCGAGTTCGACGCGGTCGACGATGACGAAGTAGCGTTCGCGGACGAAATGCACATCTCTGCGAACCAAGTTCACCTTAGGATTCAGGGACTGATAGGCAGCGGTGGCGTCTCCGCTCATGAAGATGCTTGTAGGATCTTGTCTGACGGCAAGAAGCTTGCCTGAAGCCGCTTTTCCTTGCGCTTTATCTCGCTCCGCATATTGCCCCTTGCCGCCGATGAGAAGAGCGTTTTTCGAGCGCGTCTGACGGCGCCATTGACGGTGCATCGTCGAGTTGAACGCAACATAATACCCGCCCTGGATCGCAAGATCCTCCCCGAAGGCGCGCAGCAGAAAAGCATTCTGGTCGCCATGGCTGTGGCTCAAGGAACCATAGGGGCTGCTCTTGAAGACGAACTGAAGATGACGTTCCGGGTCGTCCATATCCTTTTGCAGCGCAACCCATCCAATGTCGTCGAACACCCGCAGCATCGGGAGGTCAGATGGCGGCTGTGGCTCGACTGCAGGCAGATCGTGGGCGTACACCAGATCTTCGAAAGCGAAATCCCACCAGCCGTAATTGTAGAAAAGGTCCTCGGTGCCCGGATCGTCGCGCTTCACCTGCTCGAAATACCACTGGTAGTGCGCATTTCCTGTCGCTCCGGCGAAGTGACGCATGTTGTACCCGGTCTTGAGGCTGGGCGGGTCTCCCATCGTGGAGTCATCGCCAAAGCAGGTGCGACGAACCCCAGGTGCTTTCGTGTACAGCGGGAAATCGCCGGTCGCACGAAAGAAGGCACGTTCGAGAACATCGATGCCGTAATAGCTTCGAATGAGGCCTGCGGCCTCCAGCAGATAAGCCATTCCGGTGGTCCAATAATGCGGACCTTCTGCCCAACCGCCGTCCTTCGCGCCCCATGGCGCATAGATGTTGAACAGGTACTCGACCGTATAGTCGAGCCACTCGCGGGCTTCCTCCTCATCCCCGAGAAGGGCGATGCAGCACGGTGTCAGCGCAGCGGAGAGGGCCCGTACCGCATGGCTGTCATAAGGAAAGATATGAATACGGGCATGACTTATGACGTGGTCTGCGATCTCCCGAGTCCTGGCAAGGAGAGATGCCCTAACGATGGCGCGCTCCTGCGCATCGAGCCGATCATATAACCAGTCATAGCCCCATGCTAACGCGCTCGCGATGCGAAAAGCGGCCTCATCGTTATAGGCGCGGGATGTTGTCCCGAGAACGTCCCACCCCGCCACGGAGAGGAGCCACTCCTTTGCCCGTTCGAGAAGCTTGTCATCCTCAAGCAGTCGGCCGGCGATCGCAAGATGCCGTATGGCATAGATCACCTCCTGACAGTCGATATACATCTGACGCCATAAAGAGGCGACCCGCTTGTTGTCGGGATAAGGTGCGGGTTCAGCGATGATCGGACGCTCCGTCCATGGCTTGACGGAACGCTCATAGAAGTTCCGGAACCCGCAATGATCCGGATTGTCCTTTAGGGCTTCGGCGAATGCGGAAGCCTTGTCCGGGTTGAGCCAAAGACGCGGATGGGAGTGGTGAGCTTGTTGCGCACGCGCCGCTCCCGAGGGGAGAGGAACCTGATCCAGCCCCGTCGGAACACTGAAGCTGCGGGCGTCGCTCCAGGCGCTTGCGGGAACACCCTGTTCAGGGTCCCAGACAGCATATGCCCAATGATAGGCGCCTGGAGCATAGGCATGGTCAGGCGTGAAGAAGTTTCGCGCCAGGTTCTCATAGATAAAAGGGGTTTCGCTTGTATGGTCGTCATCTGCCGTCACCTTGAGGACGTATCGCGATCCCTCGTCCAAGGTCGGAAGCCAGACGAAACGCGGCGGGTTCTCATAAACCTCTTCGGCGTCTGGCCTGTATTGCACGGTCAGCGCTCCGGCCTTCGGCTGATCGAGCATGGTACGCTTGGTGTTGGGCGTGGCGTAGACGCTGGTGGACATGATTATGAATCCATAGGTGAAAAAAGCCGCCGGCTTGCAGCCGGCGGCTGCCGGTTAGCGATACTGACGCTCGTAGGCTGTCTGCATGACGGCCAGAACCTGTTCCATGCCGAGCTTCTTGAGCTGGGCGTTGTAGCCCTCCCAGTCCTTGTCGACATTCCGGGATCCGAGGATCCATGCCTGCATCGTTTCGAGCATGTAGGTCTGGATGTTGGGCATGTGGCGATCGAAAATCTGGCGCTCGTCGACCGTCATGCTGACGCCAAGGAACTCGTCGATCAGGAAATTGCCCTTCTCATACAGGTCGATCCCCTGCAGGGCGATCTGATCCGTCCACTGGCGTTCATACTCGTAATCCTGCCAGAAGCCGATCGGGATTTGTGCTCCAATCTCCCACATCTGCGTGTTCACCGGCGCCTTGCCGTTCAGGATTTCCGGCTTGTAGCGGGGTTTTCCGTCCACCATGTCGTAGTGAACGCCTGCGACGCCGAAGTTCGACAGCAGGCGGCCCTGTGGCGAGAAGTAGAAATCGAACAGCTTGATGGTCTCAACCGGGTGCTTGTTGTTGACCGTCATGGCCCAGCCATCCGGCCTCATGCGCGATCGGCGGTTCTCATTGATCCTCTTCCCGGAGGGGCTCGCCGGCGGCTCGACCGCCATGAACTTGAGGCCGGGCACCTTGTCCTTCAGGCTTGTATTGTAGCTGGCCGTAGAGGCAAACCAGTCGTAGGTCATGCCTCCTTGATTGTTGCCCAGGAGAACCTCGCGGGACCGTGCGCCTCGCGTGAACACCTCCTTGTCGATCAATCCTTCCGCATACCATTTTGCGATGTTTCGCATGCCGGTGCGGTAGTTGTCGCCGGTGTAGGGGTGCTTGATCCTGCCCCCGTCCACATAGAAGTCGTGTGCGAAGTCCGATCCGCTCGAACGCCCGTCCCAGAAGACCAGAAGCCGTTGGAGCTCGGAGTTCGGCTCACGGAAGAAGAGGGGGACTTCGTCCTTTTGCCCATTTCCGTTGGGATCCTTGTCGCGGAAGGCCTGGAGCACGGTGTAGAGCTCATCGACCGTCTGCGGTGCCTTCAGGCCAAGTTTGTCCAGCCAATCGTATCGGATGAACCAGCCGCGGGCATACTTGCCGTCGGGCACATATGGAATCCAATAGATGTTTCCATCCGGTGCGGTGATCGCCTTTTTGATTTCTGGATTGCTTGCCAGGAATTTCTTCAGGTTCGGCGCATGCTTCTCGATCAAGTCGTTCAGGGGCTGGAAGGCTCCTTCCATGCCATAGCGAACGAAGTCATGCCGCAGTTCGTTTCCTGCAACGATATCAGGCAGGTCGCCCGATGCCATCAGGAGATTGAAGGCCTCCCTGCTGATCGTTGTTGCATTCGAGGCGGTGTTCTTCAGCTTGATTCCCGTCAGCCGCTGCAGCTCCTTCGCCGTCGGCCAATCATCCTTCCAGACATACTTGTCGCGGAAATGCATGTGGATGGTCATTTCGAGCGGCTTATCGACGATTTTCGGCGCTGCCTCCTGCGCTGTCGCAAGTTGGGGTGCAATCAAGGCAGATGCGAGTGCTAAACTCAGTATCCGTTTCATGGGCGATATCCTCCGACCGTTTTCTCTTTTGATTTTGTTGTTTGCGCTTTGCTTGGCCCGGCCCGGCTCGGGTCAAGGCGCGTTCACTCTTTGACTCCGCCGAGCGTCATTCCCTTCGTGAAGTACTTCTGGATGTAGGGGTAAACGATCACGACCGGGATGAGGGACGCCACCATGATCGCGGCCGTGATGGTTTCGAACGAGTATTCCGCCGTCATCAGGCGGCTTGCGAAGCCGTCATCGCTCTTGAGATCGACGATGAGCTTCTTGAGGTAGACCTGCAGCGGGATCTTTTCCTCGCTTCGCAGGAGCACCATCGCCCAGAAGTAACCGTTCCAGCGGGTCACGAGGCAGAGGAGCGTCACAGTGGCAAGAGCCGGTTTCGCGAGCGGGATGAAGATCTTCCAAAGAAGCTGGAAATCGGTCGCGCCGTCCATGCGCGCCGCTTCCTCGAAGGATGCAGGGATCGACTCGAAGTAGCTCTTTAGGAGAATGACATTGAAGGCATTGCAAGCGAAAGCCAAAACAATTCCGATCCGGGTGTCCAGCAGGCCGAGATCCCGAATGTTGAGGAAAAAAGGTATCTGACCGGCGTGAAACCACAGGGTGAAAGCGATCAGAAATGTAATTAGCCTGCGCCCCCGCAGCCGTGGCCTTGAAAGGGCGAAGGCGCCGGGCACCATGATGATGAGGCTCGCTAGCGTTCCGACAATGGCGTAGTACAGGGTGTTCCCATACGAGATCCAGAACATCCGATCCGACAGGACGTGCTTGTAGGCAGCAAGCGTCGGATCGACAGGCCACAGAACGACTTGGCCGGAACTTACCGCAAAGCCTGAGCTCACCGAGGCAGAGACGATGTAGATGAAGGGGTACAGCGTGCTCAGGACGAAGAGCAGCATGAGGCTGGCATTCGCGATGCCGAAGATCCTGTCGCCGCGGGTATAGAGATTAAAGCCTGACATGACGCCTACCACAGAGAAGTCTGCGACACCCTGCGGCTGAGCCGGTTGGCGCCATACACGAGGATGAAGGCAACGACAGCGTTGAAGAGGCCGGCCGCCGCACCGATTGAGTACTGGTTGTTCTGCAATCCTGCCCGGTAAATGAAGGTCGCGATAACGTCTGCCGTCTCGAATGTCGCAGGTTGATAGAGCAGAACGATGTACTCGAACCCGACCTCGATCATGTTTCCGATACGGATGATCAGCATGATCACGACGGTCGGCAGGATCGACGGGATGGTGATGTACCGCATCATCTGCCATCGCGATGCCCCATCGATCCGAGCCGACTCATAAAGGGCGGGATTGATGCCGGCGATCGCTGCCAGGTATATGATCGACTCGAAGCCCGCCTCTTTCCATATATTCGAGCCGATGAAAATCGGCCGGAAGTAGTCGGGGATGGTCAGGAAGTAGATCTTCTCGAAGCCCATCTTCGCGAGGAGGACGTTGACGATTCCGCTCGATGGGGAAAGGAAATTGATAACCAGGCCGGCGATGATCACAACGGAAATGAAGTGTGGCAGATAGGTAATCGTCTGTGCAATCTTCCGGAAACCGTTGTGCTGAATTTCATTGAACATCAGCGCCAGGATTACTGGCATCGGGAAAGCGAAGACGAGGCTGTAGAAGCTGATAAGAAGCGTGTTCTTGATCGCCCGCAAGAAATACTCGTTGTTGAACAGGGTAACGAAATTGCTGAAGCCGACCCAAGGGCTGCCGTCTATCCCCCGGAACAGGCTATATTGCTTGAAGGCGATTTGCAGCCCATACATGGGTGTGTAAAGAAACACCGCAAACCAGATGATCATGGGAGCAAGGAGAACGTAGAGCTGCCAGTCCCTGCGTATGTCTGCGAGCAGGACGCGGATCCAACCTCTGATGCCGAAGCCGGGGGCCTGGGAGCCCGCCGTCCGCAACGTCGCGAGTTCCGGGGTCGCGATAACGCCGCCCATGGCTCTTAGAGGCCCACCGCCACTCTCCCGATCGAGTGCCACTTCTGCCATCCTGCTTCCTCCCTTTTCTCCGCTGTTGTTTTGCTAAAATGCGGAGAGACGATATCGTGGCCGTTCTCGGTTGATGGCCTCGAAAAGTGCCCAGAATTCCGGATTCTCGCCGAGTTCCCAGACTTTTCCTTCGATGCTGCCGAGGTGGTCTTGCATGGCTTGTTCCGCCATCGACGGCTCCTTGTCGGCGATAGCGGCAGTGATGGCCCGGTGCTGCGCCAGGACCCGATCCGTAGAGCGTATGCTCAGTCGCTGCTTGAGGCTGCGAATGCGGTCGGTCTCGACCTTCGCAGCGTCGATCACCTGGATGACTCCCGGTAACTTTGCGGCGCCAACGACGAGTGCGTGAAACTGCTCGTCGAGATGCCGAAAGGCCGTGTAGTCTTCTGCCGCCACCGCCTCTTCCTGGCGGGCGAGGCATGCCTTCAGATGACACACGTCTTCGAGGCTTCGCTCGGCGGCTGCGCGCCTGGCCGCTCCGCTTTCGAGCTGGAGGCGCACGAAGCATCCCTCCAGGAAGCGGTCGAGATTGATAGGCGCCACATAGGTCCGGCTTTTGGGGACGACGTTCACCAGGCCTTCCTCGGCAAGCCGGATGATGGCTTCGCGCACAGGCGTTTTGCTGACCTCCAGCCGGGACGCCACGTCCTTTTCGGACAATGTCTGCCAAGGGAGCAAAATCATCTCAATAATGAGCTCTCTAAGAACACGATGGACCTGGACGACAAGCGGCCCTTCTCCGGTCAGGAGGCCAGGATGCAAAAGATCCGACAGAGATTTTTCCGAGTTGAGGGTCATGCCAAGAATATCAGTTTCTGTATCTAAGATATCAGTTGACGGGTGCTTGGCAAGAGGCAAAAGATAGTAAGCCATCGTTGGTATGGCGATTAATGTGAGGCTGAAATGGCATCGGGGCTCCGGCTTTCTGGAAAAACCGTATTGATCACGGGCGGCGCATCCGGCATCGGAGGAGCGGCCACGCGGGCTTTTGCGGCGAATGGCGCCAAAGTCGCGTTCACCTATGCGACGAGTGCCGACGCGGCAAAAGCTCTCGAGGGTGAACTTCGCGATGCCGGCCGGGATGTGATCGCCATCAAGGCGGACATGACCGATCCTGGAACCGTCACCGACGTTTTTCGTCAGGCGGAAACCGGCCTGGGGCCTGTCGACATTCTGTTTGCCAATGCCGGTGGTCTCCTCAAGCGAAGTCGGTGCGTCGAAACCTCCATCGACCTTTGGCAGGAGGCGATTGCCGTCAATCTTACGAGCACCTTCCTTGCCTGTCAGGCGGCTCTTCGAAGCATGGAGCCGCGCAAATCCGGAACCATCGTGCTGATGTCATCGCTTGCGGCTTTCGACGGGGGCGGCCCAGGTGCATCCCACTATGCTGCAACCAAAGGAGCGATCGCCACCTATGTCCGGGCTTTGGCAAAGGAAGTCGGGCCGTTGGGCATCAGGGTCAACGGCGTGGCGCCTGGCCTGATCGGGACGCGTTTTCACGATGTGTTCAATACACCTGAAGGCCGGAAGGCAACAGTAGAGCGAACGCCGCTCCGTCGCGAGGGAACGCCGGAGGACGTTGCGGAAGTGGTGCTATTCCTCGCCTCAGACAGTGCCTCTTACCTCTCCGGCGAGGTCATCCAGATCAATGGCGGACTTGGCATGATCTGACGAGGGGGCGTTTTCGACCATAGCGATGGGACGACACGCAAGCTCTAGGCGCGGTAGGGAAGCGGCGCGGGCGTCCATACCCGCGCCGAAAGGCGTGTCCTTGGCGGAGGCGAGCAGAGTCCGCCTCCGTATTGGCCGGTTTACTGTCGCGGTGCGTTCGCCGGTGTGTTGCCGGGCGTGTTGACGTTTTGCGGAGGCGGGTTGGTGTTGCCGGCAGCTCCTGCGCGGTTAGAGTCGTTCGCGCTGTAGCGGAACTCGGGCGCATTCTGCAGGTCTGCCTTCGTCATTTTAACCATGGCGCGAGCTGGGGTGTTGGGGTCGCTGCCGGACCCTGCCGTGGCGCCCCCACCGGCCGTATTGCCTGCCGGGGCGGTGCCACCCGTCATTCCGCCAGTGCCGCCCGCAACGGTGCTGCCCGTCGTTGCTGGCTGGCTCGCTCCACCAGTGGCAGTGCTCGGCACGGTCACGCCGCCTGCGGTATTTGTGCCGGACTCGCCCCCTTGATTCCGGTTCGAGGAAGCCTGCACCTCCTGGTTCGACATCCACTGGATCTGATCGAAGGGAATCGCAACATCCTTCTGGCCGATGCCCAGGAAGCCGCCGACACCCACAACAAGACCATGGATCTTGCCTTGGCGGTCGACGAGAACCTCGTCAATATCGCCGATCTTCTGGTTATCTGCCCCATAGACGTCGATGCCCATCAGTTGAGAGCCTCGCATCAGGTCTGGCGGCATTTGGGTCATCACCTGCCCAGGACCGGCAGGCTGGGTCGGAGCCGTCGTCTGGGCCAGAGCGGTGCCGGCCATCAGAACGGTTGCGGCAAGGCTTGCCGCAAGATGCGTCTTCAGCATGTGTTCCTCCATTCGGATCGAGCGCGCCACAGCGGCGCATAGAGAATGAACGGGGAAGAGGAGAAGGGGTTCAGGCAAGAGTGATTGCAACCGACAAATCAACCTGGAAGTCTGGAACGTAAGACGTTACTTAGTTTCAATGCCTTGAAGAGGGCGGAGGAAGGGGAGGTTCATAAGGTCCGCTATCAGCTTTTTTGAACTGCCGACTTCATCTCGCGATAGGCCTGCTCACGAGCGAGCGCGTCCACGCGCTCGTTGATTGGGTTCCCCGCATGACCTTTCAACCAGATCCAGGATACCTGGCGCGCCGCAGTCAATGCTGCGAGCTGTTGCCAGAGTTCCCGATCTTGCACCTTGCGGCCTTTGATCGTGCGCCATCCCCGTGACCTCCACCACGGCAGCCGCTCGGTGATACCGGCCACGATGGCATCGCTGTCCGTATGCAGGGTGACGTCGCTTCCTGGCGGCACCGCCTCCAGGGCAGCGATTGCGGCGCTCAACTCCATGGCGGAGATCGTGGTGGCAGGATGGGAGCCTAGGACGACGTGTTCCATACCATCCAAGAGAATTACGGCTGCCCAGCCTCCAGGGCGTAAGGCGGCCTTTCCGATGCAGGCTCCGTCGGTATAGATGATAGCTTGATGGTGCACGACATAGGCCAATGATGCTGGAAGTCTCTTCTCTCAACGAAGATTATAGCATCGTGGCAAGCTAGGTATTGTTGGATTTCTATTGCCGAGCACGTACTCGGATCAACGGCTCGAGAAAACATTGCACCCTATAGTCAGGAAGCCATGGGGCGTTGTGCCAGCCCATTCGATGCGAGAAGGGCAGCCTCCACGCGATTGCGAACGCGCAGCTTCTGCAGAATGTTGGTTAGGTGATGCTTGATTGTTTTCTCGCTCAGATCAAGCTTGTTGCCGATTTCCTTGTTACTGCGACCCTGAACCAAGATCGACAGAATCTGCTCCTCCCGAGGCGTGAGATGCGGAAGGCCCCCCGTGTTCTGGATTTCGCTGGTTCGCCCCGGGCCCGAGCACATCAATAGCTTCGCCGCCAAGGTTGGAGAAATGTAGCTTTGGCCTTCATGCAGAACCCGCACGGTTTGCACCAGCTCAGCACGACCGGCACCTTTCAAAAGGTATCCACGAACACCTCGCCTGAGCGCGGCGTGAACATGCTCCTCATCAGCTGCCACAGCAAAAATCAGAATGCCGATCGTGGGGCATTGCTGGAGGATCGTATCGACAGCATCCATGCTGTGGCCGAGTATGCTGGCATCGAGCACGATCACGTTCGGCTTAGTCTCTTGGACTATTCGGATCGCATCCCAAGCAGATCCGCCCTGGCCGACGACCTCGATGTCCTGCTGAGAACTCAAGGCCAAGGTTGCCCCATCTCGAAACAAAGGATGCTTGTCGATGATCGCCACACGAGTTTTCATATCCATTGGAGCCCCCCAGTTCCAATTTAGCCCTACCGCTAACAGTAGCGGCATATATTCACTTGTCAGATGATGATCACGTTCATCATTGCTGTGTGTATTAGGATAATAAGTTTAACCTGTACTAAGCAAAAACAATCGGTTAAGAAGAATACTGTCTTAAGGGCCTCTTGCGAGGTATCTCCAATTGGGTAGGCTAGAAAGCTGATCTTTGAATGATGAATTGAAGCGCTGCGCTCTTAAGCTTCTGGACTGAAATCTGGTTCAACCCTCTGAACATCGTCCAGCCCGAAGGCTGCGCAGCGGTGTCTGCGCGACTGAATTGGTCGCTTCTACGAGGCGGTCGTTACGCGTTCAATTGAAGTTTGAGCTAACCACCGATCTTATTGTGGCGTCGAACGTCCCCCGGACATGCGCTCTGCAGCAACAATAGCGGCTTCGACACGATTTCGGACCCGAAGTTTGTCCATGATGGCCGTCAAATAACCTTTGATGGTCTTCTCTGTTAATCCGAGCTCATCGCCAATCATTCTGTTGCTGCGGCCTTGAAGGATAAGCATCAGAATCCGTTTTTCTCGGTCTGACAGCTCAGGAAAGGGGTTAGGCGAAATCAAAATCTCGCTGCCTTCCATTCCTTTCGACATGATAAGCTGTGCAGCAAATCCTGGTGATACGTAGCGCTGGCCCTTGTTGATCATGCGTACGGCGCTCACAAGCTCGGATCGGCCAGTTTCCTTCAGAAGATAGCCACGTGCCCCTTTCCTGAGGGCGCTACGAACTTCGCTTTCATCATTGACGGAGGTTAGCACGAGCACCTTCGTTGAGGGACAACGTAAGGCAATTTTCGCCAGAGCGTTCAACCCGCCGCCTGGCATATTCATATCCATCAAAAGGATGTCGGAAAGGCAGTCATGGGCGATTTGAACAGCCTCTAGCGCTGTCTCTCCTTGACCAACGACTTCCATATCAGGTTCCGCCTCGAGCGCGGATACCAACCCGTCTCTATAGAGCGGTTGTTCGTCGATAACACCGATCCGGATCTTACCGTGCATCTGATACTCCTATGAACAAACGCATTCACTTCCTGATCCGGGCTCCGACATGCCGAGGCGTGTCCGTCGGCAGTCCAATCCTGTCCACGGACGGGTCTGATCTTCGGCAGGATGCTTGAGAAGGGAACGATCAGTTTCGAGTTCGTGCTCGAATCCTGATGTAGGGCTCTTGATCAGGGAGGATGCGGAGACAGCCTTGAATTTGGCAAAGCCACGATAGGATACACGCACAGCAACTCCCCCAGATCCCCAGACCGAAGCCGCTTTTCTGGGCTCAAGATCGGAGACCTCCTAAAGTAGAGCTGAGCCCTATATGGGGTAAATACTATCCCGAAGAGGTATTAGGAGGCGCGGTAAGGCAGCCGTCTTGAGCCGATGAAACAGCCAAATTCTGAAGTTTCCCAACAATAACAACAAGCTTCCGTGTGCCGGCCCTTCTTGTGCGATGACTGCTTGGAAGATGAATCCGGCCTTTGTGAGCGCTAACCTCAGACCTTGGTCTGTGTGCCGACCAAGGTCTGAGGTGTTCTTGAGACTACTGCCGGACCTTGGTGCCTAAGCCCATCCTAGGACTTCAGACCGTATAGTTAAGAATGATTAACTCTGCCCAGAATGTGTCCAGGTGCCGGCAATGGGGCGGCAACGACAAGGGGAGAGGACGACATGGTTAATATCGTCAAGCACGATCTCGAATTCATCCTGAAGCAGATCAAAATCGCGGAGGCCCATTCGGCGGGCACGCCATTGACGCAAATTCGGGTCGACGCACAAGGCAACATCACAACCGATCCGAATGCAGCGCTTGCTATCAGCACCCCTCTGTCGCCTTATGGCCTGCGGACCGTGGACGGTAGCTACAACAACCTCGTCGAAGGTCGCGACCAGTGGGGCGCTTCCGACAATCCGTTCCCACGCATCACCGATCCTTACTACCGCAATGAAGCTGACGACAGCATCGTTTTCGGGGCAGGATCTCCAGGTGAAGTCGTCTTCACGGATGGAAACTATGCGGAAATGGGCGCTCCTTCACCGCAGTCCATGGGACTCGGCGGCGGCACGGTGGTGGATGCAGACCCTCGCATCATCTCCAACCTCATCGTTGATCAAACCCTAGACAACCCAGCGGCGATTTACGCAGCTCTGACCTATGCCGGTGTTACCGGCCCAGATCTGCTGACTACCATGAACGACATCAGGGCAAAGAAAGCGGCATATGACGCGGCTTTAACCGGGGGTGACCAAGCGGCCATCAAGGACGCCGAGACGGCGCTCACCGGCGTATTGAGCGGAAACGGCATCGTCATGGATGGTGAGAGCATCGTGCTCCCCAACGTGGCGCCCGATGAGGGCCTTTCAGCCCCATATAACGGCTGGTTCACGTTGTTCGGCCAGTTCTTCGACCATGGCCTCGACCTGGTGCCGAAGGGCGGGAACGGCACGATCTATATTCCGCTCCAGCCTGACGACCCGCTGTACAACCCGGCAAGCCCGCATACCAATTTCATGGTGCTGACGCGTGCGCCTACAAATGCGGTAAACCTCACGACGCCGTGGGTCGACCAGAACCAGACCTATACCTCCCACTCCTCGCACCAGCTGTTCCTGCGCGAATACGCTCTTGTCGATGGCAAGCCGGTTGCAACCGGAAAGCTGCTCGAAGGCGACCGGGGACTTGCAACCTGGGCCGACGTGAAGGAGCAGGCGAGGACAGTGCTCGGCATCAACCTCACCGATGCCGACGTCACGAACATCCCGCTCTTCGTTATGGACGAGTACGGTGAGTTCGTCCGGGGGCCGAACGGCTTCCCACAGTTGGTGGTATCCCTTGGCGCCGATGGCAAGTTTGGCGGCAATGACGATGTGTTCCGGGAAGGAAACCCGGCCGCTCCAATCTCGACTGCCGACGCGCTTCGCACGCACCACGCTTTTCTTGACGACATTGCCCACGCGGCCGTTCCGGTCCTAGTAGGCGGCGTTCTCCAGCAGGATGGCGACACTGGTGTTGGCTACAAAAATGCCGATGGAACTGCGGGCCCGGTCAATACACGCGGCTCACAGACGGCCTATGACAATGAGGCCCTCGATGCCCACTACATCACCGGCGATGGCCGCGGCAACGAGAACATCGGCCTCTCAGCCGTCCATCACGTGTTCCACTCCGAGCACAACCACATGGTCGAGCAGGTGCAGACTCGGGCAATCGAGTCCGGTGATCTTGCCTTCCTCAACGAGTGGCTCCTGACTGATCTTCCGGCCGGAACCGTCCTGCCGTCCGCAGATGATGCTGCCGCGATCAAGGCATTTGCCAAGACACTCACGTGGGACGGCGAGCGCCTGTTCCAGGCGGCCCGCTTCACGACCGAGATGCAGTATCAGCACCTTGTGTTCGAGGAGTTCGCCCGCAAGGCTCAGCCGGATGTCGATGCATTCGTCTTCAACCCATCCACTGACATCAACCCAGCAATTTTTGCCGAGTTTGCGCACGTAGTGTACCGCTTCGGCCATTCCATGTTGCGGGAAACAGTGGCCAGCACTTCGGCCACCGGTACCGACACCAGCTTGGATCTGTTCGATGCGTTCCTGAATCCACTGGCCTTTGGTGCCGTGGGCACAGATGGCGCAGTCACCCTCAGCCATGCTCAGGCGGCCGGCGCTATCGTCCGAGGCATGACGAGTCAGGTAGGCAACGAGATCGACGAGTTTGTAACAGATGTCTTGCGTAGTCAGCTCGTCGGTATCCCACTCGACCTCGCAGCGCTTAACATTGCCCGTGGCCGTGACACAGGCATCCCACCGCTGAACGAGGCTCGCCGGCAGTTTCAGGAGATGGCGAATGGCGATACGCAGCTTGACGCATACACAAGCTGGACGGATTTCGCCCTCAACCTGAAGAACCCTGCTTCCATCATTAACTTCATCGCTGCATACGGAACGCATGCGACCATCACGTCCGCCAGCACGGTCGAGGCAAAACGCGATGCGGCCATGAAGCTCGTGTTTGGCGACGCAAGCCTCGATGAGACCGACCGTCAGGCCTTCCTCAACGGCACGGGCGTTTATGCGCAGAAGCTTGGTGGCCTTGAGGACGTGGACCTCTGGGTCGGCGGCATGGCCGAGAAGAAGATGGCCTTCGGCGGTATGCTGGGATCGACCTTCTCGTTCATCTTCGAGCTCCAGATGGAGAATCTCCAGAACTCGGACCGGTTCTACTACTTGTCCCGCGTCCAAGGCCTAAACTTCCTCAACGAGTTGGAGAACAACTCTTTCGCCAAGATGGTGCTGAACAACACGGATCTCGGGGAGACGGGTTATGCGCTTCCCGGCGACATCTTCTCCGTTCCGGACCACGTCATGTATATGGACAAGAACGTCCAGGACAAGTTCGGCTATGTCGACCCGAAGCATGACGATCCCTTCCTGGAGTCGGTCTCAAAGCTCGTCCAGCGCATCGACGCCAACGGCGACGGAGTCGCTGAGTACATTCGCTACAATGGCCTCGATCACGTCCTCATCCAGGGCACGAATGGCGCAGATCGCATCGTATCCGGAGGTGGCGACGACTCGGTCTGGGGCCGCGACGGTAACGATACGATCGAAGCCGGCTACGGCGTCGACAAGATCCATGGCGGCAAGGGTGACGATATCATCACCAACTCCGGCACGGATATCGGCGAAGTCGACATGCTGCACGGCGAGGAAGGCAACGACGTCATCCACGGAGGCAGCGGGCTGGCCCTGGTCTTCGGCAACGAGGGACAGGACTATCTGATTGCAGGCCCCGACGGAAAGGAAGTGTTCGGCGGCACCGGAAATGACTTCATTCTCGGCGGAGAGGGCGACGACTTCCTGCTCGGTAACGAGGGTGACGACTGGATCGAGGCCGGAAACGGGTTCGACACGACAGCCGGGATAACTCGGAGTTGAACTTCAACTCCACCATCATCGGCCACGACGTGATGTTCGCCGGCAATAACGAGCATGATTTTGACGCCGAATCCGGCGACGACATCATGGTCCAGGGCGAAAGCGTCATGCGTAACGAGGGCATGTTCGGCTACGACTGGGCGATCCATAAGGGGAACTCGGAGGCGGCCGACTCGGACCTGCTGACGCCGATCTTCACGACCGACGAGCAGGACATCCTGCGCGACCGCTTCGATCAGGTAGAGGGGCTCTCGGGCTGGCATAAGAACGATGTCCTGAAGGGTGACAACCGTGGCGATCAGAATGCCGAGACGCCGCCTCCCGGCGCCAACGGTGATGCGGTCGAGTCGGTCTTCACCAACAACGAACTGACCCAGGCTGGTGTCAACCGGATCGCAGGACTGCGCGAACTGCTAGGCGACTGGGTGGCTGCAGCACCGGCGACGGGCGATCTGGAAAAGATCATAGCGTTTGACGATGGTAACATTCTGCTCGGTGGTGGCGGCAGCGATCTCATCCAGGGTCGTGGCGGCAATGACCTTATCGACGGCGACCGCTGGCTGAACGTTCGCATTCGCGTCACGGTCGGAAACGAGACCTACACGGCAGACGGGATGTCCGGCAAGGTTTATCGCGAGGCAGACTACAAGGACGGAGCGCCTGTCGCCGGTGCCGTGGCACAGTTCGATGGCAAGTTGCTCAACGCACTGATGCTCGACCGGACCCTGAACCCGGGCCAGCTCTCCATCGTCCGTGAAATCGTCGCAGATGACGGCGTGGGCGATACCGATACCGCAGTCTACGGCGACGTTCGGGCAAACTACACCATCAGTCAGAACGCGGATGGCTCGATCCGGGTATCGCACGATACGGTTACGGTTGGGCTTATCTCCGATGGTGTCGATAGGCTCCACAACATCGAGAAGCTTCGCTTTGCGGATGGTGAGTTTATCTTGTCACCGCCCAAGCTGACGCTGCATGCCTTTGACACCGGGGGCTATCTCGATCAGTTCAACCAGGCCGGCTACACCAACACCAACGGTGCCACGCCCTGGACCACGAGCTGGCAAGAGACTAGCGACCCATTGACTAACGCGGCCACCACAGGCGCCGTCCGCATCACAGGCGGCGATCTGCGGCTCGGTGAAAACGGCGGCGACGGGGCGTCAATCCAACGTGGCCTCAACCTTGCCGGAGCGACGACGGCACGACTGAGCTATTCCGTCAGCGAGCAAGGCCTCGATGCCGGCGAGCAGGTCACTGTCTTCTTCTCGGCGGACGGTGTGACCTTCACCCAGGTCGACACCATCACAGGGACCACAGGCTTCGCCAACCGGAGCATCGATCTCACCGGGCCCTTCACGGCAAACGCAGTCATCCGGTTCGTGACCACTGCGATGGGGTTCAATGAGTTCGTAAACATCGACGACGTCGCGGTTAACTTCTCGGGACCCGCAGCAGTCCCGACGGTGAACCACGAGACTACCTTCACCGAAGACGGTGCCGCCGTTGCGATCGCCGCCAACCCAGGCATCATGGATGACGCGACCCAAATGGCTTCGGCACGGATCGTGCTCACCAATGCTCAGGCAGGCGATCAGCTGCTCGTCGGCAACTTGCCGGCTGGCATCACCCGGGTGATCGATACCTCGGTGGCAGGCCAGATCACCGTCACCCTGACCGGAGCGGCCTCGCTCGCAGCCTACCAGGCGGCAATCCAGGCAGTTACGTTCAGGAACACCTCGCAGCAGCCCGATCCTCAGGATCGGACCGTCCAGGTGACCGTCAACGACGGTTTCCTGAACAGCAACGTGGCAACCACCACCATCAACGTGGTCTCAGTCAACGATGCTCCAGCGGCGAACAACGACAGCGTGTTCACCAACTACACGACGGCACCGTTCATCCTTCCGGAATGGGCTCTGCTGGCCAACGACACCGATGCGGAGGGCGCTGTACTGGACGTCACCGCGGTGAGCGCCCTCAACGGTCTCACGGCGTCCCTGACGACCAACCCGGGATCGGTTACCGTGACCGACACGGGCACTGCCGGCGGTAGCTTCACCTACACGGCAAACGACGGCTCCGGCGCTGCGAACGCGACAGACACTGCGAACGTCACGCTTACTCGCGACACCGCAGGTGCCATTGAAGGCAACAACGGCGACAACATCCTGATCGGCGATGGGGGCAACAGCACCCTGACCGGCGCGCAGGGCAACGACGTGGTCTTTGCCGGAGCCGGCAACGATACCGTGACTTGGGGCGTCACCACGTTCTTCGGCTTCGAGATCGCCAATGATGGCCGTGACTTCGTGGACGGCGGTGATGGCAACCTCGACCGGTTCGTTGTCACCGGCAGCAACGCGGCGGAGACCTTTGTGGTCTATGCCAGGGCCGAGGCGATCGCGGCCGGCCACACCGGCCTCAAAGCCGGCACCGAGATCGTGATCACCCGCAACGGAGGGGTCATCGCCGAGCTCGACAACATAGAGGAGATCACGATCAACACCAGCGGCGGCGCCGACACGGTGCAGGCCGTCGGGAACTTCAATCCGACCAGCCTCAACTTCAACACCATCACGATCAACGGCGAGGGAGGAAATGAGACCGTTGATATCAGTGCCCTGCAATCAGCTCATCGTATTCTCTTCCGCTCCAACGGTGGCAACGACACGATCGTCGGCACGATGCGGCCTCAAGACGTGATCGAGCTGGCGCCGGGGCTCACCGTGGCGGACTATACGAGGACCGTCAACGAGAACGGCTCCGTCACTCTCAAGAGCGGCGCTCATTCAGTCACCTATGTGAGCCAAGGGGATCCAATCCTTGAGGAACACGAGGATGAGGATGAAGGCGGCAACGAGGGGCCGACCCAGAACAAGAAGCCTGTCGTCACCGACGACCGCTTCTCGGTCAAGAAAGGAGAGGTTCTCACCCTCACGGCCGCGCAGCTCCTTGCCAATGACCTCGACCTCGATGGCGGAACGCTCTCGATCGTCGAGCTCGATGAGGACGAGCACGGAACAGCCGTTCTGAACGGCGATGGCACCATCACCTTCACGCCCAAGTCCGGTTTCACCGGCGAGGCATCCTTCACCTACATGGTGTCGGACGGCCAGGGCGGCACTACCGAAGGCAAGGTCTCCATCGTGGTCGAGAAGCCTGCTCCGATGGCGGTCACTGGCGGTCGCGGCAATGACCGGCTCAACGGCGATGACTCCGATGACCATATCAGGGGTGGCGAGGGTCACGACCGGCTGGACGGCGGAGCTGGTGCCGATCGGATGTGGGGCGGACGCGGCAACGACGCTTATACCGTCGATAATCGCAGCGACCGCGTCTACGAGAGCCGTCATGGGGGAGACGACACTGTGAAAGCAAGCGTGTCCTACTCCTTGGCAGGGACCCATGTCGAGAAGCTCGTGCTGACCGGATCAGCCGACTTGAATGGCACGGGCAATAGTCTCAACAACAGCCTCACAGGCAACAGCGGAGACAACTCCCTCCGAGGCGGCTCGGGCCATGACGTGCTCAAGGGCATGGGTGGCAACGACTGGCTCGATGGCGGCTCCGGTCGTGACAAGCTGTACGGAGGCGCCGGTGACGACATGATCAAGGGTGGGGCGGGCAATGACCACCTCACGGGCGGCTCGGGGGAGGACATGTTTGTCTTCCAGAAGGGCACCGGCCGGGATGTGGTGACAGACTTCCGTCATGGTCGAGACGAGATCGATGCCAGCCAGCTCGCTGGGGTCGACAAGCTCTCGGACCTGAACGTGCGGCAGTCGGGTCACGACACCATCATCGAGCACGGCTCGGACATCCTCGTCCTCAAGGGTGTCAACGCATCCGATCTCGACGGCAACGACTTCATCTTCTGATGCAGTCCGCCTGAGATCGGCATGGCCCGCCGGGAGCATTCCCCCCAACGCTCCCGGCGGGTTCACCAATAGCCCAAGTATCAATTGGCGCATTCCACCGAGGCAATGTCGATGACCAAATCCCTCAAAAAACGTCTCAGCATCATGGCTTCCTGTCGCGGTGCCTTCCTGGGCGTCGCCGTGCTAAGCGGTCTGATCAATGTGCTCTACCTCTCGGGCTCGATCTTCATGATGGAGGTTTATGACCGAGTGTTGCCTAGCCGGAGCATTCCAACTCTTGTTGGCCTCTCCGTCATCATTGTGATGCTCTACCTCTTCCAGGGCCTCTTCGACATGGTACGCGGCCGGATCCTGGCCCGTGTCGGAGCGGCATTGGACGAGGATCTGAGCCAGCAGGTCTTCCAAAGCCAGTTGAGCGCGCCGCTCAAAGGTCGGGCCGAGGGGGACGGGCAGCAGCCGTTGCGTGACCTTGACCAGCTGAGGGCCTTTCTGGCCGGCGGGGGTCCTTCGGCGCTCTTCGATCTTCCCTGGATGCCTCTCTATCTTTTCATGTGCTTTGCCTTCCATCCGTGGCTCGGCATCGTCGCCTTGTGTGGTGCCGTCACTCTTGTTGCGATCACGCTGCTGACCGAACTGATGACGCGCGAAGCGTCGAAAGCAGCCGTTGGCGCAGCCCTGCTCCGCAACGGAATTTCCGAGGGCGCACGCCGCAACGCGGAAGTCGTCCATGCCCTGGGAATGGCGCAGCGGATCGGCAATCGCTGGGATCAGGCGAATGCGAGCTATCTGGCGTATCAGCAGAGGACGTCGGATGTAGCGGGCGGCTTCGGCGCCATGTCGAAGGTTCTGCGGATGCTGCTGCAATCGGCGGTTCTCGCGGTCGGCGCCTATCTGGTGATCGACGGGCAGGCCACCGGCGGCATCATGATGGCCAGCTCGATCCTGACCTCGCGAGCCCTGGCGCCAGTCGAACTGGCGATCGCCAACTGGAAGGGCTTTGTGAGCGCCCGCCAAGGGTGGCGACGGCTCAAGACCCTCCTCGAGGCCAATGCCGAGGCTGAAGCTCCTTTGAAGCTTCCTGCACCTTGCGCACTTCTGTCGGTGGAGAACGCGGGCGCCGGAGCGCCGGGCGGGCAGAGGTTTGCCGTCCAGGATGTCTCCTTCAATCTGAAAGCGGGCAGCGCGCTCGGCATCATTGGACCCAGCGCCTCCGGCAAGTCATCGCTGGCCCGCATGATCGTCGGCGTGTGGCCGACCTGGCGAGGCAAGGTTCGCATCGATGGGGCGGCCATCGAGCAATGGCTGCCGGAAGATCTCGGACGTCACATCGGATATCTGCCGCAGGACGTGGAGCTCTTCGCCGGAACCGTGGCGCAGAACATCGCGCGCTTCGATCCGTCGCCGAAGGCGGAGGCAATCCTCGCCGCAGCCAAGGCCGCCAATGTGCACGAGATGATCCTCCAGCTGCCGGATGGCTACGAAACCCAGGTAGGTGAGGCCGGAGCGGCCCTGTCCGGCGGACAGCGGCAGCGGATTGCCCTCGCACGGGCAATCTATGGCGACCCGTTCCTCGTGGTGCTCGACGAGCCGAACTCGAATCTCGACAACGAGGGCGAGCAGGCTTTGACGGCTGCGATCCTGAGCATCAGGGAACGAGGAGGAATCGTGGTGATCATCGCTCACCGGCCGAGCGCTCTCGCAGGCGTCGATCAGGTACTCGTGATGGCGGAAGGGCGCGTGCAAAGCTTCGGTCCGAAGGAGGAGATTCTGAGCAAGGTTCTGCGCTCCGTGCCTGCGCCCCAGCCTGCGGAACCCCGGATGCCTGCGGCATCCAACCTGAAAGTCGTCGAAGACCTGGGAGTTGCATCATGAACTCGGTGAAGAAAGCAAGTGCTCGCGTGTCGATCCGCCGCCACACGCTCTTGGGATTGTCGTCAGCTCTGTTCCTGGTCGGCGGCCTCGGCGGCTGGGCGGTGGTAACGGAGCTGTCCGGAGCGGTCGTCGCACCGGGATCGGTCGTGGTCGACAGCCACGTCAAGAAGCTTCAGCACCCGACCGGCGGGGTCGTCGGAGAGATCCGCGCTCGCGATGGCGACCGCGTGCAGGCCGGAGAGGTGGTGATCCGCCTGGATGAGACGGTTGCGCGTGCAAACCTCGCGATGGTGGCCAAGAGCCTGGACGAGCTTGCCGCCCGCCAGAGCCGGCTGGAGGCGGAGAGAGACGGCTTGGCGCAGATCACCATTCCGGTCTCCTTGCGATCACGCGTCAATGAGCCTGATCTTGCCAGCATCGTGCAGGGGGAAAACCATCTTTTCGAGACCCGGCGCGAGGCCAGGGCGGGCCAGAAGGCGCAGCTCAAGGAGCGTGTTGCGCAGTTGCAGGAGCAGATCGACGGCACCAACCTTCAGGCGTCTGCGAAGGCCGATGAGATCCAGCTGATCCGAGACGAGCTCACAGGTGTCGAGCAGCTGTGGCGCAAGAACCTTGTTCCCATCACCCGAGTAACGGCGCTCAGGCGCGAGGAGACGCGTCTGCGCGGTGAGCGTGGGCAGCTTATCTCGAGCATTGCTCAAGCAAGGGGACGGATCAGCGAGACCGCACTCCAGATCATCCAGATCGATCAGGATCTGCGGAGCGAGGTGTCGAAAGAATTGCGTGAGGTTCAGGCCAAGATCGCAGAGCTCGTCGAGCGCAAGATTGCCGCCGAGGACCAGTTGAAGCGGATCGACATCCGAGCGCCACAGGACGGCTTCGTGCACCAGTCGATGGTTCACACCGTCGGGGGTGTCATCAATGCCGGCGAACCTTTGATGCTGATCGTCCCCGAATCCGATGATCTCTCCATCGAGGTCAAGATCTCGCCCCAGGACATCGATCAGCTGCAGCCTGGGCTGGATACCGTGCTTCGCCTCTCGGCCTTCAGCCAGCGAACCACGCCCGAACTCAAGGGTAAGATAAGCTTGATCGCAGCGGATCTGGTGACCGATCAGCGCTCAGGCGTGCAGTATTATCCTGTCCGCGTGGCCTTCGCGGAAGGCGAGCGAGAGCGTCTTGGCGGTCTCAAGCTGGTTCCCGGCATGCCGGTTGAAGGCCTGATCCAAACGGGATACCGCACCGTGTTCTCGTACCTCACCAAACCGATTGCCGACAACATGATGAAGGCTTTTCGTGAGGAGTAACCACGGATGAACCGGGGCTTAGACCCTCCGGTTCATCATCCTGATCGCCCAATGGGCCGGTGTCCAAGCCGCCCCCTTTCTTCCAGGGCCGATTCCATTCAAGTGGCATCGGCCCCGGTCTTTTGCTTGTAGCTCATCTGGCGGAGGATCGCAGCCACTCCGCTGAACAGTGCTCTAGAGATAGGCCGTCGACAGGGCGGGCACCATGGCAATGACCAGAAGGCCGATGAAGAGAGCCCCGATATAGGGCCAGATGGCTCCCATCGCCTCGTCGGGTGATACATTGCCGATCTTGCATGCGATGTAGAATCCGACGCCGATCGGCGGCGCCATCAGGCCCACATTCATGGCGGTCACGACGACCATCGAGTAATGAATGTCATGGATCCCGAGGTTCTTGGCGATCGGGAACATGATGGGCGCCATGAGAACGATGGCCGGCAGGCCTTCCAGCACGCAGCCGAGCACCATGAAGACCGCAATCGTTACCAGCATGTAGGTAATCCAGCCACCGGGCAGATCCGTAACTATCGCCGCCATCTTGAACGCAAAGCCGGTTTGCGTGAGCGCCCACGCCATCGCCGAGGCCGTTCCGAGGATGATCAGGATGGCGCCCGAGAGGGCGGCAGTCTCCACCAGCATGTCGTAGATCTTGCCCGGCCGGATACCACCGTAGAGCACCATGCCAATGATCATTGCATAGAGCACCGCAATCGTGGACACCTCCGTCGCGGTGGCCAAGCCGCCGCCGACTGCGCTTCTGATCAGGAAGGGAAGCACGAGCGCCGGCGCTGCGACCACGAGGGCCTTGCCGACCGCCCGCATCGGTGCCCGACGAATGCCTTCCATTACCTCGCCTCGCGCTTTCCACCGCGCCAGTATGGCAAGCACTGCGAGCAGCACCATGGCGATGGCAAAGCCTGAGGTGAACAGGCCGGCAATCGACACGCCTGCCACAGATCCCAGGACGATGAGGACGATGGAGGGCGGAACGGTGTCGGCCATGGCGGCTCCGGTGGCGAGGAGCGCGATCATTTCCTTCGGCTTGTGACCGCGTCGCTTCATCTCCGGAAAGAGGGCAGGGGCCACGGTGGCCATATCGGAGACCTTCGATCCTGAGATGCCTGAGACCAGGAACAGCGAGCCGAGCAGCACATAGGACATGCCCGCCCTCACGTGCCCAAGCAGGGAGGCGAGGAACTCCACGATCGCCCGTCCCATACCGGTCGCATCGAGAATGCATCCCAGCAGGACAAAGATCGGAACCGAGAGCAGGATAAGGCTCGACATGCCTTCATCCATCCGCCCGATCATGACCATGCTCGGCACGGATGTGGTGAAGGTCAGAAATGCGAAGGCCCCGAGTCCGAAGCAGAACGCAATCGGCACCCCGATCACGAGGAAGAAGGCCACGAAAGCGACCAGGAAGATCAGAATGTTGTAGTGACCGAGACTCGGAAGAAAGGGAGAGACGAGCCACAGCGCCGCAAGCACGGCTGCCGTAACCCCCAGGGCAGCGATGCTCTGCTTCACCGTTGCCGATCTGACCATGTCGCGCACGGCGAGAACGACCATGAGGCCGATGCCTGCGGGAAGAGCGGCGGCGCGCCAACTCATGGGAATGTTGAGAGCGGCCGACGTCAGATAGGACTCGTCGACAGCATACTCGACGGCAGGCGGCAGCATGCCGAGCAGAAAGACGGCAACCAGGAGCGGACCGAGGGCACTGAAAAACCCCTGCAGGGTTTTCGGCATCATATGCAGGAAGAGCGTCAGGCGCAGGTGCTCGTTGCGGTCGATGGCGATGACTGCTCCGAGGAGTGCAAGCCACAGGAAGCACATGGAGGCTGCCTCGTCGACCCACACGACCGGAAGCGAGAACACGTAGCGCGACGTGACCCCCATTAGCAGGAGGCCCACGATGGTCACAAGGAGGGCTGCAGCGATCATCTCGATCGGGCGCAGGAACGGGGAGCCGCTGCGCAGACCGGCCGAGAGCTCCTCGATCGGTTCAGCATGGATAGTCTGCGTAGCCATGGTCATCCGTTCCTCCTATCGTTGTTCTTCAGTCTTTTGGCCGTGTCCATTCTCGATGCATCTCTTCGGCAGCGCCCGCTCAGCCCTTTTTGTGCGGGCATGCCGACGTTACGGCAGATTTTCCCTGAAGATGACCTCGATCCGCATGGGATCCGGCCCGTTCTCAAGACGTCTGCCCTCCCGCAGGTCCTGAAGCAGGGAAGCGCATTTGATGATCGTGTCTTCGGCATTCTGCGTGATGACGGCATCCATCGTGCCGTCGAGCAGAAATTCGCGGGTATCGCCGGTCAAACCATGCCCGACAAACACAACATCCTGCTCTCGCCTTGCATCCTTCAGGGCACGGCCAACGCCGGATGCGCCGCCGCCGATGTTGTAGATGCCGTCAAGATCGGGATGGTGCGCAAGAAGCGTGCGCATCTGGCGATAGTTGAGCGCCTCCTCGTCCTGCCCCTCGCGCAAGCCGACGACTTCGATGTCGGGATACAGCTCCTGAAGAATGTCGAGAAATCCCATTTCGCGCTCGCCATGGGCGCGGTAGCTGAGGCTGCCGGCGATCATCGCGACCTTGGCGGGCCGCTTGCTGATGAACCGCGCGAGGAGGTAGCCGGCCATTCTGCCGGCCGCCCGATTGTCGAGACCGAAATAGGCCGTCCGGCCGGGACTCGCCACATCCGAGATCAGCGTCACCACAGGTGTTCCGGCGGCGGAGATCCGATTGACGGCCTCCCGTACGATCGGATGCTCGATGGCCATGAACACGACGGCGTCAGCTGTTTTCGCATGGCGCTGCAATGCCTTTGCGAGCAGGTCCGGGTTGAAGCTCCCGATGTGCTCCACGCTGGGCTTCAACGAGAAGCGCTCAAGTTGCGGCGCCATTTCCTGGACCATGCGCCCCAGCATCGCGATGTAGCGGTTGCCGCCCTTCGGCAGGATGAAGGAGACCGGCGACAACGGCCTTACGTCACGGGCCCGCTTGTCGCTTTCGTCCACGTAGCCGAGCTCGGCTGCAGCCTTCATCACGCGCTTGATGGTTGCGGGCTTCACGCCGGAACGGCCGTTGAGAACACGGTCGACCGTTGCGGTGGACACATCCGCGATCCGGGCAATGTCAACAATGGTGATGCGCCGTCCGAGGGGAGGGCTGTCCAGGATCACGCTCATAATATTACATCAAAAACCATCAAAAAAACGATTTGACCACATCATCATTATGATCAAATTTTCGATTAGCAAAGAGAAAAAAGCGCTTTCACGGAGGAAACACATCATGAGCATCAGCAGAAGGTCGCTTCTCAAAGGGCTTGGGGCTGCTCCTGCGGCAGTCACGCTTTTCTCGATCCCGCGGTATGCGAAAGCTGCCGAAATCACCTTGCGTTACGGCAACAACCTGCCTCTCAGCCATCCTCTGAACATCCGCGCCAAGGAAGCTGCTGATCGGATCGCGAAAGAGACGAATGGGCGCGTCGAGATGCTGATTTTCCCCGCCAACCAGCTCGGCGGCGACACCGACATGCTCTCTCAGGTGCGCAACGGCGCGCTCACGTTCTTTACCCCCTCGGCCCTGGTGATCGCCACGCTTGTGCCTGTGGCCGCCATCAATGCTGTTGGTTTTGCGTTCAAGGATTACAACCAAGTTTGGGCTGCGATGGACGGCCCCGTTGGAGCTTTCGTTCGCAAATCGATTGCCGACGCACGGCTTCATGCATTGGAAACCATGTGGGACAACGGCTTTCGCCAGATGACGACCAGCGGTGCCCCGATCCAGAACGCGGCATCGATGAAGGGCCTGAAGATCCGCGTCCCCGTCAGCCCCATCAGCATTTCCATGTTCTCGGGGCTTGGTGCCGCGCCTGCGAGCCTTCAGTTCAGCGAGGTCTACACGGCGTTGCAGACCAAGGTCGTCGACGCACAGGAAAACCCGCTTCCCATCATCCAGGTTGCGAAGCTCTACGAGGTGCAGTCCTCCTGTGCGATGACTAACCATATCTGGGACGGTTACTGGTTCATCGCAAACGGCCGCCAATGGGCAGGAATGCCGGCGGACATTCAGGAAATCGTCTCCCGGGCCATCAACGAAGCGGGCCTGAAGCAGCGCGAGGATATCAAAACGCTCAACGAGTCTGTGCAGACCGATCTCAAGAGCAAGGGCCTCTCCTTCAACCAGTGCGACACCGAGAGTTTCCGGGCAAAGCTCCGGGAGGCGGGCTTCTACACTGAATGGAAGCAGAAGTTCGGCCCTGAGGCCTGGGGCCACCTCGAAAGCGTCGTCGGCACGCTCGCGTGAGCGTTCACGGGATCCGGTGCTTGAACCCGGGTCTCATCTTCCCCGGCGGGAGGCCGAGGCTTCCCGCCCATCAATCTTTGAAGGTACACCATGAGCCGATTTCTCGGTGAGATCAGGCAGGCTGGCTATGTCGTCGACGACATCGAGGCCGCAATGGACTATTGGTCGCGCGTTCTTGGGGTCGGGCCTTTCTTCTACAAGGAGCGGGTGCCGATAGAGAACTATACATACAGGGGTGCAACTTATGAGCCGCATAACTCGGTCGCCCTCGCCAATTCCGGGCCGCTACAGATCGAGCTCATCCAGACCCGCAACGACGCGCCCTCGATGTATAGGGATTTCAAGGAAGCGGGCCATCGCGGCCTGCAGCACGTGGCCTACTGGACGCAGAGCTACGATGAGGATCTGGAGCGCCTGACTGGGCTGGGCTTTGCGCCTGTCATGAGCGGGGAGGTGGGCGAGAAAGGACGTTTCGTCTATTTCGACACGCAATACCATCCCGGCACCGTGATCGAGCTCTCCGAGGTAGCAGGCCCCAAGGGCAAGATGTTTCAGTTGATCCGGGAGACGTCCGAAGGCTGGGACGGGCTCGATCCCGTGCGGCCCTTCCCGGACCTTTCGCGGCTTTAGGCCCAGACCGCGGCTCTTTCCAGTGCGAGAACGGGCCGCGAAGCCATATGGAGGCTGAAAAGCTGCCGAGGTTTGTGGCGCAGGAGCGTCCGAGCCTGCCGCAGGCGAAAGATAGATGGCCTGCAAGGCTGGATATTGCGCCTCCGACACTCTATATAGAGGAGGTCAGGTTCGCCTGACTATGATCGTAGAGGCAGAGTGTAATAGGCGTTTAGGACGCGGGTTCGATTCCCGCCGCCTCCACCACGAACGCATCGGCCGTCCGGGTATCTCGGAACGGCTTTGGGCAACCGGTTTATCGTTGAGGCTGTGTTGCTGTTCCGGTGTGTTTTTGATGGGGGCGATCTGGGTTCGACTGGGCGCAATAAAGGCTAGGCTGCGATTAGGCTGAGCTACGGCCTCAACAGTGCAAACTCATAAATGCCAACGACAACGTTGACATGGGTGCGGTGCGCCTCGCGGCGTAACCATCCGGGGCTCGGGAAAGCCTAGCAACAGAAACGGCACCTTCGGGTGCCGTTCCCATTTCAAAATGTCTGCATGTTCCGCAGCTTACCGTGACATCATACGCAAGAGAGACCTCATCCATATGTCGGAGATCGAAGTAAACGGCTACGTCCGGGTTCCAAAAGGGACAACAGTCTACCCAACAGGCGATGGCGTAGAAGCTCCGTCCACCCGCGAACAGGTCGTGAAGGTCGCAAGAATCTTCGATGTCGACGTGAAAAGTGACAATTTCTACCTGCTTCTTCCAGATGAAATGCGGCTGCGCTACTTCGAGGCCAGCGGTGGCAAGCGCCCCATCGATCCTGATATCCTCGAGTTTACGGATCGCCTGACCAAGGGCGACTACAGGGCCGTCGAGTGGTCCACCAAGTGGGCGCTGATCGCCAATCTTCAGCCGGCCGAGGCTCCGGCCAATGCCAAGAAGGCCGAAAAGGCGGAGAAAAAGCCCCTTACCAAGCAGCAGCAGATGGTCACTGGATCAGTCTGGCGCTTTACCCAGGATACCGAGCTTCGCTACAAAGTTCGCAACCCCGCCTATGCGACCGTGCGTGACGACATCGAGAACAGCCTCCGGCAGCTGCCGTCACATGCTCGCACGCAGAATGTCGAGGCTAAGTTGAACGAGATGGGCGTGGTCGATTACCTCGACGAGCCCTGGGGACCCGTGAAAGCAGGCGAAACCTTCACGGTTCGCGGCAAGCTGACCTCCGGCTTTGCGGGCGGGCAGGATGTGCCGATGCTGTTCAGGGGCGAAAAGTTCACTCTGCCCTATTCCAGCCTCGAGCCTGTCATCGAGCTGGTCACGGAACGGTAGAACCCGGCTGGGATTTTGCAGCCGATTGCGGCTGATCATTGATAATGCAGGTCCGATAGATACGCTCCGTCGGACCTGAAGCCTGAACTCAGGCTGCTTGCGGCCACGACTGTTTTCGCTCCGCCTCGAGCAGCTCCTCCGCCCTGCGCGTGAACTCGTTCCCGGAAAGGCCCGGCTGAATGGGACTGAGATACGAGACCGAGATCGTTCCAGCCCGCTTGTAGGAACGCCCAGGCCCCCAGAAATGGCCGGAATTCAGGGCTACCGGAAGAACTACGCGGTCGAGTTTGGTATAGAGCAGCTCTACGCCGCGCTTGAAGGCGACCGGCTCGGAGACCAGCTTCCGGGTTCCTTCCGGGAAGATCAGCACTGAACGGCCTTCAGCAAGAGCCGCCCGGCTCTCATCGATCATCTTTCTGACCGCCTTCGGCCCACTCTCCCGGTCGATCAGGATCATCGGCGACCTGCGAAGGAACCATGAGAAGACCGGGATCGTGAGCAGCTCCTGCTTTGCGACGATGGCCACGTCGGGAAACAGGATCAGGAACGCCAGGGTTTCCCAGGTCGACTGATGGTTGGCGATGATCAGGCACGGCTCGTCGGGAATGTTGTGAAGGCCCCGTTCGGCATAGGTGAGGCCCACAAGCCATTTCAGGCCGATGAGGACACCGCGAGCCCATAACCGGGACGCCAGACGAACTCCGCGCTCCGGCGAGCCACAGAGCCACAGGATAGCCAGAGCCGGCGTAAAAAGCACGGTCCAGACAGCCAGCAGAAGATCGAACAGCTTTGAACGGATGCGCTGCATAGCGGATGGCTTCATGAAAAACGGTCAGCGGTTATCTTGTATGGACGCAAAGACGCCCTGCGTCATCTGGGTCGGCCTGATCTCGGACTCCCCAACGGCGCGTTGGGCACCACTTGCGGTATCTTTAATCCTATAGCCCAGCTCGCCGCTGCTGTTCTCCGGCATCAGGCGCACAACCTCATAGGTGCCGCTGGTGCGGTCGGCAAAGTGGGCGGCTGCGGCATGCACCAACTGGCCCATGGTATATTTATGACTCACGATTGCCTCCACGGCTTTAGTTGAGGGATAACGACCGAGGCGTCGTATGGGCTTTGATGGGCAGAACCTGCTCGACCTCGGCATCGCGCTGCTGGTCGATGATCTCGGCCAGCACCATCGTCTCATCCGAGGTCATCGGGGATACCGGATAGATTTCAAACGTGCTTTCGCTCTCGACCACCACTGCGTCGCGATCGAATCGCAGCACGCAGTTGGTCTGACGCATTAGCCAGTCCGGTACTCGGTCTCCGGCCTCAAACGTCCAGGTCTTGTCAGGCATGGAGTTCCTTATCAAGCATAGAGGAGACTTTTCCGCTGCGGCGCCTGTTATCGGCGACGAAACTGAGGGCGGCGTTGACCCGCCGGCCGGGGCGCACCTGCGCCGCTGTCCTTGTGACGGAAGATCAACCGTCCCTTGTCGAGGTCGTAGGGCGACATCTCGACGGTCACGCGGTCGCCGGCGAGCGTCTTGATGCGGTTCTTCTTCATCTTGCCGGCCGTGTAAGCCACGATCTCGTGCCCGCTCTCAAGCTTCACCCGATAGCGCGCATCGGGCAGGATCTCCATGACTTCGCCTTCAAAGGTAATCAGTTCTTCCTTGGCCATGGCCACCCCTTCATAAAAACAAAAAAGCCGCTCCAGAGATGGGCGGCCCTGCCAGGCAGCGCGGGGAGCCGCGCCGCCTGTTGGTAACGGTGATTAGGCCGCCTGGATGTTGTTGACGGCAACCTTGCCGGAGCGGCGGTCTTCCGCCGTGTCGAAGGAGACCTTCTGGCCTTCGCGCAGGCCGCGAATGCCGGCGCGCTCAAGGGCGGTGGCGTGGACGAACACATCCTTGTCGCCGTTGTCGGGCTGAATGAAGCCGAAGCCTTTTTGGTCGTTGTAGAACTTAACGGTGCCCGTGTTCATGGGTGTATTCCTTGTCTATGCGTAAGTGCACGTGAGGCGCGGGCGTGCAGCAGCACACCTTTACGCTCGGGTTAGTCGATGTTTGGGAGAGTGTCTGAACGTGCGCTTGGCATGCCAAAGCGAAACAGCCCGATTGTCCGGCCAAATGTCGATATGAACCATCTAGAGATCACATGCGGCAAATACAAGGCGCACAGACTAAAATTCACTGGGATGATTCAGATCCTGGATCAGGGGCCTATATGTAATCCAAGATCTTCCAAGGGTAAAAGAGGGATATTACGCTAGTCTATCCCATTTCCTTCGTGGTCGGGCAGGTTTCGACTTGTAAATCTCTAACAGATCATCTATATCGTACAAATCCAACCGACATGTTCGGCCTGCTCTCTGAAGCTCATGATTGAGCGCCGAGCCCGCTTTCCGCACCTTTGAAGCTTGGTCGCTGCGTGGAACCACCCAGCGCATTCATCGTTTTGCCCCGCATTCGATTTCATCAACAAACATCAGCCGCACGGCCCAAGGCCGAAGCCGCTCGAGGACGCTATGCAAACCATAACCTACACAAAGCCCGCCAAGGTGCTGTCCCAGCCCATGCCGAAGAAGCAGCCTTACAAGACTGCCGCCACATGGCAGCCGCACCAGACGAGCCTTACCCGTGAAGAGATCCGGGCGATCATCATCGATCAGATCGGCTAAGACCATCAAGGCCGAGGATAATCAAAAGCCAGGGCAGCCAACTGCCCTGGCTTTTTTGTTGCGCCTGGCTCATTCGCGCCTCTCGCAGGGAACCTGCTTGGCGGTTTCGGGGGGAACCCCTGGTCGAATTGCACATTAGACAGCTGTGCTTTCGCGGCCACAGCAGATTTTCGTTTCGGGTTCTCACGGATGCCCTTCCTCGGGAAGGTCTGGGAACCCCGTGCATAATGGGAAAGAGGTGCCATGTCCGACATCGTCGTTAAAACTCCCATGCAGTATCTCGACAAGGCGACTTCAGCCCTGCGGGATCTCGGGATCACCCCTCCCCAAGCCATGGATGCGCCTATCAACGGGCTTCTGGAAAAGATTTCCGACCTTGATCAGGACCGGATCGTCATGATCGCCCGAACCCTCGGCCAAGCCAGCGTCTTCAACGAGGTCGTCCGCGAGCAGGTTCAGGCCATGGAGATCGGCGAGCGCTACCGGGAGATTGCGGAGTCCTTCAACTCCATCCGCGACGACGCGAAGCAGATGGTCGACCAGATCGCCGATGCGAAGATCGACCTTATGGAGCGCGTGACGAATGTCTGGATGAAAATTTCCCGCGGCGACATCTCCGATCGTTTCGATGACATCAGGAATACCTACCTGGATGTGACCCGCTCGACCAAGGATCAGGTTGACCGCGAGCACATCATTCTCGACGCCTACAGGGACTTCCGAGGCGCTCTCAAACATGCCGAAGTCATGGCCCTCGAGGTTCTCCGGACGGCTGAGCAGAAGCTCGATGCCGCAAAGGCGGAGCTGCAGAAGGCCTCTGACACGGTGGTCAACTTCAAGGGCACGGAAGTGGCGGAGCGGGCGCGCCTCGAGCTTGTACGTGACGAACATCTTCGCCGGACTCAGGACGAGGAAAAGCGCTACCAGATTGCCAAGGACCTCTCGGACAATCTGACCGTCAGCTACAACACCTCCGAAGTGATCATGGCGCGGCTGCTTCAGATGACGAACGCCAAGGAGCGCGTCTATGCCCAAGCCGTCAGCTTCTTCTCCACCAACGATTCCGTGCTGACCGCGTTGCGGGCCTCCTTCACGGGCATGTTCGGCCTCAACGAGGCAACACAGACCCTGAACGAGATGAAGGAGGGCGTCTCTCGAAGCCTGGAGGTGCTGGCCGAGATCGGCGACCAGGTGGGCGAGGCTGCCGTGAAGGCCGGCTACGGCCCCACGATCCGCGCCGATGCCGTGAAAAAACTCGTGGATTCCGTGATCACGTTCCAGGAACGCTCCCTGGAGATCGTCGGCGAGATGCGCAGGCTTTCGACGCAGAACTCGGCGGAAATCCGCGACGCGGTGGAAGATGGCAAGCGGCGCATCGCCCGGCTCGTGGCAGAGGGACAGGCATTGCCGACCAATGGCTGAGACTGCCGTCGCACCAGCGGAGCAAGCCGGCGGAAAGGCTCCCCAAAGCCTCGACGAGGTGATGCTCGCCATGGACGTGGTGGACACGCTCCGCCACCAGGAGAACCTTGTCAGCCGCGAACTCAGCGAGGAGCGCCGCGATGCGGAGCTGCTCGAACGGCTCCGCCAGATCTACCGAGGGCAGGGGATCGAGGTTCCAGACCGCATCCTTCAGGAAGGCGTGCAGGCTCTCAAGGAACAGCGCTTCGTCTACACGCCGCCGGCTCCGGGTTTCACCCGAACCGTCGCGAACGCCTGGGTCAATCGGGGGCGGATTGGCAGAAGTCTCTTGGCGCTTGTAGCGCTTCTGGGCTTTGGCTGGGGCGCTTATCACCTGGGCGTCGAGCGCCCGGCTCAGCAGCGGGCCGCCCAGGAGCAAGCCGCTGCCGAGCGCAACCGCACCGAACTGGCCCAAACCCTCCCCAGCGCCCTGGAACAGGGGCATGAAGATGTGCTTCGGGAAGCCAAGGTTCCTGTGGCACGGGAGAGGGCGGATCAGATCCTGGCGGACGGACGCGCCGCCATCGCGCGGCAGGACGCTGATGGCGCGCGGCAGGCGATCAACAATCTCGAAATCCTGCGTGCGGATCTCAGGCGGGAATTCGTCTTGCGCATCGTCTCGCGCCCGGGTGAACCCACCGGGGTATGGCGCGTTCCGCCGCGCAATCCCTCCGGTCGGAACTATTACCTCATTGTTGAGGCGGTCTCGCCCGATGGCCGGATCCTCAGCCTGCCGGTGACCAGCGAGGAGGACGGTCAAACCGCGACCACGTCCAAGTGGGGGGTGCGCGTGACGGAAGCGGTGGCCATGCAGGTGCAGCGGGACAAGAGCGACGACGGTATCGTCCAGCAAAATCGTCTGGGTGAGAAGCGCCGTGGCTCCTTGGATATCGACTATCTGATGCCGGTTCTCGGCGGCACGATCTTACGGTGGTAAGGCCATGATCTCGGGACGCCAGGCGCTCGCCCAAATCGAGCAAACGATTGCAAAGATCCGACAGCAGGAGGCACAGCTCGAACGGAACTGGCAGACCGCGACCGAGGATGTTGCGCGGCTCAGGATCGAGCGGACGGAAGCCTTTCGGGAACTGGCGCGGTTGAAGCTGAACGCGATTACGAAGAACGAAGTCGTCGGACAGCTGGACGCCGCCGAGCGCCAGGCACTCAACCTGATCGCGAGCCGCCGCGAGGCCCTCAATGCTCTCACGGCAAGGCGCCAGGAAGCCGAGACGAGAGTCCGCCAGGCCGAAGCCGAACGCCACGCCGCAGCGGAGGCTCTTGAGGCGGCCCTCGGCGAGGTGGAGTCGCTGCGCAAGGGCGTCGAGGCCCAGATCCGGGTCAGCGCCGACTGGACCGAAGCCCGCGCCCGCCTCGAGGAGGTCACAGGACAGGCCCAGCAGGCCGAGAAAAAGGCCGTGCAGGCGGAGACGGATCAGAACGAGAAGCGCAGGCCATATGAGGCCGATCCTCTGTTCATGTATCTGTGGAAGCGGAAGTTCGGCAGCGCCGCTTACAGGGTCAATTCCTTCAGCCGCTTCATGGATCGTCTCGTTGCGCGGGTCGTGGGCTACGACAAGGCGCGGGCCAACTACGTTCTTCTCAATGAGATACCGGCCCGGCTCCGAGAACATGCCCGCCGGATCATGAACGAGATGCGGGATGCGAGGGAGCGGTTGACTGCTCTCGAGCGCAGGGCTCTCGTGGCTGCCGGAATCGAGGCTGCGGAGGCGAAGGTCGCAGAAGCCCAGGGCGCGCTAGACGATGCCGATGGCAGGCTTGCGGAAGCGCGGGAGGCTCTGACCGCGATGGACCGCACCTACGACAGCTCGGTTCTCGATGGGGATGCGCCCTATCGCGAGGCTGTCGAGGTGCTGGCGGCCGCTGACGCCCGCGAGGATCTGAACCAACTCTATCAGGAGGCCCTGCGTACCCCGACGCCGCAGGACGAGGACATTGTCCAACGAATTCAGGCCACCGACAAAAGGATCACTGACGCGTTGCGTCACGCCGTGGATGCCCATCGCCAGCTCCAGGAAGTGGCTCAGCGCCGCGCAACGATCGAGCATGAATGGGAGGAGTTCCGCCGCCAGGGCTATGACAATCCCTCCGGAAGCTTCGGAAACGAGGTTGTGCTCGGCAATGTGCTGGGCGGTCTTCTCACCGGCGCGGTGGGTGGCGCAATCCTCGGTGAAGTTCTCCGCGGCGGCTTCCATCAGGGCCCGAGTCCCTGGGATTCCGGGTTCGGAGGCGGCATCCCGTTTCCGCAGCCGGGCGGCTTCGGAACCGGTGGATCGTTCGGAGGCGGCGGAGGGGGCTTCAGAACCGGCGGGTCGTTCTGATCGCGACATCGCAACGAACGGTTGCGCCAAGGTGCGGGCTTCCGCGTCGCCGCGGATGAGCGGGTTAACCGATCGCTCACCATGCTGAGCGGAAGGCGAAGCCGCTCATGAACGCTTCCTTCCTGCCCGGGGTTAACCCGGCGAACTCGCAAAGGAAGGCTTACTCTCATGACACCGATCTTGTCTTTCTGGAGCCAGAAATCTCAACCTGAGCACCAGCTTCCTGACGTCGTTCGCAAGCGCATTCTGGTGGTCGAAGACGACCTGATCATCGGTGCCCTTGCGGCTGAGGCGCTGGAGGAGGCGGGGTTATCGGTCCTGACCGCAGCGAGCGCGGAAGAGGCTGAAGTGATCCTTGCTCAGGAGGCCGTGGATGTTCTGTTCACGGACATCGACCTGGGTGGACGGGACGGCTGCGAACTTGCCGGCAGGGCGCGCGAGATCCAGCCCTGGCTTTCGGTTGTCTTCGCCTCAGGCCGGTCGCGGAGGTGCCACGCAGGCCGCATTCCCCTTGAGGCTCCGTTTCTCGCAAAGCCCTACCGCTTGTCGGACATGCTGAGCGAGGTCGATCGGGCTGCATGTGGAACATCGTACCAGTAGCAGTGGAAGGCCGTATCTGCAGCACGCCCACATTTATCCAAGGAGATTTTTCATGCGTTACGTACCGGCCGTTCTCGGCATCTATCTCGCAATGTCCGCTTCCGCGTTCGCTCAGGCGCCCATTGAGGTCGAGGCCTGTCGCTTATCGGGATTCGCGGCTCTCAAGGAGCGCTCGCCGTCAATCGAGCACCTGACCTTCGATATGGAGTCTTTGGCGATTTCCAAAGCGGCAACCAAAGTCGAGGACACGCCTATCAAGATGGTTGTCATGGGCGATGCTTATCTCCAGCGCGAGAAGAGCGACAAGCCGAACCGCTTCGTCTGCCTCGTGAGCGACAAGGGAAAGGTCGTGCTCACCTTCTTCACCGAACAGTAGGCGGAGCCCCGGAAGGCTTTAGTTCGGCATGCCGAAAGGGCAGGTGACTGCGGGTCCGGTTCCTACCTGCCTGTGTCGGGTTTCTGGTGATCCTCGAGATATTGACGCAGGGACCTGCCCACATCGTCGATATGCGTCTTGAGCAGGGCGCAGGCCGCAGCAATCTCTCCGGCCGCGCAGAGACGCAGGAGTTCGGCATGTTCGTCTTCGGCACGCTTCATGCCATCAGTCAGCGAAAGCTGAAGGCGGGTGTGCCTGTCGCATTCCTGGAGCAGGTTGGCCACGATCGACAGGGCTCGAGGCTGCCCGGCATGCCGGTACAGCAGCATGTGAAATTCGGTGTTCAGCTCACCCCAGCGCCTAACATGTTTTGCACGAAGCTCCGAGCTGTATTCCTGCAGGATCTGCCGGAGCTTGTCATAATCATCCACGGTCAGGTGCCGCACGGATGCCTCCAGCAGGCGTGGTTCAAGCAGGGCCCTGAGTTCGAACAGCTCCTGAACCTCTTCGATTGAGAGTTCCGAGACGATGGCTCCACGGTGCGGGAGAATCTTGACGAGGCCTTCCGCTTCGAGCTGCATCAAGGCTTCGCGAACAGGAATTCGGCTGACCCCGAACTCGGCGGCCAGGGCATCCTGCCGGAGCTGAAAGCCTGCCTTGAATTCACCATCCACGATCCGCCGCCGCAGGTCCTCGGCAACGGCAGAGGAGATGGTCCTGTGCTGAAGGGATTTCTGAGCAGGGCGGGCTGGGAGCTTGGCTGAAAGTGTCATCGCCTGAAATGTTCTGAAAACCTCGATGCCATCTGCTTTTCATCGATCCTGAATGGCTTGACAGCGAATTTTTTATACAATCTACAATACCGAAACGCAACGGCTGATGCAGGAGCAGGACAGATGGCGAAGAAGATTGGCTGGGAAGGGGTCTTTCCCGCGGTAACCACGCAGTTCAAGCCAAACTTCGAGCTGGACCTCGAAGCAACGGCGCGGGTGATCGATGGTCTCGTTCGGGACGGGGTCTCGGGGCTGATCGTCTGCGGGACGGTTGGAGAAAACACCTCCCTGAGCCGCTCCGAGAAGATTGCCGTCATGGAAGCCGCTAAGGACGTATCCCGCGGCCGGGTGCCGGTGATCGCCGGTGTCGCCGAGTTCACGACCCCCTTCGCGTCGGAGGTCGCCAAGGAGGCCGAGCGCGTTGGCCTTGATGGGGTCATGGTCATGCCCGCCCTGGTTTATTCTTCCAAGCCGCATGAGACGGCCGCGCATTTCCGCGGTGTCGCAAAGGCGACCGACCTGCCTGTCATGGTCTATAACAATCCGCCCATCTACAAGAACGACGTGACGCCGGATATTCTGGCCTCCCTGACCGATTGCGAGAATATCGTCTGCTTCAAGGATTCGTCCGGCGACACCCGCCGTTTCACGGACACGAAGAACATGGTCGGCGACCGGTTCGTGCTGTTCGCCGGCCTGGACGACGTGGTGGTCGAAAGCGTGATGTTGGGAGCCGTGGGCTGGGTCTCCGGCATGTCGAATGCATTCCCGCAGGAGGGAGAAACCCTGTTCCGCCTCGCCAAGGCCGGCCGCTACGAGGAGGCGCGCTCGCTCTATGAGTGGTTCATGCCCCTGCTGCACCTCGACGCGCGCCCCGATCTCGTGCAGTGCATCAAGCTGTGCGAGCACATCATGGGCCGTGGCTCCGACCTGACCCGTCCGCCGAGGCTGCCGCTGAGCCAGCAGGAGCGCGCGGAGGTGGAGGCGGTCATGGACAAGGCTCTCAAGGCGCGTCCCGCTCTTCCGGATGTGGGCTTGAGGTCCGCGGCCTGATGCCATCAGGGGGAGGGGCGTGGTCTCCTCCCCTGTTCCTATGTCAATTGCCAGTTTAAGCAGCGAGTGAAGCCATGGCGCGTCACACTTTCTTCTGCATCGACGGTCATACCTGCGGAAATCCGGTTCGCGTCGTCGCCGGCGGCAGCATTCCGCAGTTGAAAGGCGAGTCCATGTTCGACCGCCGTCAGCATTTCCTGGCGGAGTACGACTGGATCCGCACCGGCCTGATGTTCGAGCCCCGTGGCCATGACATGATGTCCGGCTCCATTCTTTACCCGCCGACGCGGCCGGATTGCGATGTGGGCATTCTCTTCATCGAGACGTCCGGCTGCCTTCCCATGTGCGGTCATGGCACCATCGGCACGGTGACGATTGCTCTCGAGAATGGGTTGATCCACCCCAAGACCCCGGGCCTCCTGCGGCTGGATACCCCCGCCGGCGTCGTCGAGGCTCGCTACGAGCAGAACGGCCCTTTCATCGAGCGTGTTCGGATCACCAACATTCCGTCCTTCCTGTATCGGACCGGCTACGAGGTCGAGGTTGAGGGACTGGGCCATCTGCTGGTGGATGTCGCCTATGGCGGCAATTTCTACGCCATCGTCGGGCCGCAAGAGCTTTATTCCGACCTGTCGGACGTCAACCCTTCGGACATCCTGCGCTGGAGCCCGAAGCTAAGGGAGGCGTTCAATGCCCGCTACCAGATCGCCCACCCGGAAAATCCAAACATCAACCGCCTGACCCACGTTCTTTGGACGGGCCGTCCCCAGACCGAAGGCGGCACGGCGCGCCACGCCGTGTTCTACGGCGACAAGGCCATCGACCGCTCGCCCTGCGGCACGGGAACCTCGGCGCGTATGGCGCACCTCGCCGCTCGCAACGAACTCAAGGAGGGTGACGAGTTCGTTCATGAGAGCATCATCGGCTCCACCTTCGTCGGACGCATCGAGGGGCGGACAACAGTTGGAGACCGGGATGCCATCATCCCGTCCATCGAAGGCTGGGCGCGGGTCACAGGCTTCAACACCATCATCATCGATGACCGGGATCCTTTCGCGCTGGGCTTCCAGGTCGTGGACCAAAGCTCCCGAGCCTGAACAGGACAGGTCATGCGGATCACGATCGTCGGTGCCGGAATCGTAGGCCTTGCCGCAGCCCATGCCCTTCTGGACAGAGGGCACCAGGTCACTCTGGTCGATCCAGGGAGCGACGGGGCACGGCCGACGGACGGCAATGCCGGGTGGATCGCCCACACCGACGTCATGCCGCTGGCATCCCCAAAGGTTTGGAGGAATCTGCCGCAATGGCTGATGGATCCTCTCGGACCGCTTTCCATCAGACCGGCCTACCTGCCTTTCCTGGCACCGTGGCTCGTGCGCTTCCTGCTGGCCTCGTCTCCGATGCGCATCAAGTCGAGCATTGGCGCCATACGGTCCATCAACGCAGAGGCCCTGCCGTCCTGGCAGGCCCTTCTCGACTCCCTCAACTTGGCGGATCACCTGCGGGAGAAGGGCATTCTGTCCGTGTGGAGAAACCACGGCGCCTTTCTGCGAGCGGACGACATCATCAACCGGCAGCGTCAATTCGGCATTTCCGTCGACGTCCTCGGCCCAAAGGACCTCGCGGATCTGGAGCCTGCGCTCCACAATGTGGAGGCGGGCGTGCTGTACCCGGAGGCATGCCATGTGTCCGATCCCGCGGCCCTGGCATCCGATCTTCTGAGGCTTGCCCGTGAACGGGGCGCAACGCATATCCCCGAACGGGCTTTGGCCGTGGAGCCCAAGAACGACGGGGTCCATGTTCATACGGATGGCGCAATTCGGCATGTGGTCGGCGACAAGGCGGTGCTTGCCGCCGGCATATGGTCGCGAGCGCTCGCAAAAAGGCTCGGGGATCGCATCCCTCTCGACACCGAGCGAGGCTACAACGCCACCTACCCGAAGGGCTCGTTCGGCCTCAACCGCCCGATCATGTTCGAGGGGGAGGGCTTCGTCACCACGCCTCTGGACGCGGGCGACCGGGTTGGAGGCGCGGTCGAGTTCGCAGGCATCAAGGCAGAGCCCAATCACGATCGGACATCTGCCATGATTTCACGTCTCAAGCGCTTCCTTCCCCATCTCGACGCCGATCAGCCGGCCAAGCGATGGATGGGATTTCGGCCATCGATCCCAGATTCCCTGCCCGTGATCGGGCCTGCCACTCGAGACAGCCGCGTCGTCTATGCGTTCGGCCATGGCCACCACGGGCTGACCCAGGCTGCGGTCACATCGCGACTGGTGGCCAACCTGATTGATGGGAGCTCCAGCGCAATCGACCTGAAACCGTTCTCGGCCCGACGCTTCTAGAAGCAATACCCCATGGTGGAAACAGGTGTTCAGCCTTTGGTTTGGCCCGGAAAATATCGCTGCCGGAGAGCTGTCCACTTCCGGATGCCCCAGATCGTGAACCGCCCGACCGGCGCCCGAAGGACAGGCACGTCATAGGCGATCAGCAGCAGGCCGAGCGGAAGCATCCAGATGCCCAGGAACGGCAGGATCGAGAAGATGCCGCCGAGAACGAGCAGCACCCCCACAGGAATGCGAACCCAGCGGGAATCCGGGTGCCGCAGGCTTCGGAGAACACGGGCTACCCTGCCGGGTACCTCGTGTTCCAGCTGCCTGAAGGCGCGCCGCAGGATAGCCTTGCCGTTGTCCATTCTCATGTCCTGTGAAGTGCGAACACGAGAAATCGGTTCCCCCGTTTCGTAACGGCAAGTCGAAGTTTGCGTTCATGCGTTGTCACCTCACGACCGGTAACACCAAGGAAGCATCTTGTCAGATCCAGGCCACGCAAACGTCCTCGACCAAGTCGCGCTCACCTTTTCCGATTGGAGGCCCCTGCGCCACGTGGAGGATCCGCTCCAGAAGGATTTGTCCGCAGTCGCTCGCGCCGGCGACTGTCTCTTTCTTGCCTGTGACGAAACGGCAAGCGTCGAGCGACTACGTCGTCTGGAGGACGGCACGTTCGGCGATCATCGCCACTACGTTCTCGATGAGTTCGTCAGCCTGCCGGGGGGCGCCGAGGGCGAAATGGACATCGAGGGCCTCTGCGCCGAGGGCGGCTTCCTCTGGATCGTGGGCTCCCACTCCCTCAAGCGATGCAAGCCCAAAAGGGATGAGAGCGATGCGGGCGACGCCCTCAAGAACATGGAGGACATTGAACGGGAGCCGAACCGCTACTTCCTTGGTCGGATCCCCCTCGTCGAGGAGGCGCCGGGCCTCTTCATGCCGGCTCGGCAGGACGGGGAGCGGAATGCCGCCTGGGTCAAATTCGGCAAGAAGCGCAGCTCCCTCGCCCGGTGGCTCGCAGGGGATCCCCACCTTGGCCCATTTCTGAACATTCCCTCGAAGGAAAACGGCTTTGACGTGGAAGGCCTTGCGGTTCAGGGGGACAGGGTATGGCTCGGGCTTCGCGGCCCGGTCCTGAGGGGCCATGCCGTCATCCTGGACCTGGACATCAAGGAGAAGGTGCCGGGCCGTCTCAAGGCCCGACATGTGGACGGCGAACGGCGCTACCGCAAGCATCTGCTCGACACGCGCGGTCTCGGCATCCGCGACATGCGCCTGGATGGCGACGATCTTCTCCTGCTTGTGGGGCCGACCATGTCGCTCGAGGGGCCTGCCTTCGTGCTGCGCTGGCGCGACGCCCTTCACGACAGCTCCTCCGGAGTCATCGATCCAGGCCGGATCGAAACGGTCGCGGAACTGCCTTACCAGCTTCATGCGGATCACCCGGAAGGGATCGATCTCTGGCCCGAGGGCGGTGCCGGCGCGTTGCTGGTGATCTACGATGCTCCTGCTCCAGAACGGACGGATCCCGACACCTTCACCGTACGGGCGGACGTAATCCGACCGCCGGGCCGGTCGGATCATGGCATCGTCTCACGGATCGTCGCTGCCTCCGGATTGCAGGTGTGAAACTCTAAAGCATAGCAGCCCTACACAGCCGGCAATTGTTAGCAGTCCGACAACCGGGTTACGGAGAATAATGGCCTTACGTGACTTCTCCCTGATGCTCCTGGTTTGCCTCCTCTGGGCAGCCCACACCATCGTCAGCAAGATCGTCGTCTCAGGGATGGAGATCCCGCCCCTGTTCTACGCCGCCGTTCGCTACGGTATCGTGGCGGCCCTGGCTCTGCCTTGGCTGCTGCCGACGCCGAAGTCCATGGGCCGGGTTCTTCTCGTTGCATTCCTGATGGGGGGCGGCGGCTTTGCCTTGTTCTTCATGGGCATCAAAACAGCCAGCCCCTCCAGTGCTGCGATCGTGACCCAACTCGGGCTTCCCATCACGGCGCTCCTGTCGTTCGCGATGCTGGGCGAAAGGATCACCTGGAGGCGAGGGCTCGGAATCGCACTGACCTTTGTCGGGGGCGTGCTCGTGATGTGGGATCCCCGCAGCGAGACACCGATCTCTGCCGGGCTCGTGCTTGTTCTAGGCTCTGCTGCGGCGGGATCTCTGGCTGCGGTCATGATGAAGCAGGTGAAGGGGGTGCGGCCCTTGCAGTTCCAGGCTTGGGTCGGCCTTGCGTCGGTCGTGCCGCTGGCTGCGCTGACGACCGGGATCGAAACCAATCAGCTTGCTCATGCCGTGGAGGCGGGCTGGGCCTTCGTGGCTGCCCTCCTGTTCTCGGCGCTGATCGTGTCCCTTTTGGCTCACACGATCTATTATGGCCTGATTGCAAAGTATCCGGCCAACCTGATTGCCCCTCTCACCATCATGAACCCGCTGCTGACGGTAGCGCTCGGCATCAGCATCACCGGAGACCAGTTCGATGCCCGAATGGCTCTCGGCACCGGGATCGCCTTCTGCGGAATTCTGATCATCACGGTGCGGCGCGACCGTATCCTGCCTCATTCACTGCTCGCATGGAGCCGCTCCCGGAAGCCTTGATAGAACCCCGGTCCATCGGATGGGCCGGGCGGCATCGGCGACGGTGGTCCGATCGCATTACGGAGCTTCATGCTTCAGCCCTGAAGCCGACCGGATGGTAAGCTCATCCTGATCCGGCTGGCACAGACTGGCTGTCTGAAGGAGGCCATACCCGAAGGTCGTGTCACGACCGGGCTTGCCGAGATCCAGCGTGCCGTTCTCCAGGACCGCCTCCAGGCTTGAGGCATCCAGCGTGGCGTTGGAGGCGCGCAGGACCGCCGCCGCCGCCGAAACGAACGGAACCGCGTAGGATGTCCCGCTCCTGGTCGTGCCGCCGCCTCCGGGGGCGGCAACCCACAGATCCACCCCGGGAGCTGCCAGGTCGACATACTCGCCACGGGTTGCCCGGTTATAGACATCGAGCTGCCGGTTCACTGCAGTGACGGCGATCACGCCGGGATAGGCCGCAGGATAGGACGGCTCGGCGCCCGCACCGTTGTTCCCTGCGGCTGCCACGATGATCATCCCCTTGGCCTGGGCGGATGCAATGGCGTTCTTCAGCACCTCATTGGGTGGGCCGGAGAGGCTCATGTTCACAACACGCACATTCCGGTCCGCAAGAGCCTCCAGGGCGAGGACCAGGGACGTCACGTCGGTGCGGTCGGCCGTTCCACCATCGCGATAGAAGGCATCCACCGCCAGGATCTTCGCTCCGGGAAGAAGCCCGGGAGCGCTGCTGCCGCTCCTGCCCGAAAGGAGCGCCGCCACGGCCGTGCCATGATCGGGTTTCGACGGGGTGCCTCGGGCTCGGGGGCTTGGAAGAACCTCGATCGGTTGCCCGCGCAGGGCTTCATGCTCGCGGTCGATGCCGGTGTCGATCAGACCGATGGCCGGAAGTGGGCCGCATTGATCGGGGGAGGGGGGCTTCCAACCCACCAACGAGACGGCCTCGCAACCGGGACCCGTGCAGCTCGGGCCTTCATCCGTGTAGTAGAAGTGGTCGAAATCTGTCGCGGCCGCAGCGTCGACCACACGGACGGCACGTTGGGCCTGGGCGAGCGACATTCCGCGGGGAGCGACGAGCCGAACCACATTCGCAATGGTGCCCTTCGTCCGCAGTTCGGTCCTGAAACCCTGTGCCGACAGACGAGCAAGATCGTCCGGGCTCAACCCGACAGCAACAATCGACCGCTGTGCCTGCCTCGGCTTCGGCAAGGATTGTTCGATGGCCGCCGTGTTCACCTTGGGGCGAGAAGAGGGGTTTGTGCTTCCGCTCGGCAGTTTCAGGTTGGTCTTGGCAACCCCTTTGCGGTTTGCATCGGTGCGGCTTGCCTGAGCTTGCGCGCGGCCACGCTGACTTGCACGAGATACGGCCTGCTTTGATCCGACGCCTAGCGGATTCGCCTTGGCTCTCGTGGCGTTCCTTCGCGTTACGGCGGTTACGGCCGCGTCGATCGGCGCAGCCACGGCTGGCCGAAGATTCTGGGAAACCGCTCCAAAGAAGGACGATATTCCCCCGAGTGGTGCGGATGGGGCAGGCCGGTTGCTCGATGCATTGCCTGCCTGGGTCTTTCCTGCACTCTGGCCTGAGGAGTTCCCCTGACCCGGTGCGCTCCCCTTGCCCGATGAGTTCCCGGGGGATGAGTTTCCCTGGCCGGATGCATTGCCCGGTCCCGACGCGTTTCCTTGTCCTGCAGAATTCCCTCGTCCCGAAGAGTTCCCTTGACCCGCGGAGTTCCCTTGGCCAGCGGAGTTCCCTTGACCCGCGGAGTTCCCTCGTCCCGAAGAGTTCCCCGGGCCCGCGGAGTTTCCTTGGCCCGATGAATTTCCCCTGCCGGATGAATTTCCAGGGCCCGAGGAGTTGCCCTGACCCGAGTTCGCACCGCCGTTCCCGTTTCCGGCTCCACCTGCATTGCTGCTTCCGCCGCCGGCACCGTTTCCGGCTCCGCCCGCGTTGCCGCCGCCTCCGCTCGCGCCGTTGCCGGCGCCGCCGGCGCTGTTTCCGCCGCCGGCACCCTTGCCAGCGCCGCCCGCATTGCTGCCGCCTCCGGCGCCGTTTCCGCCTCCGCCTGCATTGCCGTTGCCGCCTGCGTTGCCGCCGCTACTACCCTTGCCTCCGCTGTTTCCGTTGCCGCCGTTACCGTTTCCGCCACCGTTCCCGCCGTTCCCCTTGCCCTCCTTGGACATTGCAGCCCAGTCATCCAGGGACACACGGAGACCCTCCCTGAGATCAAGCTGAAGCCGGAGGGGCCAAACAAGGGCAATGCACGATGCTGCAATCAGGAGGGAACGCCGTCTTGGTATCATTTAAACAGCTCGCTCTTGCACCCCTGCCGGGATTGTTACTCAAGAAGCTAATGATCGAACTCTGGGTTATGCAGCGAACTGAGATGCTGTCATATCGAACAAGCCATGAACCTGAGGATGCGGTCCAAGGAACACCGGACGCACGTCACATAATAACGGCCGAGCCAGGCAATTTGTTTCAAGTATAAATGAGAACTCTGAACGGTTGCAGAACGGAATTTCAGGAAATGCATGAGCAGCAGGTCATCATGATACTGCCGGCATCATGATATGCCCCTTCAGCCAAGCTGTCAGCCAGGACTGTTATTGTAATTTTACCACGTCAACGGGACCGGAAATCTATACTGTCGGTGAGTCGGAGAAGTATGAACAGATCATGAATAAAAATGTAGCGTCAGGAAGCTCCTGCGTGTTCATCAAGCGTTCATCATCATCGGCAGCGTGTAGATCGGATGCTGCATCCCGCTGTTCTGTGAAACTACTTCCCGACATGCGCGTTTTATGTCCAACGGGTCATGATCCCGCGTATTTACTCGAGGAGATAGAGCATGTCGAAGAAGATCCTTCTCACTGGCGTCGTTCTGGCCGCTCTTGCGCCTGCCGCTGCCTTTGCTCAGTCGGGCGGTGCGGCCGCCGGTGCTGCGACGGGCGCCGTTGGCGGAGCCATTGTGGGCGGTCCGGTCGGCGCTGCGGTGGGTGGCGTCACGGGCGCGATCGTGGGCGGCATTGCCGACCAGCAGCAGCCTGAGTTCCGCCAGTATGTGACCACCCAGAAGGTCCCGTCCTATACCTACAGGGAAGAGGTCCGCGTGGGTGCGGTTCTGCCGGAATCGGGCGTGACCTACCATGAGGTTCCGACCGAGTATAAGGTGAAGGGCTATCGCTATACGGTGGTGAACGACACCCCCGTGCTCGTCGAGCCGGGCAGCCGCAAGATCGTACAGATCATCCGCTAAGGATCTTTTGCCTTGAGCTGAATGTGGGCGGTCCCTTGAGGCCGCCCACCTTTTTTGTCGATACCCTGAACGTGCTTGGAAGAACCTGATGAGGGCAGGCCTGCCATGCGCCTGCCGCCCTCAAGCTCTCACGATGCAGAATGGAATAAGTAGAAGCCGTTCGCTGCGGCGGATGCATGGGCCGCAGCCGCATCGAAGCCGGAGAGCGCCCCGATGTCGAGGGAGCGGGCATATTCCCAGCTGTCATCGGTCTGGAAGGCCGGAACAGGGACGCTCTCCGGCACAGCACAATACAGTTCCGTTTCGTCCTTGCGCCGGAAGAGATTGTAGGTACGCATCGGCAAGCCTCCTCATATCATTCTGATCGGCTTGTAGCCTTACCGGCATCATGGGGCAGGAATATGAACCTTTGGACAATCCAAGACTAACCGAGGTCGCCCGATGAGCGAGGGTCATCCATGTGCCGACATTGCTGCCGGACGCGGTTTGCCCGTAAGGTGCGCACAAGATCGCCCGCAAGGGTGGAATAAAACGATCAGCTGTCCCGTTAATATCCAATCAGGCCATGCGGAGCAGGAATGCCGGCAGCCATAGGACACGAACTGGTGGCGCTCCTGCCACGATTGAGGCGATTTGCACTGGTGCTCTGCCGCTCGCAGCCGCTTGCGGACGATCTGGTGCAGGGGGCCTGCGAGCGTGCGCTTGCCAATGCAGGCAGCTGGACGCCAGGGACCCGGTTCGATGCATGGATGTTCCGAATACTCCGCAATCACTGGATTGACCACCTCAGACGGACGAAAGCTGAAGGCATGACGGAAGACGTAGCGACGCAGACGCAACTGATAGGGGATCCCGGCGAGGGGCCGATCCTGAGCAAACTCGTTCTGTCGGAAGTCCAGCAGGCCATCGAAAGCCTGCCGCAGGAGCAACGGGAGGTTCTCGTCCTCGTCTGCGCTGAAGATCTTAGCTATCGGGAGGCTGCCGATGTCCTGAACGTGCCGATCGGCACCGTCATGAGCCGCCTTGCACGGGCACGCAAGAGACTTGTCGAGTTGACGGCTGCTGCCTGAGTGCCGGTGAGATGGGATCCGCGGAGTAAAACATATGTCACAGCTTCATCTCAGCGATGAAATCCTCATGGCCTTCGCGGACGGCGAGCTCGATGAGCCTGTTGCGGCGGCGGTTGCAAAAGCCATGGTAGACAGCCCCGGCATTGCCAAGCGGGTTGTCGATTTTCAACAAAGCCGCCGTCTGACGCGCTCGGCCTTCGCCAACGGGTCGGCCTCTCCCGTGCCGCCTGAACTCTATGCTGCCGTATCGGCTCAGATACGAGCTTTCGAGGCGACCAATCGTCAGGCTGCCGAACCCCGGTTTCGTGAGGCAAGAAGCCCTCGTTTCGGCCGCGGATCGCCATATCTGAACGTCGCCTTGGCTGCATCTGTCGCGGCCATTGCGGTCGCTACAGGATACTTTGCCGGCCGACAGAGCGCGTGGGACAACGACAGCCTGATCGCACAGCTGGACCATCCCCTGATCCGCAGTGAATTGAGCAGAGTCGCGTCAGGTCGCGACGTGGAACTGCCTGACGGGCGGATGAGGGTCATCTCGACCTATCGCCTCCAAGATGGCTCCCTCTGCCGTGAGTTCAGGCTTCAAGCGTCGTCTGGCGCTGCAAACGCCATTGCATGCCACCAGGGCCGGTGGAACGTTGCCCTTGCCGTAACAAGCCCCGCCAACGATGCTGGCTATATCCCGAGTGATGGGACCGATCTGACAGCAACCTATCTCCAGAATGCGGGTGCGGGCGAGCCCCTTGTGGAGGATGCGGAGGCAAAAGCGCTGGCAGAAGCCGCTCGCTGAGCCACAGCCGCGCAGCCCCAAGGTCCGGCGTGATCGGGACGCCGACGCTTTTCCAGAAAAATTCCAAAGAGCTGGAATAAACAGGTTACGCGATCCGTTCTTCATTCGTCTTGGCTAGCGATTGAGGGTTGGCATGCGTGTCGCGTCACATCTAGCTTTCGCCGTATTCACCTTGGGCACCGTTGCCACGCCCGGCGCAACGCCGAATGCAATCAGCCAGACCGTGTCGTGGATGTCCCCGGCTCAGCAGCATGCCGTCGTCGATGCTGCCCGCGACATCACGGGAGATCCTGCTGTGAGAGCGCAGGCTCGGCAGAAAAGCCAACCGGACAACGGGGTCGAGTGGGGAACGTCCCTTGGAGAAACGCTGCCTGAGACGGTCGAGCTTCATCCTATTCCAAGGCATGAAACCTATCGCTACGCAGTCATGAACGATCATCGCGTCATCGTCGATGCGGCGTCCCGCAAGGTTGTCTACATCATAAAGTGACGCTTGGGGGCTTTAACGGCACAGAGCGATTTCTCTGCTGCGAGAAAAGGCGAATTTATTATGTCGTTACAAAGCTTGAACCAAAGCCGGCGAGCGCTCCAGGCCCATGATGAGCCTTCGGTGCAGGTCGTTCCCATTTGCAGCAACTCTCTCCTCCGCCTTGGACTCGAGAATATCCTCTCCGATACGCACTTTGTCGTGTCCCACAGGGCATATGACGGCGCTTCGGAGGTGCCTGGCATTCAGGACGAGACATCCGTTCTGTTCATCATCGACGGAAGCAGTCACCTCAACGATGCGGTCGATCAGGTGAGGCATCTGCGGACACATTCCCCAACGGCTAAGATCGTCGTGCTGGCCGACCGCTTCCAAGCCGATACCGTGGCGGCGGCATGGGAGGCGGGAGCCAATGGTTTCTGCCTATCGAACATCAAGCGCGACATTCTCATTCGTTCTCTTGAACTGGTGATGCTCGGTGAGGCCGTGCTTCCGTTCTCGGTCGTTTTGTCTGCAATGGAAGAGCTGGCGCATCATGCCGTTCCGAAGGCTGCAGAGGCGACGTGGAATTTAGAAAATTCCGAGCTGAAAGGCCGGAAGCTCTCCGGCCGTGAGGCCGAAATCCTGATTTATTTGAAGGAGGGAGCCCCCAACAAGGTCATTGCACGGAAGCTGAAGCTGTCAGAAGCCACGGTGAAGGTCCACGTAAAGGCGATTTTGAAGAAGGTCGGCGCCGGCAACCGCACCCAGGCGGCTCTCTGGGCTGCCCACAATCTGTCTACAACCGCTGACGCCTGCGGCGGCGAAGTGACCTGACGGTCAGCCGACCCTTCAAGGCTAGAGATAGCGATCTTAACATAAGTTAACAAAATGTGTTATGGGTTCGGGAACGTCGATCATCCTCCAGGATTAATTGTCTGGCTTCATCAAGAGAGCTGGCTGGGAGGGGATTTGCTATGACTGACGATGGCATGGAAGACTGGTCTGTAGGCCAAATCGTTGTTGTTCCGCACTCATGGCGGGGTGACGGCCTCTGGAACGAGATTCAGCTGGAAGCGCAGGATAGAATCGGCGCCGACCTGCGGCAGACCTATGCGGAGTTGCTCCGCCAACCCCTGTCGCCAAGTCTCATGAGCCTCGTTTGCCAGATCGAAGCCCAGATAGGAGCTTCTCCTCGTAATGGTTGAGGATACCCTGCGGGATCAGATGCTGGCTGCTGTTCCTCATCTGCGGGCGTTTGCCGTTTCACTGACGAACCATCCTGACCGGGCCGATGACCTGGTGCAGGACACCATCCTGCGGGCATGGGCCAATAGTGACAGGTTTGAGCGCGGAACGAACCTCAACGCGTGGCTTTTCACCATTCTGCGCAACTTGTTTCACTCCGAATATCGTAAGCGCAAGCGGGAGGTCGAAGACGGGGATGGGGCTTTCGCCGCCCGCCTCAAAACCCATCCCAATCAGCAGGCGCATCTCGATTACGAGGATTTCCGCATAGCTTTGGCGAAGCTGCCTCTGGATCAGCGCGAGGCGCTGCTTCTGGTCGGAGCCCAAGGCATGTCCTACGAGGAGGCTGCCGAGGTGTGCAAGGTGGCGATCGGAACGGTCAAAAGCCGGGTCAATCGCGCTCGCGCAAAGCTGGTTGTCTTGCTGGACCTTCGGGACGAAAACGATATCGGCCCCGACAACGTCATCAAGGCCGCTCTTGCGGCAGAATAAGCCTGCCGTCTGGCCTTGCTCTCGAAGGCCGGGCCTGCTCGTTCAGGTCAGGTTCAAGCCCGATGGCCGATTGAATCGGGATGGACCAGCCTAGCAGCAAGCCTCTTGTCCTCGTACTGGAGGACGAGGCCATCATAGCGCTCAACCTTCAGGATGAGCTGCAGGATTCGGGATACACGGTTGCCGGCCCGTTCACGACCTGCGGCGCTGCGTTTCAATGGCTCGAGACCGCCACGCCGGACTTGGCCATTCTGGACGCGACGCTGAAGGACGGCCCATGCCGCGAGATCGCCTTGGAGCTAAGCCGTCGTGAGGTGCCCTTCCTGATCTATTCCGGGCATCGGGACGATCATCCTAACCTGGCTGAATTTCATCATAACGTCTGGATCGAGAAGCCTGCGGCTCCGAACGTGCTGGTTCGTGCATGTCGACAGCTTCACGTCGGGTGCGACTAAGCTATCTGGGGAAACAAACAGCCCCGTTCGAACCCTATGGGATCCAAGTCGTTCTCACACGAGTGCGTGAATGGTAACTGCTTCGTGTCAAACGATATATTGCTTCCACACTGGGACGAAACCGACCGGCTCGCGGCTTTGCGGAGCTACCGGATCCTCGACACGCCGGCAGAACCGGAGTTCGACGATCTTGTGCAGCTTGCCGCGAGGGCGTGCAGGACGCCGATTGCCCTGATCAGTCTTGTCGAAGATCGCAGGCAGTGGTTCAAGGCCGAAATCGGTTTCGGCGTGCGCGAAACCACCCTCGACCGTTCGATCTGCCTCAGCGCCATGCTGCAACCGGGGCTTACGGTCATTCCCAGTTTGACGGACGACTCCCGCTTCACCGCCAATCCGCTGGTCAGGGACGAGCCTCATCTGCGTTTTTATGCCGGTGCCGTGCTTGAGACGCCCGAAGGTTTGCCGCTGGGAGCCCTCTGCGTGCTCGACACGGTCCCCCGCGGGCTGACGGACGATCAGGCCTTCACCCTGCAAACGCTTGCCCGGCAGGTGATGTCGCAAATGGAACTGCGCCGGGCTATCGCCGAACGGGACGAGGTTCTCGCGGCCAGCCGCAGGATCGAGGAACGGCAGACCCTTCTGGTTCGTGAGCTTCATCACCGGGTCAAGAACACCTTGGCGACGGTCCAGGCGCTCGTCGGCGCCACCGGCCGTTCCTCGGGCAGCTTCGAGGAGTTCTACACCTCGTTCTCCAATCGGATCTCCTCGCTGGCAAAGACCCACAACCTGCTGACGGAGGATTACTGGCAGGCAGCCCCGCTGCGGGATCTGGCGCTCAACGAGCTCAAGCCCTTCGCCGAGAGCAGGAAGCCCCGCTTCATGCTCATCGGTCCGCAGATTGAGCTGTCGGCCGATCTGGCGGTCCCGATCGGCATGGCGCTTCACGAACTCACCACCAACGCGGTCAGGCATGGTGCCCTGTCCGTGCCGGACGGCTATGTGGAAGTCAGGTGGGACATCGTTACAGACGATAGCGGACGCAGGTTGCAGCTGGAATGGACCGAGAGGGGAGGGCCACCCGCGCGCCCGCCCAGCCAGGAGGGTTTCGGCTCGACCTTGCTCCGCAGGGTGCTGCCGATGCAAATCAACGCGGACGTTCTAACCGAATTCGATGCTGAAGGCCTCAAGTTCCGACTGGTTGCGCCCTTTGTCGACCGGCGCCTCGTTCCGGCGTATTGAGGCCCGCAAGCCGGTCGCAGCGGCTCCCTCCGCCCCGCCCAGAACGGATCGAATGAACGCTCTTTCAGGCGCAAGCTGCTCTTTGAAGGGCATGGCCGGAACAGCTTCATCCACAGCCTAGTCAAAATCGGCCGATTGGGGTTTTTCCGCTGCGGAAACTATGGTTAGGTACATCTCCCGACTGACCTGAATGATCTTCACGATGTTCCGCATGGATTTGGAGCGGAGGCGAGAGATCAAAGGATATTAATCCGCCTCTGCCTGGGAGATATTGCCTCATTGCTATGGCTGAGCACGAATAACCGGATCTTATTTCTGTTCTTCGCGGGGCTTCTGCTCGGCGGGACATCGATTGCACCTGCCGCAGCCTTCGATTTCTTTGGGCTGTTCGGGAGCGATGATGCTCCCCCGCCGCCAAGTCCAAGTGCCCTGCCGTATTCGCTCGACTTCGTGGTGGCAGGCGAGGACAAGGATCTCCGGCAGGTCCTGAAGGATGCATCGACGCTGCAGAGCCTGCAGGGCGATCCGCCGCCGGATGCTCCCGCTCTGGTCAGCCGTGCCGAGGCGGATCTGCCTCGCCTGATCGACGCGCTCTGGGGCGCGGGCTTTTACAATGCCCGCGTGACCATCAACGTCGCTGGAGCTCCGCTCCAGATCCAGGCGCAGCGATCCAACGCGGCCATCCAGGCTGCTGATGTCTACCGGGCACGGGCGCTCGTCCCTATCGAGGTGCAGGTCGATCCCGGCCATCTCTTTGCCCTGCGGGATGTCGCGGTTGTGGACGCCGGAACCAATCGTCCGTTCCCGCCAAGCGAGCTGCCGCCACGCGTGGTGAAGATCGAACCCGGAGATCCCGCGCGGTCCGCCGACATCCTTGCAGCCGAGGCCCGCATCGTCGATCACTTCCGCACCCAGTCGCGGCCCTTCGCCAAAGTTCAAGACCGCGAGCCTGTGGTGTTTCATCCGGCTCAGGCCATGGATATCGGCCTGAAGGTCGATCCCGGTCCCCGCGCGGGGATCGGCCCCATCACGGTTCAGGGGCTGGAAAATGTCGACCCGGCCGTGGTGCGCTCTTTCATCTACACGGAGCCCGGAGACCCGTATTCGCCCGCAGCGCTCGCCTCGATGCGCAAGTCGATTTTGCAGATCGAGGCTCTGTCCTCGGTGCGCATCCGCGAGGCAGAGACACTGGATGCCTACGGCAACCTGCCTCTTTTCGTGGACATCACGGAGCGCCAGCCTCGGGTCATCGGCGCGTCGGTCCAGTACTCGACGACGGACGGTCCTGCGGTGCGCGCCTACTGGGCGCATCGGAACCTGTTCGGCGGCGCCGAGCGGCTGCGCTTCGAGGGCAACCTGTTCTATCTCACCGAAGATGGCGGGGAGCCGGACAGGGACGAGGATCCGTCCTGGGAGGATCTCGGCGGCCGCTTCCGGGCGAGCTTCCTGAAGCCGGCTCTCGGGGGAACGCGCAACGATCTTCTGGTCGACGGCCTCGTGGAGCGCGATCGAACGGAAGGGTATACGAGCCGCCTCGTCAACGGGACCGCAGTGATCCGTCATCGCTTCAGCGAGACCTTCTCGATCCAGGGCGGAATCGAGATCGAGCGCGGGCAGACCTCGGACATCCTTGGGCAGATCGACTACCGCCTCGTCGGCGTTCCCGTCTCCCTCAGCTACGACTCGACCGACAATCCGCTCAATCCGACCGAGGGGATGAGGCTGATCGCGTCGGTCACACCTTATCCGGAGTTCCTGGGCTCCTCCGTTCCGATCACGGTCGCTCGCGGAACGGCGTCTGCTTATTTCTCCCTGGATGAGGAGGCGCGATACGTGCTCGCGGGCCGTATCGGCCTGGGCTCCATCGTCGGGGCGGATCTGGAGGACATCCCGGCCAACCGGCGCTTCTTTGCCGGTGGCGGCGGCTCGGTGCGCGGCTTTGGCTACCGCACCTTGAGCCCGACCTTCCTCGGGGAGCCGATCGGCGGCCGCAGCCTGCTGGAAGCCTCGGTCGAGGCGCGTATCAAGATCACCGATACGATCGGGATCGTGCCCTTCGTCGATGCGGGCACAGCCTTCGCGTCGAGCTATCCCGACTTCGACGAGGACATCCGCGTCTCGGCGGGCTTGGGCTTGCGTTATTACACCGGCATCGGCCCGATCCGCCTGGACATCGCAACTCCGCTCACCCGGGAGCAGGGTGACCGCTCATTCGCCATCTATGTTGGGATCGGGCAGGCATTCTGATGAACAAGCTGCGCCGCCACCTCACCCTGTTCGCCGCTGCCGTCACCTTGACGCTGGCGTTTTTCTGGCTGGTTGCCGGCTCGCCCAGCCGGGCGCAGACCGACCAGGGCGTGCTCGCCAGCCTTATCTCGCGGGTGCTCTCGACCCCCACCACGCGGGTCAGCATCGGCGGCATCGAGGGGGCGCTCTCCTCGAACGCGGTCATCCGGGACGTGCGCATCTCCGACCGGGACGGGGTCTGGCTGAGCGTCGACCGAGCCCGCCTGGTCTGGAGCCGCACGGCGCTGCTGCGCGGGCGCCTGCAGGTGGACGAGCTTGCCATCGACCGTCTTCAGCTGCTGCGCAAGCCCCTGCCGGCGGAGGAGGACGCAGCGGTTTCCGACGAGCCGATCCTGCCCGAACTGCCTGTGCAGGTGGTCGTCACTCGCTTCGCCTTGCAGGAGCTAGCGCTGGGCGAGCCCTTGCTCGGCACGGCCGCGCGGCTCTCGGCGCAGGGCTCGGCCCGGATCGGCAATCCCTCGGAGGGCCTCGATCTTGCCTTCACGGCCCGGCGGCTCGATGCTCCGGGGCAGCTTTCCATCGATCTCGATTACGTGCCCCAGACAAACCGGCTCGCCCTCGAGCTGACCCATCAGGAGCCGGCGGGGGGCATCGCGGCCCGGCTGCTCGATCTGCCCGGTCTGCCGCCGGTGGACCTGCGGCTTGCCGGGCAGGGGCCTTTGAGCGATTTCGCCGCGCGCCTCGATTTTTCGGCTGGTCCGACCATCGGTGCCCAGGGCGGAGCCCGCGTCAGCCGGGCTGGTGCAGCCTATCAGGTCGGGGTCGATCTTGCCGCCCGCATCGAAGGGCTGCTGCCCGCGCCTGTTGCTCCCGTCTTCAGCGGCACCACCCAGCTCGTCGGCAATGTGACCGTGGGCGACGACGGCGGCCTGCGCTTCCAGCCGGTCCGCATCACGTCGAACGTGGCGAGCTTCGACATGACCGGAACCGTCAACCCGGACCGGGTGCTCGACCTCGCTTTGAGGGCCCGTGCCCTGCCCACCGACGGCACCAGAACGCGAGCGGGGGAGGCGGAGATCGCCCGGCTCGTCTTCGACGGCACGGTGCAAGGCGCCGCCACGGCACCACGCGTCAACGGCACGCTTGACGCTGCGGAGGTGAGGCTTCCCCAAGGCACGCTGCAGGCGCTGAATGCCCGGGTGACGATGAATCCCGTGGAAGGGACGTCGCCTCCCGACCGCTTCTCCTTCGCCATCGATGCGAACGCCACCGGAATCCAGCCCGCCGACCGGGCGCTCGCCCGTGCCATTGGGACGACGCTTGCGATCAACTCGCGCGGTTCGTTCGATCTTCAGGGCGTCGCCAGCGTCGAGACCGCACGGATCGAGACATCCACCGCGCGGGCAGGCTTCACCGGACGGGTCGGAGGCTCGATCATCGACGGCACGCTGGAGGCCGGCATTCCGGCGCTTGCGCCTTTCTCAGGGATCGCCGGCCGCCCCTTGCGCGGTTCGGCTTCCCTGACTGCACGGCTGACAGGCAATCCCAACCGGTACGACATTGCGGCGGCAATCGATTCAAGGCTGCAGGACCTCTCCACAGGGACGCCGGCGCTGGACGGTCTTCTGGGTCGCACGTTCACGGCTGCCGGAACCGTGCGGCGGATTCCGAACGGCTTCGCGTTCGATGATCTTCGTGTCGACGGCGCCCATCTGGACGCCCGAATCGATGGCCGAGCCACGCAGTCGGCTGCCGATCTCGGCCTCAGCGTTACCATCGACGAGCTGAGGCGTGTGGATGAGCGGGTGTCCTCCGGTCGGGCGGCGGTGACGGCGCGGCTCTCCGGCTCCCTCGAGCGACCGGATGTAACCGGAACCGCGACCCTTACCGACGTTCGGGCCCTCAGCCGCGCCATTCCGCGCCTCGTGATCGGTCTCGACGCCAAGGACGTGACCGGCGCGCTCGATGCGTCCCTGACGCTCGACGGACAGGTGAGCGGGAAGCCTGCCACAGGCACCCTTCATCTGGCGAAGCCGCCGGAAGGCGGCTGGCTCCTCGACCGGCTCGACGTCGATATTGGCTCGGTCGCCCTCGACGGAAATATCCGCCTCGGGCCCGATCTGCTGGCCCAGGGCGAGATCTCCTTGTCCGGGAGCAACTTCGACGATCTCAGCCCGCTCGTGCTGACGAAGCTCGATGGCGCCCTCGACGCCAGGATTTCTCTCACCGCGCGCAATGGCGGGCAGGATGCGACTGTCACCGCGAACGGCTCCCGCTTTGCCGTGGCCGACGTGACGGTGCGGGATTTCGATACCAGGCTCGCCGTTTCGGATCTCTACCGCCGTCCCGTGATCGACGGCACCGTTACGGCCGACGCGGTGACCGCCGCCGGCCAGACCTACCGGACCGTGCGCCTCGTTGCGGAAGGTACGCCCGAGGCATCGCGCTTCACGGCCTCTGCCGTGGGGCAGGGCTTTAACCTGGATGCCCAGGGCCGGGTCGTGCCCGGCGATGCGACCCGCATCGAGCTTGCCACCTTCTCGGCGCGCCGCGGCGGCAGGCGGCTGGCCCTGGCCCAGCCTGCCACCATCACGCTGCAAGGCGGCGCCGTCACCTTGTCCGGCGTTGTGATTGCGGCGGACCAGGGCCGCGTCGCCTTGTCCGGCACGGTGGGCGACAGGCTCGATCTTTCAGTCGACATCCGCAACCTGCCGCTTCAGGCGGCAGAGATCGTCGTGCCGGGTCTCGGTCTTGCCGGCACGGTGAACGGAAATGCCGCCATCGGTGGTACGCTGGACAATCCGGGCGGCACCTACAGGCTGAACGTATCCGGCCTTGCCACCCCCCAGACCCGTCAGGCCGGCCTGCCGCCGCTCGGCATTGAGGCGCAAGGGCGCCTTGCCGACCAGCGTGCAGGCATCGATGCCCGCGTGAACCTGGGGCAGGCCGGAGCCCTGCAAGTTTCGGGAAGCTTTCCTCTGAGCGCCTCCGACGATCTTGCCCTGCGGGTTGCCGGCCGTACGGATCTTGCCGTTGCCAACAGCATCCTCTCGCCAGCAGGCCGGCGCCTCACGGGAGCAGCCAACCTCGATCTGTCCATTGCCGGCACGCTCGCGGACCCTCGGATCCAGGGCGCGGTGACTATCGCCAACGGCAGCTTCGTCGATTCCCTGCAGGGCATTCAGCTGAACGGCATTGCGGGACGGCTATCGGCGCGGGGACAGGTGCTCGCCATCGAGAGCCTGAGCGCCCAGACGCCCAATGGGGGCACCCTGGCGGCCAGGGGGCAGATCACCATCGATCCTGCCGCGGGCTTGCCAAGCGAGATCCGGATCACCGGCAGCCGCGCCCAGCTCGTTTCCAACGAAACCGTCGAAGCCATTGCGGATCTGGATTTATCCATTACGGGGGCGCTCCTGAGCAGGCCGCGCGCCGCCGGACGCATCGACATCATCACCATGAACGTCTCGGTGCCCGACCGGCTGCCAACCACGTTGAGGCCGCTGCCGGGAACCAAGCATGTGCGGCCGACGCCGACGGCGGCTGCGCGGCTTGCGCTTGCACAAAGGCGGCAATCCGCTGCCGCGAGAGGCACTCCCTTCAGTGCCGATCTCGACCTCACCCTGACGGCGCAGAACCGCATCTTCGTCCGGGGCAGGGGCATCAACGCCGAACTCGGCGGCGACCTGCGCCTTCAGGGCACGAGCCGCGACCCCATCGCGATCGGCGCTTTCGACCTTCGCCGGGGCCGCTTCGACCTGCTCGGCCAGCGTATCGACTTCGTGCGCGGCCGGTTGGACTTTACCGGCGATCTCACGCCCTCGCTCGACTTCCTGGCTGAGACGCAGGCCGGCGACGTGACTGCTCGGATCGGAGTGACCGGCCCGGCGTCGAGCCCCGAATTCACCTTCAGCTCCAGCCCCGACCTGCCGCAGGATGAGGTGTTGTCCCGCATCCTGTTCCAGAGACCGTCGGGCGGCCTGTCGGCGGGTCAAGCGCTCCAGCTTGCGCAAGCCGTTGCCCAGCTCTCGGGCGGGACCGGCACGGATGCGTTCGAGCGCCTGCGCCGGTCGCTTGGGGTCGACAGTCTGGATATCACTGTCGGCGCTGGCGGCGGTCCGGCGGTTGGGGTCTCACGCTACATCAGCGACAATGTCCGCGTGGGCGTCAGGGCCGGCGCCCAGCCGGAGGAAAGCGGCGTGACGGTCGATATCGACCTGACGCGGCGTCTCAAGGCACAGGGCGAGGTGAACGCGCAGGGCGGCACCTCCGTCGGAGTCGGATTCGAGATGGAGTACTAGCCGTACGTCCGATAGGGAATGTCGAAGGGCGGCACGCAGCCGCCCTTCGTGTTTTTGGCGTCAGTCCACCTTGGCGCCGGAGGTCTTCACGACCTTGGCCCACTTTTCGTGCTCGGATCTCACATAAGCCATGAGCTCGTCCGGGCTCATGGGCCGGATCTCTCCGCCGAGATCGGCGTAGCGCTTCTGCACATCCGGCATCTCCAGCGCCTTGCGCACTTCCTGGTTCAGCTTGGACGTGATCTCGGGAGGCGTTCCCTTGGGGGCGAACAGCGCGAACCAGCTCGACGCCTCGAAGCCCGGGAGGCCAGCCTCGGCGAGTGTCGGCTTGTCCGCAATGGCAGGCGAGCGCTTGGCGGAGGTGACGGCAAGCGCCCGCAGGTTGCCGCCTCGCACCTGCTCGATAGAGGAGGGCAGGTTGTCGAACATCACATCCACCTGCCCGCCGATCAGGTCGTTCACGGCCGGTCCGCTGCCGCGATAGGGAACGTGAGGCATCTCGATGCCGGTCATCTGCTTGAAGAGCTCCCCGGAGAGATGGATCGACGTGCCGTTGCCGGACGACGCCATGGTGAACTTGCCGGGCGTCGCCTTCGCCTCGGCGATGAACTCCTGCACGGTGGTGGCCTTCACCTTCTTGGGGCTGACCACCATCAGGTTCGGCACGCCGGCCACAAAGGCCACGGGCGCGAAATCGGTGAGCGCGTCGTAGGGCATCTTGGCGTAGAGGCTCGGATTGATCGCGTGGGTGCCCACCGTTCCCATGACGAGCGTATACCCGTCCGGCTCGGCCTTCGCGACCGCATCGGTGCCGATATTGCCGCCCGCTCCCCCGCGGTTCTCGATGATGAACTGCTGCCCGAGGGACTGGGACAGCTTGTCTCCGATAAGCCTGGCAAAGATGTCGGTGGTGCCGCCGGCCGTGAACGGCACGATCATCCGCACCGGCCGGGTCGGATAGGCCACCGCCTGTGCGAGGGCTGCTCCGGAGGTCATGCATGCCGCGGCGCCCAAGGCGAGCCCAAGCATGGTTCGGCGTGAGGGGCTGGAGAACAATGGCATTTCGGCTCCCTGTGATTGATGTCTTTGACTGCGCCGAAGAGGTGACGCGCAGTAAGGACCATGAGAACCCAACTGCCGGGTGAGGGCAATACAGGATCCATGCAGGGGCGGCATTCCCGGGAGGCGGATAACCTCGCCTTCAGGTGGCGGTGTCGGCCGGGCAGCCGGCCCGCCAATAGGCCACGACTAGGTGATCGGATGTGGGCACCTGCCATTCCTTGCGCAGGAGCTTCTTGAGGCAGCGGCAGCTCTTCTGCTCGCAGCCAGCCCAGATGAAGCGGCGCATGCCGTCCGACGGCAGGCCTATTCCACGCACTGCGTCTTCGATCAGAGACGTCGTGCCGGCCGGGGCACCGTTTCGATGGACCCAGCGGACGTCCAACGCGGCAGCGGAATGCAGGGGCTGCTCCTCGCTGCTGTCGGCAACCTCGATCACGGCAGTGGCCCTGCATTCGGCTTTGAGGGAGGCCAGGATGCGGCTGATGGCCGGGAGCGCGGTTTCATCGCCCGCAAAGAGATACCAGTCGGCTGCCGGAATATCGCCGCCTCCGGGTCCCATCAGGCCGATCACGTCGCCGGGTGCTGCCTGCTTGGCCCAGGAGGAGCCGGGCGTGTCCTCGCCTTCGTGCAGGACCACATCGATGCTGATCTCGCCCTTAGCCACATCGATCTCGCGGATGGTATAAATGCGGACGATGGGGCGATCCTCGCCCGTCGGCCAGACGGGACGCCCGTCCTCTCCCGTGACCGGCCAACGGGGCGCAACGCCCGGCCGGGGCGGGATCAGCAGACGCACATGCAGCCCGCCCGTGGCAAAGCGGGCGAGGTCAGGCCCACTCAGGCGCACCCTGCGCATGCGCGGCGTGATGTTGGCGGCGCTCACGACGCGCATCTCGCGGAAGTCAGGGAGCGGCGTGCCGGCGGCACCGTCGCCGGACCAGACGAGGCGCGGCTTGTCGTCGGCGGCAAAAGTCAGGAGATGCTCGGCAACGCTCATCTTCACATAGGCCAGGGAGGTCGGGTCGCATCCTTCCGCAAGAAGGTTGAGGCTGCCGTCGTCCACCTCGAGCGAGATCGACCCGTAGGCGATCTCCAATCGCGCCGACCGTTCCGCCCGGCTCACGGATCCGAACTCCGTGAAATAATCGCACAGCTTTTCCATCACCTGTCGGGGTCCTGAGAGAGGGACCCGGGCTTCGGCGCGAAGGACTTGCGAGGTCATTGCCTGTTCCATCGATGAGATTACCGTGCCTAGCGATTGCTGCGCAGGAGCCAGATGATGTACGGCCCCCCGATCAGGGATGCGAAAAGGCCGAGCGGAAGCTGGTAGGGGAAGGCGACGATCCTGCAGAACCAATCGGCCCCGGCCATCAGTCCCGCTCCGATCAGGATGGCGGCCGGGAGCTGATGATGAGCCCGCGCGAATCCAAGCAGCCGTGCCATGTGGGGGGCAACCAGGCCGACGAAGCTCAAAGGGCCGACCACGAGGGAGGCTCCGGCCGTCAGCCCGCCTGAGAGCAGAACGAGGATCAGGCGGCTCGTCCTGAGCGGCATCCCGACGGCACGGGCCTGGTCTCCTCCAAGAGGAAGAATGTCGAGCCAGCGCACGATGAAGGGGAAAGCTCCCAGGAGGACCACGGCCATGGCAAGAGCAGCCGACGCTTCCGTCCAGCCGACCTGATTGGTCGAGCCGCTGATCCAGGCCAGGAGCTGGAAGGCCCGCGCGTCGCCGGTCACCATTGCGGCGTTGACGAGGGCGTTGCAGAGCGCTCCGGCCGCGATGCCTCCGAGAAGGAGGCGCACCGGGTTATCGCCTTTTCTTCCGGTTATTGCCAGAAGAGCGGCCATGACGATCAGGGAACCGAGGGTCGCGCCAATCATCCTCGCGCTCATGGTCGGTGCCGCCAGGGAGAAGAGAACCACCGCGAGTCCGGCTCCGGCCCCTGCACTGACGCCCAGAACTTCGGGGCTTGCCAGAGGATTTCCGGTCATGCGCTGGAGGATCATGCCGGCTGCGGCCAGCATGGCTCCAGCGGCCGCGGCGGCGATGGTCCGCGGCGCGCGAAAGGGGAGAAGATCCTCCAGGAGCGCCCCGGTTGCCACGCTCCAGCCCCCGGGTCCCCGTCCGACGATCAGCGCCAGAACGATCACGCCTAAAGCCAGGAGCGCGATCGCGATCAGCGGCAGGCCGGGAAAGGCGATCCTCCTTGCGGGCTGGGATAGATCGGAGATCGATGAACGGTGCGCCAGCTGCAGACGCGGCAGCAGATAAAGCAGCAGCGGCCCCCCGAGCAGCGCGGTGGCCGCTCCCGTCGGTACCGTCTCGGCCAAGCCGCCCGCTGCGAGTTGAACGATGCCGTCCGTCAGCCATAGGACCGCCGCTCCGATCAGGGGCGCCGCCAGCAGAATGCTCTTCCGGCTGCGTGCGCCGCAGGATCGGGCAAATGTCGGGGCTGCAAGGCCGATGAAGCCGATGATCCCCACCTCCGCCGTGACCGTTGTGGCAAGCCAGACGGCAACCGTGAGCCCAAGGAGGCGCAGCAGCAGGAGATTGGCGCCGAGGCTGCGCGCGTTCGCGTCGTCGAGCCCAAGAATCTCCAGGGGGCGGATGAGTAGAAGGGCGGCAGCGATCGACAGGAGGAGCGCGAGCCCGATGGCCTGCGCGTGGTCCCATCCCTGCTGCCCGAGCGATCCGCTTCCCCAGATGAGAAGCGACATCATGTATTCGCCGTTTGCCAGGATCAGCGTCGCGCTGACTGCCATGGCGACCAGAGATACGACCATCCCGGCGAGGACCACCGTCACCGGCTCCAGACCGCGCTTCCAGGTAAGGGACAGGAGCAGCGCCACAACGGCGAGCCCGCCGCACAGCGCGACCGCTTCGCGGGCAGACGCCATGAGAGCCGGCGCAAACAGCGTTGCGGCCGTCATGACAATTGCGCACCGGCGGAGATGCCGAGCGTCGAAGGATCGGCAATCGGGTTGCGCAGCACCTGCTGCAACAGGGCTCCCGAGAGGCCGAGCGCCGCGCCCGAGAGCAATGCAACGGCTGCGCGCGGGAGAACGCTGTTCAGCAGGATGACGCGATCGAGGTCGAAACCGGAATCGCCCGCCAGAGGCAGCAGGCCTGCGATCTGATAGCTGCAGAGCCCCATGGCGGCAGCTGCCGCGAGAAGCCATGCAAGCGCCGAGGGGTTTGCTGCCGCTGTCCTAGCCATGGGATTGCCCGCTGGCGCTGGACAGCGCTTCCGTGAAGAGCCGCGCGAAGCGGCAGGCGGCCGGAAGGGCACCGAATGGATTGATCGGTGGGATCGTCACGACTCGTTTAGACCGAACGGCCGGGATGGCATGCCACAGGGGGCTTCTTGCAAGAGTGCCCTCGGCATCCGGGGGCACAGGCGAGACGATGACGATGGAGGCCTCCGGCACCTCGGCAAGAGCCTCAAGGGGGATGGGAGCTGCCGCTCCATAGCTGGTGGGCCTGGGCCATGCGTTCTGGAAGCCCAAGCGCTGCAGAACATCGCCGAACATGCTGTCGGCGCCAAAGACGCGGAAATGGCGGGCATCCCCGAGGTTGATGAGGAAGACCGGCCGGCCCGCCTTGCCGACCAGCAGTCGCTTTGCCCCTTCGATTTCGCTGGCAGCAGCCTCCAGAGAAAGCTGAGCCTGCCGGTCGCGTCCAAGCCGCTCGCCCAGAGCTTTCATCACCTGCTCGGCAGGCGAGTAAGGTGGACGGCCGGGTTCATAGATCGCATATGACGCGACCGGAGCGATGCGCTCCAGGTGGTCGGTCGCCCAGGCGAACCAGGGCGAGCTGACGATGAGGTCCGGGTTTGCCAGGCGCAGCATCTCATAGTTCGGTGACCCGCGCAGGCCGAGATCGGCAACCTGCGGCGGCACCCGAGGCTCGATGGCGATCTTGCGGAACTGGATGAGTTCCGTTGTCGCGACAGGCACGATGCCCAGAGCCAGCAGCGTTTCGAGCATCGCCCAGTCGACAACCGCAATCCGCTCCTCCGAGCCGGCTTTCACCTTGCCGAGGAAAGGAACGCCGAGTGCGGCTCCAAGCAAAGCCCGCCTGCTCAAGGGAGCTGCGTTTGTGGGATGGAAAACGCGCATGTCTACCCGGCTGACTCGGCGCTGCTGCCCCAAATCATGATCATGACCTTGCTTTTACTTTGGTCTTCGAAAAGAATTCTCAAAAACGACAAGGCAGCAGAGGTGTCTCCCTCGTCCTATCGGTTGAGCGTTGCGCATGTGCGATTGCATCCCTGCCTATTGGGCGAGACCGCTTGTTGGACTTGAAGGCCATGCTCGTCAACCGGAAAATTAGAAATTATCTTGTCGCATCCGCAACTTAGAAGAATTAAAAAGAAACATAAACATGGTCGCTGCCCTTACGTCCTATCGCACGAGCGGCTTTCCTGGTGTGGCGCTGCCTGCCCATCTAGGATCTTCTATGATACCGCCAAGGCTTTCACATCAGATCGCCATCCAAGTTTATGTCTAAGTATAGAACAGTTCTAAAGAGGGCGGCTCAGAATGATGATAGTTTAAATCTATAGTTTAGAGTAATTAAAAAACATAATTCTTGCCACACATTAGGCAAAGCCATAGTCAGTGCGCCGGAACAGCAATCCGCTGAGTGTGCATGCATAGGGGCCGCAACGACGTCCCGATGCTTTTGAAAGCCTGGGGGCAATCATGAAACATCGTCATCTCTTGAGCATGGGAGTGAGCCTGCTCTCCCTCTCCGTCATGGTCGCATCGAGCGGGCAGGCGGCTGCCCAGGCGCGAGGTCAGTCCGGTGAAATCGCCCTTGAGACGATCACGGTGGAAGGGCAGGGCGGAGGCGCCACAGGTCCAGTGAACGGCTATGCTCCCAGCCGCACGGCAACCGGATCGAAGAGCGACACGCCGATCGAGGAGATTCCTCAATCCGTTTCCGTAATCGGACGCGAGCAGATCGAAGACCGGCAGGTGCAGAAGGTCGACGAGGCTCTGCGCTACACCGCAGGCGTATTTGCGCAACCGTTCGGCCAGGATTCCGATACGGACTGGTTCTACATCCGCGGCTTCGATGCCGGGCAGACCGGTGTATTCCTGAACAACCTGCCACTCTACCAATATGGGTTCGGCGGCTTTTATATCGATCCGTTCGTGCTCGAGCGCATCGAGGTCCTGAAAGGCCCTGCCTCGGCTCTTTATGGCGGCAGCGCCTCCGATGGCCTGATCAACCCTGTGAGCAAGCGCCCCACCACCGCGCCCCTTCGTTATGTGGAGACCGGGGTCAACTCGTGGGGCAACGGCTATGCGGGGTTCGATTTCGGCGGCGCGCTCGATCCCAACAACGTGTGGTCCTATCGCCTGACCGGGAAGGTGTCCGGCGGCAGCTGGGAAACAGAGAAGGCGGAGGATTTCCGCGGCGTCATCGCTCCCGCGCTCACCTATCGTGCCACTGCCGGCACGGAACTGACCCTGCTCGGCTCCTACCAGCACATGGATCTCAGCCATACGGGCGGCTTCCTGCCTTATGTGGGAACGGTCGTCTCCGCACCGTTCGGCCGCATCTCGCGCCGGTTCTACTACGACGAGCCGGGTGTCGATCTCTACCGCCGCGAGCAGGCCATGCTCGGCTACGAGTTCACGCACGACATCAACGAGGTTTGGACCCTTCGGCAAAACTTCCGTTACGCCCATACGGATTCGAAGGAGCGGGGACCCTACCCATACGGCTATCTGGATCCAGCAACCGGCTTCCCCGGTCCAACGCCGGTCGGCCCCGACTTCCTGCTCTATCGCATCGGCTTCAACCATCACACGGTGGTGAATACCCTGTCGCTCGACAATCAGGCCGAGGCGAAGTTCGATACCGGCGCGGCCAGTCATAAGCTGCTTCTCGGCCTCGACTACAAGTACTACAACCTCGATCACATCCAGGCTTCCGGCGGCGGCACTCCGCTGAGCGCGGACAATCCGGTCTACGGCGCGCCCCAAGGGCCGACCGTGCCCTATCTCGACCAGAACCTGACCATGAACCAGATCGGGTTCTACGCTCAGGACCAGATCCACCTCGGCGGCTGGATCGCAACCCTCAACGGGCGTTACGACCGGGTCGTCACCGAGAGCACCGACAAGGTCGGGGCGGCGAACTTCACCGAAAATACGGGGGAGTTCAGCGGACGCCTGGGACTGGGCTATGAGTTCGCGAGCGGAGTGACGCCTTACGTGGCCGTTTCCCGCTCCTTCAACCCCGTCATCGGATCCGACTTCTACGGCGAGTCGTTCGAGCCGGAGACGGGGCAGCAGTATGAGGTCGGCGTCAAGTACAAGCCGGCCTTCTTCGATGGCCTGATCACCGCGTCCCTGTTCGACCTGACCCGCCAGAACACTCTCACGGCCGATCCGGATCATCTGTTCTTTGAGGCTCAGCTTGGGGAGGTGCGCTCCCGCGGGTTCGAGGTGGAGGCGCAGGCGAACATCACGGAAGGCCTGAAAGCCATCGCGTCGGTGACAGCCTACGACATCGAGATCACCAAGGACTCCAATGCCGCGCTGATCGGAAACCGCCCCAATGTGGTGCCGGAATTCCTGGCATCGGGCTGGTTGGACTACACGGTCCAGGAAGGCGCGCTTAAAGGACTCGGCTTCGGCGCAGGCGTTCGTTACGTCGGCTTCTCCTATGTGGATAACGAGAACACCTTGAAGGTGCCGTCATCCACCGTGTTCGACGCCGGCATCCGCTACACGCGGGAGAACGTCACGGTGGCGCTCAACGTCAACAACATCTTCGACCGCGAGTACGTGTCTTCCTGCGACACGCAATACACCTGCAACTATGGCGCGGGACGCGTTGCGACCCTGAAGGCCAGCTACAAGTGGTGACCTTTGTGGCGCCGTCTCAAGACGGCTCTCACACTGCCCTGCGAACCTCCATGTTTTCAGCCCTACGCCCAAACGCCCTCCCGGTTGCCGAGGCTCCCCTGTTCCAGCTGAACGAGGTGAGCTTCGCGATCCCCGGGCGCACGCTGCTAGAGCCTCTTACACTGTCTCTTCCGGGCGAACGCGTGATCGGCTTGATCGGCCACAACGGTTCAGGCAAATCGACCTTGGTCAAGCTCCTAGGCCGTCAGCAGCCGACCTCCGGGGGCACCATCTCCCTCGAGGGGAGGGCGCTGACCGCGTGGGGGGACCGGCCTTTCGCCAGAAGGGTGGCGTATCTGCCGCAGCAAACGCCGCCGACCTCGGGCATGCTCGTCAAGGAACTCGTCGCACTGGGCCGCTATCCATGGCATGGGGCGCTTGGACGGTTCGGGAAGGCCGACCGGGCCAAGGTGGCGGAGGCTATGGCGCTCACCGACGTTGAGGCGGTCGCCGACCGCCTGGTCGATACCCTGTCCGGCGGCGAGCGTCAGCGCGTCTGGCTGGCGATGCTGGTGGCGCAGGATGCCCGGTGCCTGCTCCTCGACGAGCCTATCTCGGCCCTGGACGTGGCCCACCAGGTGGAGGTGCTGGGGCTCGTTCAACGGCTTTCGCGGGAGCGGGGTCTCGGGGTGATTGTGGTGCTGCACGACGTCAACATGGCGGCGCGCTTCTGCGACGAGATTCTCGCGCTGCAAAGAGGGCGCTTGATTGCCCGTGGGGCGCCGGACGAGATCATGACGCAGGGGCAACTTCAGGCGATCTATGGAATTGCCATGGACGTCATCCCCCATCCCACCACCGGGCAACCGGTCAGCTTCGTGCGCTGATCGGGTGTTCCCGCTTGCCGCGCCATCTTCGTGCCGGTACTGAGTAACACCAGATGTGCGGACCCATCATCGTCCGCACGAAGATTTGCCATTTCTCGACAGGCTGTCATGCGGTCCCTGCTCAAGCGCTTCTTCACGTATTACCGTCCCCATCGCGGCTTGTTCGTGCTCGACTTCTCCTGCGCGGTCACCTCCGGCCTGCTCGAGCTTGGTTTTCCCATAGCCGTCAAGGTGTTCATCGACACCCTGCTGCCAACCGGCCAATGGGGGCTCATCGCGCTCGCCTCGGCCGGGCTGCTGGCCATCTACATTCTCAATGCGGGCCTGATGGCCACCGTCACCTATTGGGGGCACATGCTTGGCATCAACATCGAAACGGAGATGCGCGCCAAGGCCTTCGACCATCTGCAGAAGCTTTCCTTCGGCTTCTTCGACAATCAGAAGACGGGCCATCTGGTCGCCCGCCTCACCAAGGACCTGGAAGAGATCGGCGAGGTGGCCCATCATGGCCCGGAGGATCTTTTCATCGCGGTGATGACGCTCATCGGCGCCTTCATCCTCATGTTCTCGGTCAACGTGAAGCTCGCGCTGATCACGGCGCTCGTGGTGCCGCTCGTGGCCTGGCTCACGACGCGCTATGGAGGCCGGATGACCCGGAACTGGCAGGCTCTCTACGGCCGAGTCGGAGATTTCAACGCCCGCATCGAGGAGAACGTAGGCGGCATCCGCGTCGTTCAGGCCTTCGCCAACGAGGATCATGAACGCCGGCTCTTCGTCCGTGACAACCAGAGCTACCGTAGGACAAAGCTTGAGGCCTACCGCATCATGGCTGCTTCGACCTCCCTCAGCTATCTCAGCATGCGGCTCATCCAGATGACGGTCATGGTGGCGGGCAGCTACTTCGTGATCACGGGCGAACTGAGCGCAGGAGGCTTCATCGGCTTCCTGCTCCTCGTCGGCGTCTTCTTTCGGCCCATCGAAAAGATCAATTCTGTCATCGAGACCTACCCAAAGGGCATCGCGGGCTTCAAGCGCTATGCGTCGTTTCTCGACACCCGTCCGGACATCGCCGACCGTCCCGGCGCCCGGGATGTGGGGAAGCTCAGGGGAGACATTCAGTACAGGGACGTTCACTTCGGGTACGCGGCCGGCCGTGACGTTCTCGATGGCCTGAACCTGACGATCCAGGCGGGAGAAACCGTTGCGTTCGTTGGGCCTTCAGGAGCCGGCAAGACCACGATCTGCTCCCTGCTGCCCCGGTTCTATGAGGTCGACAGCGGATCGATCGCCATCGACGGCATCGATATCCGCAACATGACCCTCCGGTCGCTCCGGGGCCAGATCGGGATCGTGCAGCAGGACGTCTTCCTGTTCGCAGGCACCATTCGCGAGAACATCGCCTATGGACGGCTCGAGGCGACGGAGGCCGAAATCAGGGATGCGGCCCGCAGGGCTCGGCTCGACGAGGTGATCGCATCCCTGCCGGCTGGTCTCGACACGCTTATCGGCGAACGCGGCGTCAAGCTGTCCGGCGGGCAGAAGCAGCGCCTTGCGATTGCGCGCATCTTCCTCAAGAATCCTCCGATCCTGATCCTCGACGAGGCGACGTCCGCACTCGATACGGAGACCGAGCGGGCGATCCAGCAGGCCCTGGCGGAACTGTCGAAGGGGCGCACGACCCTCGTTATTGCCCACCGTCTTGCAACCATCGTGAATGCAGATCGGATCGCCGTGATCGACCGCGGGGTGATCGTCGAACAGGGCGATCATCAGGAGCTTCTGGCGTCAGACGGAATGTACAGGCGCCTGAGCGAGGCGCAGTTCGGGTAGGCGGGGAGGGGCGTGCTAGCTGCCCGCGGCCTCTGCCCAGTAGTGCAGGCTGCGGGCGTTTACCGGTGCACCTGCAGCATCGTGCATGGCTAAAATCGCCTTGTGAAAGCTCTGGGCTGCCTCTGGGCCGACGAGCAGCCTGAGGCTATGCAGGATCCGGGTGATCCGAAGGTGGTTGTGGTCGTAACCTGTGAGCCACCATCCCGTATCCCGGTAAAACCTGAGCATCCGCTCCGTGGCCTTCATGAGAGTTTCGGTAGCCCTCGGATCGACCCTGATAGCCTCGGTCTCGGCCACTGTGAGAACGGGAGCGCCCGGTTGCGCGCCGCTGCGTGTCTGCAACGGAAACAGCCACTGGATGTAGTCGTGCACCTCTTCCAGTTGGTTGTCGGAGAAGCCGAGCACATCCGTGGCGAGCCTCCCTCTGCCGTCGGCTCCTTGTTCGACCAGATAGGCATGCAGCGGGCCGGCAAGCGATGCGGGCATGTCCCCGTCTCCCGTCGATGATGTCCAAAGGGCCTTTTCAGACGAGCAGGCTTGCGGCGAACCTGGCGCAGACGAGGAGCAGGAAGATGCCGAACGCCACCTCGAGCCTACGCTTGGACAGGCGGTGCGCCAGGCGAGCGCCGACCGGCGCCATCCAGGTGCTGGTGGGAATGAACAGCACGAAGCCGAGCAGCGAGATATAGCCTAGAGCCAGCGGCAGTTGGAACGCGACGACGTTCGGGTAGTCGGCCATATGCGGCCAGCCGGCATAGATATAGCCGAGGGCTCCGGGGATGGAGATCAGGATTCCCAGCCCTGAGGAGGTGGCCACCGCCTGATGGATAGGGCGGTTGTAGAAGGTCATGAACAGGTTGGACAATTGCCCGCCTCCGATCCCCATGAGGGCCGAGAGCACGCCGATGAGCCAGCCATAGGCCAGCATGATGGGCTTTGCCGGCATGTCGAGGCCGAAGCGCCAGGTATCCTTGCCGAACAGCAGGCGGATGGCCGAGAGGCCGGCTACCACCACGAAGACGGCCTTGAACAGGTCGGCGGGGGCAAAGCGGGCGATCACGCTGCCCATAATGACGCCGATGACCACAGGGGCCGCCCAGACCCGCAGGATCGACATGTCGACGGCGCCCTTGGCCCGGTGGGCATTGAAGGAGCGGATGGAGGTGGGAATGATGATGGCTAGCGAGGTGCCGACGCACAGGGGCATGCGCACCTCCTCCGGCACCTCGAGGATACGGAAGAGCTCATAGAGGATCGGCACCGCGACCGCGCCGCCGCCCACGCCGAAGACGCCGGCCAGCAGGCCGGTGATCGCGCCGGCGGCAAGCAGCGCCACCACGAGCCAGGCCAGATCGAACAGAGGGATGCCAAACATCGGAAAAGTCCATTTCGGGAAAAGCGAAGAGCCGTGAGATCATTAGAGGCCCACGGCGCGGGAGGCTACTGCGGATGCGGCCTAAACGGAGCCGTTTCGGGCAAGCTGATCCTGGTATTCCTGCGCCCTCCGGTCGATCCAGCTTCGATCCGTGATGCCGCCCGGATTGGCGCGGGTTGCCATGGCGTCCATGAAGGCGAGGAAACGCTCATGGGCGACACCGTAGAGGCGGCGCAGTTCGTCCAAGGGCTCGGGATGATCGTCGACCCGCAGGTCCAGCACAGGGTAGGGCTCGTCGCGCCAGACCTTGAGCGCGGCGGATTGCTTGCCGCGCTTGTCCCCGCCCTCGGCCTGCCCGGCGTCGAGCGCGCTCATGAGCCGGTCCGCGAAAGGCAGATCGCTGCGGCGCTTGTAGGCGTCGAGGGTTGCCTCGATCACGGCGGAGCCTGCCAGCATGTTGCCCGCAACCGAGACGCCTTGGTCCGTGAGGTGTCCGCACCAGTCGATGCAGTCGCCTCCCGTGTGGGCAGCCGTCCGGCCCTCCCTGTCGATCACGTGCAACTGGCGGGATTCGCGTCCGGGATCGCCCGCCGTGAGGACCGCCACGATCTCCTCGGCGCTGCGTCCTTCGGCCAGAAGCCTCATGCCGTCGATGCCGTAGAGCGGATTGACGAAAGCCTGCGTCGCCAGGGCTCCGACGCGGGCGGCGCCATGGGGACAGAGCGCCCCCACGGCAAAGAACTTGGTGGTGACCGCAACGCCGAAGGCGCCGGTCTCAGGGTCCTTGGCAAGGATCGACCAGGTCATGGCACAGGCTCCTCAGCGACCGGCCGCATAGGCCTGCATGAGGCGCGGCGTGGCTGCTCCATGGAGCAGCCCGTCCTTGTCGCGGCTGGCGGCCACGAGGCGGCCGACCGTCCAGGCAGGGGCCACCTCGACCTCGTGGCCGCGCGAGCGCAGCTCGTCGAGCACCTCGGCCCCATAGGTCTCCTCGGCCATGAGATGGCCGGGCTTCTGCTCGCGCGGATAGAACGAGGAGGGGAAATGGGCCGTATGGGACATCGGCTGGTCGATGGCCTCCTGCAGGTTCAGCCCGTGATGGGCATGGCGCAGGAACAGGAGAAGCTGCCACTGTTCCTGCTGGTCGCCGCCGGGCGAGCCGAACACCATGTAGGGCTCGCCGTCCTTCTCCGCGAGGGTGGGCGTGAGCGTGGTGCGCGGCCGCTTGCCGGGCGCGAGGCTGGCGGGCAGGTCCTCCTCGAGCCAGAACATCTGGGCCCGCGAGTTGAGCATGAAGCCGAGTTCCGGGATGACGGGCGACGACTGCAGCCAGCCGCCGGACGGCATGGCGGCGATCATGTTGCCGAAGCGGTCCACCACGTCGATGTGCACGGTGTCGCCGCGTCGTGCCGAGCGCATGGAGGCAAGCGTCGGCTCCCCGCCGGACACCTTCTTGTCCGTGGTGGAGAGTTCGCGCAGGGCCTTCAGGGTGCGCTCCACCTGGGCCTCGTAACCCTCGACGCGACCAGGGCGCAGCTCGAGGGAAGCCTGATCGGTGATGAGCTTGCGGCGCTCGTCGTTATAGGCATCCGACAGCAGCGTTTCGATCGGCACGTCCACGAAATCCGGATCGCCGTAATAGGCCTCGCGGTCGGCGAAGGCGAGCTTCATGGATTCGACCACCGTGTGGATGAACTGGGCGCTCGTCGGACCCATGGCCGCGAGATCGAAGCCCTTCAGCAGCGCCAGGCTCTGCAGGAACACGGGCCCCTGGCCCCAGGGCCTGATCTTGTTGACCCGGTAGTTGTGGTACTTGTAGGTCTGCGGCGCGTCGTAGGTTGCGGACCAGCCTGCCATGTCGTCGGCGGTGAGCACGCCGCGATGGCGCGAGCCGCTCTGGTCCATGACCTCCGTCTTGCGCACGAAGGCGTCGATGGCTTCCGCCACGAAGCCCTTGTAGAACGCGTTCCGCGCCCCTTCGATCTGCGCCTCGCGATCGCCGCCCTTGGCTTCACCCTCGCGGATGATGCGCTTCCAGGTGTCGGCGAGCTGCGGGTTGCGGAAGAGCTGGCGGGGCTTCGGCACCTCGCCGCCCGGCAGGAACACGGCTGCGGTGGTCGGCCATTCGGTCTCGAAGAAATCCTTCAGGCCCTTGATGGTATCCGACACGCGGGGCAGGAGCGGATGGCCCTGTTCGGCGTAATAGATCGCAGGCTCGAGAACCTCGCGAAGGGACAGCAGGCCGTGATCCCGCAGCAGCAGCATCCAGGCGTCGAAAGCGCCGGGCACGACGGTGGCGAGCATGCCGTTGCCGGGGATGAGCTTCAGGCCCTCGTTCTTGTAGTGCTCGATGGTGGCGCCCTTCGGCGCAGTGCCCTGGCCGCAGAGCACCTCGACCCGTTTCGTCTTCGCCGAATAGAACACCGCCGGGACCTCGCCGGACGGGCCGACGAGGTGCGGCTCGACCACCTTGAGCACGAAGGCGGATGCCACGCAGGCGTCGAAGGCGTTCCCGCCTTTTTCGAGCATCGCCATGCCGGCTGCCGAAGCAAGCCAGTGGGTCGACGTGACGATGCCGAAGGTGCCGAGGATCTCTGGCCTGGTCGTAAACATGTGCATTTATCCGAAGTTGGCGTGTTATTACTGTTCGCGGGGATCGAGCGCGTCGCGCAGGCCGTCGCCGAGAAGATTGAAGCCGAGCACGATCAGAAAGATCGCCGTGCCGGGAAAGATCGACATCCAGGGCGCCTGATCCATGAAGTTCTTGGCCGTGTTCAGCATGGAGCCCCAGGAGGGCATCGGCGGCTGCTGGCCGAGACCGAGGAACGACAGGCTTGCCTCCGCGATGATGGCCGTCGCGATGGTGAGCGTGCCCTGGACCAGGATCGGCGGGAGCACGTTGGGGAACACGTAGCGCACCAGGATCCAGAAGTCGGGAAGCCCGATGGCTCGCGCTCCTTCCACGTAATCCTCCGCCTTCACGGTCAGCACCTGGCCGCGGGTGAGGCGGATGAAGATCGGCATGGCCGAGAGACCGATGGCGATCATCGCATTGGTGAGGCTGGGACCCAGGAAAGCCGCGAGCGCGATGGCGAAGATAAGGAACGGGATCGCCAGCATGGCGTCGGTGGCGCGGGAGATCACCGCGTCGACCCAGCCGCCGAAATAGCCGGCCACGAGGCCGAAGGGCACGCCGAGCACGATGGCGATGAAAACCGAGACGACGCCCGCCATGATGGAGGCGCGAGCGCCCCACAGCATGCGCGAGAACATGTCACGGCCGAGTTCGTCGGTGCCGAACCAGAACAGGACCGAGGGCGCTTTCCGGATGCTCGTGAAGCTCGGCTTGACCGGATCGAAGGGAGCCAGGTAGGGCCCCAGGATGGCGGCCAGTACGAAGAACAGGACGATGGCGCCGCCGAGAGCGGCGCTTTTGTTCTTCAGCAGCTTCCCGAGGACGCGGTTGCGCCTCTTCGGGAGCGCGGCGTCGTCGGCGATAACAGCGGTGGCGGTCATGCGGCGTGCCTCAAGCGGGGATTGACGAGGACGTAGAGAACATCGGCGAGCAGGTTCATGAAGATGAAGCCCACGGCCGTGCAGAGCACGACGCCCTGCACCACCGCGTAGTCACGGTTGAACACCGCGTCGACGATCAGCTTGCCGAAGCCCGGAATGGTGAAAATCTGCTCCGTCAGCACGGCGCCTGCCAGAAGCTCGCCGAACAGCAGGGTCGAAAGGGTCACGATGGGCACGAGCGCGTTGCGCAGGGCGTGCTTGAGAATGACCTTGCGGGACAGCAGTCCCTTGGCGCGGGCGGTGCGGATGTAGTCCGAGCGCATGACGCCGAGCATGGCGCTGCGGGTATGGCGCATGAGGCTCGCCGCCAATCCCGTGCCGAGCACGAAGGCCGGCATGATCATGGTCTTGATGTTGAGCCACAGATCCTCCGTCGGGGGAACGTAGCCCGAGGCGGGCAGGAGCTGCCAGCGGACGGAGATCAGCATGATGAGCATGATTCCGAGCCAGAAGTTGGGAATGGAGAGGCCCGACAGGGCGATCACGTTTGCGGTGTAATCGACGGTCGTTCCCTTCTTCACGGCCGAGATGATGCCCGTTGGGATGCCGATCGCCAGCGCCACGATCATGGCCATGATGGCGAGTTCGAGGGTGACGGGCAACTTGCTCATGATCAGGTCGAGCACCGGGATGTCGGTGCGCAGGGAAATCCCGAGATTGCCAGTCAGCGCAGAGCCGATCCAGGCGAAGTACTGAACCGGGATCGGATCGTCCAGGCGATACTTTTCGCGCAAGTAAGCGAGCACCTGCGGATCGCGTTCCTCGCCCGCCATGGTGAGAACCGGATCGCCGGGCAGGAGCTTCTGGAGAGCAAAGACCAGGAGCGACACAATGATCAGCGTCGGAATGGCAATCAGAAATCGTCGTGCGATGTAGCGCAGCATCGGCCCATGAACCCGCATCGGAGGGGTGGGACGCGCCCGGCTTCGAGCCGGGCCCGCGACTTGTCAGGTTATCAGGAGGCGAACTTCACGCCCTTCAGGCGGATCATGCCGTCCGGGTAAGGCTTGAAGTTCTGCACCTTCTTCGTGTGAACGAAGGGCCAGGGCTGGTAGTAGGTGTAGATGATCGGCAAGTCCTGCTGCAGGATTTCCTGCGCCGCATCGTAGAGCTGCTTGCGCTTGGCTTCATCATTGGTGACCCGGGCCTCGTTGAGGAGCTTGTCGACCTGCTCGTTGCAATACTTCCCGTCGTTCAGTGCGCCCTTGCAGGAGACGAAGGGGTGGATGTTGCCGTCAGGATCGACGCGTCCCGACCAGCCGATCACGTTCACGTCGAAGTTGCCGGCTTGGGCTTCCTTCTGCATGGCCGCGAACTCGGTCGGACGCAGGGAGATGTCGAAGCCGCTCTCGGCCGCCATGGCCTGGATGATCTCGGCGATCTGCTGGGTCGTGGTGCTGGTGCCGAAGGTGAGCTCGAACTTCACGCGATCAACGCCGGCTTCCTTCAGAAGCTGCTTCGCCTTGGCGACATCGCGCTCGTTGGCCTTGAACTTCGGGTTGTTGTAGGGACTGGCCTCCGGGAAGGGCTGGCCAGCGGGTGGGAAGATGCCTGCGCCGACGACCTCGTTGATGACATTACGGTCGATTGAGAATTCAAGCGCCTGCCGGACGCGCTTGTCCTGCCCCAACGGGCTCTTGGCGCGCTCGCCGTTGTTGGTGTTGATGGTCAGGCCCTGGTAGCCGATGCCGGAGACCGGCGCGAAGACCAGGTTGGTGTCGCCTTTTGCGGCCGGAACGTCGCTCGGCGCCAAACGCTCGAGGAGATCGAGATTGCCGGAGCGCAGGTTGGCTAGGCGCACGGTCGTGTCCGGGATGGGCTGGAACACGATGCGCTCGAAATTGAAGTTCTTGGCGTCCCAATGGTCAGCGAACTTCTCCAGCACGATGCGGTCGTTCTGAACGCGCTCAACGAACTTGTAGGGACCCGAGCAGACCGGTTTCTGGCCGAAATCGGCTGAGGCCAGCGCCTTCGGCGACATGATCATGCCGGCGCGGTCGGAGAGCTGGGACAGCAGGGTCGCATCCGCGCGGGACAGGTTCACCTTCACGGTCAGGTCGTCCACGGCCTCGACATTGTCGACCGAGGTAAGCTCGCTCTTGCGCAAGCTGTCCGGCAGGGTGCGGGCGCGGTCGATATTGGCCTTCACGGCAGCCGCATTCACGGGCTCACCGTCGTGGAACTTCGCGCCGGGGCGCAGCTTGAAGGTCAGCGACTTGCCGTCGTCGCCCCACTGCCACTCGGTTGCCAGCTCGGGCGTGAACTTCAGGTCGGGGGTGATGTCGACGAGCTTGTTGCACAGGGACGTGAACACGATGCGCCCGACGAAGGTGCGCGCGCGGTGCGGATCGAGCACATCGGGGTCTTCGTTCAGGCCGATGCGCAGGGTCTGCGCGGAGGCTGCCGTGCTCATCAGGAGCCCGGCTGCCAAAGCAATCAGAAGTCGTTTCTTCATTCTGGTGTCCTCCAAGTCTTCCTCTGGATACGTCTTGCGGCCTCAAGGGCTCGTCGTGACGGCCTTATCCTGCCGTTCACGCCAAGTTTGGTAGAGCGCCAGGCGCTTGGCGAGCGCCGGGCTCGGGGGCGGCGCGCTGATGGAGCCAGCGCCCGCCCCCTGGATTTCGCGCCAGAAATGGCAGGCGACCCGCCGCCCATCGGGCGCTTCCTCGAGAGCGGGGTGCTGCTCCTTGCAGACAGGGCGGGCATGAGGGCAGCGCGTGTGGAAGCGGCAGCCCGAGGGTGGAGCCGCAGGGCTCGGCACGTCCCCGTGGAGCAGGGCTTTCGGCTGTCGGTTCGAAGGGCTCGGAACCGGGATCGCCGCGAGAAGCGCCTGGGTGTAGGGGTGAAGCGGATTGTCGAAGAGCGCATCTGTCTCCGACATTTCCATGATCTCGCCGAGATACATCACGGCGACCCGGTCGCTCATGTGCCGGATGACGGCCAGGTCGTGGGCCACGATGACGAGGGTCAGGCCGAAGCGATCCTTCAGGTCTTCCAGCAGGTTGATGATCTGCGCCTGGATCGACACGTCGAGCGCCGAAACCGGCTCGTCGCCGATGATCAGCTTCGGATCGCCGGCCAGGGCCCGCGCGATGCCGATGCGCTGCCGCTGGCCGCCCGAGAACTCGTGCGGATAACGGTCCGCGTGGGTGGGGAGCAATCCCACCGTCCGCATGAGGTCGGTCACGCGCTCGCGCTTTTCCTTGCCGCCCGCGAGCTTGTGCAGCCAGATGGGCTCCGCGATGATGTCGCCCACATTCATGCGCGGGTTGAGCGAGGCGTAAGGATCCTGAAAGATGATCTGAAGTTCGCGGCGTAGTTTGCGCAGCTCGCTCTTGTTCAGCTTGAGGATGGATTGCCCCTCGTAGCGCACGTCGCCGCCGGTCGGCTCGATGAGCCGCAGGAGGAGGCGGCCCAGGGTCGATTTCCCACAGCCGGACTCGCCCACGACGGCAAAGGTCTCGCCGCGCCGAACGCCGAGGGAAACCCCGTCGACCGCGCGCACGACGGTGGGAGAGGACAGCAGGCCGCCGCTGCCGAAATGCTTCTTGAGGTCGACGCTTTCAAGGATGATGTCGTCGGTCGCTGCCGTGAGGGTCATGCGGCTGCTCCACGCTTCTGTTCGAGGGGGGCGTACCAGCATCGCGCTTGGTGCCCTGGTCTGATTTCGCCGAGCGGCGGAAGGTCGTTCGCGCAGTGGTCGTCCGAGAAGGGGCAGCGTGGGGTGAAGCGGCAGCCCTTGGGCATCAACTCCGCCGGCGGAACCGTGCCGCGGATCGTCGCCAGCTTCCCCTGTCGGCGGCCGAGCGACGGAACGGAGCCCATGAGGCCGATGGTGTAGGGGTGCTGCGGATCCTCGAAGATGGCTTCGACAGGCCCGGTTTCCACCACGTGTCCCGCATACATCACGGCTACCTCGTCGGCGACTTCGGCCACAACGCCGAGATCGTGGGTGATGAGGATCATGGCCGTGCCCGTCTCCTCCTGGAGGCGGCGGATGAGGGTGAGGATCTGGGCCTGGATCGTCACGTCGAGCGCGGTGGTCGGCTCGTCGGCGATGAGCAGTTGCGGATCGTTGGCAAGCGCCATGGCGATCATGACGCGCTGGCGCATGCCGCCGGACATTTCATGCGGGTAGGCGCGCAGGCGCTTTTCAGGCGCGGGGATGCGCACCTTCCTGAGCATGTCCAAAGCCCGCTCCATGGCCTCGGCCTTCGAGACCTTCCGGTGCCGGACGATTCCTTCCGCGATCTGGTCGCCGATGGTGAAGGCCGGGTTGAGGGAGGTCATGGGCTCCTGGAAGATCATGGCCATGCGGTCGCCGCGGAGGTCCGCCCTTTCACGCTCGGACAGCGTCAGCAGGTCCCGTCCGTCGAACATGGCGGTGCCTGCAACGATCCGTGCTGGCGGGGTGGGCAGGAGACCCATGAGGGCGAGCGACGTGACGCTCTTGCCGCATCCGGATTCGCCCACGATGCACAGGGTCTTGCCCTTGCTCACCGAGAAGGACACGTCGTCGACCACGTTCACGCCCTTGGGCGCGCCGTCGAAACGGATGGACAGGCCTTGAACGCTCAGCAGCGGTGGCTGAGCGGCCGAAGCGGATGCGCCTGAACCGCGAATGTCTGTGATCGGCTGCCGCGCCGCTTCATGTCCCATGGTGACGCTCATTCTTGGTGTTTGCTGACATCATTTTTGCCGGAATCTCACCATCGATGCGGGCGGGCAGGGGGCTCGTCATGACTTTGAGAAGGCTATCGCGCACAAGTTCGAGATGTTCGCGCATGGCCTGCTCCGCCGCATGAGCCTCGCGCTGGGCGATGGCGGCGATGACCCGGCGGTGCTGCTCGACATAGAGCTGCTGCCTGTTGCCCGAGCGAGCGCGCTCGCGCAGGAGCCGCCAGGTTGTGTCCTGGCGGATCCGGTCGACCAGATCGAAGATCGCGAGGAGAAGGCTGTTGCCTGCGGCCTCCGCGATGGTGCGATGCAAGGCGCTGTCCCAGAGCTCGCGCCCATCCGCATCGGAGCTGGACGCCGTCTTTTCGGCCAAGTGAAGGAGACGCTCGATATCGCCGTTCGTGGCACGCATGGCTGCAAGCCGGGCAAGAGCGGGCTCGATCTCCAGGCGAACGTCCATCACCTCGAGGGGGTGAGTGCGTTTTGACAATTCGTCCAGGCTCGTCGGAGCACGAGCGGGCCGCGGGCCCAGAAATGTCCCCTTGCCCTGGTGACGCCAGATCCGCCCCTCGGCCTCCAGCACCTCGAGCGCCCGCCGCAGCGCCCGGCGGCCGATGCCGATCTGCGCCGCCAGCACCCGCTCGGCAGGCAGACGCTGCTCACCGTCGAAAGAGCTCTCGTCCAGAAGTGCCCGCAGTCGCACAAGGGCGGAGTTGGAGCTGTCCGACAGAGGCTCGGGGCTGACCATAGGATTCGCCTCTGGCGAACCAATCTTACTGTCAAGGCCGTGGTTCACGCATGTTCCTTTCGTGAATTTCGGCTTCCTTGAAATCAAGCTAACCAGAGACCGAACCAATATGCAACTGGTTCGGCGGTGGTTCGTTAATCAATTCATGCTCATTCCTTAGTCGCATATGCTGCTTTGGCAGCCGCACCGGCGCGGCCTAACGCTCTGGTCCATGCCTGTTCCTCGACATGTTCGGATGAAGCTCAGCTGTCGGGTTTTCCCCTCCGAGCCTTGAGGCTTCCGGAGACGATTGCCGTTGAGTCGTTGTTGTCGGTTACAAAAACGACGGTTACGTTCGCGACGAAGCCCGGAATGTCGTGCCGGCGGACAATACCGCCTCAGGGCCAGGCCGGCGCCAGCGGTTAATCGGGAGACACATGATGACAGCTAAAGCCTTCGCGTCGACCGGGGATCTGTCGGAGAAGACGGTGTCGTTTACCGAGATCGGGCCCGATCTCTACGCCTATACGGCCGAGGGCGACCCGAACACCGGCATCATTATCGGCGACGACGGCTGCATGGTCATCGACGCTCAGGCCACCCCAGCCATGGCCGAGGATGTGATCGCCCGCGTACGCAGCGTGACGGACAAGCCGATCAAGTACGTGGTGCTCTCCCACTATCATGCGGTGCGTGTGCTCGGCGCCTCCGCCTACAAGGCACAAGGCATCATCGCATCCAACGCCACCTACGATCTGATCGTCGAGCGCGGCGAGCAGGACAAGGCTTCCGAGATCGGTCGCTTCCCGCGCCTGTTCCGTGGCGAGAACAGCATTCCCGAAGGGCTGACCTGGCCCACCATGACCTTCGAGAGCGGCATGAGCGTGTTTCTCGGCAAGCGTGAGGTCAAGCTGTTCCATCTGGGCGCCGGGCATACGGCCGGCGACATCGTGGCCTGGGTGCCGGATGCCGAGGTGATGTTCACGGGCGATCTCGTCGAATACCACTCCGCCTGCTATTGCGGCGATGCGCATCTGCGCGAATGGCCGTTGACCCTCGACGCCATCCTCGATTTCCAGCCCAGGGCCATCGCTCCGGGACGCGGCGATGCGCTCCAGGGCGAGCGGCAGGTGCGCGAGGCGGTTGCAATGACCCGCGACTTCGTCACCAGCCTTTATGGCGCAGCCGAGCTGTCCGTGGCCCGTGGCCGCTCCTTGAAGGAGACCTTTGCGGCAGCGCGGGAGGTCATGGATCCGAAATTCGGCTCGTTCGCCATCTACGAACATTGCCTGCCCTTCAACGTCTCTCGCGCCTATGACGAGGCGTCGGGCATCGATCATCCGGTGATCTGGACCGCCGAGCGGGACCGGGAAATGTGGGCGGCCCTGCAGGAGTAAGCTCCCGCCTTATCCCACGCCTTCTCCGGCCTCGAAGAGCGCGTCGAGGCCGTGACGGTATGTGGGATAGCGCAACGTCACGCCGAGCTCCGTCTTGATGCGGGTGTTCCGCACGCGCTTGTTGTCCTCGTAGAAGGCGCGCGCCATCGGGGTTTGCTCGGCCGTCTCGAACGGCACCTCCGGGGGAGGCGCGACGCCGAGGAGTTCCGCCGCATAGGCGATCACGTCCTGAGGCGGGCCCGGCTCGTCATCGGCCACGTTGTAGACCGCTTTGCCGCTGCCGGGGTTCTCCATCGATGCCATCAGGACCTGCGCGATATCCGCCGTATGAATCCGGTTGAACACCTGTCCCGGCTTGACGATGCGCTTGGCCGTGCCGTCCGCAACCTTCAAGAGCGCATTGCGGCCGGGTCCATAGATGCCGGCAAGGCGAAAGATCCGGACCGCGAACGGAGAGTTCTGCCCGAGTTCGAGCCATTGCCGCTCCGCAGCGATGCGGTGGCGGGAGCGGTCGCTTGCCGGGTTGAGCGCTGACGTCTCATCCACCCAGTCGCCGTCCGCATTGCCATAGACCCCAACCGTCGACAGATAGCCGACCCAGCGCAGGCGAGGAGCCGCTGCAATGGCTTGGGAGAACGCCTCCAGCACGGGATCCGCCCCACCGGCAGGCGGGATGGAAACCAGAACGGCGTCCGTTCGGGCAAGCTGTTCGACGACCCGAGGATCGTGGTCCGTGCCGTCGAAGCGGTAGGCCTCAACCTCTGTCTCCTCCGGGATTCGAAGCTTTCTGGGAGTGCGAGACGTGCCGCAGACCTGCGAGAAACGGTGCCGGTAGGTTGCGATGAACTGCTGAGCCGTGTAGCCGAGCCCGAAGACGAAGAGGTTCATGATTTTTGTCAATCGCGATAAGCCATGCCGAACCTATAGGGCCCGGAGAGGCGCATCAACCTCGCCTGCAGCCCGTCGTCACCTGGGCGATCACCTTGCCGCAACGATCGGCAGGGTTGCCCATCCGGCGGTGTTTGAGCCATAACCGTCTGCCTGAACAGGGTTGCGAGTCGCGGCCGGACCGGCCCTGCCTCCATAGGCTTTGACGGAGAGGTCGTCCATGGTCCTGACCAACCAAGACATGGTCGAGCTGGTTGCCTTTCGGCGCAAGCTCCACCGCATGCCCGAGCTGTCGCGGGAGGAGGCGCAGACCGCGCGCGAGGTTCAGGCCTTCCTGAAATCCACCGGCCCCGACCGGATCATCACGGGTCTGGGCGGGCACGGGGTTGCGGCGATCTATGACGGCCGCGCACCCGGCCCCACCGTGATGGTGCGCTCGGAACTCGACGGCCTGCCCATCGAAGAGATCTCCAGCGCTCCCCATCGCTCCGCCACCCCCGGCAAGGCGCATCTATGCGGGCACGATGGGCACACGGCCATTCTCGCGGCCCTTGCGAGGGCTCTCGGCCGCCAGCGTCCGCAGCGCGGCCGGGTGGTTCTGATGTTCCAGCCGGCGGAAGAGGACGGATCGGGCGCGGCCGCGGTCGTCGCGGACCCGAAATTCCGCCAGATCGCTCCCGACTACGCCTTTGCCCTGCACAACCTGCCGGGATTGCCGTTCGGCAAGGTTGCGCTCGCCGATGGGCCGGTCAATTGCGCCTCGAGAGGCATGCGCATCGTGCTGTCCGGCAAGACCGCTCACGCCTCCATGCCGGAAACCGGGACTTCGCCGGTGAATGCGGTCGCCAACCTGATGCCGGCCCTGACGGCTCTTGGGGAGGGCGGCCCCCTGGATGAGGGTTTTGCGATGATCACCGTCACCCATGCGAAGGTGGGCGAGGCGGCCTTCGGCGTGGCTCCGGGCAGGGCCGAGATCTGGGCCACCTTGCGCACGCTCACCGATGCGGGGATGGAGGATTTATGCGCGCGAGCCGAGCATCTTGTGCTCAGCCGCGCGCGGGAGCAGGGGCTGGGCGTCGAGATTGCCTACGACGACATCTTTCATCATTGCGAGAACGCGCCGGAAGCGGTGGCTCACCTCCAGCGCGCTCTGACGGCCGAGGGCGTGCCCTTCGACCGCGGCAGCCTTCCGATCCGCGCATCGGAGGACTTCGGCCGCTTTGGCGAGACCGCTTCCTCGGCGATGTTCTTCCTCGGCGCGGGCGAGAACCACCCGAGCCTGCACAATCCCGACTACGATTTTCCCGACGATCTCATCGGTATCGGCGCAAGGGTGTTCCTGCGCACCCTGCGCGATCTCCTGGGGTAGGCCGCGGCGCTGATCCCGGCCTGCCGCCCTAAAGCGGCAGGTTGCGGAGCGCCGAGACGGCGGTCATCACGCCGCGCAATTCGGCAAGACCCTTCAGGCGGCCGATGGCCGGGTAGCCCGGGTGAGTGGGCTTGCCCACATCGTCCAAGAGTTCGTGGCCATGGTCCGGACGCATGGGGATGCGCCAGTGCGTGTCGCCGGCTTCCTTGCGACGGTTCTGCTCTTCCAGCAGAGCCGTGACGACCGCCACCATGTCCGTGTCGCCGCCCAGGTGGTCCGCTTCCATGAAGGATCCGTCCGGCTCCTTGGCCACATTGCGCAGATGAGCAAACCAGATCCGGTTCGCGAAGCGCCGCGCGATGGCAGGCACGTCGTTGGCCGGGTTGGCCCCGAGAGAGCCGGAGCACAGCGTGATCCCGTTCGCAGGCGAATCCACCGCGCCGAGAATGAAGGCGAGATCGTCCGCATTGGAGACGATGCGGGGCAGGCCCATGAGAGGGCGCGGCGGATCGTCGGGATGAATGCACATGCGGATTCCCACCTCCTCGGCCGTCGGGATCACCTCCCGCAGGAAGCGCGCGAGGTTCTCGCGCAGGCCGTCCGTGTCGATATCCCGGTAGCGGTCCAGCATCACGCGCAGGCCCGGAATGTCGTAGCGGTCGTAGGCGCCCGGCAAGCCTGCCATGATGTTGGAAAGCAGCTTGCGCCGGTCGGCTTCCGTCGAACGGTCATACCATTCCTTGGCGCGAGCCAGGGTTTCGGGGGACTGTTCGGCCTCGGCGCCGGGGCGTTGGAGCATGAAGCAGTCGAAGGCCGCATACTCATGGGCGTTGAAGCGCAGGGCCGTTCCGCCGCCCGGAAGAGGGTAGGCGAGCTCGGTGCGGGTCCAGTCGACCACCGGCATGAAGTTGTAGCAGACCGTCGTGACTCCGCACTCCGCAAGATTGCGCAGGGACTGGCGGTAATTGTCGAACAGGGGCGTGAGGTCGCCCTCGCCGATCTTGATGCTTTCATGGATCGGCAGGCTCTCGACCACGCTCCACCTGAGACCGAGAGAAGCGTCGGCGGCGATCAGCGCCTTGCGCTTCTCGATCTCCTCGATGCTCCAGACCACCCCATAGGGGATGTGGTGCAGGGCGGTCACGATCCCGGTCGCGCCGGTCTGACGAATGTGGGGAAGCTTGACAACATCGTCAGGTCCGAACCAACGCCAGGTCTGTTCCATGGGGTCACCTCACAGGATGGAGCCGATCTCGAGCGTCGGCTTTGGTTGAGTTTCGTTGCCGCTTACATCACCGCGCCGACCTGCCAGGGCAGGAACTCGGCATCGCCGTAGCCGAGCACCTCGGACTTCGACCGCTCGCCCGAGGCGACCCTCAGGATCGTCTCGAAGATCTCCTGTCCCTTGTCGGCGATCGACGCGCCGTCCAGGATATCGCCGCAGTTGATGTCCATGTCGTCGATCATCCGGCGATAGATTTCGCTGTTGGTGGCGAGCTTGATGGACGGCGTGGGCTTGCAGCCATAGGCCGAGCCGCGCCCAGTGGTGAAGCAGAGAACGTTGGCGCCGCCCGCCACCTGTCCGGTTGCCGAGACGGGATCGTAGCCGGGCGTGTCCATGAAGACGAAGCCCTTGGACGTCACCGGCTCCGCGTAGCGGTATACGTCGGTAAGCGTGGTCGTGCCGCCCTTGGCAGCAGCGCCCAGGGACTTTTCGAGGATGGTGGTGAGGCCGCCGGCCTTGTTGCCGGGGGACGGGTTGTTGTTCATCTCGCCCCGGTTGCGGGCGGTGTACTCCTCCCACCAGCCGATCAGATCGACGAGCTTCTCGCCGACCTCGCGCGTGGCCGCGCGGCGGGTCAGGAGATGCTCAGCGCCGTAGATCTCCGGCGTCTCCGACAGGATGGCCGTGCCGCCATGCCGGACCAGAATGTCCACCGCGGCTCCGAGAGCAGGATTGGCCGTGATGCCGGAATAGCCGTCGGAGCCGCCGCACTGCAGCGCGAGCATGAGTTCTGAGGCCGGCACCGTTTCGCGACGGGCCTGGCTGGCGAGCGGCAGCATGTCGCGAATGGCCTCAAGACCCTTCTCGACGGACTTTTTCGTGCCGCCAGTGTCCTGGATGGTCAGGCTGCGGAAGGTGTCGCTCTCCTGGATGTTGTAAAGCTCCTTCCAGCGGTCGATCTGAAAGACCTCGCAGCCCAAACCCACCATCAGCACGCCGGCCATGTTGGGGTTGGAGGCGTAGCCCCACTGGGTGCGCTTGAGGATATCGGCCCCTTCGCCCTTCAGGTCCATGCCGCAGCCTGTGCCGTGCACGAGCGGAATGATGCCGTCGATGTTGGGATAGTCGTCGAGAAGCCCGGAGCGCTCCACCTCCCGTGCGATGAAGCGCGCCACGGAAGCCGAACAGTTCACGCTGGTGAGGATCGCGAGGTAGTTGCGGGTGCCGACCTTGCCGTTCTGGCGGCGAAAGCCCTGGAAGGTGGCTTGGGCCTCGACCGGCAGGATCGTCTCGGCTCGCGCATCCTCGGCGAAGTGATACTCGCGGGCGAAGGCATGCATCTCCACGTTATGCTCGTGAAGCCACTCGCCCGCCTCCACCGGCTGCGAGGCGAAGCCGATGATCTGACCGAACTTGAGGATCGGCTCGCCCTGCGCAATCGGCGCCAGAGCGATCTTGTGGCCCCGGGGCACGCGGCTCTTCGCCGTGATCCCGTGCAGGATCGATCCGGGAACGATGGGATCGACGGCGACGGCCGAATTGTCGTTCTCGTGAAGGCGCACGGTCCGCGGCGCCAGGGCAGGTTTGTCCAACATCATTTTTCCTTCCGGCGCCACGCTCGGCCTTTTGACAGGCTGTGGGCTCAGGCAATAAGAACTTCCGGCGACGCTTCGGTCTCCGGCTCGAAAAGGTCTGGATATTGCGAGGCGAGTTCCGGCAGCGAGCGCAGGATTTCGCTCAGGTGCTGACGCATGGCCTGTTCGGCCGCAACCGGGTCCCTCGCCTTGATCGCATCCACGATGATCACGTGCTGCGCCAGCACCGCGTGGCGGGGAACGGCTTTGGTCATATCGAGAAACCGCACCCGGTCCATCTGGGGCTTGATGTCCTCGATCTTCTGCCAAGCGGCAGGCCGACCTGCGGTCTCGGCGAGAAGGCGGTGGAACTCCTCGTCCAGGGACAGGAATTCCTCCGTGGAGGCGGGGCGCTGCGCCCGCCGCTGCCGGGTCAGGCTGGCATTCAGCTCCGCGATCATGACGGGCGTGGCCTTCAGGGCAGCCTCCCGCACCACGGCGCATTCCACGGCCTCGCGGATGAAGCGGGCATCCTCGACGCCGGCACGGGAAATCTTCACTACCTGCGTGCCCCGCTGCGGCAGCACCCGCACCAGGCCGGCCTCGCTGAGCTTGATCAGGGCCTCCCGCACGGGCGAGCGACTGACGCCGAACCGCTGGGCGAGGTCCTGCTCGGACAGCATCTCCCCGGGAGAGATCTGCATGCTGACGATGGCCTGACGGAGCGCGCGCGTGACCTGCCGGGCCATGGGCTCACGGCCGGCGTCGAGCTTCGCAAGGGCTTTTCCATTAGTCATAAGTGGCACACTACCATACTAGTAGACCGTTGCAAAGGATCGACGTTCGTTTTAAGGTTCGTGGAAAGGGGCGTCCGAGACCAGCCGAGAGGGTGGGTGGCGGCGCCAAGGGAGAACGCCATGCTGATCCATCCGGACCGGCTGTTTCCGGTAGATCCTGCCGCCCGCGATGTGGCCCGCAGGCTCTATGCCGGAATTCAGGACCTGCCCATCATCTCGCCGCACGGTCATACGGATCCCCGCTGGTATGCGGAGAACGAGCCTTTCCCGGATCCTGCCACGCTCTTCGTCATCCCCGACCACTACATCTTCCGCATGCTCTACAGTCAGGGTGTGCGCCTCGAAGATCTCGGCATCCCGACGAAAAATGGAAGCGCCGTCGAGCGCGACCCGCGAGCGATCTGGCGCCGCTTCGCGGCCCACTACCACCTGTTTCGCGGCACCCCCACGCGGGCATGGCTCGACCACACCTTCGCAACCCTCTTCGGTTTCACCGAGCGGCTGTCGCCAGCCAACGCGGATGCCTATTACGACCGGATCGACGCGGCCCTGCGCACGCCCGAGTTCCGCCCGCGGGCCCTCTTCGAGCGTTTTCGCATCGAGGCCATCGCCACCACGGAAAGCCCGCTCGACCCGCTGAAACATCACGAGACCATCCGCCAGTCGGGCTGGAAGGGCCGGGTCGTCACCGCCTATCGCCCAGACCCGGTCGTCGATCCCGATTTCGAAGGCTTCCGGGGGAATCTCGCCCGCTTCGGCGAGATCACCGGCTGCGATACCCTGACCTGGAGCGGCTATCTCGAGGCGCACCGGAAGCGGCGCGCGTTCTTCCGCGAGTATGGGGCGACATCCACGGACCACGGCCATCCCACGGCCCGAACCGCCAACCTGTCCGGATCGGACGCGGAGGCCCTGTTCCGCCGCGTCTCGACAGGGGACGCCGGGCCTGAGGACGCGGAGCTGTTCCGGGCCCAGATGCTGACGGAGATGGCGGCCATGAGCGTCGAGGACGGCATGGTCATGCAGATCCATCCCGGCTCGTTCCGCAACCACAACGATGCGATCTTCAGCCGCTTCGGCCGCGACATGGGGGCCGACATCCCGTCGCAGACCGAATATGTGCGCGCCCTCAAGCCTCTTCTCGACCGCTTCGGCAACGAGCCGAATTTCACGCTCATTCTCTTCACCCTGGACGAGACGAGCTATTCGCGGGAGCTTGCGCCGCTCGCCGGGCACTATCCGGCGCTGAAGCTCGGGCCGGCTTGGTGGTTCTTCGATGCGCCCGAGGGCATGCGGCGTTTCCGCGAGCTCACGACGGAGACGGCCGGTTTCTACAACACGGTCGGCTTCAACGACGACACCCGCGCCTACCTGTCGATTCCGGCGCGGCACGACGTGGCCCGCCGCGTCGACTGCGCGTATCTCGCGGGCCTCGTGACCACGCATCGCCTCGATGAGGACGAGGCGCACGAGGTGGCCCACGACCTTGCTTATCGCCTCGCCAAAGAGGCCTACAAGCTGTGAAAGCTGGCATGGCTCACGAAGGCCATGCCGCACAGAACGGGAGGAAGACAATGACGAATTCAATCAGCAGACGGACTTTCGTCGGCGGTGTCGCCGGCGCTGCGGGCATCGCCGCATTCGGCGGGCCGAGCTTTGCCCAACTGGCGCTGCCAACAAGCCCGGTGACCCTCAACGTCATCGATGTGGCCGGCAATCTGGCGCTCACGCAGAAGGCCATCGAGAACTACCGCAAGGCGAAGCCGAACCTCGTCTCGCGCATCAGCTTCACCAAGGCGACCGCTCCTGAACTTGCCGGCAAGATCAAGGCGCAGCAGGATGCGGGCCGCGTCGACATCGACCTTGTGCTCACCGGCACGGACGCGCTCTCCGCCGGCATCGAGCAGAAGCTCTGGGTCGATCTCATCGGAAGCCATTCCAACGCGCTGCCGAAACTCGACGACATCTACCTTCCGGCGGCCGCCAAGATGCAGGGGCTCGCCAAGGGGCAGGGCGTGGTCGTCACCTATTATCCGTCGGGCCCGCTGCTCGAATACATGCCCGACAAGATCAAGCAGGTGCCCACCACGGCCGAAGAGCTTCTGGCCTGGGCGAAGGCCAATCCGGGACGCTTCATCTATGCCCGCCCGGCGAACTCGGGTCCTGGGCGCACCTTCATCATGGGCCTGCCCTACATCCTCGGCGACAGCACCCCGCAGGATCCGGCCAAGGGCTGGGACAAGACCTGGGCTTTCCTTAAGGAGCTGGGGCAAACGGTCGAGTACTACCCGTCCGGCACCGGCGCGGTAATGAAGGAACTCGGCGAAGGCTCCCGCGACATGACCGTGTCGACCACCGGCTGGGACATCAACCCGCGCGTTCTCGGCGTCGTGCCGAAGGAGGCCAAGGTCGCGGCCCTCAAGGGCTTCCACTGGGTGGCGGACGCTCATTACATGTGCGTGCCCAAGGGGCTGTCGAACGAGAAGATGGCCGTTCTCATCGACCTGATGAACCACCTGCTCACCAAGGAGCAGCAGGCCTACACCTACGACGAAGGTTATTTCTATCCGGGTCCCGCCGTGAAGGGCGTAACCCTCGACATGGCGCCGCCCGAGAGCCAGGCCGCCATCAAGGAATTCGGCCGTCCCGAATACGAGAAGTGGATCGCCGAGAACCCGATCGAACTGCCGCTCCAGCCCGAACAGATGGTCGTCGCCTTCCGCATGTGGGACGAGCAGGTCGGCGGACAGAAGCGCAAGTAAGAACCAAGAACCAAGGACCCGCGATGACCATTGCCCTTTCCCAGTTCGACGAAGTCCGGCTCGACCGTGTCAGCCGCGACTTCGGGGCGCTCAACGCCTTGCGCGACATCTCCCTCACGATCCGGCGGCGCGAGTTCATCGCGCTGCTCGGACCATCGGGATGCGGGAAGTCGACGACGTTGAACTGCATCGCGGGTCTTCTCCCCGTGACCGGCGGAGCGATCTGGCTCGACAAGAGCCGGGTCGACACCCTGCGTCCCGAGGAGCGCGGCTTCGGCATGGTGTTCCAGAACTATGCCCTCTTTCCTCACCTGAACGTGCGCCAGAACATCGGCTTCGGCCTGAAGATGCGCGGCACGCCGAAGGCCGAGATGGACCGCAAGGTGAACGAGGCGCTCGCCCTCGTGCGCCTCCAGGGCCAGGAGAACAAGCTGCCGGGCCAGCTCTCCGGCGGCCAGCAGCAGCGCGTGGCGATTGCCCGCGCCATCGTGATCGAGCCGCCGCTGGTGCTCATGGACGAGCCCTTGTCGAACCTCGACGCCAAGCTGCGCCTCGAAATGCGCGCGGAGATCCGGCGCATTCACAACGAGCTCGGCGCCACGACCATCTACGTGACACACGATCAGGACGAGGCCCTGTCGCTCGCCGACCGCATCGTCGTCCTGCGCGACGGCGTTGTGCGGCAGGTGGGCACGCCGAAGGAGCTTTATGAAGCCCCTGCCCATCTCGATGTGGCGGACTTCATGGGCTTCCGCAACAAGCTGAAAGGCAAGGTCGTCGCGGTCGAGAACGGCCGCGCCGTCCTCGACGTGGAAGGCGCGCGCATCAGCGGCGTCGCCCGCGAGAGGCTGTCGCCCGGCTCATCCGCTTATGCGGCCATCCGGCCGGACGATCTCGAGGTCGGCGAGGCCGGACCGAACGCCATCGCGGTCACCGTCGACACCATCGAGTATCGCGGCCGCGAGTTCGTCGGGACCGCGCATTCGGCAGGCGGGTTCGACTTCGTCTTCCGCTCCCACCAAGCTGTGGAGCCGGGATCGACGGTTTATCTGCGGGCGGACGACGGGCGCGTTCTCGTCTTCGCGGAGCCGACCCAGGGGAGGAACTGATGGACGCTCTTGCCCCGGCCACCACCATCGATCATGGACCCAGCCTGCGCCAGCGGCTGGCGGCGAACGGCTTCGATGCGGTCACCCTGCTCGTCGTCCCTGCGGCGATCCTCAGCCTCCTGCTGTTCATCTATCCCTTCGCCTTCGGCTTCGTCCTGTCCTTCGAGCCGAAGGCCGGCGGCGACTGGCTCGCCAACTACAGGCGCTTCTTCTCCGACGCCTTCCTCTATGAGACGATTGCCAAGACGCTGTGGCTCGCGGTCCCGGTCACGCTCCTGAACCTGCTGCTCGCGGTTCCGGTCGCCTTCCGGGTCCGCCTCATGCGGCGCCAGCGCCTTCTGACCACAATCCTCGTTCTCCCCATCACCTTGGGCACGGTTCTGGTAGCCGAGGGGCTGCTGAACTACCTTGGGCCCCAGGGCTGGTTCAACCGGACGCTGATGACGTTCGGCCTGATCTCGCAGCCCTTGAAGCTCGTTCACAACTACTGGGGCGTTTTCGCGTCCCTCCTGATCACGGGCTTCCCGTTCACGTTTCTTCTGACCCTGTCCTATGTCACCGGCATCGATCCCGCCCTCGAACAGGCGGCGGCGACCCTTGGCGCCAATGCGTGGCAGCGCTTCCGGCACGTCTACCTGCCGCTCTTGATGCCGGGCTTTGCCATCACCTTCTGCCTGTCCTTCGTGCAGGCCTTCTCGGTCTTTCCCTCGGCCGTGCTCCTCGGCGAGCCGGCGGGGCTGACCCGGGTGATCTCGATTGCGGCCGCGCAGGCGGCCTTCGAGGAATACGATTACTCCATGGGATCCGCCATCGCGATGATCATGGGCTTCGTCCAGCTCGGCATCGTCGTCGCGGTGCTCGCCTCGCGCGGGTTGTTCTATCGCGGCCCGGCCTCAGGCGCGAAAGGTTAAAGGCGATGATCCGCGACACGACACTTGGATCCAAGCTCTGGGCCGCAGCCGTCTGGGTGCTGGTGGGCTTCTTCATCCTCAACCTCCTGGCGATGATCGCCACCGTGGTGACGAGCTCCTTCGCCACCCGCTGGCTCGGCACCTGGCTGCCGGTCGGCTTCACCACCCGCTGGTACACATCCGCCTGGAGCGAGTTCCAGCTTTGGGACGTGCTGATCGTCACCTTCCAGGTGGTGGGGGCGGTCGTTCTCATCTCCGGCGCGCTGGGCGTCACCGCCGCCTATGCGCTGGCGCGCCGGGATTTTCCGGGCAAGAAGCTGCTCGTCCTGCTGTTCCTGCTGCCGCTTCTCATCCCGCCGATCACCTTCGGCATCCCGCTCGCCACGGTTCTGTACCAGACCGGGCTTGCCGGAACGTTCTGGGGCGTCGTCGCGGCCAATCTCGTGCCGACGGTTCCTTTCGTGATCCTGGTCATGATCCCGTTCATCGAGCAGATTGATCCCAAGATCGAGGCGGCCGCCCGCGTGTTCGGGGCTAACACCTTCAAGCTCTTCGTGCACGTGCTCCTGCCGCTGCTCCTGCCGGGCATCCTGGCGGCGCTGCTGCTGGTGCTGGTGCGCACCATCGCCATGTTCGAGCTGACCTTCCTGGTGGCAGGTCCCACCAGCCAGACGCTCGTGGTGTCGCTCTACTACGCCGTGTTCGCGGCGGGCGTTCGCTCCGTGCAATCCATCGACGCCATGGCGGTGATCTACATGGTCACGACGCTGGTGTGGCTCATCATCGCGCTGCGCTTCGTCAACCCGACCCAGATCGTCACCCGCGCGAAGCAGCAGCCGGCGCATTGAGGACCAGATGTCAGATCGTTTGAACGAGGCTTCGCTTGCGGGTCTGCCAGCCGGGATCCAGCAGCCCGGTTACGACCGGGGCGCGGTGACGACCGGAATCGTGCATCTCGGCGTCGGGGCCTTCCACCGGGCGCATCAGGCCGTCTACACCGACGACGTGCTGGCGCGCGATCCGAGCTGGGGCATCGTGGCGGCAAGCCTGCGCAGCCCGGATACCTACGACGCTCTTGCTCCGCAGGATGGGCTCTATACCGTCTCGGTGCGCTCTCAGGCCGGCGAGGCACTGCGGGTCGTCGGCGCAATCCGGCAGGTCATCGTCGCGCCCAGGGCCACCGAGGAGCTGCTTCACGCGATGGCCGACCCGCAGACGCGGATCGTCACCCTGACAGTGACCGAGAAGGGCTATTGCCACGACCCGGCAACCGGCGCCCTGAACGAGGCGCATCCCGACATCGTGCACGATCTGGAGTTTCTGAAAGAGCCCAAGTCCGCTCCGGGCTTCATCGTCGAGGCACTGCGCCGCCGCCGCATGGCGGGCGTTCCGCCCTTCACGGTGCTCACCTGCGACAACCTTCCGTCGAACGGACGCACGGTCAAGCGGGTGCTCACCCGTTTCGCCGAGCTGGTCGATCCCGAGCTCGGTCGGTTCGTGGAGGACGAGCTGTCCTGTCCCTCCACCATGGTCGACCGGATCGTGCCCGCCACCAGCGACGAGGACCGGCAGCGCATCGGCGAAGCCCTGGGCGCCGCCGACGCGTGGCCCGTTGTGACCGAGCCCTTCACCCAATGGGTAATCGAGGACCGGTTCCCGCAAGGCCGTCCCGCCTGGGAAATGGCCGGCGCCGAGTTCGTGGCCGATGTCGAGCCCTACGAGCACATGAAGCTCAGGCTGCTCAACGGAAGCCACTCGACCCTGGCCTATCTCGGCTATCTTGCCGGTTACGAGACCGTCGCGGACACCATGGCCGATCCTGCCTTCGTGCGCCTCATTCAGGGGCTCATGGACGAGGAGGTGACGCCGACCCTGCACATGCCGCCCGGAGCCGATCTCGCTTCCTACAAGCGCGCGCTTATCGAGCGGTTCAAGAACCCGGCCCTGAAGCACCGCACGTGGCAGATCGCCATGGACGGATCGCAGAAGCTGCCGCAACGGCTCCTGGGGACATTGCGCGACCGCCTGCGCGACGACGCCCCCATCGGGCGGCTCTCCCTCGGGGTTGCGGCCTGGATGCGCTATGTGACGGGCGTCGATGAGAAAGGCGCTGCCATCGACGTGCGCGATCCCATGGCGACGCGGCTGCGGGAACTGGCGGATCGGGCAGGGGGCTCGGCCGAGCGCCTGGCCGGAGAGCTGTTCGGCGTACGCGAAATCTTCGGCGACGACCTGCCCGCCGATCCTCGGTTCACCGGTGCGGTGACGGCGAACCTGGCTCGCCTGTACGAACATGGCTCCAAGCGCACCGCATCGGAATTCAGGGCCGATTAGAGTGTTTCCATTTACATGGAATCATCTCTCTTCTTGGCTGTGCCGCATTTTCAACGGTGAACCGGATCCACTTCACCTGAAAATGCTCTGGCGTACCGCGCCCTCCACGTCATCACCGGCCTTGTGCCGGTGATCCCGATTGATCGAGGCACTGTTCTCCTGCACGGGATGGCCGGACCGATCGTGGAAGCCATAACCGTTGGCAGCGCAGGCAAAGGCGCAACGCTTCTCGCTGTTTCTTGAAACGTGGTGTTTATGGATTCCTGGCTCTCGCTAGCGCTCGCCCCGGAATGACAGTGGGAGCGTGTCATCCCCAGCGCTTTACATGATCGAAGGGTTATCCATTCGCTCGCAGAACAAGCCTCGTTCTCAAACGCCGGCCTGCTCGGCCTGCTTGGCGCGCTTCTGCTCGCACGAACGGCACTTGCAGCCGATGGGCTTGATGAAGGTCTCGAAGTAGTTCTTGCCGTAATTGTAGGTGATCTCGTCGCCCGGCTTGATCCGCTTGATCGCCTTGATGCGGATCTTGCCGCGGGAGATCGTGGCCTGCGCGTTCGGACGGCAGGAGTGATTGATGTAGCGGGCGGTGTTCCAGCGCGGCGAGCCGTCGATGGTCCAGCGGCTGTTGATCTCGAACAGGTAGCGCGTGTTCCGGCGGCGCTCGACCTCTTCGATCGTGATCTTGGGGCCGACATACTCGATGATGAACGACCCCTTCTCGATCACGTCCGTCGCGAACAGGCCGAGCCCGGTTTCGGATTTCCCGATGCGAAAAGGGCCTTCTGACGGTTTGGCGCTCATGCGGACAAAGTGCTCCGGGCTCTCGGGTGTAGGTTCTGTGTTTCAGCGATGATGTCGCCCGAAGGGTCAAGGTAGGGGTCCGGGCAGGATCTTCGAGATCCTGCCGCGATATTTTGCGCACTCTCGGAAGCGTGCTCTACAGGAGCGCGTCCGGTTGCGTGCCGAGCCAGTCCCGCGCTGCCTTTGTGAGGTAGGGACGGAAGAGGCTTGCCACCTGCTTGAGGCCCCATTCGAGGTGGGACTTCTGCAAGGTTCCGACCCCCTCCTGCACGTCGAGATAGACCACCCAGTAGGTGGAGACGATCCACAGATTGGGGAGCAGCACGTCAAGCTCCTCATCCGACAAGTCCATCAGGCCCGCCATCCGCATATGGCCGATGAGATCCTTGATCGGCGTCCGTATCCGCTCGCTGATCGCGCGGATGCGGCGGCGAAGCTCGGGAGCGGTGGCCAGCAGGCTCATGAAGTCGCGGTAAAGGAAGCGGTAGGTCCAGACGATCTCGAACCACTCGCGCAGGAAAGCCACGTAAGCGGCCGGATCGGCATTCGCAGCGCGGCTCCCATCGAGAAGACGCTCCACCGCCGCTTCGAACTGATCGAAGATCGCCAGGATCAGCGCCTGCTTGGTCTTGAAATAATAGTACAGGTTGCCCTCGTTGACGCCTGCCGCCTCGGCGATCTGGGCCGTGGTCACGCGGTCGGGCCCGCGCTCGTTGAAAAGAGCAAGGGAGACGGCAATCAGCTTGTCGCGCGTGCTCACCGCCGGGCGGCTGCGCTTGGGGGCCGGTCCTGGTTCGCTCACCGGTGTTCCTTTATGTCGCACTTGCGCGTCTAAGGTATGCACCTTAGATCGATATCTTCTAAGGTGCATACCTTAAGGTAATCCCGTGCCGGGCATCAAGGTTGCAGGGCGCTGTTGAAGAGGAAATCGCATGAGCATCGACGCTCTTCCCAGGATCTCGGACAAGAGCCCCGGCGTGACCGTCAGCCGCCGTTCGCCGCTCTCGGTTCTGCCGGCCCTCGTACGCGATCCGCTTCAGGCGCTGCCGCCGGAGGTCTACCATCAGCCCCTGGTCTACTCGAAGATTGCGGGACGCGAGCGCATCCTCGTCACCGAGCCGTCGCTGATCCATGAGGCGCTCGTGCGCAACGCCGACGCCCTGTCCAAGGGCGAGGACGTTCGGCGGGCCCTCGGTCCTGCCCTGGGTCAGGGCCTGCTGACCGCCGATGGGGGGCACTGGCGCTGGCAGCGCCAGTCTGTGGCACCTGCGTTCCGGCACGAGAAGCTCTTAGGGTTGCTGCCGGCGATGATTTCCGCCGCCGAGCGCACCCGCGAGCGCTGGCTGGCATTCGGCTCCGGGGCCGCGATCAATATCGGCCGCGAGATGATGCACACGACCTTCGACATCATCGTCGAGACCATGATGTCCGGGGCCGGCAGCATCGATGTGGCGCGGGTCGAGCAGGGCATCACGGACTACCTCAAGCCGACCGGCTGGGTGTTCGCGCTGAGCATTCTCAATGCGCCCGACTGGCTGCCCTACCCGGGCCGCCGCAAGGCCATGGAGGCCGCCGCCTATCTTCGGTCGGCCATCATCCACATGATCGCGGAGCGCCGCCGCAGCGGAGAAGTCCGCGAGGATCTCGTGGGCCTGCTCCTTGCCGCGGCCGATCCCGAGAGCGGCCGCACCATGACCGACGAGGAGATTGCCGACAATCTCCTGACCTTCGTGACCGGCGGGCACGAGACGACGGCCCTCGGCCTCGCCTGGACCTTCCTCCTCCTGGCCCGTCAACCCGAGCACGAGGCGCGGGTGATCGCTGAAATCGACGAGGTCACCGGAGGCGAGGCGGTTCGGCCCGAGCATGTATCCAGGCTCGCCTACACCCGTCAGGTGTTCTCGGAGGCCATGCGGCTTTATCCGCCGGCGCCGATCATCACGAGAACGGCCGTTCAGCCCTTCCCGCTGAGCGGGCTCACGGTGCCGGAAGGCGCCGTCGTCATCGTGCCGATCCATGCGGTGCATCATCATGCCTCCATCTGGGAGAACCCCGAGCGGTTCGACCCGGAGCGCTTTGCGCCCGACCAGGCGAAGGCCCGCCACCGCTATGCCTACATGCCCTTCGGAGCAGGCCCGCGCATCTGCATCGGCAACGCGTTCGCGACCATGGAGGCCGTGTCCATCCTGGCCGTGCTGCTGCAGGCGGTGAGGCTTCGCAGCCCCTCGGGCGAGATGCCCAAGCCCAGGATGAAGGTGACGCTTAGGCCCAGGCAGGAACCTCGGATGCAGGTCGAGCCGCGCTCGTGAGACCTGTGGCCGGCGAGGTCTGTTCAGACCGCCTCGGAGGCGTTCGATGCGCTGGCTAGAGCCATCCGCAGGGTATCGGCGAAGTTCTCGTAGGAAAACGGCTTCGACAGGGTCGGGCAGCCGTGGAAGCGCTCGGGCAGGGCCCTGAAGTCGTACCCGGTCGAGAAGATGAAGGGAATGCCGCGGAAGCGCAGGACGTCGGCCACGGGGAACACGACCGATCCGTCCACGTTGATGTCGAGAAGGCCGATGTCGATGTCTTCCTGCAGGGCGAAGGTCAGGGCGCGATCCAGCCGTGCGGCCGGACCCACGATCTCGCAGCCGAAATCGAGAACCATATCCTCGATCAGCATCGAGATCATGGCCTCGTCCTCGACGATCAATACGCGCTTTCTCGGACCTTCAAACATAGCCCCTCCAAGTCGCACAGCATCTGCGAAGCGTCGTACGGACGTCGTTCAACGAATCAGTTGCTCCCAGTATAGCCTGGGCTCCGGTTCCGGCTCACTATCTTATGTTACAATGACTTAGCCCAACCGTCGCGTCGGTCTTTCGGTAGAGTAAACACCCAAGACCCAAGCCTGTCCATATGGCCTTTCCGCTCCCGCGTGATCAAATTGATGGCCCCGCGGCGAAAGCCCAAAATATGAGCAGCGGAAAGCCGGCGCGACGTCGAAACGGCCCGAACCAACCGGAATCTCAGCCGTTGCCGTGATGTCTATGCGAGGCCTGGCAAGCCGGCGGCAGGCAAAGCTACCAGCCGGATCGGATGCGGATCGATGAAGCTCTTCGAATGTCAGGCCTGCGGGCAGCCCCTTTATTTCGAGAACAGCCATTGCGAGAGCTGCGGGCGGCGGCTCGGCTGCCTGCCGTCGATCCAGGAGATCAGCGCGCTCGAGCCGGAGGAGGGCGGCTGGAAGGCCCTGGCGCAGCCGGAAGGGCGCTTTCGCTTCTGCGCCAATGCGGAGCACGATGCGTGCAACTGGCTGATCCCGGCCGACGAGCCGGACCCCTATTGCCGGGCTTGCCGGCACAATCGGACGGTGCCCGACCTCTCCAACGAGCGGAATCTCGTCCGCTGGCGCAGCCTGGAGGTCGCCAAGCGGCGTCTTTTCTATACCCTGCTGAGGCTCGGCCTGCCGCTCACGACGCGGGCCGAGGATCCCCAGGGGCTTGCCTTCGACTTCCTGTCCGACCCTTCCGAGAACTCGCCTCACGGCCCTTCCATCCTGACCGGGCACGACAACGGCCTGATCACCATCAACATCGCCGAGGCCGACGACGCGGAGCGGGAGCGGCGTCGCCACAGCATGGGCGAGCCCTATCGGACCCTGCTGGGCCACTTCCGGCATGAGATCGGCCACTATTTCTGGAACGTGCTGGTCCGCAACGATCCGAGCCTCGAGCAATTCCGCCTGATCTTCGGGGACGAGCGGCAGGATTACGGCGAGGCCCTGCAGGCGCACTACGCCAACGGCCCGAAGGAGAACTGGCAGGAAAGCTTCGTCAGCGCCTACGCCGCCTCGCATCCCTGGGAGGATTTCGCAGAGACCTGGGCGCACTACCTGCACATCGTCGACACCCTGGAAACGGCCAACGCCTTCGGCCTGAAGGTGCGGCCCAGGATCAGCCGGGGCCCGGAGCTTGCAACAGAGATCGATTTCGATCCGCACCGCGAGATCGATCTGAACCGCCTGATCACGGCCTGGCTGCCGTTGACGTTCGCGGTCAATTCCCTGAACCGCAGCATGGGGCAGCCCGATCTCTATCCCTTCGTGCTGCCGCCCGGGGTCATCGCCAAATTGAGCTTCATCCATGAGCGCGTTCACGCCTGGAGCGGGCGCCGGCAGGGGGACGAAGAGGATCGCAATATTTTGAAAGCGGTGATCGGAGGGCTGAATTCTCGCGTCGGCGCCCCACAATCCGCACAAGCTCCCCTCTAAGAACGACATGCTTCCCTCTAAGAACTCTTGCATGATGCGTTTAGGTATGAGTAGTAATCTTCTTGCCCTCAGCGGTTGGGGGCGTTACGCGTATAGCGTTTCGGAAACCAGAGACTTTAGAAGGCAGTCCTGATGGGCCGGGGAAATGATCACCGTGATCGCCGACGTCAATTTGGCGGTCAACCCGAAGATCACTGGGGCGATTTCGCCCCGCCAACATCTTTTGAACGGCCCACGCGGCAGCAGACGTCCTATTCGGCTTCGAGCTCGGGACCTGAGACCGAGGCGCGGGTGAAATGGTTCAATCCTGAAAAGGGCTTCGGCTTCGTCGAGATGACCGACGGCTCCGGCGAGGCCTTCCTGCATGTCAGGCAGGTCGAGGCCGCAGGCCATACGGCTCTTGAGTCCGGCACGACGCTGGTCATCAAGGTCGGCGCAGGCCAGAAGGGCCCGCAGGTTCAGGAAATCGTCAGCGTGGACACGAGCACGGCAGAGCCCGAGCCGCCGCGCGGAGCCCGCCCGAAGCCGCCGATGCGCTCGGGTGGACCGGGCCAGTCCGGCGGGTTCTCCCGTCCGGGCGGAGGCGGAGGTGCCGCCTCGCGGCCGGTCAGCGGTCCGCCAGACGTTCCGGCCACCGTGAAGTGGTTCGACAACGTCAAGGGCTACGGCTTCGTGTCCGTCGAGGGCGAGAGCAAGGACCTGTTCCTGCACATCTCCGTCGTGGAGCGGGCCGGCCTCAGCCAGCTCGACCAGGGACAGGCAGTGCGTGTTGCCATCGTCGAGGGTCGCAAGGGCCCCGAAGTGGGCGCCATCGAGCTCGCTTAAAGTTCCAGCCCATCGTGCGGACCTCCGGGTCCGCCGCCTGCGATGCGCTCGTCAAATCGTGAGCATCGGACCGGAAAGTGCAAATCCACTTGCCAGTCCGATGCTCTCTCGCTTTTCGGGCGAAGTGCATCCCGTTCGCCCTCAAGGATGCTGCCACCGGAAGACCGGAGCTGCCTCCAACGATATGGAAGCAACCCCGGATCCCCGGACCGACCATTCAGGGTCGGAAACCTGCTGCGTCAGCAGTGGATCTCTTCGAATGCGCGCACCCACATTTCGCAGACACCCGACCGCACGATGTCGTTGAGCGTGAACTCGACGATCGGAACCGGCAGCATCCGCGACTTGATCAGGTGTATGACCGTGCGCAGGCCGGACGTCTCGCGCAGGTCGCACTGACTCACATCCCCGTTGATCACCACGGTGCAATCCTCCCCGATGCGGGTGAGGAAGGTCTTCATCTCGGCCGGCGTGGCGTTCTGCGCCTCGTCGAGCAGGATGAAGGCGTCGCGCCAGGACCGTCCGCGCATCACCTCGAACGGGACCATCTCGATGTCGCCGTTCTTGACCGCGATCTCGAAAGCGGCCGCGCCGATCCGCTCCTTGATCGCCTCGATCACCGGAGCGGCCCAGGGGCCGAATTTTTCCTCCAGGCTGCCGGGAAAGAAGCCGAGGGAGCGGCCGCTCGGCACGTTGGGACGGGTGAGGATGATCTTGCGGATGCGCCGCTGGCGGAACAGGTCTGCCGCATGGGTGGCTGCGATCCAGGTCTTGCCTGTGCCGGCGGGACCGAGAACGACAACCTGGGGGCTGTTCCTTAAAGCGTCGAGATATTCATCCTGCGTTGCATTGAGTGCCTTGATCGGCGGAGGGCTGCGCTCGGCCTGGAACTTGGATCCGTTGAGGTCGAAGACCTGCGCTGTTTCATGGGAGCGGCGGGTCTTGCGTCTCTGCTTCTCATGATGCTTGCTCAATGACCAACTCCAGTTTTGAAACTGCGCAAGAGCATTTATCCAGGCGCCGCGCAGAGGCGTCTGGGGAAGAGAATTCCAAGAGGAAACGAAATGCGGGAGCGCGTTGCTGCGGGCGGTGGATTTCCGCGATCCGTGGAGTGAGGATCAGCCTGCCTGCCCATCAAAGCCCGTTCTTTTACCTGCGAGAGGTAAACTATCTTCGATTCTGATGACAGTTTACCGCTGCTACGCCTACCTGCGAGTCAAATGTTGGGGCACTCTGCTTGGTTCCAGGGCATACCGCCTCTGCGCCGCAGAGGGGGGAATTAGCTGTGGATGGCTCGAAAGCCCTTGAGCCGGAGGCGTTCCGCACCGGACGGTGACTCGATTTGGGCGATCCCTGCCGGCGGCCTCCGTGTCATTCCCGGCCGGATCGCAGCAGAGGAGAAGGGGATCCATGGCACTGAGGGTCGGGGTTGATCCCCTTCCCTCGCTCCGCTTGGCCTTAGTATGACAGCGTGGTGCTGACCGTGTGGCGCTTCCTTCAGTGTCATTCCCGGCCGGAGCGAAAGCGGAGGGGAAGGGAATCCATGGCGCTGAGGGCGTGAGTTGATCCCAGTCCCAGTCTGCGAGCATGACAGCAAGCGACAAAATCGATCAGGGCCAGCGCCGCCTTCCCTCGCCAAAGCGCCGGTCCGAATGCTATGGACGGCGCCTCGAAATAGGGCAGGGCGGCATGATCGTAATCTTCGGCTCCATCAATATGGACCTCGTCGCAAGGGTGCAGCGCATCGCGCGTCCGGGCGAGACCGTCCTGTCGCGCCGGGCCGAAAGCTTCTTCGGCGGCAAGGGAGCCAATCAGGCGGTTGCCGCCGCCCGCGTGGGCAGAGGCGGCCCGATCCGGGTCGCCATGGTGGCGGCCGTGGGGGACGACCCGTTCGGAAAAGCCTGCCTCGACAACCTGAGCCGAAACGGCGTCGATACGGGCACAATCCGGACCATCGAGGAACCGACCGGCTGCGCCTTCATCACCGTCGACGAAACCGGCGAGAACGCAATCACGGTGGCAAGCGGCGCCAATATGGCGGTGCGGGCGGCCGACCTGCCGGACAGCCTGCTGTCCGGGGCTTCCGTTGTGGTTCTCCAGATGGAGGTGCCCCTTGCCGAGAACCTGGAGGTCGCGGCCCGCGCAAGGCGGGCGGGCGTCAAGGTCGTCTGGAACTTCGCTCCGGTGCCCCAGGTGAGCGGCCGCGAGGCCATGGCCGAGCTCTTGAGCGCCACCGACGTGCTGGTGGTCAACGAGCACGAGGCGCTCTCCATCGCCGAGATCATCGGTGATGCGGCCGGGGACGATTACCTCGCGGCCGGAGCCGCTCTCGCCCGCTCCTTCGGTCCGGCCTGCATCGTCACGGCAGGCTCGCGCGGAGCCTTCGCCATCGCCCCCGACGGCACGCAGGCCCATGCCGCCGCCCGCCCCATCACGCCGGTGGACACCACCGGCGCCGGCGACACCTTTGTGGGCGTGCTCGCCAATGGCCTTGCGGAGGGGCTGGAGATCGGCGCCGCCATGGGCCGGGCCTGCGCCGCCGCGTCCATGTCCTGCCTGACGCCGGGCGCCCAGGCCGGCATGCCCGACAGGGACGCCCTGGAGCGGTATATCGCCTAGGGCCGTCTCAAGGATATGGAACCGACTGCAGTCTTTGCTTCGCCGCCGAAACAGGGGACGAGCCGGATCCACCTCGCCGCATAAAGGATCTAGGGCTGAGACGTATTCTGCGGGATGACCCCGGTCAGGCTGCCGGTGGCCGGGAAGAGCGGGATCAGGCAGGCCTGCAGGGCGTGGTAGAGATCGGGCTTGCCCTGGAACAGGGTGGTGTCCGGCCGCAGGTCTTCCGACAGCTCGGGGCGCCAGCCGCCGTGCCGGTGGTCGATCAGGTGGCGGTCGGCAAAGCCCCAGAGGGTGCGATACCACTCCTCGTGATAGTCGCCGGGGTTGTGCTCGATGAGGAACGCCGCAGCCCCGATGGCCTCGGCGCAGGGCCACCAGAGCTTATGGGGCAGCCTCGGCTTGTCGTCCCAGTCGAGGGCGTAGAAGAACCCGCCCCGCTCCTTGTCCCATCCCAGCTCTATGGATTGGCGGAACAGCTCGCGGGCGGCATCCGGCATCCAGGCATGGCGCTGGCCCCCGAGGGTCCAGAGCTGGAGGATGAGCCTCGCCCATTCGAGCCAGTGTCCGGGCGTGGTGCCGTAGGGCCGGAACACGTCATAGCCGCGGTAGTCCTTGTCGAGGCTCCAATCCGCGTGGAAGTGCTCGGCCACCCGGTAGCCAAGGGAGGCCGCATGGCGGCCGATGATGAGGCTGGCGATGCGCTCCGCCTTGTCGAGATAGGCCCTGTCGCCGGTGGCCTCGAAGGCGGCCATCAGGGACTCGGTCAGGTGCATGTTGGAGTTCTGGCCGCGATACTGGCTCAAGGGCTGCCAGTCGCGGGAGAATTCCTCGGTCACCGCCCCGTGCTGCTCCTCCCAGAAGCGCTGCTCCAGGACCTCCGTGATGTCTTCCAGGACGCGGTCCGCCAGCGGGTGCCCCACCACCTTCGCGCTGGAGGCCGCCAGCAGCACGAAGGCATGCCCATAGGCCTGCTTGGTGTCGTCCTTCGGGCCATCGTTGTCGAGGGACCAGACATAGCCGCCATGCTGGGCATCCCGGTGGCTGTTCCAGAGATAGTTCATCCCGTGGTCGACGATGGCGTCGCAGCCGGGCCGGCCGAGCAGGGTGCCGATGGCGAAGCAATGCACCATGCGGGTGGTGTTGTGGATCTGCCGGACGGGATTGGCGGTCTCGACGGGCTGCCCCGCATCGTCGAGATCGAAGAAGCCGCCGGCCGGATTGACGATGCGGTGCTGGAAAAAGTCGAACAGGTTGCCGGCCTGCTCGAACAGCCATTGGCGATGGAAACGGTTGGAGCGCCAGTTCGCACTGTTGGCGGGCAGGAGGGGCTGGGCGTTCGTCATGGGGGACTCCATCAGGCTCTTGCTGCCATGAACTGTTCGACTTCCGCCCATGAGGGCGGATTGGCGCCGCGGCGGGTGCAGACGATGGCGGCGGCGGCCGCCGCAAAATCCAGGGCCTCCGTGACCTGCGTCTCGTTCAGGCTTGCGATGGCCTGGGGCGTGAGCAGATGATTGACATCGAGCCAGGACAGAAGGCCCGCATGGAACGTGTCCCCGGCGCCCACCGTGTCCACCACCTCGATCTTGGGCGCGGGACGCTCCAGAACCCCTTCGCCGAACACCGCGAGCGGCCCCTTCTCGCCCCGGGTGACGATGACGAGCTTGGGGCCGCGCTGGAGCCAGGCCCGTGCGGCCGACGCGAGATCGCCGGTGGAGTAGAGAAGCTCGATGTCCTCGTCGCTGGCCTTCACGATGGTGGCGTAGGCCAGCAGGCTCTCGAAGCGCTCGCGGTAAGCGGCAAGATCGCCCACCACGCGCGGCCTCACGTTCGGATCGAGCGAGATCACGCGCGAGCCGGCTTCCCGGCGCAGCAGGGTCTCAATGGCGCTGGCGATGGGCTCGACCCCGAGGGCATAGGAGCCCGCCGCGATGGCGTTCACCTCGGGGGGCAGTTGGGCCGGGAGGGATTCGGGGCGAAGCGCCCGGTCGGCGGCGTTCGGGGCGTAGAAGGAGTATTGCGGCTGGCCCGAGGCATCGGTGGCCACCACGCTCAGCGTCGTGTAGTTCGGGCAGCGCTGCAGATAGGCAGGGCTCACGCCGGCTTGGCTGAGCTTGTCGGCCAGGAAGGAGCCGAACACGTCGTCCGACAAGGTGGACAGGAACGCGGCGGGGCGGCCGAGGCGTCCGATCCCGATCGCCACGTTGAACGGAGAGCCGCCCGCGATCGCCTCGGCGGGGAAGCCCGCCGAAGCGGGGGCGCCGATGAACAGGTCGATCAGGGCTTCGCCGGAAACGAGAATCATATGAAGGCTCCTGACAGGATCATCGCGGCACCCAAACCCGGTTGTCGATCCGGCCCTTAGACGGGCACGCGTTCTGCAACATCGGGCGGAACCGGCTCCAGGGGAAGAGCCGCGAACCGCTTGAGGTCGCGCAATACATGATCGAGCGAGACCGGTCCAGAAACGCCGCCGAAGCCGAAATACAGCGTCCTGTAATGGGCAAAGAGCTGCTCATAGACCGCGTGCGCCGCGGGATCGGGCTCGAAGGTGCGGAAGGGCAGGCAGATCGCTTCTTGAGCCCTGCTCAGATCCGGGTGCGATCCTGCGGCGAGGCTGGCGAAGATGCTTGAGCCGAGGCCCGTGGGAATGCCGGCCGGCACGAGCACGGGGCGCCCGAGCACGTTGGCGTAGACCTGGTTCAGCACCGCATTGTGCTGCGGGATGCCGCCCGCATTGATCACCCGCTCCACCGGCACGCCGCCCTCGGCCATGCGCTCCAGGATGATGCGGGTGTGGAAGGCCGTGCCCTCGATGGCGGCGAACAGCTCGTCCTGGGCCGTGTGCAGCAGGTTCCAGCCGAGCGTGATGCCGCCGAGATCGGCTTTGACGAGCACCGTGCGGTCGCCGTTGTCCCAGGTCAGGCGCAGGAGGCCGGTCTGCCCGGCGCGGTACCCCTCCAGGCCCTTCGAGAGTTCCTTGACGTTGGTGTTGGCGCGCCGGGCAATCGCCTCGAAGATGTCGCCGGTGGCCGAGAGCCCAGCCTCGATGCCCACGAGCCCCGGATCGACGCTGCCCGGCACCACGCCGCACACGCCCGGGATCAGGCTGGTGCCTTCCGCCATGGCGATGATGCAGGTGGAGGTGCCCACCACGTTCACCACGTCGCCCACGCGGCACCCGGCGCCGATGGCGTCCCAATGGGCGTCGAACGCTCCGACCGGAATCGGGATGCCGGCCTTCAATCCGAGCCGCTCCGCCCAATAAGGGGTAAGCTGGCCCGCCACCACGTCCGAGGTGGCGTATTCGCCCGCGAGCTTGTCGCGGATGCCGTCGAAGAGCGGATCGACCTTGGACAGGAAGTCCTGCGGGGGCAGGCCGCCCCAGCGCGGGTTCCACATCCATTTGTGGCCCATGGCGCAGACGCTGCGCTTCACCTTAGGCGCATCGGTGATGCCGGTGAGCGTCGCGGCCACCATGTCGCAATGCTCAAGAGCGGTCACCAGCCGGTCGCGCTTTTCCGGGTTGTGGCGCAGCCAGTGCAGCAGCTTGGAGAAGCCCCATTCATGGGAATACACGCCGCCGCACCACTCGATGGCCTCCAGGCCCTCCTGGTGCGCCAGCCGGGTGATCTCCTCGGCCTCCGATTTCGCGCGGTGGTCGCACCAGAGGTAGTATTCGTCGAGCGGCTCGAGGCCCTCGCCCACCATGACGACGCTGGAGCCCGTGGTGTCGACCGCAAGCGCCGCCACGTCCTCGGCCCTCACTCCGGCCGATGCGAGAGCCCCGCGCATGGCGCGCGCCAGGGCATCCATGTGATCCGCATGGGCTTGCGTCGCATGATCGGGATTGTCGCGCCTGCGATGCAGCGGGTATTCCGCCGTGGCGAGGCCGAGCGGCCCCTTGCGGTCGTCGACGAGGGTGACCCGAACGCTCAAGGTGCCGAAATCGACACCGGCTACAACGGCCATGTGAGTCTCCCGAAAAGGGGCATGTGCGAGGGGTAGGCGAAGAGGGAGCTAATTCTGCGACTGACCATAGGTCGCCGTCGCGCCGTGCTTGCGGAAATAGTGCCGGTCGAGAAGGGCCTGCGACACGCCTGGCGCATCGGGCCGCAAGGAGAAGGTATACATGGCCATGCGGGCCACCGCCTCCAGCACGACGGCGTTGTGCACGGCGTCGTCCGGTGTCCTGCCCCAGGCGAAGGGGCCGTGGCCTGCGACCAGCGCCGCCGGCACCTCCATGGCATCACGGTTGCCGAAGGCCTCCGTGATCGCGACCCCTGTTGCGCGCACATAATCGTCCCGAATCTCGTCGGGCGTCAGCTCGCGGGTGACCGGAACCGGACCGTAGAAATAGTCGGCGTGGGTCGTGCCGAGGGCCGGAATGGAACGGCCCGCCTGGGCCCAGGCGGTGGCATGCTCCGAGTGCGTATGCACCACCCCGCCGATCTCCGGAAAAGCCTTAAGGAGATGAAGATGGGTGTCGAGATCGGACGAGGGGCGTAGCTCGCCCCACACGATCCGGCCGTCCAGATCCGTCACCACGATGTCGTCGGCCTTCATGCGCTCGTAGGGCACGCCGCTCGGCTTGATCGCCACCAGGTTGTCCTCGCGGCTGATGCCGCTGACATTACCGAAGGTGTAGAGAACGAGCCCGCGGCGCACCACTTCGAGATTGGCTTCAAGAACCTGCTCGCGCAGCTGCTTCAGCATCGGGCTATCTCCTCATGCTCACGAATCGAAAAACGGCGGCCAAAGCTCGCGCCATGGCCGCCGCCCGTCAGACTTGGATCAGCGAACGGCCGTCCAGCCCTTGTAGTCCTTGATGTTGTCGGCGGTGATCAGCTTCGGCTCGAGCAGGATCACGTTCTTCTCGGGCTTCTTGCCGTTCACGATGCCCACCGCGAGCTCATAGGACTGGGCCGCCATGATGTACGGATCCTGCGAGGCCGAGGCCTTGATGAGGGAGTTGCCCGACTTCAGCTCGTTCTCGATGTCCGGGGCGCCGTCGACGGCCGTGATGATGAACTCGTTGCGGTTGAGCTGCTTGGCCGCGAGATTGATGCCGATGGCGGTCGGATCGTTGATCGCGAACACCGCATCGATCTTCGGGAAGCGGGTGAGCAGGCTCTGGCCCACCGCGAAGCCGCCCTCACGGGAGCCCTTGGCGTCCTGGTTGTCGGACAGGACCTTGATGTCCGGGTGCTTGGCGAACACGTTCTTGCAGCCCGTGACGCGGTCCACGATGGACGAGACCTGGGGGCCATTCACGATCAGCACGTCGCCCTTGCCCTTGAGCTGATCGGCGATGTACTGGCAGGCCAGCTCGCCGGCCTTGATGTTGTCCGTCATCACCGTCACGTCGGCGCCGGCCGCCGCCACGTCGAAGGCGGCAACAACCATGCCGGCTGCCTGAGCGCGCTTCACGGAAGGCTCGATGGCCTTCGGGTCGACCGCGTTGATCATGACGATGTCGGTGCCGGCCGCAGAGAAGTTGTCCATCTGCGTGAACTGCTTGTTCAGATCGTAATCCGCCGAAACGGACGTGATCTTGGCGGTCGGGGTGATTTCCTTCGCCTTCGCCTCGATGCCCTTGATGGTGGCGACGAAGAACGGGTTGCCGAGCAGGCCGACCGAGATGCCGACGTTCTTGACGTCCTTGGCATAGGCCGGAGCCGCCAGAAGGGCGGCAACCGCGACGCTGAGTGTGAGACGGGAAAGTGCCATGGAATCCTCCGAAGTCCTAATTGCAGGTATCTTTTTAGCCCCGCGATCCCCTTAAGCCGGTTCGGCTTCCGGGATCTCGCTTATACAAGCGCCCGGTCCGGACGCAGGTATTTGTGTCAGGTGCGCGCCGATCCCTGGAGACGGTAGCGGTCGAGCGCCACGGCCCCGATGATCACGAGCCCCTTGATGATGAACTGCCAGATGTCGGACACGCCTACGAGAATGAGCCCGTTCGTCAGGATGGCGATGATGAGCGCGCCGATGAGCGTGCCCCAGATCGACCCGATGCCGCCGACGAAGCTCGTGCCGCCCAGAATGACCGCCGCAATGGCGTCGAGCTCGTAGGATTGCCCGAGCTGCAGGCCGTTCGCGGCAAAGAGGCGTGCCGCCGACATGACGCCGCCGAGCCCTGCCGCGAGGCCCGAGAAGGCATAGACGAACAGCAGAACCGCCCAGACCTTGATGCCGGTGAGCCGCGCGGCATCGGGATTGCCGCCCACCGCATAGATGTGAACGCCCAGCACCGTGCGCCGCAGGATGAACCAGGAGATGATCACCACCGCAAACGCAATCCACACCAGCCATGGCAGGCCGAACAGGGTGCCGTTGCCGATGAAGGCGAAAGGCAGCTGCGGGTTGAACTGCGTCGTGTCGCCGCCGATCAGGCGCGCGATGCCGCGCACGGCGGTGAGCGACCCGAGGGTGACGATGAAGGGCGGCAGCTTGGCGAAGGCGATGAGTGCGCCGTTGAGGAGGCCGAACACAAGGCCGGCCAGCAAGGCGGCCGGAATGCCCAACATGCCCCATTCCGGGATCAGCGAACCGAGGATCGCCACCATGGCGGCTGCCGCCAGGATGGAGCCCACGGACAGGTCGATGCCGCCGGTGAGAATGACGAAGGTCATGCCTGCGGCGAGCACCGTGTTGATCGAGGCCTGCTGCATCACGATCGACAGGTTCTGGAAGCTCATGAACCGGCCGGACATGAGCTCGAACACGACACCCAGGATAATGAGCACCGGCAGCATGCCGATGGCCTGCAGGGTGGAGCGCCAGGCGAGGCGGCGCTGCTTCTCCTGAGAGGCCGCGTCGATGCCTGCCGCGCCGGACGTCTGGATGGATGCGCTGGTCTCATTCGGGGGTGTCATTCGGCAGCTTCCCTTACGCCTGTCGCAATGGTGATGATGTTTTCCTGGGTCACGGGCGGATGACCCGCTCCGCCGACTTCGCCTTCGATCCTGCCCTCGCGCATCACCAGCACGCGGTCGCAGATGCCAACGACCTCCGGGAGTTCGCTGGAGATGACGATGACGCCGACGCCCCGCTTCGCCAGTTCGTCGATGAGACGGTAGATCTCGGATTTCGCCCCGATATCGACGCCGCGGGTCGGCTCGTCGAGGATCAGCACCTTCGGCTTGGTTTCCAGCAGGCGCGAGAGGAGCACCTTCTGCTGGTTGCCGCCCGAAAGGCTGCCCACGAGCACGCCGTCGCCCGCCACCCGGATGGCGAGCGCCTTGATGGCCGCGGTCGCCCGCTCCTTGGCGGATTTCAGGTTGAGGACGCCGCCCATGCGCGCGTCCCGGCCCAGCACGCTCACGTTCACGTTCTCGCGCACGGTGAGATCGAGGAAAAGGCCGAGATGCTTGCGGTCCTCCGTCAGGTAGACGACGCCGGAATTGATCGCGTCTTCGGGGCGCTGAATCGAGAGATGCTTGCCCTGGAGAAAGACCTCGCCGCTGGTGCGCGGGTCGGCTCCATAGATGAGGCGCGCCAGCTCGGTTCGTCCCGCTCCGACGAGGCCCGCGATGCCGAGAACCTCCCCTTCATGGAGGTCGAACGAGCAGGGATGCACGCGCCGGCCGTCGCTCATGTTGCGAACCGCGAACATCACCGGCCCACGGCTCTGATGCGCGTCGTGCTCCTTTTTATAGAAGGACGACAGGTCGCGCCCCACCATCATCTGCACCAGGCGCTCGGCCGAGATTTCGTCGGCCACGAGGGTGCCCACATAGGAGCCGTCCCGCAGCACCGAGACGCGATCCGCGAGTTCGTAGATCTCCGCCATGCGGTGGCTGATATAGATGATCGCCAGCCCCTCGGACCGAAGCTGGCGCACGAGCGCGAACATCGCCTCCGTTTCCCGGGAGGAGAGGGAGGTGGTGGGCTCGTCCATGACGAGGATGCGCGAGTTGGCGATGAGCGCGCGGGCGATCTCCACGAGCTGCCGCTCGGCCATGGACAGCTCGTTGACCTTGGTGGTCGCCTTGAACCCGACCCCGAGGCGCTCGAGAACTGCGCGGCACGCCTTCTCCATGGAGCCGCGGTCGACCATCGGGCCGCTCTTGTGCTCGCGGCCGAGAAGCATGTTCTCGGCGACGGACAGGTTCGGAGCAAGCGACAGTTCCTGATAAATGATGGAAATGCCGTGGTGCCGGGCGGTCAACGGCCCGTCGATGGCGACGGGCTTACCGTTGATGCGGATCTCACCGCCCGCATCGGCCTGATAGGCCCCCGACAGGATCTTCATCAAGGTCGATTTTCCGGCGCCGTTCTCCCCCATGAGGGCGTGGATCTCGCCCGGATAGACCGTGAGGGAAACGTCCGTGAGCGCCTTCACACCGGGAAACGTCTTCGAGATGCCGTTCATCTCAAGGACCGGGGCTGAACCTGTCATCGGCTATTCCCTAGAGACACTTCGTTCAAGCGGCAGATGTCAGCCTGGTATTCCGTATAGTATATCATGCCAAGGGACCGGGTGGTCGGAATGAGCCTTTGCTTGCCGTAAATGCTTCATTCCAATCGGGTTTCAATCCCTCCTTTTGAACCTCGGCCGGTCATGCACAACTTTCATTTCTTCCGAAGGTGTTCTTTGTGTCTCGGGGGCTGGTCCTCTGAGTCCGGCTCATAATGCTTGGGCTCTTCGCTCCAGGGCGCAGACGTATATTCCCTCCGCCTCGGGGGAGGGATTCGGGCGGGGGTGAGCCGCTGGTCTCCCTCTTCCATGTGGGAGAGGGCCGGGGTGAGGGAAGGCCGCTGCCGGAGGAGGCGCTGAGATGTTCGTCTGCCGCGGAGACGAGAGCATTTTGCTGGTGAAGCGCCACACCCTCACCCCTGCCCCTCTCCCACATGGGAGAGGGGATGCTGTTGCTGCCCCGGCGCTAAATGGATCAAGCCCAGAGTTCCGACTTTGCGAACCCCACCCTCGATCCCTCCCCGCAAGGGGGACGGAAGAGGTGCCCCCTGTCATCTCCGGCGTTTGAAGTGCCGGAAGGGGATCCACCTATATACTCAGCGCTATGGATTCCCTTCCCCTCGGCTTTCGCTCCGGCCGGGAATGACACCGAGGGTGGTGCCGCTGTCATCCCCGGCGAGCGTCAGCGAGGGAAGGGGATCCACTCACAGCCTCAGCCCTATTGATTCCCTTCCCCTGCCATGGCTGTCGCCATCTCCGGTCCGGAATGACACCCTCCTGGGAACACCGAGCTTGCGGTGGGAAGGAGGTGCCAGCATTAGCCTGTGAAGGCCCGGTGCCGGCGCCCCAAAGCGGAGTTGCCCGATCTTGTCTACATGCGTGCAAACTCGGGCTTCAGAACCCGGTAGAGGCTGCGAAACGCCTCGACCCGGGGAGCATAAAGCTCCACGAGGCGCGGGTCCGGCTCGATGGTCTCGAGAATTTTCGGCGTCGTGCAGACCACATCGGGCGCTTCCCCCGTGCTTGCCAATCGCGCGAGCCGCGCGGCTCCGAAAGCGGGCCCCTTGTCGCTTCCCTCGTAGCGCATCAGGGGAACGTTCAGGACGCTGGCGAAGATCCTGGTCCAGAAGGTGCTGCGCGAGCCTCCGCCGATCATGCCTGCATGGGTGAGCTGCGTTCCTGCCTGCGCAAGACATTGCTTGGCGTCGGCAAAGCTGAAGGCGACGCCTTCGAGCACCGCCTGCACCAGATCTGTCTGCCTGGTTTCCGGGGACAGCCCGAAGAACACGCCGCGCGCATGAGGGTCGTTGTGCGGCGTCCGCTCGCCGGCGAGATAGGGGAGGAAGAGGAGACCCGACGGTGCCTGATAGGCCGCCTCGGTCTGGCGCAGGAGGTCGCCGATATCGGCTTTCAGAAGACCCGCCGCCCAGGCAAGGCAGCTTGCGCCGTTGAGCATTGCGGCCATCTGGAACCAGCGGCCCGGCACCGCATGGCAGAAGGAGTGCACCAGAGCCTCGGGCGCGGGGCTGAAGTCCCGGGTGGTGACGAAGAGCTGCCCTGACGTGCCGAGCGAGATGAAGGCCGACCCGTCCTCGATGGCGCCGAGGCCGACGGCGCCAGCCGCCGCGTCGCCCCCGCCGCCGGCAACGACCACATCGTCGCGCAGGCCCCATTGCCGGGCAACCTCAGGGCGCACGGTTCCGGAAGGCTGCGAACCTTCGACGAGATCGCCCATGTGATCGCGGGTGAGACCCGTTGCGGCGAGGGCCGCGTCCGACCAGTCGCGTGCCGCTTCGTCCAGCCACCAGGTGCCGGCGGCGTCCGACATTTCCGTCATGGCCGAACCGGTGAGCTTCAACCGGATGTAGTCCTTCGGCAGGAGCACCTTGCGAACGGCCCGGAACGTCTCGGGCTCGTGGCGCGCCAGCCAGAGAAGCTTCGGGGCCGTGAAGCCGGGCATCGGAATCACGCCCATGGCGTGCGAGAGCTCCGGGTGCTGGTGTCTGAGCTCCTCCGCCTCCCCGAAGGAGCGGCCGTCGTTCCAGAGAATGGCGGGGCGCAGAGGACGGCCCGCCTCGTCGAGCAGCACGGCGCCGTGCATCTGCCCCGACAGGCCGATGCCGCGAATATCGGCCAGAGCGGAAGGGTTTTGAGTTCGCAGTCCTTCGACTGCGGACTGCACCGCCTGCCACCACGCCTCCGGGTCCTGCTCCGACCACAGCTCCCGCGGACGGGAAACCTGCAGGGGCACATCGGCCTCCGCGACGGCGGCTTGCCGCTCGTCCACCAGAATCGCCTTCACCGCCGAGGTTCCGACATCGATACCGAGATAGTGAGGCACGCCTGATGCTCCTGATGCGTTTTGGCCGGTGGTCCGGCCGCCGTGAGACGACCATATAGCTCAGCGCCCGTGCTTGGGCATAGCGGCCCCGAAATCCAGAGGCGTCGCCATGAAAAAATCTCATGGTCGAAATGTCGCCCGGATATTTAAATGCGAACGGCATGCCCCAAATAGTTCCGCATGCCACAGAATCTCAAAAACCAGTCTGAATGGACCCGTCCGGATGCCTCTTCGTCGGCGGCAGCGCTGAGCGCTTCCGTTCGGTTGCATCTGGGAAAGCAGTTGCGTGCCCTCTACGGCGACCCGGCCGAGGACAAGCTCCCGCGCGACCTGGCACGGCTTGCCGACCGGGTGGCTCAGGTCATCCGCGCGCATACGGAGCCGGTGGATCAGGCCTTCGTGAGCGGCGTCATGGATGCGCTGCCGAACCTGCGCGCCTTCGCCCTGTCGCTGACCGGCAAGGTCGATCAGGCGGAGGACCTGGTGCAGGATACGGTGCTCAAGGCCCTCACCAAGCAGGACACCTTCGAGGCCGGCACCAACCTGCAGGCCTGGCTCTTCACCATCCTGCGCAACGGCTTCTACTCCACGCACCGCAAGACCAGCCGTGAGGTCGAGGACGGGGACGGGACCCATGCGGCGAGCATGATCGCGATCCCTGACCAGGAGGACAAGCTCGCGCTTCAGGACCTCTCCACCGCCCTGGAGAAGCTGCCCCAGGAGCAGCGCGAGGCCATCATCCTCATCGGCGCCGAAGGCATGTCGTACGAGGATGCGGCCGAGGCCCTCGGCGTCAAGGTCGGCACCATCAAGAGCCGGGTGAACCGCGCTCGCAACCGTCTGGCGGAGCTGCTGGGCACCAGCAGGGCCGATCACGACCACGCCGCCAGCGCCTGACAAACCCCTTCGACCCGTGCTATGCGTCCGCTCCATCGCAACGAGCAGACGCGTAGCATGTCCCATCCGGAGCCTTGCTGCTGCTCCCTGGCAGGGGCTTGCGGGCTGTGCGGGGCTATGACCACATTAAGCCTGCTGGCCGGCTGACTGCCTGAAGGATTGGCCCCGGCATGTCGCCTGTCGAACTGATCGGATTTCTGGCGCTCACCGGAGTGGCCGCCTACACGCAGACCATCACGGGCTTTGCGTTCGGCCTCATCACCATGGGCGGGGTCGGCCTCACGGGGCTGCTGTCGCTTCCCGACGCCGCCATGATCGTGAGCGTGCTCACCTTCGTCAATGCCACCCAGATGCTCCTGAAAGGCTGGCGTGACGTGGCATGGCGGGAGTTCCGGCTCGTCATGCTCACCAGCATCCCCATGCTCTTCGTCGGCTACTGGCTGCTGGAATGGCTCGCCGGAACCCGCGCCGATCTTCTCCGCCTCATCCTTGGCCTCGTCATCATCGTCTCGAGCCTCCAGCTTGCGCGGAAGCCCGAGCCGCTCGCCAGGCGGTCCGGCGATGGCTCGTTTCTGTTCTTCGGCAGCATCGCCGGTTTGATGGGCGGCCTGTTCTCGACCGCGGGGCCGCCCCTCGTCTACCACCTCTACCGGCAGCCCATGCCGCTCGTGACCGTCCGTGAAACCCTGGTGACGGTGTTCGCCCTGAATGCCGTCTTCCGGACCGGACTGGTAACTCTTTCCGGAGATCTTCCATCCGTTTCCACGCTCACCGGTCTTCTCGCCATTCCGGTGGTCATGGGCGCAACCCATGCGGCCCGCCGCTGGCCGCCGCCGCTGTCGCCGGCCGCCACGCGCTGGATCGTGTTCATCCTGCTGTTCCTGTCCGGCGTATCGCTCGGCGCGCCCGCCGTCCTTCACCTGTTGGCCTGAACCCTGCCCGAAAGATCAGGGCCGGCGGGCCGTTCCCAGCCGAACTTTTCGCCAGTCTTCAAGGTTGAACCTATAGCTGGTGGGTGCCCGATACGCTCTTCTGCCAAGGAGGGGAGCATGGAACACAGGCCTCTGTCCGAACTGAGTACCGTCGCCGACGTCAAGATCCCGAAGCAAGCTCCTGCACTGCCGAAACGCGAGCGCCTCGACCGTTGGGCCGAGCTCCTCGAGCGGGATCCCAACCACGTGCTGAGAACCCTCGACGAGATCGAGTGGAAGCCCAAGGCCGAGCGGCTTGCCATGCGGGCGGACAATTCCGCCCTGACCGTTGCCTATTCCGATCCGGTGCTGCGCTCCGAGGGGCTCCTCAGCGACAGGTTCGGGGATGCGGTCAGGTTCTTCGAGATCTCGGAACACGATGCGCACGTCGTCCTCTGCTCGTGCCATGGCGGCGAGGCCATGCTGGCCGAGGAGGCGGCCCGCAGGGTGCGCGGCATCAGGTCTCCGAGCCTCTGGGGGCTGTATTTCGGCTGGTTTCGGTAGGGATCAGCGGGACTCGGCCTAATCCTTGTAGGGATCGAACTCGCCGGGGCCAGCCATCGCGACCGCGAAGGGGCGCAGCGTGTGCTCAATGTGGATCGTGTTCTTGTGGAAGGCCAGCACCTCCTCCAGGCGCCGGTAGACCATGGGGCTCTCATCTACGTCGCCGCCTCTCAGGAGGATGCCCTTCTCGCGCAGCCACGCGTCCATCTGCTCGCGGGTGAAGCGGGGAGGGCGAATCCATTCGCCTGCCTTGTTCTTCTTGCCTTTCGCATCCATCCGCCCAAAGAGGCGGCCTGCGCCATGCACCGTCGAATAAAGGCTGTCGGCGCTCTCCGGGCTGTCGACCCCATGAAGAATGACCGCATCGTCTCCCATGGAGCCGCCGACGAAGCCCCTCTGCCCGGGAAAGGCGGGTGTTGCGCCCTTGCGCACGACCCAGTGCTCGCGTCCGTCGTGGGTCTCCCGCCAGACGAAGTTGTGGTGGTTGTGGACGGAGTCCGTGATCTGCCCGCCAATGATCCGGCGCACGCGCTCGACCACCCATTCGCGCCCGGCATAAGCGTAAAGCCCACCGAGCTTCACCCCGGCGATGTAGCTTCGCCCGACCTCGCTGTCCTGGTGGACGAGGGCGGGTTCCACCTCCATGCCGTCCTTGGCTCCGACGAGGGCGAGGTGCTTGGTGGTGATCTTGTGGCCTAAACCCCGGGAGCCGAAATGCACCCCGATCCAGACGAAGCCCTCCTCGTCCTCGAAGAGGTCCACATAGTGATTGCCGGAGCCGACGGTTCCCAGCTGCTCGGATGCCATCTTCTTCAGCTCCCGGGCCCCGGCTTCGTCCCACAAGGGCGAATCGAACAGCTCATGATCAACCTTGACGGCGTTCTTCTGGCCGATTCCGAAGCTGATAGCCTTGCCGATATCGGCAAGGATGCGGCCCGCCTGCCCAGCGATGTCTTCGTAGCGGATGTCGAGCCGAACCGCCATGTTTCCACAGGCGATGTCGAAGCCGACGCCGCTGATCGAAATGTGCTCCTCATAGGCCACGACCCCGCCGATGGGGTGGGCGTAGCCGAGATGCCCATCGGCGCAGAGCACGCCCTTCACGGCGCTGCCGGCCTGCATGCAGCGGTCCAGCTGCTTTATGGTTTTCTCGTCATGCTCGCCATAGATCCGGGTGTTCGTCGGCACCTTCATGCTCCTCTGCTATGGTCTGTTGTTGTAGCGCTCGCGCAGGCGCTCCATCTCGCGCTGGAGGGCATCGAGCCCTCTTGCGATGTCGCGCCCCATGCCCTCGACAGCCCCGGTATTGGCCGGCACGTCCGGGCAATCCAGGGTTCCGTCGCGGCGATGCCTGGGCGAGATGCCACCCTGAGGGGTGAGCAGATAGGCGCAGCCCGTATCCTCGTCCCGCCAGACCACCGGCTGCTCGAGAGCGGCTATCGGGCAAACCTGCAGCACCAGGAAAACCATGCCCGCCCCGAGGGCAGACTTGTTCATGGCCAAGCCTCCAGCCTTTCACTGAACTTTTAGGGAAAGCCGGTGTAATCGCCCATGTTCCTTGCAAACCGTCCGCTACCCTCCGTCAATTTGACTTCCCGCCGGGATTGGAGGACATCAGCCGGTTTGATGAACCCGCGCTCAGGGGATGACCCTTCGGCGCGAAAGCCCACCCCTCCGGAGTGATTGATGGACGGTTCTGTCCCCCAGCAACGGATGCTTCTGCGCCGCTTCTCCGTGGCCCAGTTGACGAGCACCATCGAGCGGAGCCATGCCCGGCTCTGCGCCGTTCTTGTGCTGCTCTCGCTCGTCTGCTTCCTGCCGGGCTTCGTGTCGCTTCAGCCGATGGACCGGGATGAGCCGCGCTATGCGCAAGCTTCGAAACAGATGCTGGAGACGGGAGATTTCGTCGACATCCGGTTCCAGGACGAGGCTCGGCACAAGAAGCCCGTCGGCATCTACTGGATGCAGAGCGCCAGCGTCGCCATCGGCCAAGCCCTCGGTGTGCCGGAGGCGCGAACCACCGTCGCGCTTTACCGTATCCCTTCGCTGCTCGGAGCCTTGGCTACCGTTCTTCTGGCCTATTGGGCCGCCTTGGCTTTCTTCGGGAGGCGAGGGGCCTTCCTGACCGCCGCCCTGATGGCGACCTGCGTCATCCTCATGGTCGAGGCGCGACTTGCGAAAACCGATGCCATGCTCGCTGCCTGCTCGGTTGCCGTGATGGGAGGCCTTGCCCGCGCCTATCTCAGCCGAGGCGCCGGCGTTCTGCCCCGGCGGGCTCTGCTGATCTTCTGGACCGGCTTTGCCCTGGGTGTTCTGATCAAGGGGCCCTTGATCCTGATGTTTGCGGGCCTTGCGGCTGCCGTTCTGTCCTATAAGGAGCGTTCCGCCCGCTGGCTTCTCACCTTGAGGCCATGGCTCGGGATCGCCTTTACCCTAGCGGTCGTGCTGCCCTGGTTCGTCGCCATCGCGATCAAGAGCGGTGGGGCCTTCTTCGCCGCGTCGGTCGGTCAGGATATGCTGGGGAAGGTCGGGACGGCGCAGAAGTACCACTGGGCACCGCCCGGCTTCTATCTGGTATCATTCTTCGCCACCTTCTGGCCTGGGGCGATCCTGGCTGCCATCGCCGTGCCTTTCGCATGGATCCACCGCCGCGAGGAACCGGTGGCCTTTGCGCTCGCCTGGATCGTGCCGTCCTGGATCGTATTCGAGATCGTGCCGACGAAGTTGCCGCACTATACGCTGCCGCTTCTGCCTGCGGTGGCGATCGTGACCGTCATGGCAATCTCCCGGCATTTTGTCGGGCCTCATCGGCCGGCGGCGAAACCGGCCTCCGTTCTCATCCCGTTCATTCCCGTGGGGCTCACCATCGGCCTCTCGGCCGTCGGTTGGTCTTTTGACGGAGCCCTGCCCTACAGGGCACTGCCAGTCCTCGTAGCCTCATCGCTTCTCGCCCTCTGGGCCTGGTGGCTTTTCCTGAAGAACCGGATGGTCCCGAGCCTCTGGGCCAGTTTCATTTCGGCCGCCTGCCTCTCCGTTGGCGTCTTCGGCTTCGCTCAGCTCGACCTGCGATCCCTCAAGCTGTCGGATCGGCTCGCCGAGGTGGCGCGCAACGTGCCTTGCGAAAACCCGCAGGTCGCGAGCCTCGGCTATCGGGAGCCCAGCCTGGTGTTTCTCACCGGAACCGGGCTCGATATGATTGATTCGGGCGTCCAGGCGTCGGACTTCCTGCGAAAGGGCGGGTGTCGGGTCGTGTTCGTGGAAAAGCGGCACGAGGGCGAGTTCAGGGCGCAGAACGAGCGCTTTGGGCAGCAGCCGGTCCTCTCGGCCCGCATCCAAGGATTCAACATCAACAGCGGGCGACGGCTCGAAATAGCAGCTTATGCAACCGGCTTCTGAAGCTTGGATCGCATTTTCAAGAGGTGGCCGGAAATGGCCCTGGACGGATGACTGACCTTTTTACCGGCCCGCGTATCAGCGTCGTGGTGCCCGTCAAGAACGAGGCGCTCAACATTCTCCCCCTGGTGGAGGAGATTGAGCAGGCCTGCGCCTCCTTGTCCCCCTTCGAGGTGGTTTATGTGGATGACGGCTCCACTGACGCGACGGTGGAGCAGGTTCTGGCCGCCCGCGCGACCCGGCCGTGGCTGCGCCTTGTCCGCCATGAGGCGAGCTGTGGCCAGAGCGCTGCCGTGCGCACCGGGGTTCTTGCGGCCCAAGCCCCCCTCATCGTCACCCTGGATGGCGATGGGCAGAACGATCCTGCCTTTATTCCTCAGCTGGTGGCGGCCCTCGACGATCCGGCGACGGCTCTTGCTGCCGGCCAGCGGGTGGGGCGCAAGGACGGTACCTATAAGAAGTGGCAATCCCGCATCGCCAACGGAGTCCGCGGCCGGATCCTGAACGACGGAACGCGGGACACGGGCTGCGGCTTGAAGGCCTTCCGCCGGGAGGTTTATCTGCGCCTGCCCTACTTCGATGCTCTGCACCGCTTCATGCCGGCCCTGGTCAAGCGTGAGGGCTACAGGATCGCCCATGTGGACGTGGTCGACCGGCCTCGCCATGCGGGACGGTCCAATTATGGTATGTTCGACCGGCTTTGGGTCGGCATCCTTGATTTAGCCGGAGTCTGGTGGTTGATCCGGCGCCGCCGTCGCGTGCCCACTGCTCAGGAAATCGTCTGATGTTGATGCGTCTCTCTCACGACCTAGGACTCTATTTCTACGATCTGGTCGTGGCCCGATTCGATCTGTGGGCCGCTTTCGGCGTTCTGGCCCAGCTTGTCTTCGGCGCCCGCTTCATCGTGCAGTGGATTGCCAGCGAGAAGGCGGAAAAGAGCGTCATTCCCGTGGGCTTCTGGCTGCTGTCGATCTCCGGCGGGCTGATGACGCTGGTCTATGGCTTCGCCCGCAGCGATATCGTCATTATCGTGGGCCAGGCCTTCTCGATCTTCATCTATGTTCGCAACCTGATGCTGATCGCAAAAGAATCGAAGAAGAAAGCCGGGGTCGACGTCATGTCCGGAACCGAGGTCGAGGCTTCGGCAGGGTAAGGCACTGCCGAAGCCCGTGGAGCCCTCAGGCTGCCCTGGCATCCGTCGCCTTGAGCCGCGCGAATCCGGCATCGAGGTCTCGCTTCAGGTCATCCAGGTCTTCCAATCCGATATGGAACCGCAGGGCATGACCGCCGGGCTCCCACCGGGTTGCCGTCCGGTAGGTTGCGCAGTCGAAGGGGATGACAAGGCTTTCGAATCCGCCCCAGGAATAGCCCATGCCAAAGAGTGCCAGTCCATCGAGCATGGCGGCCAAGGCCTCGTCGGAGCAGGGCTTCAGGATGATCGAGAACAGGCCGGACGAGCCCTTGAAGTCACGCTTCCAGATCTCGTGGCCGGGATAGGACTCCAAGGCAGGGTGCAGGACCTCCGCCACCTCTAGGCGTCCGGCGAGCCATTGGGCCATGTCGAGCGCCTGCTTTTCATGCTCCCGCAGGCGGAGGGCCATGGTGCGCAGGCCCCTCAAGCCCAGGAACACATCCTCCGGACCCGGGCACATGGCGAAGGAATCGTATGCATCCCGTAGCGCCTTGAAGCAGCGCTCGTTCGCCGAGACCATGCCGAGGAGCAGGTCCGACCCGCCGCTGAGATATTTGGTGCCGGCTTCGATGGCGATGTCCACGCCGCGCTCATGGGGCGGGAAGAGCAGGGGGGTCGCCCAGGTGTTGTCCATGAGAACCACGGCCCCATGCCGGTGCGCCACCTCGGCAATGGCGGGGATATCCTGCATCTCGAACGACTGGGAGCCCGGCGCTTCCGTGAAGACCGCCGCAGTGTTCGGGCGCATAAGGGCTTCGATTCCGGGGCCTATCTTCGGGTCGTAATAGGTTGTTTCCACACCAAATTTCTTGAGGACGCCGTTACAGAAATGCCGTGTGGGAAGGTAGACCGAATCCGTGACCAGAAGGTGGTCGCCGGCCTTCAGGCAGGACATGAGCGCAACCGTGACCGCTGCCAGCCCAGATGGGGCAAGAACGGTCCCGGCCGCGCCGGCCAGTTCGGTCCAGGCGATTTCAAGGGAATTCGTGGTGGGAGTCCCTTTGGTTCCATAGGAATACCGCCCACGCCTGTGCAGCAGGTCATCGGTGGTAGGATACAGGACGGTGGAGCCGCGATAGATCGGCGTATTCACGAATCCGTGCTGCTCGAATGGCTCCCGTCCGGCATGAACGAGGCGGGTGCGTTCTGAGACATCTGTTGGTTTTGGGGGGAGTTTTGACATCGCTTCAAGGGCTTGCTGCGGGGGCTGCGATCTGAAACCGGGCAGCCTTTGACGTCAAGTCAGGCACGAATTGCCTTCCATCAAGACTTGACCAGTGATCAATCATAGAATGTGATGGATCCCGATGCCGTCTCGACCGAGGCGGCGCGGAACGGTCTAATCAGGCTCGGTTGGGGGATGATATCAAAATCTGCCGGGCCAAGTAGAACTATTGGGAGAACAACCAGCATGAAAAAGGCTCTCGTAACGATTGCCTTCGGTCTGACGGCCAGCCTCTTCGCAACGGCCGCCTCGGCCCAGGCGACGCTCAACAGCGTCAAGCAGAAGGGCTTCCTCACCTGCGGCTCGAACACGGGTCTCGCCGGCTTCGGCCAGCCGGACGCTCAGGGCAACTGGACCGGCCTCGACGTCGATCTGTGCCGCGCCATCGCAGCCGCCATCTTCGACGACCCGACCAAGGTGCGCTTCATCCCGCTCGCCGCCAAGGACCGCTTCACGGCTCTCCAGTCGGGCGAGGTGGATGTCCTGTCCCGCAACTCGACCAAGACCATGTCGCGCGATACGCAACTCGGTCTCGACTTCCCGGCCATCAACTACTTCGACGGCCAGGGCTTCATGGTCCGCAAGAAGCTCGGCGTTGCCTCCGCCAAGGAGCTGAACGGCGCCTCGATCTGCACCCAGCAGGGCACGACGACCGAGCTGAACCTCGCCGACTACTTCCGTGCCAACAACATGAAGTATGAAGTGGTGGCCTTCGCGACCTCGGACGAGACGTTCAAGGCTTACGATGCCGGCCGCTGCGACGCCTTCACGACGGACGCCTCGGGCCTCTACGCCGAGCGCCTGCGCGCCTCGGCTCCGGACGATCATATCGTTCTGCCGGAGATCATCTCCAAGGAGCCCCTTGGCCCGGCAGTCCGCCACGGCGACAACCAGTGGGGCGATATCGTCCGCTGGACCCATAACGCCATGCTGAACGCTGAGGAGCTTGGCGTCACGAAGGCCAATGTCGACCAGATGAAGACCTCCGAGAACCCGGAGATCAAGCGTCTGCTCGGCACCGAGGGCAAGTTCGGCGAGGCCGTCGGCCTGACCAACGACTGGGCTGTCCGGGTCATCAAGCACGTGGGCAACTACGGCGAGTCCTTCGAGAAGAACGTCGGCGAAGGCTCGCGCCTGAAGATCAAGCGCGGCCAGAACGCGCTTTGGACGAAGGGCGGCCTCCAGTACGGCATCCCGGTCCGCTAAGCAGATCGACAAAGAGGCGCCCGGATCTTCCGGGCGCCTTTCAAGAACAAGAATGCCGCCGGTTCATGTAAGCCCCATACGGCCATGAACACGGGAGGACGGCCCGGTAAAAGTCAGCCGTCAGAGGATGAACTCAGTGCAGACCGTTGTCAGTCAGACATCGCCCCCCAAGAAATCGTTTTTGTACGATCCGAAGGTTCGTGGAGTTTTCTATCAGGTCGTTCTCGTTGCAGCGGTCATCTTCCTTTTCTATGTGGCTGCAACGAACGCCATCGAGAACCTGCAGCGCGCAAAGATCGCCTCCGGTTTCGGCTTTCTCAACAATACCGCCGGTTTCGACGTCAGCCAGGCCCTGATACCGTTCAGCGCGGCCGGTTCGACCTATGGCGACGCCTTCATCGTGGGCCTTCTGAACACGCTGATCGTTTCCGCGATCGGCATCTTCTTCACGACCATCCTGGGCTTTGTCATCGGCATCGCGCGACTGTCCAAGAACTGGGTGGTCGCCAAGGTTGCCATGGTCTACGTCGAGGTCCTGCGCAACATTCCGCTGCTGGTGCAGCTGCTGTTCTGGTACATCGCCGTTCTGGGATCCCTGCCGCAGCCCCGCAATTCCCTTGAGATGGGCGCCGGGTTCTACCTGAATGCCCGCGGGCTCTTCATGGCTCGCCCCATCTACGCGTCCAACATGTGGATCCTCGTCGCCGCGCTCTTGATCGGACTGGTCGGCACGTTCCTCTACCGCCGCTGGGCCAAGCAGCAGCAGGAGCAGACCGGCCGGCAATATCCCGTCGGTAAGGTGACCCTGGGGCTCGTCCTTGGCCTGCCGCTCCTCACCTGGGTCGTTCTTGCCCTGGCAGGCGTCAACCCAATCAGCTTCGAGCTGCCGCGCAAGGGCACCTTCAATCTCACGGGCGGCATGCAGATCCTGCCGGAATTCGTGGCGCTCCTTCTGGGACTCGTCACCTATACGGCCGCCTTCATCGCCGAGGTGGTCCGTGCCGGTATTTTGGCCGTGTCGAAAGGCCAGACGGAGGCTGCGGGCTCCCTCGGCCTCAAGCCGGGCCAGACCCTGCGTCTCGTGGTGATCCCCCAGGCCATGCGCGTCATCGTTCCGCCGCTGACGAGCCAATACCTGAACCTGACCAAAAACTCCTCCCTGGCGGTGGCCATCGGCTACCCCGATCTCGTGCAGGTGTTCATGGGCACGGTTCTGAACCAGACCGGCCAGGCCATCGAAGTCGTCGTCATCACCATGGGCGTTTATCTGACGATCAGCCTCATCACGTCGTTCATCATGAACATCTACAATCGCCGCGTGGCGATCGTCGAACGGTAGGAGATTCCATGAGCACCGCCGTCGACATGCCCCATTTCGTCCGCGCCAAGCAGGTGGAGGCGCTGCCCCCGCCCAACCTGGCTCGCGGTCCGATCGCCTGGATCCGGGAGAACCTCTTTTCCGGACCCTTCAATACGCTGCTGACGCTCGTCGTTCTCTATCTGCTCTATGTCAGCGTTCCGCCGCTCCTGAGGTTCCTCGTCATTGATGCGGTCTGGACCGGCACCGACCGCGCTGCCTGCCGCGCCGACACGGGCGGCAGCGAGAGCGGCGCCTGCTGGGCCTTCATCTGGGACAAGATCAACTATTTCATCTACGGCTCCTACACGATCTCCGAGCGCTGGCGGGTGAACATCTTCTTCATTCTGCTCGGCATCGGGGTCGTATGGCTCCTGTGGCTCAGAGCGCCGCGCCGGGATCTGGGCGCGGTCTATTTCTTCTGGCTGTTCCCAGTCTTCTCCTATGTTCTTCTGACGGGAGGGAACGAGAGTTTCAGCGCCCGCTTTTGGCTCGGCTTCGCAATCTTCGGCTCCCTGGTCATGGCTCTGTTCGCCTTCGTGGCGGCGGTGCTGAAAACCGCACTCCGTCCGGCGCTGATCCTCGGCGGCGGCATCGTTGCCTTCGTCGGCCTGACCCTGGCTGTGGTCGATTTCGACTTCGGGCTGACGCATGTGCCCACATCCTTGTGGGGCGGCATTCTCGTCACCCTGCTGGTGGCGACGGTGGGCATCGTGGTTTCGCTTCCTTTCGGAATCGTACTGGCTCTCGGGCGGCGCTCGAAGCTTCCCATCGTGCGCATGGCCTCCGTGATCTTCATCGAGTTTGTCCGCGGCGTGCCGCTGATCACGGTGCTGATCATGGCCAACACTATGCTGCCGCTCTTCCTCCCGGGAGACATGACGGTGGACCGCCTGCTGCGGCCTCTCATCGGCACAGCGCTCTTCGCCTCTGCCTACATGGCCGAGGTGGTGCGTGGTGGCCTCCAGGCCATGCCGAAGGGCCAGTATGAAGGCGCGATGTCCCTAGGCCTGAACTATCCGCAAATGATGACCCTCATTGTCCTGCCCCAGGCTCTGAGGATCGTCATTCCAGGCATCGTGAACACCTTCATCGGGCTTTTCAAGGATACGTCGCTTGTAGCGATCGTCGGCATTTTCGATCTTGTGAAAACAATCGAAGCCTCGCGCATCGACCCTAACTGGGCAGCGCCGACGATTGGCATCACAGGCTATGCCTTCGCAGCTCTCTTTTATTTCGTGTTTTGCTTCGGCATGTCGCGCTACTCTCTTGGGGTCGAGCGGCGCCTTGCGTCAGGTCAGAATCGGTAAACATCCATGGCGACCACAATGTCATCTCAACAGATCCGCTCCGTCGATATCGACCCTAAAGCCGAGTCCGCCGTGCAAATGATCGACGTACATAAATGGTACGGCGAGTTCCACGTACTGAGGGACATCAACCTGAATGTGCGCCGTGGCGAGCGCATCGTGATCTGCGGCCCCTCAGGCTCAGGCAAATCCACAATGATCCGCTGCATCAACCGGTTGGAAGAGCACCAGAAGGGCCGCATCATCGTCGACGGCGTCGAGCTGCTGGACGATCTCAAGCGCATCGACGAGGTGCGCCGCGATGTCGGCATGGTGTTCCAGCACTTCAACCTCTTCCCTCATCTCACGATCCTCGAGAACTGCACGCTCGCCCCGATCTGGGTGAAGAAGATGCCCCGGAAGGAGGCCGAAGAGGTTGCCATGCACTACTTGACCCGGGTCAAGATCCCGGAGCAGGCGAACAAGTACCCAGGTCAGCTCTCGGGCGGCCAGCAGCAGCGCGTGGCGATTGCCCGCTCCCTTTGCATGAGCCCGAAGATCATGCTGTTCGACGAGCCGACCTCGGCCCTCGACCCGGAAATGGTCAAGGAAGTGCTCGATACCATGGTCGGCTTGGCAGACGAGGGCATGACCATGCTCTGCGTGACCCACGAGATGGGCTTCGCCCGTCAGGTGGCTGACCGGGTGATCTTCATGGATTATGGGCAGATTGTGGAGATGAACACGCCGGACGAGTTCTTCAAGAACCCGCAGCACGAGCGCACCAGGCTCTTCTTGTCTCAGATCCTGCACTGATCGAGCCCCACCCTATGCAAAAGGCCCCGACAAAGTTCGGGGCCTTTTTCGTTTCCGGCTATTCCTGGGTGTGACGGCTCAAGATTTCTTCGCAGGTCCCGTCTCGATGGGCAGATCGTCCTGCGCACCCCATTCAGCCCAGGATCCGTCGTATATTGCCTTGATCGGATGACCCACGGTCTCAAGGGCGAGGCCAAGAATCGCGGCCGATACGCCCGACCCGCAACTGGTGATCATCGGTCGGCTGGGGTCGATGCCCGAAGCGGCGAGGGCCTGCTCGATTCCTGCCTTGTCCTTCAGGCGCCCGTTCTCGACAATCTGGCCGAAGGGGAGGTTGAGGCTTCCCGGGATGTGGCCTGCCCGCAGACCCGGACGGGGTTCGGGCGCCTCACCCCTGAAACGCTCGGCAGGCCGCGCGTCGACCACCTGCGCCGCCCCCGACCGCAGCGCCTCCTGGACGGCTGAGGCATCCGCCACGACGGATGGATTGAAGGTAGGGTTGAAGGTTCGAGGAGCGCGCGGCTTCTCAGGGCCCGTCTCGACCGGTCTTCCTTCCGCCTTCCAGGCCGGAAAGCCACCCTCCAGCAGTGACACGTTGCGCGCGCCGAACACCTGAAAGGTCCAGCGGACGCGTGGCGCCGAAAAGAGCCCGGCACCGTCATAGACCACGATGGTCATATCTTCGCTGATCCCCATTGCTCCCGCAGCCTTCGCGAACTCTTCCGACGAGGGAAGCATGTGAGGCAGGGAGGACGACACATCCTTGACCGTATCGATGTCGAACCGCACGGCGCCGGGGATGTGTCCGGTAAGATACTCGGCTTGGGGATCGCGGTTCTGGGTTGGCAGATACCATGAGCCGTCCACGACCACGAGATTCGGATCGTTCAGTCTCTCCTGCAGCCAAGCGGTCGAAACGAAAGGCTGAGACATCGTAATCTCCTGATGAGGCGCTAATTCAGCTTAGTCCGCGAGCGACATGCGGACACGCCGGTTCTGTTTACCCTTCTTCTCGATGTCGGTGACCACGACCGTGCCGATCTCGCCTGTGCGGCGCACATGGGTGCCGCCGCAGGGCTGCAGGTCGATTCCCTCGATCTCGACCAAGCGAACACGACCGGATCCGCGGGGAGGCTTCACCGACATGGTCTTCACGAGACCGGGATTGGCGTCGAGCTCCTCGTCCGTGATCCAGCGTTCAGTCACCGGCGCGTCGCGTCCGATGAGGGCATTCAGTTTTTCCGTTATTTCCGCCTTGTCGAGACCCGCATCCGGAATGTCGAAGTCGAGCCGCCCGTCGCCGTCGCCGATAGCACCGCCCGTGACGGGGTAGGGCAGGACGACGCTTAGAAGATGAAGGGCTGTGTGGACGCGCATGCGCTTGAAGCGCTTGGCCCAATCGAGCTGCAGCTCGACAGTCTCACCCGTTTCGAACCGGGCTGCCGCCTCAGCCCTGACCTGGTGCGCCACCTGGGAGCGATCCGCTCCATAGACGGTGTTCGTCACCTCAACTGTTTCGCCGTTTGCCCGCAGAATCGCTCCCGAGTCCCCGGGCTGACCGCCACCCTGGGCATAGAAGATCGTGCGGTCGAGAATTACGCCGCCCTCTGGAGTGACCGCGATAACTTTCGCCTGACAGGAGGCAGCATAGGCGTCGTCGCGGAAAAGAAGCGTGGTGGCGGTCATGATCATCTCAGAAGTGGGGCAGGGGATTCCTGCCATTGCAAAACGAGCGCCGATGCTGACCGCAAGCGGCTTGGTCGGTCAAGGCATCTGCTTCAAAGGATGTCGCGAGGCAGCGTCCGGCAGCGATATATGAAAGGCTTCAAGCCTGTATACCCGAGTCGTGCGGTCGGCGGCCGCGGTCGACCTCCTGTCGGATCCTATCGAATCCTGGAAGCATAGAACCTGCGACCCTGTTGCGGCAGGCTATGGAGCAGGAAAGATAGGCTGCGAGGCAGCGATCATCGCAAGAACGGATAGGGCCGGAGGGGGTGAGCCGTTGCTCATCAGCGAAAATACAGCCACGCTTCAAACCTGCGATGGCAAGCATTAAGCCGATTGTCATGGATAAGAGGTTAGGGAAAGGTTGGCTCCGGCGGTAGGATTCGAACCTACGACCAACGGATTAACAGTCCGCTGCGCTACCGCTGCGCCACGCCGGAATAAGCCATACCTTTCAAGGAGGCTTTTGCCTCCTGAACGCCGCGGCAGCCCTGAAGGGCGGTTCCGCTGGCGAGGTGGGAGGCATATAGCATGGGTTTTGGCGGTTGCAAGTGCCTTATTGGCGCACGAGAGTTTAAAAGGGGCTGTTGCTCTTTGGGGGGACGCTTGCTATGGAGCAGCCGTCGCGTTCGCGACACGCCCCGGATGGCCTCGTGGCGGAGTGGTTACGCAGAGGACTGCAAATCCTTGCACCCCGGTTCGATTCCGGGCGAGGCCTCCAACAAATTTCTGAAGGCAATGTCCATGATCGATTTCACGCAAGCGCGCCGGATTATGGTTGATGGCCAGCTGCGCACTTTCGACGTGAACGATCTGCCTCTTCTGGACGCCATGGACACGGTTCCCAGGGAGCTCTTTGTCCTCCCCGGCCGTGAAGACCTTGCCTATATGGATCAGGACATTCTCGTGAGCGACGGCTCCGAGCGCCGCTTCATGCTTTCGCCGATGATCTTGGGCCGCATGATTCAGGCACTTGGCATCGACGCAGGGGAGAAGGTGCTCGACGTAGCCTGTGGCCGCGGATATGCCTCGGCTGTGTTTCACCGGCTCGGCGCCCAAGTGACCGCCCTCGAAGCGGACGAGGCTCTGGCTGCAACAGCGAAGCAGAGTCTTGCTGCGGCCGGCGCCGGCGCGGTTGCCGTCGTCACGGGTGCTCTTGACCAGGGCTTTCCTGGGAACGCCCCCTATGATGCAATTCTGATCAACGGTGCCGTCGAGGTTCGCCCCGAAGGCCTCCTTCAGCAGCTGGCCGAGGGCGGCCGTCTCGTCTGCGTGAAGGGCCGGGGACGGGCTGCGCGGGCGACGCTCTATGTTCGCTCGGGCGATGCGATCGGTGAGCGCAGCCTGTTCGAGGCTGCGGCCCCTCTGCTCGGCCCGTTCGTCCAGGTTCCTGGATTCACGTTCTAATTCCTTCTAAATCCTTAATTTCTCAGGTTAATGGTGTCGCTTTTTTGCGCCACTCCCGCGCTAAAATCGTTTTGGTTGCAGCGCGTTGTTGCCGACTCCGCTCCCATAGGTATTGTTGCGCTTTGAGTCGTGATGGTTTCTGAAGTTGGCGTCGATGACGGTATGCCGTTTTGGATCGCTAGGCAGGTGCGCGTGAACGAGAAGCATTCCAAGAAGAAGTTTCATCTGCTCTTTGGGGCGATGACCTCGGTGTTCGTGCTGTTGGCTCCTGGCGGGGTTTCGGCCGAGACCTTGGAAAGCGCTCTGGCTCGCGCCTACGGCAACAATCCGGATCTGAACGCCCAGCGCGCCGGGGTTCGCGTCGTCGACGAAGACGTCGCCCGGGCCAAGTCAGGGTACCGTCCGACGATTACCGGAAACGCCGATATCGGCAGGACCTATTCGGAAACCCCCCGAACCTTGTTCGGCGGTGGAGGCAGCCGCCTGACTCCTCGCGGCTTCGGCGTGGAAATCAATCAGTCGATCTTCGATGGGTACCGGACCAGCAACAGCGTCCGGGCTGCTGAATCCAGCGTTCTCGGCTCTCGGGAGCAGCTGAACAGCACCGAGCAGAGCATCCTGCTCGATGCTGCAACCGCCTATATGGACGTCCTTCGCGACACGGCCATTCTCGACCTGCAGCGCAACAATGTCGAGGTGATCGACGAGCAGCTCCGCCAAACGCAAGACCGCTTCAATGTCGGCGAGGTGACCCGTACCGACGTCGCCCAGGCGGAGGCCCGCATTGCCGCTGCCAGGTCCGAGGCCAGCCTTGCCGAGGCTACCCTGCGCAACAGCATCGCGGTCTACCGCCAGGTCGTCGGCGTGGAGCCGCAGCAGCTGGCGCCTGGGCGCCCGCTGGACCGCCTGACGCCCCGCAACGTCGCTGCGGCTCTCAAGATTGCTCTGAATGAGCATCCGGCCATCAAGGCCCGTCAGCACGCCGTCGACACCGCCGAACTGCAGGTGAAGGTCGCGCAAGGCGCATTGGCGCCGCAGTTGGGCGTGGCCGGTTCCGTGGACCAGCGTTATGACCGGCAATCGGAGGGGGACAGGGCCTTCTCGGCTTCCGTTGTCGCTCGCCTGACAGTGCCGATCTACGAAGGCGGTGAGGTCTATGCGGCAACCCGCCAGGCCAAGGAGACGGCCGGCCAGCGCCGCCTCGAGGCCGATTCCGTGCGCGATCAGGTTCGCGCTGCGGTAAGCTCGTCTTGGGGTCGCTTGGAAGCCGCTCGCGCTCAGATCCAGGCGGCTCAGGCGCAGATCGACGCCGCCGAAACCGCCCTCAGCGGTGTGCGCGAAGAGGCCCGGGTCGGGCAGCGCACGACCCTGGATGTTCTGAATGCCCAGCAGGAACTGCTCAACGCCCGTGTGAACCTCATTACGGCTCAGCGTGATCGGGTGGTTGCCTCCTACAGCCTCGTCAACGCCATGGGGCGCCTCAACTCGCGGGCTCTTGGCCTCGCCGTCAATCACTACAGTCCGAAGATTCATTACGATCAGGTCAAAGACCAATGGATCGGTCTGACGACGCCTGACGGTCGTTGATAAGTTTCGGGGCCAGAGCTTTTTAGTTCTGGCCCCGCTTGTTTTCTGTCATTCTACGTAAAATACTTTACGAACATTCATAAGAATGTGATTCTTAGCGTCTTTGATTTGGGCACTGCTATGGGTTCGGCGAGTTTGAAGGCCAATGAGCCATCGATGGAAGACATTTTAGCTTCCATCCGGCGTATCATCGCTGACGATCAGGAGACGCTCCAGCCGCCAGAGCCAGAGGTTCCGCCCCCATCGCCTTTGAGGAATGTGCTCGACCTCGCAGAGCTTCATGTCTCCCCGCTGCTCAGCCAGAAGCCTCTCTCGCAGCTTGGCAGTGCGTGGGATCGGAATGAACTTCCTGAGGAGACCTCACTGGGGAGCGACCTCGCAGCCGATATCCTGAGAAGCCACAGGGCAGAGCGGCCGGATCCGGTGCCTGCCATGGCGGACGAGACGGGCGAAGCTCTTCTGTCGACCGAGGCGAGCGCCTCAGTCACGCAAGCTTTCGAGCAGCTGGGAGCATCCCTGCGGCCAAGCCAGCCGTTGACCGTTGAGGATCTCATGCGGGAGATGCTGCGGCCCATGCTGAAGGCATGGCTCGACGACAATCTTCCTTCCCTCGTCGAGCGTCTCGTCCGGGCTGAAATCGAGCGTGTGGCCCGCTGCCGAGGCTAAGATTGCCGCACCTCGGTTGACTTCGACCGATCCGTCCGGTTTGTAGCCGTCTTGCTTGCGCGTTGTTCGCGCCAACAGGCCGGTACTGATCATGATGGACAAAACGTTCGATCCTTCTGCTGTCGAAGCACGCATTTCCAACCGCTGGGAAGAGGCGGAGGCCTTCAAGGCCGGTCGCGAGGATCGCAAGGACGCGGTACCCTACACCATCGTCATCCCCCCGCCGAACGTGACCGGCTCGCTCCACATGGGGCACGCCCTCAACAACACGATCCAGGACATCCTCTGCCGCTTCGAGCGCATGCGGGGCAAGGATGTGCTGTGGCAGCCGGGCATGGACCATGCCGGCATTGCCACCCAGATGGTGGTGGAGCGCAAGCTCGCCGAGCGCCAGATCCAGCGCCGCGACCTCGGGCGCGAGGAGTTCGTCAGCCGCGTCTGGGAGTGGAAGGAAGAGTCTGGCGGCAAGATTAAGAGCCAGCTCCAGCGCCTCGGCGCCTCCTGCGACTGGTCGCGCGAGCGCTTCACCATGGACGAGGGCCTGTCCCAAGCCGTGCTCAAGGTGTTCGTGGATCTCTACAAGCAGGGCCTGATCTACAAGGACAAGCGTCTCGTAAACTGGGACCCCAAGTTCCAGACGGCGATTTCAGACCTCGAAGTCATGCAGGTCGAGGTAAAGGGCAACCTCTGGCACATCCGCTATGCCATCGAGGGGAGTCCCGACCGCTCGATCACGGTCGCAACCACCCGACCCGAGACGATGCTGGGCGATGTGGCCGTGGCCGTTCATCCGGAGGATGAGCGCTACAAGGACCTGATCGGCAAATTCGCGGTTCTGCCCCTGGTTGGCCGCCGCATCCCCATTGTGGCCGACGAGTATTCCGATCCCGAAAAGGGTACCGGCGCGGTGAAGATCACACCTGCGCACGACTTCAACGATTTCGACGTCGGCCGGCGGCACAAGCTGGCTGTGATCAACATCTTCGGCACGGAGGCGCAGCTTGCGCTCGCCGGTAACGATGCTTTCCTCGAAGGTCTTGAACAGACGGACGATCTCAAGGCCGTGCTCGCCCTCGATGGTCTCGACCGCTTCGAGGCCCGCAAGCGCATCGTCGCGATGCTGGAGGAGCTCGAGATCCTCGTCCAGATCGAGCCGCATGCTCACACAGTTCCCCACGGCGACCGTTCGAACGTGGTCATCGAGCCTTACCTCACGGACCAGTGGTACGTGAATGTGAAGCCGCTCGCCGATCGTGCGCTCGACGTCGTGCGCAAGGGCCAGACCAAGTTCGTGCCCGAGAATTGGGAGAAGACCTACTTCCAATGGCTCGAAAACATCGAGCCCTGGTGCGTCTCGCGCCAGCTCTGGTGGGGGCACCAGATCCCGGCCTGGTACGACGACCAGGGCAATGTCTTCGTGACCATGAACGAGGACGAGGCCAAGGCCGAGGCGCGTGCCAAGCACGGACGCGACGTGCCTCTCAAGCGCGACGAGGACGTGCTCGACACCTGGTTCTCCTCGGCGCTGTGGCCCTTCTCGACGTTGGGCTGGCCCGACGATGCTCCGGAGCTGAAGCGCTACTATCCGACCAATACTCTGGTGACGGGCTTCGACATCATCTTCTTCTGGGTCGCTCGGATGATGATGATGGGTCTGCACTTCATGGACGAGGTGCCCTTCGACACGGTTTACATCCACGCCCTCGTCCGTGACGAGAAGGGCGCAAAGATGTCGAAATCGAAAGGCAACGTCATCGACCCTCTCGACGTGGTCGATCAGTACGGCGCCGATGCCCTGCGCATGACACTCACCTCCATGGCGGCGCAGGGGCGCGACATCAAGCTCTCCGTCCAGCGGGTGGAGAACTACCGCAACTTTGCGACCAAGATCTGGAACGCGGCACGCTTCGCCGAGATGAACGAGTGCAGGCGCGTCGAGGGCTTCGACCCTACGGCCGTGAAAGAGACGCTCAACAAGTGGGCGCTCAGCGAATGCGCGAAGGCGATCAACGACGTCGCTGCAGGCATCCAGGCCTATAAGTTCAACGAGGCGGCAGGCGCAGCCTACCGTTTCGTGTGGAACGTGTTCTGCGACTGGACGCTGGAACTCGCCAAGCCTGTCATCCAGGGCCCCGATTCCGCCGCCAAGGATGAAACCCGCGCTACCATCGCGTTCATCCTCGACGAAATCTGCAAGCTGCTGCACCCGATCATGCCCTTCCTCACGGAAGAGCTGTGGGCGATCAAGGGCGAGGATGGCCCGAAGCGCGAGATGATCCTGGCGCTCACCCCCTGGTCAAACCTCGACCATCTGATCGACCAGCAGGCCGAAGCCGAGATCGGCTGGGTGGTGGACCTCGTGAACGAAATCCGCTCCGCAAGGTCGGAGACGAACGTGCCTGCGGGCGCCCAGATCCCGCTTGCCCTCGTCGCATCGTCCGCCGACGTTCAGGCCCGCGCGGGACGCTGGGGCGATATCGTGAAGCGCCTCGCGCGCATCTCCGACATCTCCTTCGCGGAGGCGGCTCCGAAAAGCTCGATCCAGCTCCTCATCCGTGGCGAAACGGCGGCCTTGCCGCTGGAGGGCGTAATCGACCTCGACGCCGAGCGCGCGCGACTTGCCAAGGAGATCCAGAAGCTCGATGCGGAGGTGGCTAAGATCGACGCGAAGCTCGGGAACGCGGACTTCATCAAGCGCGCGCCGGAAGAGGTGGTCGAGGAGCAGCGCGAGCGGCGCGACGAGGCCCTGACGCGCAGGGCAAAGATGGAAGAGGCGCTCGGGCGATTGAAGGACGCGTGAGACATCAAGGGCCGCTTTTTAGCGGCCCTTTTCTTTTGCGGGCTTTCTGTCCCTAGGGGCGTGCCAGATGCAGGATCGGGAAGGGCCGTCCGGAATCGTCGAGTTCCGAGCGGCCCACCTGATGGAAACCGAGCTTCCTGTAGAAAGCACAAGCCCCTTCATTCTGCTCGTTCACGTCAACCGTCAGGCCATCTGAGTGCGAAGCCGCATGATCGACCAATGCTCGCCCGACGCCCTGGCCGTGATGAGCCGGATCGATGAACAGCGCATCGATCTTGGAGCCTGTCATTCCTAGGAAGCCTCTCGGCTGATCATCAGCCCCTACTGCGACGTGGAAAGAGCAGGATGGCAGGTACGTGTCGCGAACCTGCTCCGCATAGAAGGCGATGTCCTGTTCGGTCAGAAAAGTATGTGTCGCCCGAACGGCTGCATGCCAGATGTCGAACAAAATGGGCAGGTCGGATGGGCTCGAGAATCGGATCGTAGTCATCAAACCCGATATAGGGGAACGATGAGGGAGCTGCACCCTGTCATGGGTGAGGGACTAGCCCCCACCCGTGACGAAATCCATAAGCAGCTTCACGTTCAGCACCACGATGACCACGGCAATCACCCCGGCAATGGCCGTAAGCCAACGGGGTGTAACAAGCGCGCCCATCTTGTCCTTGGAGGCCGTCATGGTCACCAGCGGGATGATCGCGAAGGGGAGCTGAAGGCTCAGGATCACCTGGCTCAGGATCAGGAGTTTCGCCGTGCCGCTCTCGCCGTAGGCGATGGTCACGGCGGCAGCGGGCACGATGGCGATGCCGCGGGTGATGAGGCGGCGCATCCAAGGCGCCATCTTGAAGTTGATGAAGCCCTCCATGACGATCTGTCCCGCCATGGTGGCGGTCACCGTTGAGTTCAGGCCGCAGCAGAGGAGGGACAGACCGAAGAGGGTGGGCGCGATGGCGCTGCCCAGCAGCGGCTCGAGCAGTGTGTGAGCCTCGCCGATCTCGGCGATTTCCGTGCGCCCGGTGTGGTGGAAGGCGGCGGCTGCCAGGATGAGCAGGGACGCGTTGATGGTGAGCGCGAACATCAGTGCGATGGTTGAATCGAGCGTGGCAAAACGCAGCGCCTCGCGCCGCTCCGGCAGCGTATTGCCATAGGCGCGGGTCTGCACGATGCCCGAGTGCAGGTAGAGGTTATGCGGCATCACCGTTGCGCCCAAGATGCCAAGCGCGAGGTAGAGCATGTCCGGGTTGGTGACGATCTCCGTCGTCGGTGCAAAGCCGGTGATGACGCCGGACCAATCCGGATCGGCCATGGCGATCTGGATGCCGAAGCAGACGGCGATCACGCCGAGCAGGGTGATGATGAAGGCTTCGACCCACCGGAAGCCAAGATTCTGCAGGTAGAGGATGAGGAAGACGTCCAGCGCCGTGATGATGACGCCGATCTCCAGCGGGATGCCGAACAGCAGGTTCAGACCGATGGCCGTACCGATGACCTCCGCAAGGTCGGTTGCGCAAATTGCGAGTTCGGCCAGGAGCCATAAGCCCCAGGCGACGGGCCTCGGATAAGCATCCCGGCAAGCCTGGGCGAGATCGCGGCCGGTGGCCACCGCAAGGCGTGCGCACAGGGACTGCAGGATGATCGCCATGATGTTGGAGATCAGCGCCACCGAGAGCAGGGCGTAGCCGTATTTCGAGCCGCCGGCGAGCGACGTCGCCCAGTTGCCAGGGTCCATATAGCCCACAGCCACCAGATAGCCCGGTCCCATGAAGGCCGCGGCCCGCCGCCAGACTGAGCCCTGCCGCACGGCAATCGAGCGGTTGACCTCCGGTAAAGAGGGCAGGTCCCGTGAATGCCGCCAGGCGGCCTTTTGGACGAGGGAGACAGGAGCCGATTGATCCATGACACTTTCTGCAGTTGCAAATTATTTGCAATAAGAGGCTAGCGTTGATCAAACGCTCCGGCAAGAGGAGAGTTGCACAAAGTTGCAGGAAGAATGCTCGACTTTGGTCTGCCGGGTGAAGCAGCCTGTTGGAGCCGTGCCCCAACCGGCTGTTCGGGCGTGACAAGTCACCTAGGTTTTGCTCTAGCTTCTGTCAAAACTGTACGGAACATCGGACAAGGGATGGAAATGCTCGAGAGTGTCCTGATCGCCAACCGCGGCGAGATCGCCTGCCGCATCATCCGTACCGCCCAGCGGCTGGGAATGCGCACGGTCGCGGTTTATTCGGAAGCCGACGCAGGGGCGCTCTTCGTTCAAATGGCGGACGAGGCGCACCCTATCGGTCCGCCGCCCGCCCGCGAGAGCTATCTTCAGATCGACAGGATCATCGAGGTCGCCAAGCGGACGAAGGCGGCCTCCATCCATCCCGGCTACGGATTCCTCTCGGAGCGGGCCGAGTTCGCAGAGGCCTGTGCCAAGAACGGCATCGTCTTCGTCGGCCCGCCGGCTTCCGCCATCAAGGCCATGGGCTTGAAGGACGCCGCCAAGGCCCTGGTTCAGCAGGCTCAGGTGCCGGTCGTCCCAGGATACCACGGGTCCAAGCAGGAGCCGGACTTCCTGCGTCAGAAAGCCTATGAGATCGGCTATCCGGTTCTCATCAAAGCCGTTGCGGGCGGCGGCGGCAAGGGCATGAGGCGGGTCGAGAAGGCTGCGGACTTCGATGCCGCCCTGGAGAGCGCCCAGCGCGAGGCGCAGAATTCCTTCGGCGACCCGCGCGTGCTGGTGGAGAAATACATTCTCTCGCCGCGTCATATCGAGATCCAGGTTTTTGCGGATGGTCACGGCAACGTGGTGCACTTGTTCGAGCGCGATTGCTCGCTGCAGCGCCGCCACCAGAAGGTGATCGAGGAGGCGCCCGCGCCAGGCATGACCCCCGAGATGCGCCAGGGGATGGGACAGGCGGCCGTCGAGGCCGCCCGTGCCGTCGGTTATGTCGGCGCGGGCACGGTCGAGTTCATCGCCGACGGCCGCGAGGGCCTGCGCCCCGACCGGTTCTATTTCATGGAAATGAATACCCGCTTGCAGGTGGAGCATCCCGTCACGGAGGCGATCACCGGGCTCGATCTCGTGGAGTTGCAGTTCCGCGTGGCGTCCGGTGAAAAGCTGCCGTTTTCGCAGGATGATCTCGCGATCAACGGCCATGCAGTTGAAGCCCGCCTTTACGCGGAAGACCCGGAAAAGGAGTTTCTGCCATCCACCGGCAAGCTCTGGGCACTGGAGTTTCCGGAAGGCGAGGGGATCCGCATCGACACGGGCGTCGAGGCGGGAGCCGAGGTGACGCCTTTTTACGATCCGATGATCGCAAAGGTCATCGCGCATGGCGCAACGCGCGACGAGGCCTTGACGATGCTCGCGGACGCGCTTGGCGAGACAGTTGTTGCGGGCCCCAGAACCAATGCCGCGTTCCTGAAGAAGCTGTGCGAGGCCGAAGGTTTCAGGGCGGGGCAGTTCGACACCGGCTTCATCGACCGCAATCTCGAAAGCCTTGGAGCAGGCCCACAGCCTGCTGACGATGTCGCCGTATCGTTCGGTGCGGCTGCCCTTATCTCGCGCGAGATCGACCGCTTGCGCATGTCCGAGCTTCAGAAAAGCGATGAGCCCTCGTCTCCGTGGTCGGCACCTGACGGTTTCCAGCTTCTTGGAGTGCGCAGCGTTGGAGTGCCGCTCCTCGTCGATGGGGAACGTGCCGAGGCCCGCGAGGTGTTCAGCACCGAGCACCAGGGAGCCAGCACCGTCGCTTTCGGGAGCAGCGACCCCTGGGCCGACGAGCAGGTCGACCGTGAAATCGACGCTCCTCACGGGGTGTACGTTCTCAGGAACGGTCGTCAAACCCTTGTGCAGCCTTACGATCCCTTCGATGTCGATCTCGAACACATGGACGAGGGCGGCTCCGTGAAGGCGCCGATGCACGGCAAGCTCATTGCCGTGTTCGTGCTGCCAGGCGAACGGGTGGAAAAGGGACAGCGCCTTGCCATTGTCGAAGCGATGAAGATGGAGCACGTGCTCGTGGCGCCCTCCAACGCCGAGATCGCTGAAATCGCGGCCGAGCCGGGTGCTCAGGTTGCGGAAGGGGCACGCTTGATCGTGCTGAAAACGGAGGAGTAGCCTGCGGCGCATCGCCGGGTTTCGCATCCAGCGCGCGCATGGTTGAACACGGATATGGCACTTCACCTGATCAAACTCTGCGTCGGCTGCGACTCGATCACCGATCTCGAGGGATGGATCGAGGAAAACCGTTCGCTCCATCGGCGTCTCGGACGCGCTTACGAGCAGACGCACACCACCCGCATGGTGCCAAAGCGCGTGGATGAGCTGCTGGACGACGGCTCGCTCTTTTGGGTTATCAAGGGGCAGGTCGCGGCTCGCCAGAAGCTTCTCGAAGTCCGTCCCTTCACGGATGGCGATGGAATCGGCCGCTGCCATCTGGTTTTGGAGCCCAAGGTCGTTGCCGTTGAACCGCGCCCCTACAGACCTTTTCAGGGCTGGCGCTATCTTGTCGCCAAGGACGCTCCGCGCGATATCGACCTCAAGGCCGGTGACCTCGCCAAAATGCCCGAGGACATGCGCCGAGAGCTTGCGGAGCTTGGTCTCCTGTAACTTATGTGAATCCCCGGAGGCGCCCTATGAAGCTCCTGACCGGCCTTTCCGTTTTCCTGCTTGCAGCCGGCGGCTCCGCCGTTGCGAAAGAGTGCCGCATGCCTGACATCCCGCCAGGTGTCCAGGTGCAGTTGCCGCCGGGATGCGACAACGCGGTCCGTACCGGACGTCCCGACAGCGATAAGCTGAATGATGCCAAGGGCAACCAGGGTTTCATCGATCTGGGAAACGGCACCCGGATCCGTGTCAATGGGCGCGTTCGGGCGGAATACGGGGTTCGCCGCTAGCCTTTTTTGCTGGGGATCTCCGGGGATCTTCTTGGAACCGCGCTGCCTCGAATAGCATTGGCTCAGCAGTTCAGTTGAGTGGAGGTTCCGATGCTCCTGTCCGCATCCGAAGGCCGGCACTGGCGTTATGAAGTCTGTGAGCATGAGGACGGCTATCTGGTCCAAATGCGTGATTTGACGACGGGCGATTTGGACGAGGAATTCTCCACCATCTTCCGCACCCTCCCTGTCGCTTTTGCGTATGCCGAGATGTCGGCAGCCTATGAGCGTTATGCGGCCTCCGAACTCGAGCACGTGGAGGATGATCAGATTGAGATCGATGTCGAGGCAACTGAGCGCCACTTCATCGACCTGAGCGACCGGCTGCACGACTCGGGCATTAACGGCATCGTCGTGCAGGCTTGGGAGCGGGAGAGCCAGCGCAGCCCGGCACGACTGCTCCACTAAAAACCGCAAGCCGTGGCTTCAACCGGCCGGCCACCGATTCGCGGTTGCGCGGCAACTGGGGAACTCTAGCATCGCTCCATCGCGACTCATGCCGATGATGGAGTTCCCATGACCGATCTCTCCGCCTTCCCGATCGCAACCCGCTGGCCGGCCCAGCATCCCGACAGGATCCAGCTTTATTCCACCCCCACCCCCAACGGGGTGAAGGTCTCCATCCTGCTGGAGGAGCTTGGGCTGCCTTACGAGCCCCATTTCATCGACATCGGCAAGAACGAGACCTGGACCCCTGAATTCCTGTCCTTGAATCCGAACGGGAAGATTCCGGCGATCATCGATCCCGACGGCCCCGCAGGCCGGCCGCTCGCCCTGTTCGAATCCGGCGCCATCCTCCTTTATCTGGCCGAGAAGACCGGCCGGTTCCTGCCGTCCGAACCCGCTTTGCGTTATGAGACGATCCAGTGGGTCTTCTTCCAGATGGCGGCGGTCGGACCTATGTTCGGGCAACTCGGCTTCTTCCACAAATTTGCCGGCCGGGAGATCGAGGACAAGCGTCCGCTCGAACGGTACCGCAATGAATCCAAGCGCTTGCTGGGCGTTCTCGAAACCCGCCTCGAAGGGCGCAACTGGGTCATGGGCGACGATTACACCGTTGCCGACATCTCCCTTCTTGGCTGGGTGCGCAATCTGGTTGGCTTCTACGGGGCAGGCGAACTGGTCGAGTTCGGAAGCCTCACCCATGTTCCGGCTTGGCTTGAGCGGGGCTTGGCGCGTCCGGCGGTCCAGCGCGGCCTCGACAGCCCCAAGCGGCCGGCATAGCCGTTCTGCCGCGCCCCATTCGACGAGGGGGGCAATTTACATCCGCTCCATCCCGGCCCACATGTTGGGTAGGGAAGAAAACAGATGATGCTGCTTTATGGAATCGCGGCGGTTGCCGCCGTCTGGTGGCTCGCCAAGACGTTCACGCGCACCGACTCGGCCGCCTTGGCGAAAAGCCTCAAGGTTGTCGCAGGGGTGGCCGCCCTTGGGGCGGCCGTCCTCCTCGGCATCAGGGGGCGCTTCGACATGGCGCTTCTGCTCGGAGGCTTCGGCGCCTGGTCTCTGGGATGGAGCGGCCTGAACATTCCGGGACCTTGGCGCAAGTTCCAGCAGGCCCCGGGGCGGTTCTCGCGGATCCGGTCCGCCATGATCGAGATGGAAATCGATCACGCGACCGGGGGCGTCGAGGGCAGCATTCTCGTTGGCGCCTTTGCGGGCCGGCGTCTGTCGAGCCTAGACCCGCAGAGCCTGCGCCGCCTCTATGACGAGTGCAGCGCTCACGATCCCCAGGGTGTTCCCCTCCTAGAGGCTTATCTTGATCGCCGGTTTTCCGGCTGGCGTGAAAACGCTCAGGGAGATCGTGACACGCGGACGCGCACCCATGCGCAGTCGGGCATAATGACGAAAGAAGAAGCCTATCAGATCCTGGGGCTTCAGCCGGGTGCGAGCCTCGATGAGATCCGAAAAGCGCATCGGACGCTGATGAAGAAGCTCCATCCCGACCAGGGAGGGACGGCGTATCTCGCTGCTCGCGTGAACGAGGCGAGAGAAGTCTTGCTGAGCCGACATCGCTGATACTCCACGCGCGATCCGGTGATGTGAGCTGCGACGGCACAAACACACGTGCCGTCGCAAGGTTCGTCAGGTCCTGATCAGCCGCGGGATGCGAAGCAGTTCACGCCGCCCTTCTTCAGCTGCTTGCAGGCTTTGGCGGCATCGTCGGATTCGGAGAAGCCGGAGAAGCGGGCGCGGTAGAGGGTGCTGCCGTCAACGGTCACCTTCTCCGTGAAGGGCGAGGCCTTGCCAAGGACCTTGCCGAAGCGGCCACGGGCCGTATCGAGCATGGCCTTTGCCTTGGTCTCGTCATCCGTCGCGCCGAGCTGGATGACCCAACCCGTAACAGTCGGACGCTCGACCTTCTTCTCAGCCGGTTCGGTCTTGGACGTATCAACCTTGATGGCGGCGGCTTTGGTCGCCTGGGGTGTCGCCGGAGCAGGCTCTGCGGCCTTGGGTTCGATCTTGGCCTGCAGTGCAGCCCTCTGGGCCGGCGGAATGACGGCGGGGGCTGCCTGAGCCGGCAGGGCGGCATAAGCCTGAGCGTTCAGGGGCAGGGGCTCCTGACCCTTCTGCCAACGGACAGAGGAGGGTGTCGTCGTGGAGCTGGCGCCGGTTGCGGAGGCAACGACCGGGCGCAGGGTGTTCAGGTCGAGCGGCTTGCGCTCAGGAGCGGGCTGGGGAGCCGGAACCTGCGGGGTGGCGGAGGCGACCTTCACGGGGGCCAGGACGGGAGATGGCTCGACTACCCGCTGGACCGGAGCTTCGGCCACCATGGCCGGCTGCTGCGAGTTCTCGAGGACGGGAGGCGCGACCCGGGAGCCCGCGTAGGCCCGCGGCAGATGGTTGTCGATCAAGCCCGCCATCTTCACATCGCGCGAGGCCCCGGAGCGGCCGCCGAGCACGACGGCGACGATGCTGCGGGTGTCCGTGTTGACCGAGGTCAGCAGGTTGAAGCCGGACAGACGGGTGTAGCCGGTCTTGATGCCGTCGACGCCTTCGACCTTGCCGAGGAGGCGGTTGTGGCCGCGAATGGTGCGCTGGCCGTATTGGAACGAGCGCGTCTGGAAATAGGCGAAATATTTTGGGAAGCGGTCCTGGATGGCGCGCCCGAGCACCGACAGGTCGCGGGCCGTCGTGATGTTGGGCGGGGAATGGGGCAGGCCGTGCGGATTGTAGAAGGCGGTCGAGCTCATGCCAAGCTCCCGAGCCTTGCGGGTCATCATCTGCGCGAACGCTTCTTCAGAGCCGGCAACGTTTTCGGCTACCACCACGGACACGTCGTTCGCCGAGAGGGTGACCATGGCCTTGATCGCGTCGTCAACCTCGATGGTCGAACCCGGGCGCAGGCCTAGCTTGGTCGGGGGCTGGCTGGCCGCGTAGGCCGAGACCGCCAGCGGCGTGTTCAGGCTCATGCGCCCGCGCTCAAGCTGCTCGAACAGCAGGTAGAGGCTCATCACCTTGGTGATGGAGGCGGGAATGCGAGGCTCGTCGATGTTCTCGCCCTGCAGGATCTTGCCGGTCTTGGCATCGACGACGATGGAGGCCGACAGGGGGGCATAGCCGCCGCCCATGGCTCTGACCTTGCGACGGGCCGCCTCGGCGGGGGCAGTGAAGGCTACGGCAACAGACGCGACGATACCAACAAGAGCCCATGTCTTTCGGCGTCCAATCCAAACCGAATTCATGTTGCAAAAATCCCTGTTTCGTTTGGTTTTAGGCCCGTGCGCCCAGCCCTCCTAAAGGGGACCGTTGCCGGCGCAACACATCCTCTGACGGTAAGGGGATGCGGTTACGGGGGGGTTAACAGGGATGGTTAAGAAGAAGCGGCTGTTGTGCAGTGCACAATAGAACTTGACATATATTTGTGCAGTGCACATAGTGTCTCCGTCAGCCGCCCAGCGGCGTCACAAATTCTTAACGCCTTATTTTCGAGGTTCACAATGCTTCAGCCGTTCGCCCAAATCCAGAAGTTCGGCCAGGACAACCTGGATGCCACCATGAAGGCCCTTGGCGCTTTCTCCAGCAACAGCCAGGCCATCGCGACCGAGACGACGGAATTTGCCCGCAAGTCCTTCGAGCAGACCTCGGCTACGGTCGAGAAGCTGCTCGGCGTCCAGACCCTGGACAAGGCCGTGGAGATCCAGACGGCCTTCGTGAAGAGCGCCTATGAGAGCTTCGTGAGCCAATCGACCAAGATGGGCGCGCTCTATTCCGCCCTCGCGACCGAGACGGTCAAGCCTTACGAAGGCCTCCTGAAGAAGGCGACGGCCGCCTAAGGCCCAAGCCGCACCAGAGCTTCGAACCAACGCCCGGCCGAAAGGCCGGGCGTTTTGCATTGGGGCAGCCATGCACCGCAGGCTCGGCTGTGCCATTGCGCTCCTCGCGCAGGAGTGACCAAGATGTCGCTCTTTTCCCGGGCGCTGCGACCACCCATCTGGTTGATCTAGCGAACCGAATGGAGCGACTATACATTTGGCTCTGTGCTTGTGGCTCGAAACAGGATGCGGGCCATGGGGCTAGGACCAAGAAGAGAAGAAGGGGCGGTCACTCGATCATGCTGCGGTTAGCTCAGGATACTTCGACCCCGCTGGAGCAGTTTCCCATTTCGGCTGCAGGCGGGGCGCAGCCCCCTGGAGGGGATGATGGCGGACGCTCCAACACGGCCATCATCACGAAAACCAAACCGCGCACGAAACGGCCGAACCTTTACCGCGTTCTCCTCTTGAACGATGATTACACCCCGATGGAGTTCGTGGTGCATGTGCTGGAGCGTTTCTTCAACAAGAACCGGGAGGATGCGACCCGGATCATGTTGCACGTGCACCAGAACGGCGTGGGGGAGTGTGGAGTTTTTACGTACGAAGTCGCGGAGACGAAGGTGACCCAGGTGATGGATTTCGCCCGGAAGCACCAGCACCCTCTGCAATGTGTAATGGAAAAGAATTAGCCGAGCCCCGTCTCATAAAGGACAAGCCGTTGCCGAGCTTTTCTCGCAGTCTTGAACAAGCCCTTCACCGAGCCCTCGCTCTCGCAGGCGAGCGACGCCACGAATATGCAACCCTCGAACACCTCCTCCTGGCCCTGATCGACGACCAGGATGCGGCCGCCGTCATGCGGGCCTGCAATGTCGACATCGAAGTTCTTCGCCGCAATCTGGCGGATTACGTGGACAGCGAACTTGCCAACCTCGTGGCTGACGGGCGCCAGGATTCCAAGCCGACGGCCGGTTTCCAGCGCGTGATCCAGCGGGCGGTGATCCATGTCCAGTCCTCCGGCCGCGACGAGGTGACGGGCGCGAACGTGCTGGTGGCGATCTTCGCCGAGCGCGAGAGCCACGCTGCCTACTTCCTGCAGGAGCAGGACATGACCCGTTACGACGCGGTCAACTACATCAGCCATGGCATCGCCAAGCGTCCGGGCCTCACCGAGAGCCGCTCTCCGCGCGGTTCCGAGGAGGAGGCGTCGAACGAGCGTCCGACGCAGGATGAGGGCGACGCACGCCAGAAGAAAAAGGGCGACGCCCTCGACGCTTACTGCGTCAACCTGAACAAGAAGGCGAAGGAAGGCCGCATCGATCCGCTGATCGGCCGCGAGTCGGAGGTGCAGCGCACCATCCAGGTCCTGTGCCGTCGCCAAAAGAACAACCCGCTTCTCGTCGGCGAGCCTGGCGTCGGCAAGACCGCCATCGCGGAAGGCCTTGCCCGCAAGATCGTTCAGGGCGAGGTCCCCGAGGTCCTGAAGGGCGCGACCGTATTCTCCCTCGACATGGGCACGCTGCTCGCCGGCACCCGCTACCGGGGCGACTTCGAAGAGCGCCTGAAGCAGGTGATGAAGGAGATCGAGGCGCATCCGAACGCCATCATGTTCATCGATGAGATTCATACGGTGATCGGCGCGGGAGCCACCTCGGGCGGGGCCATGGATGCCTCGAACCTCCTGAAGCCGGCCTTGGCTCAAGGCAGCCTCCGCTGCATCGGCTCGACCACCTACAAGGAATACCGCCAGTATTTCGAGAAGGACCGGGCCCTCGTGCGTCGCTTCCAGAAGATCGACGTGAACGAGCCGTCCGTGCCGGATGCCATCGAGATCGTGAAAGGCCTCAAGCCCTATTTCGAGGACTTCCACAAGCTCAAGTACACCAACGACGCCGTGAAGGCGGCGGTGGAGCTGTCCGCCCGCTACATCAACGACCGGAAGCTGCCGGACAAGGCGATCGACGTGATCGACGAGACCGGCGCGTCCCAGATGCTCCTGCCCGAAGGCCGTCGCAAGAAGACCATCGGCATCAAGGAGATCGAGGCGACCATCGCCACCATGGCGCGCATCCCGCCCAAGACCGTATCGAAGGACGATGCCGAGGTGCTCGCGCACCTGCAGGACACCCTGAAGCGAGTGGTCTACGGGCAGGACAAGGCCATCGAGGCGCTGTCCTCGGCGATCAAGCTGGCCCGCGCCGGCCTGCGCGACGCGGAGAAGCCCATCGGCTCCTACCTCTTTGCCGGCCCTACGGGCGTCGGCAAGACCGAGGTTGCCAAGCAGCTTGCCACGTCGCTGGGCGTCGAGCTCCTGCGCTTCGACATGTCGGAGTACATGGAGCGGCATACGGTCAGCCGCCTGATCGGCGCGCCTCCCGGCTATGTGGGCTTCGACCAGGGCGGTCTCCTGACCGACGGCATCGACCAGCATCCCCATTGCGTGCTCCTGCTCGACGAGATCGAGAAGGCGCATCCGGATCTGTTCAATATCCTGCTCCAGGTCATGGATCACGGGAAGCTGACGGACCACAACGGCAAGCAGGTCGACTTCCGCAACGTGATCATCATCATGACCACGAATGCGGGTGCCGCCGACATGGCCCGCCCGGCATACGGCTTCACCCGCACCAAGCGGGAGGGTGACGATACCGAGGCCGTGAACAAGCTGTTCACGCCGGAGTTCCGCAACCGCCTCGATGCCATCATCTCGTTCGGCCATCTGCCGAAGGAAGTGGTTCAGAAGGTTGTCGACAAGTTCGTGATGCAACTCGACGTTCAGCTCGCCGACCGCAACGTGTCGATCGAGCTCACCGACGAGGCCCGCGACTGGCTGGTCGAGCATGGCTACGACGAGGCCATGGGCGCTCGCCCCATGGGCCGCCTGATCCAGACAACCATCAAGACGCCGCTGGCGGACGAGGTGCTCTTCGGGCGCCTCAAGGATGGCGGTGCGGTCAAGGTCATCGTCAAGACGGACGAGATCGGCCTTCAGAGCCTTGGGTTCGAATATGTCGAGGGCCCGGTCAAGCCGAAGCCCGAGAAGGACGTGACCAACGCCGCCAAGAAGAAGCCACGGGCCAAGTCCGCTTCATCGAAGACGAAAAAGTCGGTGAAGCCGAAGGGATCCGATGGTAATGGTGGCGGCGGTGGTGTTCGCACCGTTCCCAAGGTTCCGCTGGTTAGAGCATGACGAGTGAAATACACGAGGGCCCGCTCGAGGCCTCCCGCACCCTGGATGCTCCGGCGCAGCTGTCATGGCGTGAAAAGCGCTATCAGCGCCGCCGCCGGCGGGTCTGGTTCGAGGAAATCCTGGGCTGGGTCCTCGTGCCGGTCATCGTGCTGGGCTGCTACTGGATGATCGATCTGGCCCTGAATGCAGTCGGCACCTCGCCAGCCGCCATCATGGAAGGGATCGAGGCCGTTATCTCGAGTCTTTGAGGCCGAACGGGCTTTCTAAATGGCTCTCTTGAAAACCAAGCCGTACCGGATCTCACGGATCCGGTACGGCTTTTTTCGTAAGCGGTGTCAAGCGAGTGAGGCGTCCACGGTGCAGATGACGCCCGCCGGAGCAAACTGGATCTTCGCTTCCCCATCCAGGTCTTGGGCCAGGCTGCGCTCAATGAGGCGGGTGCCGAAACCGCGCCGCGTGGGTGGCTCGACGGCAGGTCCCCCGCTTTCGGTCCAGCTGAGATGCAGGCGGCGTTCGTGACCTGAATGCCTGGCCGACCATGCGATGTGAACCTGGCCCTCGGCACCGGAAAGGGCGCCGTACTTGACCGCGTTGGTGGCAAGCTCCTGCAGGGCCATGGCGAAAGCAAGAGCCATGCGCGGGGAAAGGCGCACATCCGGGCCCTTCATGTGCAGCCGGTTCTCCCGCTCATGACGGTAGGGAGCCATGGCTTCAGCGACAATCTCCTTGAGGCTGGCGCTTTCCCAGTTTTCCCGCGTCAGCACATCATGCGCCCGGGACAAGGCGAAGAGGCGCGCCTCGATAGCGGAGCGGGCATCCTCCTTGGTATGAGCGTTGCGCAGGGTTTGCGAGGCGATTGACTGGACGGTGGCGAGGGTGTTCTTCACCCGGTGGTTCAATTCATTGATCAGAAGCTGCTGATGCTGCTCGGCCTGCTTCTCCTGATCGATGTCGACGGCCGCCACGACGCCGGCAACAATGGTGCCCTCCGCATTTCGGATCGGCGCAGCGGCAAACCGCATCCAGGCCACGGTGTCATCCCCGCGGCGGTACAGGTATTCCTGGCCTTCCGTGATCTCCCCAGTCTGGATTGCGCGCGCAATCGGATAGTCCTGAGGAGCGGTCGGGCTTCCGTCCGGGTGGTGGACTCTCCATTGCCCGTAGGCTTCGAAGTCGGGCGTGGGATGGATCGGATGGCGGAAGATGCGTTCTGCCTGCGGGTTGCCGGTCACCACGCGGCCTGAGGGCGCTTCGGCAATGATGATGCCGACTGGAACGTTGTCGAGCACAGCCTTCAGCCGCGCTTCGCTGGCGCGCAGGGCCTCCGAAGCCTTCTGCCGCTCCGTTATGTCCCGGTAGAACGAAGCCACGCCCCCATCTTCGACAGGAAAGACGCGCAGTTCCAGCCATACGTCATGAATGTCGGAGACGTACCGGTGTTCGAGCGAGACCGGCACCCGCTCGTTCATAGCTCTTCGGTATGCATCCTCGACAGGGGTCCCGACGGAGTGGGGCCACAGCTCCCAGTGAGTCCGGCCCAGGATCTCCTCCGCAGCCCTGCTGTCGATCCTCAGGGCTTCATCGTTGATCTGCAGAATTCGGAATTCCCGGTCGAGGAGAAGGAAGCCCTCCGTCATTCCCCTCAGAACGCCGTTGGCTCGCGCTTCGCTCTCGCGAAGGGCCGCCTCGGCCCTTTTGGCTTCCGTGACGTCGCTGCCTTCCGCAAACACGCCGGAGACCCGGCCATGGGCATCCTTGATCGGCTGGTAGACGAAGTCGACGAAGCGCTCTTCAGGCTCGCTGTCGGGCTCCCGCTGAAGGGTCACGGCGATACCGCGGCCGACGAACGGTTCTCCGGTCTGATAAACCCTGTTCAGGAGTTCGTTGAAGCCCTGTTCCGCCACCTCCGGCAGCGCCTCCAGCACCGGCTTGCCGAGAATGTCCCTGTGGCCGACGAGCTGGTAATAGGAGGAATTGACCATCTCGAAGATGTGCTCCGGACCCCGGAGCATGGCCATGAAGCCGGGCGCTTGGTGAAACAGCTCGCGCAGCCGCTCGCTTTCCGTTGCAAGCCTTCGCTCCATCAGGACTTTGTCGGTTGCCTCGATGGCAGCGCAGAACATGCCTGCAATGGCGCCTTCGTCATCGTGCACCGGATTGTAGGAGAAGGTGAAGTAGGCATCCTCCGGATAGCCGTTTCGCTCCATGGGGATCAGAAGATCCTCATGCCAGCTGGCCTCGCCGGCAAGCGTGCTGTCGACAAGAGGCTTGATCTGCTCCCAAATATCCGACCACACCTCGGCGAAGGGCTGCCCCAGGGCATGGGGATGTTTGGCGCCGAAGATGGGCGCGTAGTCGTCATTGTAGAGGAAGACGAGTTGAGGTCCCCAGGCGATGAACATGGCCTGCTTGGCGTTGAGCATGAGACGAACGAGGGTTCGCAGGGATTGCGGCCATGTCTCGGGCAAGCCCAACGGCGACGCGGACCAGTCGTAGGCGCGCATCAGCGCCCCCATCCGGCCGCCGCCTGCAAGGAAATCGGGATTCGCCGCCCCGGCCCCGTCGGTCCGCTTGGCGAGCATTGTAGGCTCAGGCGACGTCATAAGGATCCCGATGGTGCGGCATTCCCGTTCCTTCGGGAGTTGCGGAATACAGGCAACAAGTGGCAGGTTTCACGCTATTTGGTGCAGAGACGGTCATTGGCGAGATGGATCGCCCGGAAACTCGTCTGAGGTGATGGGGGCGTCGACCCGGCAGTTGAGCCCTGGTTCCAGGAATTCGACCGACACCTGCCCGCCCAAGTCCTGCGCCAGACTGCGCTGGATGAGGCGGGTCCCGAAACCGCGGCGCGTTGGAGGTTTGACGGCAGGCCCTCCGGTCTCGGTCCATTCCAAGTGCAGGCGGGGTTGGCCATCAACCCTCTCAAGGCTCCAGGCGATGTGGACCTGACCCACCGCATTGGAGAGAGCGCCGTATTTGACCGCATTCGTGGCAAGCTCCTGCAGAGCCATGGCGATGGCCATGGCCATGCGCGGGGAAAGACGTATGTCGGGCCCCTGCGCATGCAGACGGTTTTCCCGCTCATGACGATACGGTGCCAAGGCCACCCGAACGATCTCCGACAGGCCCGCTCCTTCCCAGTTCTCGCGGGTCAAGACGTCATGGGCGCGGGACAGAGCGAACAGCCGGGCTTCCAAGGCCGAGCGTGCCTCCTCCATCGAGTCGGCGTTGCGCAGCGTCTGCGAGGCGACGGATTGGACGGTGGCCAGGGTGTTCTTCACCCGGTGGTTCAGCTCGTTGATGAGAAGCTGCTGATGCTCCTCCCAACGCTTACGCTCCGTGATGTCCATGATCACCCCGCGGGAGCGGAGGATGCGGCCCTCTTCGTCCCGGAGATACTCGCCCACTCCATTTACCCATCTGATCGTGCCGCCGGGCAGAAGCAGGCGGAGGGTCCATTCGAAGCCCCGAAGGCCGGTATCGGCATGGTCCCGGTCCCGCTTGCCGAAAACTTTCGCCACGTCGTCGGGATGATAACGGCTGCGGATGTCCGCTAGGGTGAGCACATGATCGGGCGGATAGCCGTAAAGTTCGCTAAGGCGAGGGGAGGGGTTCATCCTGCCCTTGATGTGATCGAAGTCGAAGATGGCCAATGAGCCCGCCTCGAGAGCGGCCATCAGCTCCGCTTCCCTTTCCAGCAGGGCCTCCTCGGCTTCCTTGCGGTCGGTGATATCCAGAAGAACACCGACCGTTCGGGTCGGCATCCCATCGGGACCGATCAGCATCTCGGCGCGCATCAGGAACCAGCGCAGGGCCCCGTCGACTCTGTAGAAGCGGTATTCGACCTCGAAGAACCGCTCACCTTTTCTGAGAGATCCCAGGGCTGCTTCGGTCAGTCGCGCGCGGTCTCCCGGATAATAGCGCTCGCGAATCTCCGCGATATTCAGCTGTGCGTCTGCCGGATATCCCAGGAGGCGATTGAGCTCGGGGCTCGCCGTAATCTGATCGGTGGCCGTGTGGTGCTCCCAGACGGCCATGCGCCCGGCATCGATGGCAAGACGCAGGCGGTCCTCGCTGGCGCGCAGCGCAGCCTCCGAGCGGACCCGCTCGACGGCATCCCAGGTTCGCTCGGCTACATCCCTGACGAGCTTGGCTTCGGTGTCGCTCCAGAGGCGGGGCGTCCGGTTGTGCACGTAGAGGGCGGCCACCATCCGCCCCCGCTTGATCAGGCTGACCGTTATGACGGCAGATGTCGCAAGGTACGCGAAGGCGGCCAGATGGTCCGGTGAATTGGTGCGGGGATCGGTGGCAACGTCGTTGACGACCAGGGGCTCCGCCCGCTTGAGGGCAGAGTGTATCTCTGGGCCGAAAGCCGCAAGGTCGTGGGTTCCGGTCTGGTGCGCGACCGTGCCGTCGGTCCAGTTCCGCTCCGTGGTGAAGTAGCGCGCTGTCTCCTCGACCTCTCCGTAGCCGACGCGGCTGGTCTTGAGATGCTCACCCAGCATCTCCTGTGCGGTTGCGATCACCTCGATTGGCTCGTTTAGGCCCCGCAGGCGATCGCTCAGGCGGACGAGAAATTCGAGCCTTTGCTCGCCCTGTACCTTCGCGGTCGTTTCGTGAATGATGCAGAGGAGGCCCACGGCCACGCCGGTCTCGTCATGGATCGGGCTGTAGGAGAAGGTCCACCACGTCTGTTCCGGGTAACCCTTGCGCTCGAGAGTAAGCGGCAGGTCCTCGAAGTAGCTCGCCTCCCCGGCGAGGGCCCGTTCCACAATCGGACCCAGGACATCCCAAGCCTCCGGCCAGATCTCCTGAAAGGGACGTCCGAGGGACTCGGGCTTTACGCCCAGGACCGGCCTGTAAGCGTCATTGTAGAAAGCTGTCAGTTCCGGTCCCCAGACCATGAAGGTCGGGAACTTCGAGCGGAGCATCATGCCCACGGCCGTCCGCAGGGACTGGGGCCACATGCCGATGGCGCCGATCGGGGTTGCCGACCAGTCGTGACAGCGGATGCGCTCACCCATGGTACCGCTGTTCGCCAGGAAGTCAGGCTGAAGCATGATGCTGTTCATCAGGCTTGCTCGCGAGGCAGGCGGGGAAAGAGGTGGATCATGGCTTCTGAGAAGGTTCGGCAAAGGACTGAGGGTCCATAGTCCACATATGAACGACTGTCCCGAATTTTCTAGGCGGCTTTAGGCTATAGGCCGAGCGTTGCCCGCCCCGGCCGTCGTTTGACTCGCACTTCCGCGAACCTTAGCGTTGAAGCGGCTGCCCCTTCCGCAAGGGCATCTTCTTGGGATGAGAGGCGGATGTTCGATGAGGGTGACATGACGAAGCTGATCGGCCTATCGGGGAGCCTGCGCCAAGCCTCCTACAATGCAGCTTTGCTGCGGGCTGCCGCAGGGCTGATGCCGGAGGGGACCGAGCTCGTGGTCGAGACCATTCGGGGCATTCCGCTCTACGATGCGGATCTCGAGGCAGCCGAGGGAATCCCGGAGCGCGTGAGCGGGCTCAAGGACGCTATCGCGTCAGCCGATGGGCTCCTGCTGGTGACGCCCGAGTACAACAACTCGATTCCGGGCGTGTTCAAGAACGCCATCGATTGGCTCTCCCGCCCCAATACGGACCTCAAGCGCGTCTTCGGCGGCAAGCCCGTCGCCCTGATCGGGGCCTCCCCAGGCGGATTCGGGACCATTCTGTCCCAGAACGCCTGGCTTCCCGTGCTGCGATACCTGGGCGCCGATCTCTGGAATGGTGGGCGCCTGATGGTGTCCAAGGCGCAGACGGTGTTCACCCCGAATGGCGTGCTTGCGGACCAAAAGATCGAGGAGCAGCTCCGTGCTTATCTTCAGGGCTTCGTCGCCTTTGCCGAGGCCTCGCGGCAGGAGACGTCCGTGTCCTGAGCCTATTCGTCCTCGCGGTGCTTGAACGGGGTTGCCTCCGCCAGTTCATCGGCTGCCTCGGAAACGTAGAGGCGCTCCTGCTCCAGATAAGCCTCGACGGCCCGGCGCAGAGAGGGATCGGCGATGTCGTGGGCGGATGACGTGATCACGGGCTTGTAACCCCGCGCCAGCTTGTGCTCCCCCTGGGCTCCGGCCTCGACCCGGTCGAGGCCGCGGGCGATGGCGAAATCGATGGATTGGTAATAGCAAACCTCGAAATGCAGGAAGGGATGATCCTCGATGCAGCCCCAATTGCGTCCGTAAAGCCGCTTGGCCCCGATGAAGTTGATCGCGCCAGCGATGTAGCGCCCGTTGCGCTTGGCCATGACGAGCAGCACCCGATCGGCCATCCGCTCGCCGATCAGGGAAAAGAAGCGGCGATTGAGATAGGGCCGGCCCCATTTGCGGGAGCCCGTATCCATGTAGAAGGCGAAGAAGGCATCCCAATGCGCCTCCGTGATCTCGGCACCCGTCAGCCATTCGATGGAGACGTCGTTTGCCAGCGCATCACGCCGCTCGCGCCTGATCGCTTTGCGCTTGCGGGAGGCGAGTGCGTCGAGGAAGCCGTCGAAGCTGCCATAGCCTTCGTTGAACCAGTGGAATTGCTGGTCGTTCCGCTGCAGGAAACTTTCCGAGGTAAATGCCTGGAGGTCCCGATCCTGCAGGAAAGTGGCATGGATGGAGGAGGCGCCTGTCTGGTCCCGCAGGGCCCGCAGGCCCGCGATCAGGTAGGAGCGTACTTCCTCAGCCTTGGATCCGCTGGGGACGAGAAGACGGGGGCCTGTGGCGGGCGTGAACGGCACCGCAACCTGGAGCTTGGGATAATAGCGCCCACCCGCCCGGGTATAGGCGTCCGCCCAGGAGTGATCGAAAACGTATTCGCCCATGGAGTGGGACTTGAGATAGCACGGCGCCGCACCCAGAAGGTTTTCTGCCTCGTCTTCGACAATGACGTGCAGAGGAGCCCAGCCGGTTTTCGCCCCGACACAGCCTGAATCCTCCAGCGCGGACAGAAAAGCGTGGGACACGAAAGGGTTGTTCAGGTCGTCGTCGCCCGATCCACTGCCCGCAGCGCAGGCATCCCAGGCGGCGGCAGGAACGGCCTTCAGGCCCTGGGCAATTTTGACTTGAAGCGTCACTGGATGGAAGGATCTCGCCGTTTGGACAAAGAGCTAATCACTCGGCGAGATCCTTGCAACCGTCAGGGCAGGAAGCCCTCGAACACCATCTGGTCCGCATGCTGCTCCGCTCGGGCGCGATCCTCGGGATTGCGCACGGTCCATGCCATCAGGGGCAGGTTGCCGATGGCCTTTGCCAAATACGGGGCGGCGCAAGGCAGGTTATTCACCTTCCAGGACACGAACTGCGGCTGGGACTCTTCGAAATGCAGCAGGTTCGAGAGCCTGTGCCGCAGCTCGTCTGTCATGAAGCTGTCGGCCTTTGAGGCATATTCCAGCTCGCCGATGATGCCGCGCGTGATGCTCGGCGCGATGGAGCGCAGGGTCGCGACGATCTGGGGATCGAAGGACTTGATCACGAACGGACCGCTGTAGTCGTTCAGGATTTCCACGGTCCGCTTCGTCAGGGTCATGTTGCCGTCGAACTTGCTCTTGATCTCGACCACAAGCGGCACCCGCCCGGCAACCGTATCGAGGAACTGCGTCAGCGACGGAATCTTGTCTCCCGCCTTGGCTCCGGAGATGTCGATCCCGGTCAGGTCGGACAGATTCCGCTCGGCGACGCGGCCGGTCTCTCCGGTCAGGCGCTCCAGCTCGAAATCGTGGAACACGACGGCTTCGTGATCTGCGGTCAGCTGCACGTCGAGCTCGATGGGAAAACCGCGCTCTACGCCGGCTTCCGCGGCCGAGAGAGTGTTCTCGATGACGCCGTTCGCCTTGTTGTGAAGGCCGCGATGGGCGATGGGCTTCGCGACAAGCCAGCTCGGCGTGCTCATTGGACTTCGAACATCCCTTCGACTTCGACACAGGCATCGAGCGGCAGTTCGGCCACGCCGACCGTGGAGCGGGCGTGACGGCCCGCATCGCCGAGGACCTCGACCATCAGGTCCGAGGCGCCGTTCATGACGGGGGCGAGAGCCGCGAAGGTCGGCACGGCGTTGATGAAGCCGCCGAGGCGCACGCAGCGCACCACCTTATCGAGATCGCCGACGGCGGCCTTGAGCTGGGCGAGGAGGTTGATCGCACACAGCCGGGCGGCCTCCTGGCCGGTCTCGGGAGAGATATCTGCCCCGAGCTTGCCCTTATGGCCGTCGGCCAGCTTGCCGTCGAGGCTGAGGCAGAGCTGCCCGGAAATGACGATCAGGTTCCCGGTCCGCACGAAAGGAACGTAGTTTGCAACCGGTGCGGCCGGTGTCGGCAAGGTGATGCCAAGGTCCTGAAGTTTCTTGTCGACTGCGCTCATGAAAGCCTCGGTTTGTCACTTAATCCAGAAGGAGTAGTGGCGGATGAGCCGGAAGGACGCAAGCGGGAACATTGCCCTGTCCGCAGGACACACCTATCTTGGCAACCGTGGGATCGGGAGAAGAGATGCGTTTCCTTGCTGTGGCCTCGGGCCTTTCCATCGTCTTGCTGATGCCGGCTTTAGCGGAGACGGCGAAGCCCTCGGTTCAACTCGCGCCTCACAGGGCGGTCTACGACCTCTCGCTTCTGCGCGCAGGCAACTCCAATGGGGTCGAGAACGCCAGAGGGCGCATCGCCATGGAGTTCGGTGGCGATGCCTGCGACGGCTACACCCTCAAGTACCGTCAGGTCACGATCCTGAACAGCAGTGAGTCGGGCTCCAACACCGTCGATATCCAGACGGCGACTTACGAGACGGGCGATGGCCGCTCCATGCATTTCAAAAGCACATCCCTGCGCCAGGGACTGATCAAGGACGGGGAGGTGGATGGCGATGCCAAGCTCACGCCCCAGGGAACGCTGAACGTTGACCTCAAGCAGCCAAAGAGAGCAGCCTTCGCGTCCAACGGCGAGACCGTCTTTCCGACCGAGCACCTGAAACGTTTGATCGAAGCGGGCCGCCGCGGTGATACGACCCTGGCCGTGAAGGTCTATGACGGGTCGAACAAGGGCGACAAGGTTTATGACACCTTGGGCCTGATCGGCCGAAAGATCGAGCCGGGTGCGGCGGCGGCCTCCCTGGAGGACCCTGCCCGGCAGGAGAGCCTTGCCTCCGTGCCGCGCTGGCCGGTGACGATCAGCTATTACGAGGAAGGGACCGCGGACCGCGTTCCGGTCTACACGATTTCCTTCGAGCTTTATGAGAATGGCATCAGCCGCGCCCTGAAGCTCGATTACGGCGACTTCGCCCTGAAGGGCGATCTGAAGAGCTTGGACGTGCAGGCGCCGAGCCCCTGTCAGCGCTGAGGCTTGCGCAGCACGATTCCCTTCTGCACGGCGTTGGCGCCGAACTTCTCGCGGATCTTGTCGATCGCGGCCTCCATGTGGGCCTGCCGCACCACCGTCTGATCCGCGAGGTCGCCCTTGTCCGCGTCCGCCCCATCGCAGAGATCGGCCGCACCGATCCCAATGAGGCGAAACGCCGTCCCGTCGCAGGACGCCCTCAGGAGCTGCCGCGCGGGGTCGAACAAGCGGACAGCGAGCTGGGTTGGAGCGAGGCCCGACCGGGTCCGGGTCAGGAGCCGGAACTCTTTGTCCTTGAGCTTCAGGGTTACGCTGCGTCCGGCAAGGCCCGCGGCCTTGAGGCGCCGGGAGACCTTTTCCGACAGCCGCCACAGGATCGGCTCGAGATCCTCGAAGGAGCGGAGGTCCGTCTCGAAGGTTGTCTCCGCCGAGACGCTCTTGGTCTCCCGCTCCGGGGTGACAGCCCGGCGGTCCTCGCCCCAGGCCAGACGGGACAGGCGCTGCGAGTCGCGGCCGAGCGCCTCGAAAAGGAGCTTCAACGGCACGTCCCGCAGGTGCGCGATCTGCGTCACGCCCACCTTGGCAAGGCGTGCCTGGGCTGAGGCGCCGATGCCCGGGATGATCCCGACCGGCTTGTCGGCGAGGAAATCGGCGGCCTCCTCACGGCCGATGATGGAAAAGCCGCGAGGCTTGTGGAGATCCGAGGCGATCTTGGCCAGGAACTTGTTGTAGGAGAGCCCGACCGAGATGCTGATCCCGATCTCGTTCTCGACCTTATGGGCGAATCGGGCGAGCGTCAGGGCAGGGCTGCCGTGGTGCAGGCGCTCCGTGCCGGTCAGGTCCAGGAAGGCCTCGTCGATGGAGACCGGCTCGACCAGCGGCGTGAGCTCCCGCATGAGCTGGCGCACCTCGCGCCCGGCCTTGCTGTACTTGTCTCCGTTCGGCTTGATGACCACAGCGTGGGGGCACAGCTTGAGGGCCTGGAACATGGGCATGGCGGAGCGCACCCCATAGGTGCGCGCCACGTAGCAGGCCGTCGAGACAACCCCGCGCTTGCCGCCGCCGATGATCACCGGCTTGTCCGCTAAGCTCGGCTCGTCGCGCTTCTCCACCGCCGCGAAGAAGGCGTCGCAGTCCACATGGGCGATGGAGAGGCCATCGCGCTCCTTGTGCCGCAGCAGGCGAGGGGACCCGCAGGCCGCGCACCTGTCTGCCCCGCGCCAGGCGGCGGGGGTGAGGCAATCGCGGCAGAAGGGCGCTTCGCTCATGGAACGGCTGGGCTCAGAAGGCGGCTTGGCTATTCGAACTCGGACGGAGAAAGGCTCCAGTGGGCCTGCATGATGTATTCAGGCTTGGTGTTCATTTCCTTGGCCAGGGCGATCAGCAGCGGCTCGTCCGAGGCGACGTAGTCGAGGATGCCGGCAAAGAAGCCTGGAGACGAGGCCGCCGAACGAATGGTGTCGGGGCCAAGCCCCGACACCGCAAGGAAGCGGCCCAGGCGCTCTTCGTCGCTCATGATGAACGAGAAAGCCTGGAGTGCGACATTTTCGGCCTCTTCGCGGGTAACTCTTTTTAAGGGAGTGTTCATGCTGTCAGTTTGCATTTCATCAATAGGTTTAGACCTACCTATATCATCAGATGAATAATTGGGCCGGTGAAGTGCGTTTTTGGGCCCCGGGATAGCGGCAATGAAGAAGACGGTGCTCATCGTTGAGGACAACGAACTCAACATGAAGCTCTTCAACGACCTCCTTGAGGCTCATGGCTACGCGACCTTGAAGACCAGCCATGGCATCGAGGCCATGGAGCTGGCCCGGGCCCATAAGCCTGACCTGATCCTCATGGACATCCAGCTTCCCGAGGTCTCAGGCCTCGAGGTGACCCGCTGGCTGAAGGCGGATGAGGAGCTGAAGTCCATTCCCGTGATCGCCATCACGGCCTTTGCCATGAAGGGCGACGAGGAGAGGATCCGGGAAGGGGGCTGCGAGGCCTACATGTCCAAGCCCATTTCCGTGGCCAAGTTCATCGCCACGGTCAAGACATACCTTGAGGCCGACAACGCTTCCTCTTAGCTTGGCCGGAATATTTACCTGGCTAAAACCTAACGTCAGGAGAACGATTCATCTCTTTGACAACACTTGGCTTTAACTTTTTTGGGAAAATGCCGCTTTTTGGCCACAAGGGCGCTTGCATCGCCAAATGTTTCCTATACGTTCAACTCAAGTATCCGCCACGAGCGGAAGAAATGCCCTACGGATGCTCAGGTCCGCCGCATCTCCTGGGACTTCGGGGGCTCGGCCAGCTTGGGGGCAGATCGTTGCCTCCTCAACACTGCCCCCAGCTGGCCACCAAACTTCATTTTCCAAGCATGGCGCCGCAAGGCGCCTTTTTATTTGCCTGGGTTGCGCGCGGGAAGCATTGAAGAACTTTCGTCATGTCCGTTCGAGTCAGTCAAACATCTCGTACACCCCAAGCTTGGCCATAAGACAGGCATGCCGTCAAGGAAACTGCCGCTGCCGGCATGATCCAAGGTGCGGTTGCTGTCCTGCCCTGCTACGTTAGGAAAACACTTTCCAAACGGGATGAGGGACATGGACCATCGCACACCATCGCAGCCTTCCAAGACAGCGTTGACCCGCTTTTCCGTGGCTCCCCTATCGACCATGACCCGGCGGCTGGCGGATGTGGCCTCGGGCCGTGCTCCCGCCGATCTGGTGATCACGGGTGCTCGGGTGCTCTCCACCTACAGCGAGCGCATCGCGCCCGAGCGGGAGATCTGGATTGCGGGCGGGCGCATTGCGGCCGTCAAGTCGGCCGGCTCCCATAGGCAGGTGAAGGGAACGCCGGGCAGGGTCTATGACGCGAAGGGCGGCATCATTGCGCCCGGCCTGGTCGATCCGCACATCCATATCGAAAGCAGCATGATCACGGCCTGCGCCTATGCGGAGGCGGCGTTGCTCAACGGCACGACGACGATCTTCTGCGACAGCCACGAGATCGGCAACGTGATGGACGCCGCCGGCATCGAGATGATGCTGGAGGATGCCCGTCACGCGCCGCTTTCCATTTTCCTCACCGTGCCCAGCACGGTGCCGGCAACCTCGCCGGAGCTGGAAACCGCCGGTGGCGACCTGACGCCTGAAAAGATCGCAGCCCTCTTCGACAGCTGGCCGGAAGCAGCGGCGCTCGGCGAGAAGATGGATTTCGTGCCCGTCACAATGGGCGACGAGCGCAGCCATGCGATCCTGGCCGCGGCCCTGGAGCGCGGCAAGCCGATCTCGGGGCACATCTATGGCCGCGAGTTCGTCGCGGCCTATGCGGCAAGCGGCGTCACCGACACCCACGAAGCCATCGACAGGGACATCGCGGACGATCTGCTCGACGCGGGCGTCTGGATCTTCCTGCGCGGCGGTCCGCCTACGACCCCATGGCACTCCCTGCCGGAGGCCATCAAGACCATCACGGAGCTGGGCTCGTCCCACAAGCGCATTTGCGTGTGCACCGACGACCGGGATGCTGACGACCTCATGATGTTCGGCATGGACTGGGTGACCCGAGAGGCGCGCCGCGCCGGGATGAGCCGCGAGCAGGCGTGGAGCATGGGCTCGCTTCATCCGGCCACCCGCTTTGCCATGGAAGGCGAGATCGGCGGCCTCGGCGGCGGACGCCGGGCCGACGTGGTGCTGCTCAACGATGAGCTGGAGGTGCAGAACACCTGGTACGGCGGCGAGCTCGTGGTCGAGAACAAGCGGATCACGCCGGTTCTCGATGGGGCGCTCTCCAACCGCTACCGCTATCCGGACGAAGCCTACCGCACGGTCCATATCCCCCAGGTGCCGAAGCTGATCCCGGAACTGCCGACGGAATCCTGCACGGCCAATGTGATCCGCGTTGCCCTGCCGGGCATCGTGCTGTTCCACGACAAGGTTCAACTGGACAAGGAGGAGAGCTGGGAGGCTTTGCTCTCCAAGAACGATCTGACCTTCGTCACCGTCATCGAGCGTCACGGCCGCACCGGGGGTGTGGCCCATGGTCTGCTCAAGGATTTCGGGCTCAAAAGCGGCGCCGTCGCCAGCAGCGTCGGGCACGACTCCCACAACGTCATCGTCGCCGGCACGAACGAGGCCGACATGCGGGTTGCCCTCGATACGCTCATCGAAGCCCAAGGCGGCGTTTGCCTCGTCGATGGCGGCAAGGTCGTCGCCATGGTCGCGCTCCCGATCGCCGGTCTTCTCTCCGACAAGCGCGTGACCGAGGTGGCGGCCGAGACGCAAGCCTTGAAGGCAGCCTGGGAAAGGGCGGGCTGCAAGATCCCCTATATGGGTTTCAACCTGATCCCGCTTTCCGTGATCCCGGAGATCCGCATCACCGACAAGGGCCTGGTTCTGGTGCCGGAAATGGAGCTCGTGCCGCTTTACGAGGGGTGACGGCCGCCGCCCGGTGAGGGCCTTTTCACGGGCGCTGCTGCGGCGCAGGCGCTTCAAACCTCCCCAGCGCTTCGCGCATGGCGGCTGCGAAGGCGGGATGACCGTACAGATCGTTATGGCCTGCCTCGGCGACGGTGCGGTCGAGAACGAGGTTGGGGATTGCCGTGCGCAATGGCTCCGTGCGCCGAGGCGGCACGATGGTGTCGCGGCCTGCTGCGATCAGAGCGGTCGATGTCCGTTGATCCTTCACAAGGTCGATGGTCGGCATGTGGTGCCGCAGGAGCAATCCGGTGGGCGCCCATGGAAAATGTTCGCGGGCGAGGGCCTTCAGCGAGTCGAAGGGTGTGACCAGCACGAGGCCGTCCACGGGGCGATGGCGGGCCAGATAGGCAGCCACCCCGCTGCCGATGCTGAAGCCGACGGCGACGACCCTTCGGGCGGGTTCCTGCTGCAGGCGGTCGAAGATCGCCAGCGAGTCCTCGAGCAGGGCCTTTGCGCTCGGCTGGCCGCCGCTCGGCGGATAGCCACGGTAATGAAACGCGATCACCTCGTGATCCGGAAAGAGGCCATGGAGATACAGCCCCATGGCCTCCGCATTCCACGCATTGCCCCCGAACCCGAGCAGCGCGGGCTTCAGGTCCGACCGGCTGCCGAGCCGCACGCCGATGAGGCGCACGCCATCGGCTGTTGTCAGCTCCAGCCGTTCGGCCGACGGCGGCAGGTTGGGCCGGTTGGCCGCTGCCATCTGTGCCGGAAACAGCATCCGGGTTTGCGACAGCGCTGCCACCGAGACCAGGGCGGCGTAGAGGAGGCTGATGCCGAGAATTAGATAAACAAACCACATGCGTGCCAGCCTGGAATGGCGTGCTGCCGGCAAGGTCAACGCTCCGAAGCTTCAGGAGTGCTCCGCAGCGCCAGCTCCTCGGTGCGTGCCAGCAGATCGCCAAGGTCCTTCTTGAACTGCTCGAAGGCAAAGCCCAGGGCAAAGACCTGCCCGAAGGTCTCGCCGGGCAGCTTTTGCATCAGGACATCTGACCTGAGAGCTTCCGTGGCGCCGATGAAGGCATGAAAAGCGGCCTGGAAAGCACCTGGATCCGGAGGTGGCTTACGATGCTGAAGAGCCTGCGCCAGCCCTAAGAGCAATTCCCGAGTTCTTTCATGCAGGACGGTCAGCGTCGGTCCTAGCCTCTCCAGGATCGGTGCGGGCAGAGGGCTCGACGCGGCGCGGCCGATCATCACGAGATCGTGGCGCACCCGGTAGAGCGTGCGGATGAGGGGCTCCGGATCGGCGGCATCGGTCAGGTGGCTTCGGCGCTCCCGCGCCGCTTCATCGGCGGCGGCTTCCGCCTTCTTCAGGGCCGCGCGGATTCGTGGGTGAAGCTGCTGCAACGCCTCACGGCCTTTCGGACCCGCGGTGAGTTCGTCAATGAAGAGGGAGATCAGCTCCGCATTGAGGGAGACAACCTTTGCGGCGGCTTCCGTCATCAGGGTGTGGGCTCGGGCAGGCAGCACCAACAGGGAGACGATGAGGCCTACGATGTTGCCCAGCGTGATCTCCAGCACGCGGTCGAAGGCCGAGAAAAGGGGGCCGATCGCCTGCCCCGTCGGCGGCAGAAGCATGATGAGCGCGGTGATGGGCGCAACCCGGAAGGCTGGTCTGACGGCGGCAAGAAGTGCCAGAGGGAGCAGGGCGACGACGATTGCAAGCCCCAAGCCGGCGGGAGAGTCATGCGGGACGAAAGCCGCAACGACTCCGCCGTAGACAGCTCCGGCAAGCGTGCCGCTGAACCGCTCGATGGCGGCCTTGAGTGAACCTCCGACGCTGGCCTGGGTCACCACAACGGCCGTAATCACGGCCCAGTATCCCTGCGGCAGGCCGATGACCTTCGTCACTACAAAGGCAAGGAAACCGGCGACGGTTACCCGCAACGCCAGCTTCATATCTGCGGGACGTAGCCCGATCCGGTCCCAGGCTCGTCCGATCCACCCAAGGAATGCCATGCGATTCTCCGAACGCAGAGCATAAAGGGTGGTTCGCAAAGGGTGCCAGGCGATTGAGCCTATGCGTGAGGATCCTGCGGGTCTGGCAGCACTCTCAGGCTCGATCCGCAATCTGCGCAGATGCCAAGGCCCGGTGACGCGATCATATGGGACGTGCCGCATTCCGGGCAGCCCTTCATGGCCATCCGCAGAGATCCCTGCATCTGGGCTGCACTTTGACGGAACGCCTCACTCACTTCGACGACTTGATCGAACATGGCCGCCTCCTTCGAGGAAGCACGATGCTGCGCCTCTTGGCACCCGTCGTCAAACACGAATTCTGGGTAGTCAGGCGGGCTCCCGATGGCCGGTGGACAGCACTGTTTCCATCCGGGTCAGAAGGCTCGCCGCAACGGAGAACAGGCCAAAGAGCACATGCGGGAGGTAGACCCGGTCCGCAAAGCCGAACAGGAAGGGCGAGGCCGCCAGCACCAATCCTCCGATCCCGTCGAAGATCAGGTGGAGGGGCATCGGCAGGAGGCGCAGCACCCCGAGCTCATAAGCCGTCAGGGCGGAGTAAAGGATCGCTCCCACCCCGAACACGACCGCAACCCACTTGGCTGCCGGCACATCCGCGAAACCGAGGAGCCAGGGGGTCGAGAGCAGCGCGATCCCCCAGATATAGTCGATCACGCCATGCACGCTCGTCGGAATGAAGCGCATTCGACGGGCCTTACGAGCGTGCAGCGCCTTGCGCGCCGGAGAGGTTCTGCTGAAGCCATTGCACAATCTCGCCGCTTTCCAGCATCGGCTGGCCGTCGATCACCAGACAGGGCACCTGCGACTTCCCGGTCAGCTGGACGAGCTTGTCTTTCGCGCCCTCGACCTCGTTGATCTCCGTATAGTCGATCCGGTCCTTCAATCCCTGCTCGTCGATGAAGTCGCGCACGCGGGCTGAGTAGGGGCACTGCCATTTGTGAATGAGCTCGAGCTTCAAGGCATGGTCCTTTCAGGGTATATCACTTGAGGGAGCGCCTGCGTCGCCGCAGGACGATCGCGATTACGAGGATCAGAGCCGAGAGGCCGATGATCGTGCCGATCGTCGTCAGCCAGATCGCACCGCCTTCCATGGCCCATCTCCCTCCTGGTCTGTTGCGGCAACGTGGTTCTCCAGCGCCCTGTTCCTCCGCTCAAGCATCCTTGGCTTGTGAAGATGGGCGGCTGCTCTAAATCGCAGGGAGGGCCAGAGGATCGGCAGAGCGGCGGATGAGCAGAATTCAGTGGCAGCAGGACCGCGTGGCTGGCGTGCCGCTCAATCGCCATGTGGGCTTTGTCGGACCCATCGAGGTCGGCAACGTCGCCTATGACGGCAGCAACAAATTCTGGATCTGGTCGACACCTCTCCAGGAGGATGCCTGGGGCTACGGTCCGACGGAGCAGGCCGCCAAGGCAGCTTTGGAGTTCTGGCTCGTCTCCTGGCTCGAAAACTTCAGGCCTTTCTTTCAGGCTGGCGATACACCGCCAGCCTGACTGGCTTGTTCCGTGCGCGATCAAACCCTCGTGCTGCGGCCGCGCCCGAGGAAGTAGTAGAGGAGTGCGGCAACCACGACGACGGCGACGATGATCCAGATCCAGTCCATTCCGTCGCCTGCGGCCGCCGCCTCGCCGGGGGTCGCTCCGGTCGTGGTTCCTGAAGGGGAGGTTGCTCCACCTCCGGGCGCTCCGGCTGGGGGTGTCTGAGCGAAAGCGATGGTGCTCCAGACCGTCAGCATCATGGTCAGCATGGACGCCTTGAATGTTTCAAGCATCTGATCTCTCCTCAGCCCGCCATCGGGCTTTTGAATCAACGTTGCCCACGGAGGGGCGTTCCGTGGAGACGAGAGAAGGTTACATCTGGAACAAGGGCAGTTTCCGCCAAGTTGTCGCTGCACGGGTTTGTCCTATCGGAAGGGAATGCGCAGGTGCCCTCATCGCCGCAACAGTCTCCGGTGGTTCTCCTGGTGGAGGAGGAGCCGAGCATCCGGGAGGCGCTTGTCCGCCACCTGCATGAGGCAGGATTCGAGGTGCTCGAAGCGACGGATTCGGATGCTGCCCTCGCCCAGCTTCAGAGCCGCCCTGCCGTCCATGCCCTCCTGACCGACGCGCACGTGCCTGGCAAGATCGACGGCTTCGAGCTGGCGGACCAGGCTCGCAGGCGCTGGCCCGATCTGGCCGTGGTGATGATGTCGGGGCATTCGGATGCCAGTTCCGGGCCTGTGCCTGCAGGCGCGGAATTCGTCGCCAAGCCCTACCTGACCACCCATCTCGTTCCGGCCCTGAACCGGCTGCTCGGGAGAGCCTCATGACTCACGTCGTGCTGCTCGGCGACAGCATCTTCGACAACGGCGCCTATGTGCGCCGGGGCGAGCCCGATGTGGTGACGCAGGTGCAGGCGAAGCTTCCCGGCGGCGCGAAGGCCTCCCTCTGCGCGGTTGATGGCGCCGTCACCGCCGGTGTCGAGCGACAACTGGCAAGGTTGCCTTCGGACGCGACCCACTTGGTGGTGAGCGTTGGCGGCAACGATGCTCTGCGCAGCAGCGGCCTCCTGCGGGAGCAAGCCCGCTCGGTGGCCGAGGTGATCGCGAAGTTCGCCGCCGTTCAGGACGAGTTTGCCCGAAACTACCGGGCAATGCTCGATGCCGTTCTCGAGCGCCGCCTGCCGACTGCGGTCTGCACGATCTACGATGCCCGGTTCCCGGACCCGCAGGAGCAGCGCCTTGTGGTGACGGCGCTTTCCATCTTCAACGACGTCATCACCCGCGAAGCCTTTGCCCGCAGGCTCCACCTCATCGACCTGCGCCTGATCTGCAACGAGCCCGACGACTACGCCAACCCCATAGAGCCATCGGCCAAGGGTGGGGAGAAGATCGCGGGCGTAATCGCGCAAGTAGCGGCGGGAAACACGATTTTCCCGCGCTCGCAGGTTTATGCACGCTGATCGATTGGTCCTCGAAGGCGGCCAATCATCTGCCTGTGGCGAACAGGCTCCCGGAGCATCCTGGGTCCTCCCGATCATCCTCCCAATCGTCCTCTCGGTCCTTGTAAAGATTAGACCTGAAAGCCGAGGTGCCATGACGCGGAAGCCGGAAACATCGAACCAGCGAATTGAGGAGCTTGCCGTCTTTCTTGATCAGGTTGCGTCGATCGGAGGCAGGATTGCTCATTGGCCAAGCGGCGCAGGGCGGCATGGCGCGAGGCTGCCAAACGGATCAACGCTTCAACTTCAGCTTAGCCGCAGATGCGGAGCGGATCGCCGAGCATCGGTCAGCAATTGTGAACGAATTGTCAGAAATCTTTGATTTTCATCAAGAAATTACGAGTTTTTCAGCCAAGCTGCGAACCAAGACTCAGGCTTCTGAATTGATTCAGTATTGAAGGGTATTTGCCCCTTCTCAAGAGGTTGGTCATGAAGAAACTAGCGTTACTGGCCAGTGCTGCCATCATCACTGTCGGAAGCGTCGGATCGGCTGAGGCCCAACGGTGGCGCGGCCATCGCCACGGCGGCTGGAACAATGGTGGCGCCGTCGCCGCCGGCCTGATCGGCGGCGTGGTGCTCGGCGGCCTGCTCACTGCCGCAGCTACCCCGGCTTACGCCTATCCCGGTTATGGCTACAGCTATCCGTCCTACGGCTATCGCTATGGGTACGGCTATCCTGCAGCCTATAGCTATCCGGCCTATTCCGACCCGGCCTACGGCTACTACTCGGCCCCGGTCGCAACACGCGTCGTCTACCGGCCTGCTCCGGTCTATCAGACCCGAGTGGTCTACCGCGAACCGCGCTACCGCACCCGAGTCGTTTACCGGCAGCCCCGTGAGGTGACGCGGGTGGTCTACAGAGAGCCACGGGCAATCAATGACAGGCGCTTCTGGGACCGCGATCGTGTCCGCCTCGTGCGAGCCGCCCGGCGCGATGTGGTAACGACCGGTTCGATCAGCCGTCGCCAGATGCGTGAGATGGACCGGATCCGCCACTGGGAAGACACGCGTTCGAGCCGCTAGGCAGGCACCTGCCGGGCAGTCTTTACCACAGAGAACGAAAAAACCGCCCGAGAGGGCGGTTTTTATCTGCGCAATTCTGCTTGGAAGCGGATTACTTGATCTTGGCTTCCTTGAAGTCCACGTGCTTCTTCGCGACAGGATCGTACTTCTTCATCGTGATCTTGTCGGTCATCGTGCGCGAGTTCTTCTTCGTCACGTAGAAATAGCCCGTGTCGGCGGTGGAGACGAGCTTCACTTTGATCGTTGCGGCTTTGGCCATGGTCGGACCTCATGTTCGGTTCGGCGTTTCGGTGGGCCCTAGGGCTTCGGCGAAACGCAAAAGCCGGGCGAACCCGGCCGGAAAATCGTGACGTTCCATTGCCCCATAATCCAAGTTCCGTCAAGGGCAGGGGGCGAAAAATCCCCGCCAGACCTCCACTGTCATCCCCGCGAAGACAGGGATCCATGATCATGGGTTTCAACGCGTGTGCGTTCAGTCCCCATGCCATTCTGCCCCATGCCCATTCTGGCTCTTAAAGGCTATGGGTTCAGGGCTCTGCTACACGGCTCCGGGATAACGGGTGGCGTCCGGATTACAGCAGCTCCTTTATGAAACGGCCGCGCTGCTGATGGAAGAAGGGCACCGGCAGCTGGTGCCCGAAGCCAGCGGCGATACGGGCCTCCAGCTCATTGAGAATCACCGTCGTGATCGGGGGCAGATCCAAGGCTTTCGCCTGAGCGATGGTGACCCAGGTCAGCTCCACAAGCTCCGCCTCGGGGCCGATCACTCCCTCGACTTCATCGGCGATGGCGGTGCGATCGACGGCAAAGAACCGGGTGTCGAAGCGCCTTACCCGCTTCGGAGGCGTGATGGCCCGGCCGATGAAGTGCAGGGCTTCGAGATCAGGATAGACGCCCCGTTCCTGGAAAGTGGACCATGCCGTGCCGGCCGGCACCTTGTCCGGGCTGCCGTAATCCTTGGAGCCCAGGAGAAGGCCCGTTTCCTCGCAGGTCTCGCGGATCGCCGCCAGGGCCAGGGCACGGCTCCGCTGGGCCGAGGGCTTAGTCACGCGGGCCATCAGGGCCTGCTCGGCGCGAGGGTGTAGGGCGCCGGTCACCGTCATGGACCGGTCGCCGGCCTCGATCCGCCCGCCGGGAAAGACGAACTTGCCCGGCATGAACTTGAGACCCTGATGGCGCTTGCCCATGAGCACCTTCGGGCTTTTGGGCTTGCGGTCGATGATGATGAGGGTTGCGGCGTCGACCGGACGGATGGTCGGAGCTTTGGGGTTGGCCTCAGCGGAAACGAGGCGATCCATCTTCGCCAGGGTTTCGATATCCGTCACGTGCATTGTCCTCGTCGGCAATCTTCTTCGCCCGGGCCGCCCCGAAGCCATGCATACCTAGCGCGTATTGCAGCCCCACGACAGCGCCTTTCACAGGCTGGAGAAGCGCAAGGCACAGGATCAGCGTCAGAGCGGGCCAGGTGGCCAGATGCACCCACATGGGCACCTCCAGCCTGGTCTCGGTCATCAGGATGCCGTAGCCGATCAGGTGGCCGACGATGAAGATCACCAGATAGGGCGGCAGGTCGTCCGCCCTGTGGTGGTGAAACTCTGTCCCGCAGGCGTCGCACTGCTCAGCCACCTTGAGAAAGCGGCCGAAGAGCCGACCCTTGTCGCAGGCCGGACAGTGGCCGAGAAAGCCGCGCCTCATGGCCGGGATGACCTTTATGTCGCCGGGCTCCTCCAGGGAGCCCGTCTTGATCGTCAAAGACATCGCCTATCCTTACTGGGCGCCTCCGCGCCGCTTGACCTTGACCCTGGTCGGGGAGCGGCCGCTCGGCGGAGGCGCCTTGCCTGCCTTGAAGCCGCGATGGGGACGCTTCGCGCCCTTCGTGGCTGCCCCTGTCTTTCCGGTGAAGCGGCCCTTGGTGAGCAGCTCGAACCGCAGCGCACCGGCCACCGGCGCGGCCTCGACCAGCTTCACCTGCACCTTGTCGCCAAGGCGATAGGTTTCGCCCGTGTCGTCGCCGCGCATGGAGTGGGTCTTCTCGTCGTAGCGATAGTAATCGTTGCCGATGGTGGCCGCCGGGATGAAGCCGTCCGCGCCGGTCTCATGCAGCTTGATGAAGAGGCCCGCCTTCGACACGCCGGAGATCTGCCCATCGAATGTGGCTCCGATCCGGTCGGCGAGGAAGTGCGCGATCAGGCGGTCGATTGTCTCACGCTCCGCCGCCATGGCCCGCCGCTCCGCCGCCGAGATCTTGGCGCTGATCTCGATCAGCTCCGCCCGGGTCGTGCCGGAGGGCAGCCCGTCCTTGCCGAGCTTGAGGCCGCTGACGAGGGCCCGGTGCACGATCAGGTCCGCATAGCGGCGGATGGGGGAGGTGAAGTGAGCATAGCGCCTGAGGTTCAGGCCGAAATGGCCGTAGTTTTCCGCCGAATATTCGGCCTGGGACTGGGAGCGCAGCACCACCTCGTTGATGAAGAGCTGGTGCTCGGAGCCCTCCACGCTGCGCAGGATCCGGTTGAACAGCTCCGGCTTGATCGGCCCCTGTCCCGGAATCTTGAGGCCGATGGAGGCCAGCACCTCGCTCAAGGAGCGCATCTTTTCAAGCGAAGGCTCGTCGTGGACACGGTAGATCAGGTCGGTTTCGACCTTCTCCAGGCTCTCGGCCGCCGCCACATTGGCGAGGATCATGAACTCCTCGATGAGCTTGTGGGCCTCCAACCGCTCGGGCACGAAGACGCGATCCACGGTGCCGTCGGGATTGAGCACGATCTTGCGTTCGGGAAGGTCGAGGAAGAGCGGCTCTCGAATATCGCGGGCTCGTCTTACAAGCTCGTAGCCCGCCCAGAGAGGCTTGAGGATCGTGTCGAGAATAGGCTTCGTGACCTCATCCGGGTGTCCGTCGATGGCGGCCTGCGCCTGCTGGTAGGACAGCTTCTCCGCCGACCGCATCATGATCCGGTGGAAGGTATGGCTCTTCTTGCGGCCATCGGGGCCGATCACCATGCGCACCGCGAGCGCCGGGCGGTCCTCGCGCGGCCTCAAGGAACAGAGATTGTTCGAGATCCGCTCCGGCAGCATGGGCACCACCCGGTCGGGGAAGTAGACCGAGTTGCCGCGCTCCTGCGCCTCGTTGTCCATGGCGGAGCCCGGCCGGATATAGGCGGCCACGTCCGCGATCGCGACGGTGACCACATAGCCGCCCGCGTTGTCGGGGCTGTCGTCCGGTACCGCATGAACCGCGTCGTCGTGGTCCTTGGCATCCGGAGGGTCGATGGTGACGAGGGGAAGGTCCCGCCAGTCCTCGCGTCCCTCCAGGGAGACCGGCTGAACCTTCTCGGCCTCGTCAAGAACGGCTTTCGGAAATTCGTTGGGAATGTTGTGGGCGAAGATCGCGATGAGGCTGACCGCCTTCTCGGATTTGACGGAGCCCAGCCTTTCCTTGACCTTGGCGGTGGGCAGGCCGAAGCGTCCATGCTTGACGATGGACACGGCGATCAGGTCGCCATCCTGCGCCTCGCCTTCGTCCCCTGGCTTGATCTGCAATTCCTGCTCGCGGGCCTTCTTGTCGACAGGAATGAGCCTGCCGCCGCCTTCCGGCATGGCCCGGAAGATGCCGAGCACCTGCGCCTGCTTCTTGGCGATGATCTTGGTAACGCGGCCGGAATAGCGGTGAATATCGCCTGGTTTCAGCGGATCGACGCGCAGAAGCGCCCTGTCGCCTACGCCTGCCACGGGCATGCCGGGGCGCGGCTTGCGGGGCGACAGGATAATGATCGTCGGAATGGAGCCGTGCTCCTCCTCGTCCCACTCCGTGGGTACGGCGATGAGCTCTCCGTCCCTGTCCCGCTTGGTGATGTCCGCCAGCACGACCGGCGGCAGCTGGCCTGCCTTGTGGACCGTCTTGCCCCTGCGGTCGACCACGCCTTCGATCTCAAGGTCCTTGAGGATCTGCTTGAGCCAGATGCGATCGTTCCCCTTGATGTTGAAGTGATGCGCGATCTCCCGCTTGCCCACCTTGCCCTGGGCACTGGCGATGAAGGAGACGACATCCTCGCGGGATGGGGGAGCGGCGGCGTGGTCAGATTTCGGACGTTTGGCCAAGGGAGAAGCTCGTTGGGTTCATCGGGTCTTGTCGCATGCAAGCTTGGCCGCGGCTAGTGCGCAGCCCGCCAGAGGGATGACGCTTGTGCGGGGCAAGAGATCCATCGAGGCGATTTGCCGTGCGGACAAAAAAATAAGGCCCCGCGAACGGAGCCTTTGAGGGACCGGCCCGTGGGGGCAGAATGAGCCGGTGAGCTTGTACAACTTCCCTCGACGGGGATGGTTCCAGGGGAGTCGAAAAATTTTTAAAAAAAGTTTCGAGCCCTCGGATATTCCTTGTCATCCCCGGCGAGCCGCAGGCGAGGGAAGGGGATCCACACTCGGCGGACGGATTTCCTTCCCGCACTTCGTGCGCCGGGGATGAAACCGGACAGGGTACCCGAAAATCGCGCTGAGCTGCCCCGGGCCGTCGTGTTCAGATGTCCAGATCCGCCTCATCGGCGAAGGCGGCGCGTTCCTGGATGAAGGCGAAGCGGGCTTCGGGCTTGTTGCCCATCAGGCGCTCCACCGCATCGCTTGCCTCCGGCTTGTCGTCCGCGTTGACCACCACCTTCAGAAGCAGGCGCTTCTTGGGGTCCATGGTGGTTTCCTTGAGCTGGGCCGGCAGCATCTCGCCAAGGCCCTTGAAGCGGCCGATCTCGACCTTGCCGCTGCCCTTGAACACCGTTTTCATGAGCCGTTCCCTATCGGCATCGTCGCGGGCATAGGCCGATTTCGACCCTAGCGTCAGCCGGTAAAGGGGCGGGACCGCAAGATACAGGTGCCCCTCGTCGATGAGGCGGGGCATCTGCCGGTAGAAGAAGGTGATCAGCAGCGAGGCGATGTGGGCGCCGTCCACGTCCGCATCGGTCATGATGACAACCTTCTCGTAGCGAAGGTCGGCATCGCGGTACTGCGAGCCCGTGCCGCAGCCGAGAGCCTGGACGAGGTCCGAGAGCTGCTGGTTCTGGTGCAGCTTCTCCTTGCCGGCCGAGGCCACGTTCAGGATCTTTCCACGCAGGGGAAGCACAGCCTGGCTGGCGCGGTCGCGCGCCTGCTTGGCGGAGCCGCCCGCCGAGTCGCCCTCAACGATGAACAGCTCGGAGCCTTTCGCGCCAGCGTTCGAGCAATCCGCCAGCTTGCCGGGAAGGCGCAGCTTGCGGGTGGCGGTCTTGCGGGCGACCTCCTTCTCCTGGCGGCGGCGCAGGCGCTCCTCGGCCCGGTCGATCACCCAGTCGAGGAGTTTGTTGGCCTGTTGCGGCGAGGCGGCGAGCCAATGGTCGAAGGTGTCGCGGATCGCGTTCTCGACGATGCGCCCGGCCTCGACGGTGGCCAGCTTGTCCTTGGTCTGGCCCTGGAACTCCGGCTCGCGGATGAACACCGACAGCATGGAGGCGCAGGTGGCCATCACGTCGTCGGTGGTCACCGCCGCCATGCGCTTGGCCTGGTTCACGCGCTCGGCATGGTCGCGCAGGGCCCGCAGCAGGGCGATGCGAAGGCCGTTCTCGTGCGTGCCGCCCTCAGGGGTGGGCACCGTGTTGCAGTACGAGGTGGAGAACCCGTCCTCGTTCGCCATCCAGGCGACCGCCCATTCCAGCGAGCCGTGGCTGCCGGGCTTGGTGATCTTGCCTGCGAAGATCTGGTCCGTGACCAGCTCCTTCCCCTCGATGTCGTGGAGCAGGTAGTCCTTGAGGCCATTCGGGAACTTGAAGGTGGCTTCCGCCGGAACGTTGGTAGCTCCCTCGATCAGGGACGGGGCGCATTTCCAGCGGATTTCCACGCCGCCGAACAGATAGGCCTTCGAACGAGCCATCTTGAACAGGCGACGGGGCTGGAAATGGGCGTCCGCGCCGAAGATCTGGTGATCGGGCTTGAAGCGCACCTTGGTGCCGCGGCGGTTGAGCACCCGGCCCACGGTTTCCAGCTTTCCCTTGGGGGTGCCGCGGGTGAAGATCTGGCGGTAGAGGGTCTGGCCGCGCGCCACCTCGACCTCGAGGATCTCGGAAAGGGCGTTCACCACCGACACGCCGACGCCGTGCAGGCCGCCCGAGGTCTCGTAGACCTTCGAGTCGAACTTGCCGCCCGCATGCAGCGTGGTCATGATGACCTCGAGCGCCGACTTCTTCGGGAACTTGGGATGCGGGTCGACCGGGATGCCGCGCCCGTTGTCGGTCACCGACAGCCAGCCGCCTTCCTCCAGCTCCACCTCGATGAAGGTCGCATGGCCTGCGACCGCCTCGTCCATGGAGTTGTCGATCACCTCGGCGAACAGATGGTGCAGGGCCTTCTCGTCCGTGCCGCCGATATACATGCCCGGACGGCGGCGGACGGGCTCGAGCCCCTCCAGCACCTCGATGGCCGACGCGTCGTAGCCGGCCTCGTCAGGCGTGCCGGCCTGAGGAGCCGGACGAGACACCTTGACGGCGGCGTTGCGGGCCGAGGCGGGCGTGGCGCGCTTGGCCGTTCCGCCCCCGAAGAGATCGTCATTATCTGTCATTGGGACCTTGGTCCGTGATGATTCGCGTTTCTTTACACTATATCCCATACCGTTTTTATACGTGAACAAAACGGAAACAGGAAGAGCGGTTCGACGTCACGAGCCACAAAATTGAGGCTCTGGTTAGCCTGTAAAGGTTACCATCCGATTCCCTCTAAAGGATGTCTTCCAGCTGTCATCAGGAACTGTTTAAATTCCATTCACGTTGGATGGTTAAGCATGAGCTTAACGGGAGATTAATCGTGACCACGCGGACAGCTTTGGGACCGGCACGCAAGCTTCACCTTGACCGCGCGGCGCGCACTGCAGGCGAGGCTTTTGCCTTCGACGAGCCGGATGCCATGCCCGCTCCCAATCGTTCCTATGGGCCGAGCCTCGTCTGGCTCTCCATGGCGGCCGTTGCCGTGCTGGGACTCGCGCTAGTCTTCTAAGGCCTGATCCGCCTCGGTGCTGTTGCTCTTGCCGAAGATACGGATGAGCCTCCGTTCAAGGCGCGTGCCGTAGGTCAGAAGCAAGAGCGTCACGAGGGTGCCGGCGATGGTGATGAACCAGGCGCCCAAGCCTGCCGTCACCCCAAGAGCCGCTGCAATCCACACGGTCGAGGCCGTGGTCAGGCCCTGAACCTCCGTCCCGTCCTTCCCCCGCAGGATTGACCCGGCGCCCAGAAATCCGAGACCCGTCAGGATGCCTTGAACGACGCGGCTCACCGCATCCTGCCCGAAATGCAGCCCCTCATAGACCGAACCGGACAGGATCACGATGGCGGAGCCGAGCGCCACGAGGCCCAGGGTCCGCATCCCGATCGGCTTGTTGTGAATGTCACGGTTGATGCCGATGATCATGCCGGCGACGGTCGCTCCGAAAAGACGGAGCGTCATCTCGATCTGATCGGCATACTCCACCGAGAGCCAGGACAGCCACTGATTCATCGAGTTCAACCTGCCCCGGCAGCCTTCTTGGTCGAAGCCGCCTTCTTGGCCGCCGGCTTCTTGACGGCAGCTTTCTTGGCTGCCGCCTTGGCGGGTGTCTTCACCGAGGCCTTCTTCGCGGCAGGCGCCTTGGCGGCGGCCTTTTTGGCCGGAGCTTTCTTGGCCGGAGCCTTGCGGCCGCGAGCGGGCTTCTTGGACGGGCCTGCGGCGCGACGGGCGACGAGAAGGGCAATGGCTTCGTCCAGCGTCACGGCCTCGGCCGTAACGGCCTTCGGCAGAGTGGCGTTGGTCTCGCCGTCGGTCACGTAAGGGCCGAAGCGCCCGGCCTTGACCACGATGGGCTTGCCGGACTCCGGATCCTCGCCCAGCGGACGGCCGGGATCGGCCGCCCCCCGCCGGGCGCCGCCGCCTCCGCTTTCCTTGGTGACGATCAGGTCGATGGCCCGGTTCGCACCGATCTCCAGCACGTCGTCGCCCGCGCCCAGATTGGCGTAGGTCTTGCCGTGTTGAACATAAGGACCGTAGCGCCCGATGCTCGCCAGGATCGGCTCGCCCGATTCAGGGTGGACCGCCACCTGACGCGGCAGCGCCAGCAGCTTCAAAGCCTTTTCCAGGTCCACCTGAGCGGGGGACAGGCCCTTCGGCAGGGAGGAGCGCTTGGGCTTCTCGCCTTCGCCGAGCTGAACGAAGGGGCCGAAGCGCCCGTCGCGCAGGGTCACCTGGAGGCCCGTCTCCGGGTCGTCGCCCAGCACCTTCACGCCAGGCTGGCCGCCGTTCTCGGATGAGCCTTCCCCGTCGCCATCGACGCCGGTGGCGGCAAGCTGGCGGGTGAACTTGCACTCGGGATAGTTCGAGCAGCCGATAAAGGAGCCGAACTTGCCGAGCTTCAGCGAAAGCTGACCCGTGCCGCAGGTCGGGCAGGTGCGCGGATTGGAGCCGTCGCCCTTGTCCGGGAAGATGTGCGGGCCGAGCAGCTCGTTGAGGGCATCGAGCACTTCCGTGGTGCGCAGCTCCTTGGTCTCGCCGATGGCGGCCGAGAAGTGGTTCCAGAACTCGCGCATCACCTGCTTCCAGTCGATCTCGTTGTTCGAGACCCGGTCGAGCTGCTCCTCCAGGTCCGCCGTGAAATCGTACTCCACGTAACGGCGGAAGAAGCTCTCCAGGAAGGCGGTGACAATGCGGCCCTTGTCCTCGGGGACAAGGCGCTTCTTCTCGATCTTGACGTATTCACGGTCCCGGAGGGTCTGCAGCACGGCGGCATAGGTCGAGGGGCGGCCGATGCCGAGCTCTTCCATGCGCTTGACCAGCGAGGCTTCCGAGTAGCGCGGCGGCGGCTCGGTGAAGTGCTGGCTCGCGTTGATGCGGCGGCGCTCCAGCGGATCGCCCGCCTTCATGGGCGGCAGGCGGCCTTCGTCCTCGTCCGCCTCGTCGTCCTTGCTCTCATTATAAAGCGTCAGGAAGCCGTCGAACTTGATCACCTGCCCGGTCGCTCGCAGGTCCAGCTTGCGCGGGCCCACCTGGGCCGCGATGTCGGCCGTGGTGCGCTCCAGCTCCGCCGATTCCATCTGGCTCGCGATGGTGCGGGTCCAGATCAGGTCGTAGAGGCGCGCCTGCTCGGGTTCCAGGTACTTCGCGATTTGTTTCGGCAGGCGGCCCATGTCCGTCGGCCGGATGGCCTCGTGGGCCTCCTGGGCGTTCTTGGCCTTGGTCGAGTACTTGCGCGGGGCGCCCGGCACGTAGCGGTCGCCGTATTCCTTGCCGATCACCCGGCGGGCGGCCTGCACGGCCTCGGGCGCCATGTCGACGCCGTCGGTACGCATATAAGTAATGATGCCGACCGTCTCGCCGCCGATATCCACGCCCTCATAAAGGCGCTGGGCGATGCGCATGGTCTGGGCCGGCGCCAGCCCCAGCTTGCGCGAGGCCTCCTGCTGCAGGGTCGAGGTGGTGAACGGCGGGTAGGGGTGGCGCTTGGCGGGCTTGGCCTCGATGTTCGCCACCGAGAAGGTGGCAAGCTCCAGGTCCTTCTTGAAGGCCTCGGCGTCCTGTCCGTTGCCGATGTCGAGGCGCTGGATCTTCTTGCCGTCGGCGCCCACGAGGCGGGCGTCGAACACGCCGCCTTCCTTGGTGGCGAGGGTGGCGATCAGCGACCAGTATTCCCGGGGCTTGAAGGTCTCGATCTCAAGCTCCCGGTCGCAGACCAAGCGCAGCGCCACCGACTGGACGCGGCCGGCCGAACGGGCGCCGGGCAGCTTGCGCCACAGGACCGGGGAGAGGGTAAAGCCCACGAGGTAATCGAGGGCGCGGCGGGCGAGATACGCATCGACCAGCGCCTGGTCGATCTGGCGCGGCTGGCGCAGGGCGGCCTGGACCGCGTCCTTGGTAATGGCGTTGAAGGTCACACGCTCGACGGGCAGGTCCTTCAGGACCCGCTTTTCGCGCAGCGCCTCCAGAACGTGCCAGGAAATCGCCTCGCCCTCGCGGTCAGGATCGGTGGCCAGGATAAGCTTCTCGGCTCCCTTGATCGCCTTGGCGATGTCGGAGACCCGCTTCGAGCCCCTGTCCTCCAGCGTCCAGATCATGCGGAAATCGGCATCCGGGTCGACCGAGCCATCCTTGGCGGGCAGATCGCGGATATGCCCGAAGGAGGCCAGGACCTCATAGTCCTTGCCGAGATACTTGTTGATCGTCTTGGCCTTCGCAGGCGACTCGACGACGAGGACTTTCATGAACGACTTCCTAAAAGCGGCAGCGAGCGGACGCCCTGCTGTCAAGGCGAGACACGGCGGTCAGCCCCTGACCGTCGCAGGGCGGGATAAGTGGTTGATGATTGCGGACAAGTCAAATCGGACTTGCCCATGGACAAAAGATATGGCGACGAGGGCGTGCTCCAGCAAGGGTTTCAAGGCTGAGCCGTTCGCCGGCAGCCCCCCGATCTCGGAGCCAAGGGCAGGTCCGGCGAGGGTAAAGGACTGCCTGATTTGGGAGGCGGCAGAGCCGGGGCAGGGGAGCCTGGGCATAATCTCACCCAAAGCCGAAACCCTTGCTTGCCGCCCGTTTCCGGAGCGCCTATAGCCGTTTCTTTAAGATGACAGACGCCCCCCGATCCGTTTTTCGCCACCGGCATCTCCTCGGAATCGAGGGGCTGTCTCCTTTGGATATCAAGGCGCTTCTCGATCTGGCCGACGCCCAGGTCGAGGTGAGCCGGCAGGTCGAAAAGAGAAAATCGAGCCTGCGGGGCCGCACCCAGATCAATCTCTTCTTCGAGCCCTCCACCCGCACGCAGTCCTCTTTCGAGATCGCCGGCAAGCGGCTCGGCGCCGATGTGATGAACATGCAGGTGGCCTCGTCCTCGGTGAAGAAGGGTGAAACGCTGATCGACACGGCGGCGACCCTGAACGCCATGCGGCCCGACATTATCGTGGTGCGCCACCATGCGGCGGGCGCGGTGCATTTGCTGGCCCGGAAGGTCGACTGCTCGGTGGTCAACGCCGGCGACGGCGCCCACGAGCACCCGACCCAGGCGCTGCTGGACGCGCTCACCATCCGGCGCAACAAGGGCCGCATCGAGGGCCTCACGGTGGCGATCTGCGGCGATATCCTGCATTCGCGGGTGGCGCGCTCCAATATGATCCTGCTCGCCGCCATGGGGGCGCGGGTGCGCCTCGTGGCGCCCTCGACCCTGCTGCCGCCGGGGATCGCGCGGCTCGGGTTCGAAACCTTCACCAGCATGAGTGAGGGGCTCAAGGACGCCGACATCGTCATGATGCTGCGCCTCCAGCTCGAGCGGATGAACGGCTCCTTCGTGCCTTCCGTCAAAGAATATTTCCGCTTCTACGGGCTCGATCAGGAGAAGCTCGGCTATGCCAAGCCCGACGCCCTCGTGATGCACCCCGGGCCCATGAACCGGGGCGTGGAAATCTCGTCCGACGTGGCCGACGGGGCGCAGTCCCTGATCCGCGAACAGGTCGAAATGGGCGTTGCCGTGCGCATGGCCGTGCTGGAGGCTCTGGCGAGCCATCTGCCGAACGCGTGAGAAATCCCTCTCCCGTACGGGAGAGGGAAAGGAGACCATCCGTAATGCCCACTGAACAACCGATCCTGCTGAAAAACGCCCGCCTGATCGACCCCGCCGGCGGCCGGGAGCAACGCGGCGCCGTCCTGGTGCGCGACGGTGTGATCCAGGAAGTCGGGCCGCAGGTCACGCAGGCTGAGGACGCGCAGGTGATCGATTGCGGCGGGCAGGTGCTCAGCCCGGGTCTCATCGACATGCGCGCGTTCATCGGCGAGCCGGGCGGTCCTTACCGGGAAACCCTGAAGAGCGCCGGCGAGGCGGCGGCGGCCGGCGGGGTCACCACCGTAGTGTCCATGCCGGACACCAGCCCGGCTCTCGACGATCCGGCGGTGATCGACTTCATCGTGCGCCGCGCCCGCGACACCTCCATCGTCAACATCCGTCCGGCCGCCGCCCTGACCAAGGGACTGAAGGGTGGGGAGATGGCGGAGATCGGCCGTCTCAAGGAGGCCGGCGCCATCGCCTTCACCGATGGGGCACACCCGGTCACCAACGCCCAGGTGATGCGCCGGGCGCTCACCTACGCCCGCGATTTCGACGCGCTGATCATCCACCACGTGGAGGATCCGGATCTCGTCGGCCAGGGCGTGATGAACGAGGGCGAGTTTTCGGCACGACTCGGTCTTCCCGGCATCCCGCGCGAGGCCGAGACCGTGATGCTGGAGCGCGACATCCGCCTCGTGCGCCTCACGGGCGGGCGCTACCACGCGGCCATGATCTCATGCGCCGATTCGGCCGAGATCGTGCGCGCCGCTAAGGCGAGGGGGCTGCCGGTCACCTGCGGCGTCTCCATCAACCATCTTGCGCTCAACGAAAACGACATCGGCGATTACCGCACCTTCCTGAAGCTTTCGCCGCCCCTTCGGCACGAGGACGACCGGCAGGCGATGATCGAGGCGCTGGCCGACGGGACCATCGACGTGATCGTCTCGGACCACAATCCACAGGATGTGGAGACCAAGCGACTGCCCTTCTCGGAGGCGGCCAACGGAGCGGTCGGGCTCGAGACCCTGCTGTCGGCCGCGCTGCGCCTCGTCCATGCAGGCCGCATCTCCCTGCCAGGGCTCCTGCGGGCGCTGTCCACGAGGCCTGCGGAGGTTCTTGGGCTTCCCGGAGGACGGCTCGCGGTCGGCGCTCCCGCCGATCTCATTGTCTTCGATCCCGATGCCCCATATGTCCTCGACAAGCGCCAGCTTCGCTCCCTGTCCAAGAACACGCCTTTCGATGAAGCCCGCCTGGAAGGGCAGGTGACCACAACAATGGTTGCAGGCAGGATAGTCTTTCAGCGCGATACGATGTAACGAGAAATAGATGTCCGACCCTGCAATCGTGCCCGAATCGATGATCTGGCTCTCCGTTCTCTCCGCCCTGGTGCTTGGGTACCTGTTCGGCTCCATTCCCTTCGGGGTGATCTTCACCCGCATGGCGGGGCTCGGCGACGTGCGGAAGATCGGGTCCGGCAATATTGGCGCGACCAACGTGCTGAGAACCGGCCGCAAGGGGCTTGCGGCCGCGACCCTGCTGGGAGATGCACTCAAGGGCACGGCGGCCGTGCTCATCGCCTATTATGTCTGGGGAGCGCAGCTTGCGACGATCGCCGCCCTGGGCGCCTTCCTGGGCCACCTGTTTCCGGTGTGGCTCAAGTTCAAGGGCGGCAAGGGTGTTGCCACCTTCATCGGCGTGCTGATCGGGTTGAAGCCCTTGGCGGCCCTGATCTTTGCGGCCGTCTGGCTCGGGCTTGCCTTCACGACCCGCTATTCCTCCCTGTCGGCCCTCGTCGCCAGCGCCGCGACGCCGGTTGTCCTTTGGCTTCTGGGCGAGCCTGGAATGGCGGGCATGACGGTGATCCTCGTGGCGCTTCTCTGGTGGAAGCACAGCGAGAACATCAGCCGCCTTCTGGCCGGGACCGAAGGCAAGATCGGGCAGAAGGGCTAAAGGCATGATCTTGACGGATGAGCAGCGTCTCGACTGGCTTCGCCTCATCCGCTCGGAGAATGTCGGCCCCAGAACTTTCCGGGCCCTGGTCAATCAGTATGGCGGCGCGGCCGCAGCGCTGGAAGCCTTGCCCGATCTCGCCCGTCGCGGCGGGCGCCTGCTCCTGAAGGTCACCAGCCGTGCCGAGGCCGAGAAGGAGATCGCGGCGGCGACACGGATGGGCGTGCGCTTCATCGCCATGGGCGAGCCGGATTATCCGAAAACCCTGCAGGCCGTTGACACCGCGCCGCCCCTGATCGCGCTTCGCGGCTCCAGCGACGTGCTGGCAAAGCCCTCCGTTGCCATCGTCGGCTCCCGCAACGCCTCCGCCTCCGGCCTGACCTTCGCCGAGCGCCTGTCCCGGCAGCTGGGCGAGGCCGGTTACGTGGTGGTGTCCGGCCTTGCGCGAGGCATCGACACGAAGGCCCATAAGGCGACCTTGCAGACGGGAACGGTCGCCGTGCTCGCGGGCGGCCACGACCGGATCTACCCTGCCCAGAACGAGCCTCTGCTCCAGGCCATCGTGGAGGAGGGCGGGGCGGTGATCTCCGAGATGCCCATGGGCTGGGAGCCGCGGGGCCGTGATTTCCCCCGCCGCAACCGGATTGTCTCAGGGTTGTCCTATGGGGTTGTCGTGGTCGAGGCGGCGCGGCGCTCCGGCTCCCTGATCACCGCGCGCTTTGCCCTTGAGCAGGGGCGCGAGGTCTTTGCCGTGCCGGGCTCCCCGCTCGATCCGCGCGCCGAGGGCACGAACGACCTCATCCGCGACGGCGCCACCCTCTGCGCCGGGATCGAGCATGTGACAAGCGTGCTGGAACCCCTGATCGCCTCGGGGCCTCGCCTCGACAGGAGCGCCGAGGAGCCTCACTACGCTCTGGGATCCGAGGAATTGTGGGACGAGCTCGATCTGCCGGATGTTGCGCGGGCTCCCGTGACGCCTGTCACGCCGGACCTTGGAGCGGGCGACGACCGGGACGATGAGGAAGCAGCAAGCCTGATCACCCTGCTCGGGCCCTCGCCCATCGCCATCGACGACCTGGTCAGGCAGTCCGGCCTGTCGATCCGCACCGTGCAGATGGGCCTGCTGGAGCTTGAGATCGCAGGGCGCCTGGAACGTCACGGCGGCAATGCCGTGTCCCTGATCGCAGGCCGTTAGCCCTATCGGTCTTTCTGCCCCGCCTGGACGCTTCGAATGGCTTCCAACCGGGCCATGTCGAGCAGGTAGGCCAGAAGATCGAGCTTCGACTCACGGGCCAGAAAGGCCAGCTCCGCGGAAAACTCGGCAATGTACTGGGCTGTTTCAGCGCTCGACATGTCAGCCACAGCCGAGCCGACCTGTTCACCAACCGTACCCTGCTGCTTCGGCGACGGGTCTTTTGCGGATCGGCGCATGGCTTTGGACATGGAGGATACAGCTGTCTCTTTGTTTCACTCCATCTAGATAGCAGCACAACCAAAGATAAAACAAGATCAATATACTTGACCTAAGGTTGTAGTTCTAAAGGTGTCATCAACCCAGAAGGGAGATTAATCCTGCTCCGAGAGATAACGGCTGTTTGAGGCAGCGGCTCAAACTGTGATCGGTGGCTGATAGACAGTCCGTGCGCGAAGTCGCAGGGGGTGAGCACACAAGATGGCTTCGATCGCAGGTCGAGCTTGGCATAACGAAATTACGACTTCGCAAGCGCTTCGTGTCGACCCCAAGGGTTTTATCGCCCGCGGTAGATCAAGGAGACTTCACCACTAAGCCTGCGGCCGAAGCCATGAATTAGGTCTTAAGAGCATTTCCTGGATCTGATCCTCATCTACTGCTTGAAGGCATCTCGCAGCTTCACATCGCGGCTTAGCCTCTCTTTCATGCGTGGTGCGAATTCACGTTGCAGAAGCAACTGGATTTCAGCCATAGCCTGCTTCATTACAGAATTTGTCTTAGAGGCTAAGCGAGCACCGATCGGGGTTTTGTAGAAATCGTAGAGGGCCCCAATTTCCTCCTCAGTAAAGCTACGCTTAAAGTAGTCGTTTATGAATGCCATTATGAATGGTTTCGTGCTGGCGATTTCATCGTCAATCAGTTGTAGAATGTAGTTTGCAATCTCTGGGGTAACTTTTGAGGAGGCGGCTTGTATTTGCCGCAACATCACTGGCCTTACTGAATCAACGCCGAGGTCGAAGCTCTTCTGAGCTTCGGTGATTTCGAGAATGTATTTAACCTTGTCATCGATCGTAGGCGTTGTTTGTGCTGTGGCCGTTAACGGCATGAGGATCATGCTCAAGATCGCAATCCATTTCACAGTCCTGATCATAGTCACTCCGATGTTGGGGCACGTGAACGCCTTATATCTAATAACATAACGCGCCTGTTAAAGGAGCAAACCTCTCTTTCCCTTTGGAGTGGCTTTCGCCGGTGGCCCAAAAACACTGCTTCTCAGCTTAGGAGCGAGATCAGCACAGGCATCGAGAGCAGGGCGATCAGGGTCTGCAGGGTCAGGATCTCGGCCATGAGGGACGCGTTGCCGCCCATCTGGCGGGCGAGCACATAGGACGCGCTGGCGGAAGGCACCGAGGCGGCGATGACCGTGACGGTCATGTCGTCGCCGCTCACGCCGATGAATCCCGCGAAGGTCACGGCGAGGAGCGGCATGAGAACCAGCTTCAGCCCGGCCGCGAGGGCATGGGGCAATCCCGGACTGGCAAGGCGCCGGATGTCGAGACCCGCTCCCACGATCAGGAGGCCCGCCGCCAGCGCCGCCCGTCCCATCACTTCGATATAGCCCATGAGGGGCTTCGGCAGCGGAGGCGCCAGGAGGTTGAGCGCCAGCCCCACGGCACAGGACCAGATGAAGGGATTCGTCAGGAAGGAGCGCAGGATGTCCCAGGGGCTCTGCTTCGGCCTGCCGGCGAAGCGGATGAAGACGTAGAAGGCCAGAAGGTTGAGCAGCGGCACCATGGCCGCGATGGCCACCGCGATCAGCGCGATGCCCCGCTGCCCGAACAGGCTGCCGGCAACGGCCAGGCCCACAAAGGTGTTCCACCGGGTGGCACCCTGGAAGACCGAGGTGAAGCTTGGGCCGTCGATGCGCAGGCGTCGCTCGAGGAACGGCCGCAAAGCCAGCACCAGCGCCGCCATGGACAGGATGGCGCCGATGAGCGCCCCGCCCACGCCCAGAACCGGCACCGACGACAAATCGGCCCGGGACAGGGTGTCGATGATCAGGGCCGGAAAGAAGATCACATAGGTCGCCCGCTCGAGTCCGGCCCAGTGCTGCTCGCTCACGAAATCCGTGGCCCGGCACAGCCAGCCGGTGGCGATGATCAGAAAGGTCGGGATCAGGCTGGCGAGAACGGCCGACATGGGAAAGCCCTGGAGGAGAGGGGTCGCAGGACCCAGCAGGACCGGGGCGCATGAGGCGCTTAGAACTTATCGCGGCAGTCGACAAGCGGCGGATAAGCTTGCATTGGAATTCAGCTTACACGCCCCAGTTTTTCCTGTTGCGTCCTGCCCGAGGCTTTCATGATTCACGTGACCAATTCGATCGCCCTCGACGAGGCGGAGCTTCAGGAGAGCTTCATCCGCGCCTCGGGTCCTGGAGGCCAGAACGTCAACAAGGTGGAAACCGCCGTCCAGCTGCGCTTCGACGTGCGCAATTCACCCTCGCTGCCGGATTACGTAAAGGAAAAGCTGGAAAGGCTGGCCGGAAAGCGACTGACGAACGAGGGCGTGCTTATCATCACCGCCCAGCGCTTCCGCACGCAGGAGCGCAACCGGGAGGATGCCGTCGAGCGCCTGGTCGAGCTGATCCGTCAGGCCACTGAGCGCCCGAAGCCGCGCCGCCCTACGCGACCGACCCTCGCTTCCAAGAAGCGTCGGCTGGAGGCGAAGGGGCGGAGAGCCGAGATCAAGAAGGGGCGCACGGGCAAACCGGCTTTCGATTAGCGGTGAAAGCCGGTTCGGGAACCCTTGGGGCCGAGGCGTTTAGCTGTAGGTCCGCCCCACGCCGACATCGGCCGTGTCGGGGGTCGTATGCGTCGTCAGCGCGGCGCCGATCTCCAGGATGCCGATGATGAGGTGGGGCCAGAAAACCTGATCGGCGAAGCCGAAGAGCCAGGGCGAGGCTGCGAGCAGGAGACCGCCGGCCGCATCGACGCCCAGATGCACCGGCATCGGGATCACCTTGGCCAAGGACAGTTCGTAGTTCGTCATGAGGCTCATGACCAGAATGGCCGCGCCGAGGACCATGGGCACCCATTGGGCAGGTCCGTTATCGGCAAAGCCGAGCACGAACGGAGCCATGATCAGGACGAGACCGGTCAGGTAGTCGACTGCACCGTGAACGCGGGTTGGGATGAAGCGCATGAGAATTCCTTACACATGGGTGGCTTTGCACCGGTGCAGGAGTAAAGACCGGAGAGCTCCAATGTTCCCGAAATCGCATCTTCGGCCTTGAGGCTTCGGGTCTCGAAGTCATTGAACTAACATATGTTATTCTTGCGGCGGGTACATGTGCTCCGTACCCCTGAAATCCAGGACCGTGTGGCAGCCGCCGCTCTCGCGAATGGCACTGGCCCCGATCACCGCCTTCCCGTGCCCGCCGGGAATGTCGAGGATATAGGTGGGCTGGCATAAACCGGAGATCCGCCCCCGAAGGCTTGAGAGGAGCGCGCGGCCCTCCTCGATGGAGAGGCGGAAATGGCTTGTGCCCGGAGCAAGGTCGGGATGGTGGAGGTAGTAGGGCTTGACCCGCGTTTCCACGAAGGCCCGCATGAGGGCAGCGAGCGTATCGGGATCGTCGTTGACGCCCTTGAGCAGCACCGACTGGCTGACCATGACGATCCCTGCATCCACGAGGCGGGCACAGGCGGCGCGGGCTTCCGGGGTCAGCTCGCGCGGATGGTTGGCGTGAAGCGCCACATAGGCCGTCTTGCCGCTCGCTTTCAGGGCTCCAATCAGATCCTCGTCGATCCGCTCGGGCTCGACCACGGGAACGCGGGTGTGGAAGCGGACGATCTTCACGTGATCGATGGCGGCGAGCCGCCCCATGATCTCGGCAAGGCGGCGCGGGGACAGCACCAGGGGATCGCCGCCGGTGAGGATCACCTCCCAGATGTCAGGGTGGCCTGCGATATAGGCGAAGGCTTTGTCCATGGCCTCAGGCGACAGGGTGCCGAGCCCTTGCGGCCCCACCATCTCGCGCCGGAAGCAGAAGCGGCAGTAGACCGGGCAGACATGCACCGCCTTGAGCAGGACGCGGTCGGGATAGCGATGAACGATGCCCTCGACCGGGCTGTGGGCGAGATCGCCGATGGGATCGTCCCGCTCCTCGGGCGTGACGGTCAGCTCGGACGCGTCCGGCACGAATTGACGGGCAATCGGGTCATGGGGGTCGTCCCGGTCGATCAGCGCGGCCATTGCGGGGCTGACCGCAATGGCGTAGCGCTCCGCCACGCCTTCGATCTCGGCGAGGCGCTCGGGCGCTACAAGGCCGGCGTCCAGCAGATCTGCGGGGGTGCGGATGGGGCGCTGTGCGTTCATGGGCGGGTCTCCGGCACGGGAGCCCACAGCACCTGCTCGATGCGGGAGGCGCCGGTCGCCAGCATCACGAGCCGGTCGAAGCCGAGCGCAATGCCGCTGGCGTCTGGCATGTGGCCCAGGGCTGCCAGGAAATCCTCGTCCACGGGATAGCTTTCCCCATAAACCCGCATCTTCTCACGCATCTCAGCCTCGAACCGGCGGCGCTGCTCGTCCGCATCGGTCAGTTCCCCGAAGGCGTTGGCGAGCTCGACCCCGCAGGCATAGAGCTCGAACCGCTCCGCCACGCGGGGATCCTGCGCGGTCGGACGGGCGAGAGCTGCTTCCGCGACGGGGTATTCGTCCAGGATCGTGGCGCGCCCAAGGCCGAGACGGGGCTCCACGCGCTCCACGATGACCCGGCTGAACAGGTCCGACCAGGTGTCGTCCTCCGCAACCCGTAAGCCCGCGGCTCTCAGATCGGCGGCCAAGCGATCCCGGTCCGTCGCACCACTCCTGTCGATAGAGGCGAGGAGATCGATCCCGGCAAAGCGCCAGAACGCCTCGGCCACGCTCAGGCGCTCCGGCTCCTGGAAAGGATCGGTCTCACGACCCCGGTAGGCGAGGGTACGGGTGCCGACGGTTTCGGCGGCCAGAGCCAGGATCCGCCCGCAATCCTGCATCAGCGCCTCGTAGCTCTCACCCGCGCGGTACCATTCGAGCATGGTGAATTCCGGGTGGTGCAGGGGGCCGCGCTCCCGGTTGCGGTAGACATGGGCAAAGCAGCTGATCCGGGGCTCGCCTGCAGCGAGCAGCTTCTTGCAGGCAAATTCCGGCGAGGTGTGGAGGTAGAGCGGCGCCCGCGACCCGTTGGGCCCGACAGCCTCCGTCGCGAAGGCATGAAGGTGCGCCTCGTTGCCTGGCGAGACCTGGAGCGTAGCCGTGTCGACCTCCACGAAATCCAGATCCGCGAAGAAGCCCCGCAGGGCCGCCTGGATGCGGTTCCGCCCCATCAGAAAGGGGCGCCGGTCGGCGTGAACATGCGGTGTCCACCAGGGGGAGGGCGAGGGCACGGAATTTTCCCTTCCAGAGGGCTCGTTAAGGTCGGACTGGCGATTTGCGCGAAGATAGGCTACTTGCGGCTCACAAAACCGTTTTCGGCGCCACTGGGGCAGGACGACCCGGCCCTCACGACGCGCCCCTATCTGTCACAAGGAAAGCTTCCCGTGAAGGTCATCGCCTCTACGCTCCGCAAAGGCAATGTCGTCGACATCGACGGCAGGCTCTATGTCGTGCTCACCGCCCAGAACATCCATCCCGGCAAGGGCACGCCGGTTACCCAGCTCGACATGCGCCGCATCTCCGACGGGGTGAAGGTCTCCGAGCGCTACCGCACCACCGAGCAGGTGGAGCGCGCCTTCGTGGAAGACCGCGAGCACACCTACCTCTACGAGGATGGCGAGGGCTTCCACTTCATGAACCCGGAAACCTTCGACCAGGTTGTGGTTCCGCAGGACATCATCGGCGACCTGAAGCCTTACCTTCAGGAAAACATGGCCGTGATGCTCTCGACCCATAACGGCGTGCCGATCGCCATCGAGCTGCCCGCCCGCGTGACCCTCGAGATCACCGAGACCGAGCCGGTCGTGAAGGGCCAGACGGCCTCCTCGTCCTACAAGCCCGCCATGCTGTCGAACGGCGTGCGCACCCTGGTGCCGCCGCACATCCAGGCCGGCACCCGCGTGGTCATCATGACCGAAGACGGCTCCTACGTGGAGCGCGCGAAGGACTAAGGTCCTTCTCCCCCTCCATCATCATCGGCTTATGTCGGTGATCCCGATATGAGGAAGCGCAACGCTTTTCAGAATCGGGATGGTTGGGACAACCCCGGCCATGGCGGCAGGCAAGGCCAATCAGACCTTGAAGGGCAGGCGGTTTCGGTGGAGGCTCACCGGCCTCTTGCCCTTTTTCAGTTTCGGAGTCGCGCAGTTTCATGACGAGCGGTCTTGTGAACCCCATCAACTCTCTCGTCGCCGATGTGGGCAGCCCGCCGATTCCCGAGGCGCAGAGCTGGATCAAGCGCTACGATGGAGCTTTCGGACCGCTCATCAATCTCTCGCAAGCCGTACCGGGCAATCCGCCTCACGCCAGCCTTCTGGAACGCATGGCCGCCACGGCAGGCTCGGCTGCTGGCTCGCAATACAGTCCGATCAACGGGGATGCGGATCTGAGGGAAGCCTATGCGGCCGAGCTCTCGCGGATCTACGAGGGCCGGATCGAGCCGGCCGACACCGCGATCACCGCCGGCTGCAACATGGCGTTCTTTGCCGCCATGATGCTGCTGGCCCATCGCGGCGATGCCGTGCTGCTGCCGACGCCCTGGTACTTCAATCACCAGATGAGCCTCGAGATGCTGGGCATCGAGCCGCGGCCGCTGCCATGCCGGCCGGAAGCCGGCTTCGTGCCCCGCGTCGAGGATGCGGAAGCCCTGATCGACGATAAAGTCAGGGCTCTGGTCCTCGTCACGCCGAACAATCCCACAGGCGCCGTCTATCCGGCCCACGTGATCGAGAGCTTTGCGCAGCTCTGCCGCCGGCGCGGCATTTATCTCGTGATCGACGAGACTTATCGTGACTTCCTGCCGCACGGGATGAACCGTCCGCACGGCCTCTTTACCGGCGAGGACTGGCGCGACACGGTGATCCAGCTCTACTCCTTCTCGAAGTCCTATGCGATTCCGGGACACCGCACGGGCGCCATCATGGCGGATGCCCGGCTGATCGAGCAGGCAGCCAAAATTCTCGACTGCATCCAGATCTGCGCCCCGCGCACCGCCCAGGCCGCCCTGCCCTGGGCCATCGACGCCCTACGGGACTGGCGCGAGGGCAACAGGACCGAGATCAACGGGCGTGCACAGGTTTTTCGGGAGGCGCTCGCGCCTCTGCCGGAATGGACGATCGAGTCGGCTGGCGCCTATTTCGCCTATCTGCGCCACCCGTTCCCGGGAGTGAGGGCGCAGCAGGTAGCGGAGCGATTGGCGACCGAGCGCGGCGTCCTGTGCCTGCCGGGCAGCTATTTCGGCCCCGGCCAGGAGGGGCATCTGCGGGTGGCCGTCGCCAATGTGGGGGCGGATGTTCTGGGTGGCCTGACCGAGCGCCTGAGAGGGCTCCGGATCTGATACCCCTTTCGGGGGTAAACGATATTCTGCCGGCTCCACCCTTGGCAGGACCGCAGGGCGGTTGTTACTCTCAGGACAAAGAGGGCATTCCCACCGGGGTGCCTGGGGAATGAGTTTTGACCGTCAAAGCCGACGTACCAACAGAACCGGGAGACCGACGCGCGGATCCGCTGATCGAGCCCGCGAACGGTTCATCCTGGGTTGCCGACCGTCCGGCGCCGGCTGCCAGAACGGAACCGAGACGGCGCACGTCCAGAAGCTACGCGGCCCTCGACCTCGGCACGAACAACTGCCGCCTTCTCATTGCGGAGCCTGCACATTTCGGCTTCCGGGTCGTGGACGCCTTCTCGCGGATCGTGCGCCTGGGCGAGGGGCTCGGGCTCGGAAACCGCCTCAGCGACGATGCGATCATGCGCACCCTCGAGGCGCTTCGCGTCTGCCGGGAGAAGATGATCGCCAAGGATGTGATCCGGGCGCGCCTCGTGGCCACCGAGGCCTGCCGCCTCGCCCAGAACGGCCCGGCCTTCATCGAGCGGGTGCGGCGCGATCTCGATCTGGAGCTTGAGATCGTCGACCGCAAGACGGAGGCTTATCTGGCCGTGACGGGCTGCGCGTCCCTGGTCGATCCCAAGGCGCAGTCGGTGATCATCTTCGACATCGGCGGCGGCTCCACCGAGATCGCGTGGCTCGACGGCCAGGCTCCGCATGCCTTCGCGGATCCGTGCAAGCGGATACGGGCCTGGGACTCGCTGCCTGTGGGCGTGGTGACCCTGGCCGAGCGCCATGGCGGAATAGACGTGACGCCCAAGACCTTCGAGAACATGGTCGAGGAGGTGTCCGACCTGCTCATGAATTTCGCCATCGGCGCCGCCGAGGCCGGTCGGGCCCGGAACTTCCATCTTCTCGGGACCTCGGGAACCGTCACGACCGTCGGGGGTATTCATCTCGGGCTCGCGCGCTACGACCGGCGCCGGGTCGATGGGATGTGGATGCGCAACGGCGAGATCTCGACAGTGATGGAGCGTTTGCTGCATTCGGACTTCAGGCAGCGGGCCGAGAATCCCTGCATCGGCAAGGACCGCGCCGATCTGGTTCTCGCAGGCTGCGCCATATTGGAAGCGATCCGGCGGGCTTTCCCCTCGGAGCGCCTGCGCATCGCGGATCGCGGACTGCGCGAAGGAATTTTGATGAACATGATGCGAGAGGATTCCGTGTGGCGAGGGGGCAGCCAGCGGTGAGCACGAAAACCGGATCCGGTGTCCGCAATCTCAAGCAGCGGGTGAAAACCGCCAACAAGCGGTCACTCTCCTCGCAGAAATGGCTCGAACGCCAGCTCAACGACCCCTACGTCGCCCGCGCCAAGCGGGAGGGCTACCGCTCGCGCGCGGCCTTCAAACTCCTGGAGATCGACGAGAAGTACAAGATCCTGAAGCCCGGCCAGAAGGTCGTCGATCTCGGCGCGGCGCCCGGCGGCTGGTCCCAGATCGCCGCCAAGGTGGTGGGTCCCAAGGGCAAGGTCGTCGGCATCGACCTCCTGCCCATCGATCCCATGGCGGGCGTGGAGTTCATCCAGCTCGACTTCCTGGACGAGAGCGCGCCGGGCAAGCTCATCGAGATGCTGGGCGGCCCGGCCGACATCGTCATGTCCGACATGGCGGCAAACACCACCGGCCACAAGAAGACCGATCATCTTCGGATTATCGGCCTCGCCGAAGCCGCCATCTACTTCGCGCGCGAGATACTGGCGCCCGGCGGCGCCTTTGTGGCCAAGGTGTTCCAGGGCGGCACGGAGAACCAGCTTCTCGCCGACCTGAAGCGGGATTTCGCCGTGGTCCGCCACGTGAAACCTGCCGCGAGCCGTGCCGATTCGGCGGAACTCTATGTGCTGGCGACCGGTTTCCGAGGGCGGGCGGACGAGACGCCTGCGGCCTGAAGGCCTTTGCATCAGCCTCGAAATCGAAGGAGCCAGACATGGCAGCCCATCAGATCGGCATCATCGGCCTCGGCAAGATCGCGCAGGATCAGCATCTGCCCGTCATCAAGGCCAACCCGAACTTCGAGCTTCTCGCGGTGTCGAGCCAGCGCGGGCTTTCGCATGAGGATGCGAAACACACCTTTCAGGATTACCACGATCTCCTGAAGCTGCCCGAGGTGGAGGCGGTTGCGATCTGCACCCCGCCGCAGGTCCGGTATGTGATCGCCCGCGAGGCGCTGCTTGCCGGCAAGAGCGTGCTCCTGGAAAAGCCGCCGGCCGCCACCTTGAGCGAGCTGGAGGACCTGAGGCACCTTGCCGACAAGATGGGCAAGACGGTCTTCACCACCTGGCATTCCCAGTACAACAAGGCCGTCGACGAGGCCAAGAAGGCCCTTGCCGGCTGGTCCATCAAGCGCCTTCAGGTGACCTGGAAGGAGGATGTGCGGCACTGGCATCCGGGCCAGCAATGGATCTGGGAGGCGGGCGGATTCGGGGTCTTCGATCCCGGCATCAACGCGCTGTCCATCGTCACGCGCATCATGCCCGAGCCGGTGTTCATCAAGAATGCGAGCCTGGAGTTTCCCGCCAACCGAGACGCTCCCATCGCGGCCAATCTGACGTTTTCGGCAAGCCACGGCACAGGCGATCTTCAGGCGGTGTTCGACTGGCGCCAGACAGGCCCGCAGAGCTGGGATATCGAGGTGGAGACCGAAGCCGGCCTGACCCTGAAGCTCTCCCATGGCGGAAGCTGCCTCGAAATCGGCGGCCGCCTCGTGGTGCAGGAGAAGCCCGCGGAATACGAGGGCATCTACCGGCGCTTCGACGCCCTGCTCACCATCGGCCGCTCCGAGATCGACGACGCCCCGTTCCGCCTCGTGGCCGATGCATTCATGATCGGCAAGCGGGTGCAGGTGGACGCGTTCGAGGAGTGATCTGCACCCCTGTCATTCCGGGGCAGTGCAGCGGAGCCCGGAATGACGGTGTCTCACGAGATTAAGCCAAGTTCTTCTTAAGAAACGCCACCGTCCGGCTCCAGGCCAGGTCGGCCGCCGTCTTGTCGTAGCGCGCTGCGTTGGTGTCGTTGTTGAACGCGTGGTTGGCGCCCTCGTAGACGTGGATCTCATAGGATTTGCCGGCCTGCTTCAATGCCGCTTCGTAGGCCGGGATGCCGGCGTTTATGCGCTCGTCGAGGCCGCCGTAATGCATCATCATCGCGGCTTCGATCTTCGGCACGTCCTCGGCTTTCGGCTGGCCGCCGTAATAGGCCACGCCGGCATCAAGGTCCGGTTCGTTCACGGCGAGGTTGTTCACCGCGCCGCCGCCCCAGCAGAAGCCGATGGCGCCCACCTTGCCGTTGCTGTCAGGGCGGCCTTTCAGGTAGGCCACGGCCGCCTTGCCGTTGGCGATCACGTCCGGCTGCTTCAACTGGCCGATCATCTCTCGCCCCTTGTCCTCGTCGGCGGGCGTGCCGCCCATGGGCGAGAGATAGTCCACTCCCAGGGCGATGAACCCCTCCGTCGCCATGCGGCGGGTGACGTCCTTGATGTGCGGGTTGAGTCCCCGGTTCTCGTGGATCACGATCACGGTCGGTAGCTTGCCCGCCGCGTCCTTTGGCTTGACGAGGTAACCCTTGAGGCCCTGTGCGCCAGGAATATCGATGGTCTCCGCCGTGATCCGGGGATCCGTCTCCGGCACGGTCTGGGCGTGGGCATAGTTGTTCTGCAGGATCGGCAGGATGGCTGCCGCGCCGGCCGCACTGCCGGCCAGGGCCACCAGCTTGTCGAGAAAGGAGCGGCGGCTCATGCCGCCATGGGTGAAGTCGTCATAGAGATCGATGATGCGCTGATCCATGGTGGCCTCCTGGTCCCGTCCATGGATGCTAGCGCAGCTTAGCGGCCCGACATACCGTCTCCGAGCCCCGCGGAGGGCGGTCTGTCCTTCACAATCTTGTGTCCCGACATCTCGGCGCCGGCCGTTGGAGACAGGCGGGCGAAAACGAAGCCGGATGTGGCCGATATCGCGGCAACGGCCCAAAAGGCCGGTCCGAAATCCGCAGCCGTGACGGACCGGTCGCCGTTGAGGCTCGCTGCCGTTTCCAGCACGAAGGCGCCGAAGGCCACGCCGATGCTGAGCGAGACCTGCTGCAGGGCGCTTCCCAGGCTGGTGGCGTAGCTCATCTCCCGGTTGGAGATTTCCGCATAGCCGATGGCGTTGAGGCTCGTGAACTGGAGCGAGCGGAAGCAGCCGCCGATCAGCAGGAAGATCATGATGAGCCAGTGCGGCGTCTCGGGGGTGAAGAACCCGTTGGCCGCCACAAAAGCGGCGCCTATGAAGGCGTTGATCGTGAGCAGCCGCCGGAAGCCCGTTCGCTCCAGGATGCGCTTGGCCATGGTCTTCATGAACAGCGCGCCCACGGCTCCGATGAAGGTAAGCGAGCCCGAGGCCAGAGGGCCGAGCCCGAAGCCCACCTGCAGCATCAGCGGCAGCAGGAACGGAATCGCCCCGATGCCGATGCGGAACAGCGAGCCGCCGATGACGCTCGCCCGGAAGGTGGGCACCTTCAGGAGGCTCAGGTGCAGAACCGGGTAGGGGGTGCGCCTTGCGTGAAAGACGTAGAGAACCAGGCTGACGGCTCCGATCACCGTGCACCCGAGCGAGATCGCGCCCGGGATGAGATGCTGCCCGCTCGTGGAAAAACCGAGCATCAGCAGGGAGAAGCCGACGCCTGTCAGCAGAAACCCGATGATGTCGAGGGGCGGCGTGTCGTCTTCCTTTATGTTGGGCACGAACATCAGGGCGCACACGATGCCGAGGATCCCGATGGGGATGTTGATGAAGAAGATCCAGCGCCAGTGGAAGAACTCCGTGATGAAGCCCCCCAGCGGCGGCCCGATGATGGGGCCGATGAGCGCCGGGATCGTCAGGGTCGCCAGCGCCTGCACCACCTCGCTCCGGGCCACGCTGCGCAGGAGCACGAGGCGTCCCACCGGCACCATCATGGCGCCGCCCGCCCCTTGAACGAAGCGGGAGAACACGAAGCCTTCGAGGGAATCGGCGGCGGCGCAGGCAAGCGAGCCCGCCATGAACACGCCGATCGCGGCGGTGAAAATGGTCTGTGCGCCGTATTTGTCGGCCATCCAGCCGGAGATCGGGATGAAGATCGCGAGGCTCACCAGATAGGAGGTCAGCGCCAGCTTGAGAGCAATCGGGTCGGTGCCCAGGTCCTGCGCGATCATCGGGAGCGACGTGGAGATCACGGTCGAATCCATGTTCTCCATGAACAGGGCGGTCGCGATGATCAGCGGGAGAAGGCGGGATTGACGCATGGCCTGTGAGACCTAGCGCATCGTGCGGAAAAGTGGACCCGGTTTTCCGCTCACGACGATGCGCTGCTTAAAAAATGAGCATCGGATGGATCTCAAAAGTGCATTCCACTTTCGGGTCCGATGCTCTAGCGCTCGGCAACTGGATTGCAAAGGCTCAAGCAGCGCAATCCAGATCTTCTGGGAATGCGTCTCTCGGCGCTTTGCGAAAACCAAACCCCGTGCTACGGACCCGTGCCAACTCGCCATAGCGTTATCGCTGCATCTGCGCACCCCAAAGGAGTTGGTTCATGGCCTCAGTTTTCGCCGATAAGATCATCGAAGGACTGACCTTCGACGACGTGCTTCTCCGGCCCGGCCGCTCCGAAGTCCTGCCGAGCGATGTGGATGTCGCAACCCAGCTGACCCGCACCATCCGCCTCAACATGCCGATCGTCGCCTCCGCCATGGATACGGTGACGGAAGCCCGCATGGCCATCGCCATGGCCCAGAACGGCGGCCTCGGTGTGATCCATCGCAATCTCGAGCCCGACGCCCAGGCCGAGCAGGTGCGCCTCGTGAAGCGCTACGAGTCGGGCATGGTGATGAACCCCATCACCATCCATCCCGACGAGACCCTCGCCGATGCGCTCGCCATGATGAAGCATCACGGCATTTCCGGCATTCCGGTGGTCGAGCGCGGACCCGGAGGCGCCAAGGGCAAGCTCGTCGGCATTCTCACCAACCGCGACGTGCGCTTCGCCACCAGCCCGGCTCAGCCCGTGTCCGAACTGATGACCAAGGACCGCCTGATCACGGTGCGCGAGGGCGTAAACCAGGAGGAGGCGCGCCGCCTCCTGCACCAGTTCCGCATCGAGAAGCTGCTCGTCGTCGACGATCATTACCGCTGCATCGGCCTCATCACCGTCAAGGACATCGAGAAGCAGGTGGCCTATCCCAATGCCGCCAAGGACACGCAAGGCCGCCTTCTGGTGGCTGCGGCCACCACCACGGGGGAACAGGGCTTCGAGCGTTCCGAGCGCCTTATCGATGCGGGCTGCGACGTGATCGTGGTCGACACCGCCCACGGCCATTCCGTGAAGGTTCTGGAGAGCGTCACCCGGGTCAAGAAGCTCTCGAACGCTGTCCAGGTCATCGCCGGCAACGTGGCGACGAGGGAAGGGGCCAAGGCCCTCATCGATGCGGGCGCGGATGCGGTGAAGGTGGGCATCGGACCCGGCTCCATCTGCACCACCCGCATCGTGGCGGGCGTTGGCGTGCCCCAGCTCACCGCCATCATGGAGGCGGTGGAATCGGCGATGGAGGCCGATGTGCCGGTGATCGCCGACGGCGGCATCAAGTTCTCGGGCGATCTCGCCAAGGCGCTCGCGGCCGGCGCCTCCTGCGCCATGGTCGGCTCGCTGCTTGCCGGCACGGACGAAACCCCGGGCGAGGTATTCCTGTACCAGGGCCGTTCCTACAAATCCTATCGCGGCATGGGGTCGGTCGGTGCCATGGCCCGCGGTTCGGCGGACCGCTACTTCCAAGCGGAGGTGCGCGACACCCTGAAGCTCGTGCCGGAAGGCATCGAAGGGCAGGTGGCCTATAAGGGTCCGGTCTCGGCGGTGCTCCACCAGCTCACCGGTGGCCTGCGCGCCGCCATGGGCTATGTGGGCGCCGCGACCCTGCCGGAATTCCGCGAGAAGGCCCAGTTCATCCGCATCACCTCTGCCGGCCTGCGCGAAAGCCACGTTCATGACGTGACGATCACGCGGGAAAGCCCTAACTATCCGACTCGCAGCTAAGTTTTACGCGAGTCACCACATGAGCATCTCCGCCGTTATCCTGCCCGTCCTCGTTCAGGTCGGGCTCACCCTCCTTCTGCTGCTCTGGATGGGCCGGACCCGGGTCGGCCACCTGCGCCGCGGCGAGGTGAAGGTGCAGGACATCGTTCTCGGCGAGCGCAACTGGCCCAAGCAGGTGACGCAGATCCAGAACTCGTACCACAACCAGTTCGAGCTTCCGGTGCTGTTCTATGTGCTCGTGGCCCTAGCGCTGATCACCCGCAAGGCGGACCTGCTTTTCGTGGTCATGTCCTGGGTTTTCGTGGCGAGCCGGCTGGCTCATGCGGCGATCCACACCACCTCGAACAAGCTGGCCTGGCGCTTTCAGGCCTTCGTCGTCGGGGTGCTGATCCTCGCCGCCATGTGGGTGATCTTCGGCATCCGCATCTTTTCGGCGGAAGCCGGCGTTTAAGCCAGGACGGGATGGGCGTTGCGCCCATCCCGCCGATGCCGTTAATAGCGGCGGCCGCTCTCGAGCTGCGTCTTGGCATCGAGCTGCTTCATCGGAGGTGGCTGGATGCTGGCAGCCGGGGCCGTGGCGCAGGCGGCGATCGCGAGAGTGAGGCCGAGCGCGACGAGGCCGCGGGTCACACGGGTCAACATAAGGTGTCTCCAGAAAGAATCGTGCGGACTGCACGCCCTCTCTGAAGTCACGGCTGATCCCGACGGAAAATAGGAAACATTGTGTCGTATCTACGGCCAAGCTTGAGTGTGCTTTCCCCATGACACCTGCCGCCCGCATCTCCGCCGCCATCGAGGTCCTTGCCGACATCGAGACCCGCCGTCGCCCGGCAACGGACGCCCTGAAGGATTGGGGCCTGTCGCACCGTTTCGCCGGCTCCAAGGACCGAGCCGCCATCGCGAGCCTCGTCTATGACGCCCTGCGCCGGAAATCCTCCGCCGCCTGGATCATGGGGGATGCCACGCCCCGCGCCACCGTGCTGGGCATGCTGAGGCTGCAGCGGGGTCTGACCGTCGATGCGGTCGCGGCGCTGTGCTCCGGCGAGCGCTTCGCCCCTGAGCCCCTCTCGGCCGCCGAGCGCGAAAGGCTGGAGAAAGCCGACCTGGGCGGCGCGCCCGCACCCATCGCCGGTGACTTCCCCGACTGGATCGAGCCTTCGCTCCAACGCCTCTTCGACGGCGATCTCGTCCCCGAGATGCAGGCTCTGGCCACGCGCGCCCCCCTGGATCTGCGGGTCAACCCGTTGAAGGTCTCGTCCCGCGATGAGGCCCACGATGCCCTTCCGCATCTGGGCGCGGTGGAGACGCCCCTCTCGCCCCTGGGGCTGCGGATCGCGCCGAGCGAGGATGGGCGCGGACCGGCCGTGCAGTCGGAGCCGGAATTCATCAAGGGCTGGATCGAGATCCAGGACGAGGGATCCCAGCTGGCGGCCCTGATCTCCGGCGTCAAGCCCGGCGAGCAGGTGGTCGATCTCTGCGCCGGCGGCGGCGGCAAGACCTTGGCCCTGGCGGCCATGATGGACAACCAGGGCCAGATCTACGCCACGGACAACGACGCGCGCCGTCTCGCACCGATCCATGACCGCCTGGCACGGGCAGGGGCCCGCAACGTTCAGGTTCGCACGCCCCGGGCCAAGGCCGATGCGGTCTCCGATCTCGACGGGCGTATCGACTGCGTTCTCGTGGATGCGCCGTGCACGGGAATCGGCACCTGGCGGCGCAACCCGGATGCCAAGTGGCGACTGAGGCCCGGAAGCTTGGACGTGCGGCGCAAGGAGCAGGCAGCGGTGCTCGACCGGGCAGCGGCTCTGGCGCGGCCGGGCGGACGGATCGTCTACATCACCTGCTCGATCCTGCCCGAGGAGAACGACGACGCGCTTACCGCCTTCCTGGAGCGGAATGACGGCTTCAAGCCGCTGCCGCAGGCGGACGTGCTGGCGCAGGCTGGCCTCGGCCACCTGTCCGCGCTGACCCATGCCACCGCCTTCGGTTTGCAGATGACCCCGCACCGGACCGGAACGGACGGCTTCTTCGTCGCAGTCCTTCAACGAGCCTCTTGAGGCTTTTCGGAATAAGGTGTTTTGCCCCGCAGCGTCCCCTGGGGCGCAAGTGTTGCGTTCCCAGACCGAGTCAATTGCCAAGCTTAACGTTTCTTTCGGCTGAAAATATTCAAAGGATATCGTCTCCGTCTTGAGCATTAATGCCTAACTGGCTGATAGGATTACTTACGTTTAGACATTAAGGGTTATTGCAGGGCATCCGAACTCATCTAAGCTGGCCGCAACAAACAGAATAAACGGGGGTGTCTGCCATGGAGGAAAACAATGGCGGTTCGAACAGGCACCAACAGAAGTGAGGTGCTGCGAGGAACGAGATCAAGCGACACTCTCAATGGCTTAGGCGGGGATGACACCCTCCTCGGGGGCCGGGGCAACGACCAACTGAACGGCTCAACCGGTGACGACTTCCTGCGGGGTGGCCCGGGCCGCGACCGCCTCAATGGCGGGATCGGCGACGATCTGGCGGATTATCGCGACGCTGAAACGTCCGTGACCGTGAACCTCGTCAACAGGGCCCTCAACACAGGCGAAGCGAGAGGCGACACGTTCATCTCGATCGAGCGGGTCAGGGGCGGGCGCTTCGACGATGTTCTCACCGGAAACTCCCGCGACAACGTTCTCGAAGGCGTTGCGGGGGCCGATATCCTCAATGGCCGCGGCGGATTCGATTTCGCCCGCTACAAATCGGCTCTGGAGGGTGTCACGGCTAATCTCGAAAACCCCTTGGGCAATACGGGCCATGCGGCTGGAGATACCTATTTTTCCATCGAAGGGCTGCAGGGCAGCGACTTCAATGACACGCTGGTCGGCAACAGCGTCGGCAACACTCTCATCGGCGGACGGGGCGCCGACGCTCTCGACGGTCGGGATGGGTTCGACTTCGCACGCTACGACGTCAGCGACGGCGGGCGCACCGGCGTGCGAGCCAACCTGATCGATGCTGGTCTCAACACCGGCGATGCGGCCGGCGACACATACGCCTCGATAGAGGGGCTCATCGGAACCCGGCTCGCGGACGTCCTGACGGGAAACGACGTCGCCAACAGTTTGGTCGGTCAGGCCGGGAACGACCGGTTGGCCGGAAATCTCGGCAACGACACCATCAATGGAGGATCGGGCAACGACCGTATCGATGGAGGCTATGGCAACGACCGGCTGACCGGAGAGTCGGGCAGGGATCTTTTCATCTTCAGCTCGACCTTGAACGCTGCCGAGAACGTCGACCGGATCAGGAGCTTCTCGGTCAGGGACGACACCATTCGCCTCGACGATGCGATCTTCACCGAGGCCGGATCCACAGGAGTGCTCAGGGCTGCCGCCTTCTATAGAGGATCCTCCGCCCACGACGCGAACGACCGGATCATCTACAACCGTTCGACGGGTGCGGTGTATTACGATCCTGACGGCACGGGAGCGCAGGAGCAGGTTCAGTTCGCCCAGCTTAGCTCCAGGCTCGGCCTGAAGAATACCGACTTCCAAATCTTCTAGGCCTGGGTATTCCAGACCTTGTAATAGCTACAATCACCGAAGCTCGGCTTCCCCCGGCTGCCCCAATCTGCAGCCGGGGGAAGTTCTGTTGGGCCGGTCGGTTCAGCCTCGTGCCTGGCCGCCTCTCTTGAAGAGCCATCAAAATCGCATGACCCTGCCTCGCACCATCTCAAAAGGCATGACAGCCGGATGAAGATAGGGGTAAAGCACAGGAGCTTTACGCTCCTTCGCTCAGGGCCCACGCGATAGATCATGACCCAGACCCACGACAAAATCCTCATCGTCGATTTCGGCTCCCAGGTGACCCAGCTCATCGCACGGCGCGTGCGCGAGGATGGCGTCTACTCGGAGGTCGTTCCGTTCCAGAAGGCCGCCGAGGCCATCCGGACCTTGAAGCCAAAGGGCGTGATCCTGTCGGGCGGGCCTGAGTCGGTCACCACCGACACCTCGCCCCGGGCGCCCAAGGAGCTGTTCGAGACGGGCCTGCCTGTCTTCGGCATCTGCTACGGGCAGCAGACCATGGCGGCGCAGCTCGGCGGCGAGGTCGAGGGCGGGCACCATTCCGAGTTCGGCCGCGCCGAGATCGAGGTTTTCACCGAGAGCCCGCTCTTCCAGGGCGTGTGGCAGGTGGGCAAGAAATACCCGGTGTGGATGAGCCACGGCGACCGGGTCACCAGGCTGCCGGAGGGCTTCGAGGTGCTCGCCGCCTCCGAGAACGCGCCCTTCGCGGTGGTGGCCGACGAGGAGCACAAGTTCTACGGCGTCCAGTTCCACCCGGAGGTGGTGCACACCCCGCAAGGCGCGCAGCTGATCCGCAACTTCGTCCGCGACATTGCCGGCTGCAAGGGCGACTGGACCATGAAGGCCTTCCGCGAGGAGGCTATCGAGCGCATCCGCGCCCAGGTGGGCACCGGCCGTGTGATCTGCGGCCTGTCCGGCGGTGTCGACTCCGCGGTGGCGGCGGTGCTCATCCACGAGGCCATCGGCGACCAGCTCACCTGCGTGTTCGTGGATCACGGGCTCCTGCGCGCGTCCGAGGCCGAGCAGGTGGTGACGCTCTTTCGCGACCACTACAACATCCCGCTCGTCCACGTGCAGGCGCAGGGCCCGTTCATCGGCGAGCTTGAAGGCGTGTCCGACCCGGAGGTCAAGCGCAAGACCATCGGCCGCCTCTTCATCGACGTGTTCGACGAGGAGGCCAAGAAGATCGGTGGTGCTGATTTCTTGGCTCAAGGGACGCTTTACCCGGACGTAATCGAGAGCGTCTCCTTCACCGGCGGTCCCTCGGTCACCATCAAGAGCCACCACAACGTGGGCGGTCTGCCCGAGCGCATGAACATGAAGCTCGTGGAGCCCCTGCGCGAGCTGTTCAAGGACGAGGTTCGGGTGCTCGGCCGCGAGCTCGGCCTGCCCGACGCCTTCGTCGGCCGCCACCCCTTCCCGGGTCCGGGCCTTGCCATCCGCGTTCCCGGCGAGATCACCCGCGAGAAGCTCGACATCCTGCGCAAGGCCGACGCGATCTATTTGGAAGAGATCCGCAACGCCGGCCTCTACGACGAGATCTGGCAGGCCTTCGCCGTGCTGCTGCCGGTGAAGACCGTGGGCGTCATGGGCGATGCGCGCACCTACGACCACGTCTGCGCGCTGCGCGCCGTTACCTCAATCGACGGCATGACGGCGGATTTCTACCCCTTCGACATGGGCTTCCTCGGCCGGGTGGCCACCCGCATCATCAACGAGGTGAAGGGCATCAACCGGGTCACCTACGACATCACGTCGAAGCCGCCTGGAACAATCGAGTGGGAGTAGGCGATGGCCTCCAGGCAGGCCGTCACGCTTTACGGCATCAAGAACTGCGACACGATGAAGAAGGCGCGCGCCTGGCTCGATGGCAGGGGCGCGCCTTACACGTTCCACGATTACAAGACTGAAGGCATCGATGCAGCGCGGCTTGAGTCCTGGGCGCAGAGTGTCGGCTGGGAGACGCTCCTCAACCGTGCCGGCACGACCTTTCGCAAGCTTCCCGAGGCTGACCGCGCAAACCTCGATGAGAGCAGGGCGCTGGCGCTCATGCTGCACCAGCCCTCCATGATCAAGCGCCCGGTGCTCGATTTGGATGGTCGGCTTCTGGTTGGCTTCAAGCCGGAGCAATACGAAGCAGCAGTCCGCTAAGGCACCCCTGCTCCCGCCCGTCATCTCTGCTTTTCCCCGTCTTGCCCGGCCTTGTGCCGGGCATTTACGTCTTTGCCGCGGTTGAACGTGGATGGCCGGCACGAGCCCGGCCATGACGCGCGGTGGGTGTCATCCCCGGCGGCCCACAGGGCCGGGAAGGGGATCCATAGCTCTGAGCTTGTCAATGGATACCCTTCCCCTCCGCTGACGCTCCGGCCGGGAATGATACCAGGTCCCGAAGGGCGTGACTCGGGTCTAAGTTTGAGTGGGCTGGCTAGGTCGGCTAGGACCAGCGGGACCAGGCTATCGCTCTGGCAGGACTATGCCGTTGACATATAAAATTGCGCAGCCGAGATATCTCAGCGTGATACGGCTTCACACTACCAGCCATTTGAATGCGCGCCGTAGAAGTGCTCGGCCGTTATTAGTCACAGGCGTCCCATGCGCCATCAACACCTTTTCAACCGGCCATGCGAGGATGCGTTCGACAGCCGTGCGGGCTGCATGACGATTGGTAAAGGCAACACGAAATTTGCGTGGGACGGATGGTTCGGGGCCTATCATCAGGTCCAGTTTCGCGACGACCGCTCGCCAACCTGAAAGCCAGCCGGACGGGAGTTGCTGGAGCAGATCAGTGAAGAGTGCGGTGCCGCTCCGGCGGTGAAAGAACACTGCCTCACTTGTTATCGCGTTGCCCGGCACCACGATATAATCGATCTCTCCCGACCACTCGGGAACCGGAGTTCCGTCCAATCCGCGGTCAAACGCGATGTCCTTGCGCTTCTCCCGCAATCCGGGAGCGGCATAGACCCCTGCGTTCGGATAAGCTTCCTTCCAATCGGCGATAAACAGGTGACGCAGCGAGTTGGGTGCAACGAGATAGCGAACCTTGCCGAGCGCATCGACCTCGTCACGAAGGTCCTCGGTTAAAGCGACGGGCGACCATATAAAAAGGTCTCCACTAGGCAGCTTTATGATAGCCATACGGGTCGGATAGTGAAATCCCAGCGTGGCCACCACCTCAGGACCCTCAGCTGTCCATATTTCCTGTCCAAAATCTTTCAGCATGACCGCTCCTGCGTCGAATTCGTTAAATGGTTGGAGACCGGGGTTGCTCGCCGATACCTTCAACAACGATACGGACAAGGTGCCTTATGTCGTCCTCGCTGAATGGCTCGCCCGAGAGCGCCGTCAGCATGGCCTGGGCATAGCTTCCAAGCAGGAAGAGCGACATGTCCATCGGATTGCGCGAATAGGCGCACAGGTCGTGACCTCCGCGACTTGGTATGACACCCGAGCTGCGCATAGGACTCTCCCATCCCAAACAAAAAGGCAGGCCGCAAAGCCCGCCTTTCTGATTCATCGCGTAATCCGCCCTTACTGAATTTTCGGCGGTTCGTCGAAGTTCAGGCCGGGGAGGCCGCCCGGATCGCCGGGAGCGCCGAGGCCCGGGACCAGCAACTGGTCGAGCTTCTGCTGCACCGCTGCCGGATCGACGGCGGGGCCTGCGGACTTGTAGTGCGTGACGATGCCCGGGAAGATCACCACGATGGCCACCATGATGAGCTGGATCACCACAAACGGAATGGCACCCCAGTATATCTGGCCAGTGGTCACCGGCTCCATGCGCTTGCCCGTCAGGCGGTCGATATAGGCCTGCTTGGGGGCCACCGAGCGCAGGAAGAACAGGGCGAAACCGAAGGGCGGGTGCATGAACGAGGTCTGCATGTTCACGCCCAGCATGACGCCGAACCAGATCAGGTCGATGCCCAGCTTCTCGGCCGCGGGGCCGAGAAGCGGCACCACGATGAAGGCCAGTTCGAAGAAGTCGAGGAAGAAGGCCAGGAGGAAGACCAGGATGTTGACCACGATCAGGAAGCCCACCTGACCGCCCGGAAGCGAGGTCAGCAGGTGCTCCACCCACACATGGCCGTTCACGCCGTAGAAGGTGAGCGAGAACACGCGGGCGCCGATCAGGATGAACAGCACGAAGGCGGAGAGCTTCGCCGTCGCTTCCGTCGCCTGGCGCACGATGGTGAAGTTGAAGCGGTTCGGGTTGTTGTCGAGCCGGCGCTTGACCGCCGCCAGGATGACGGAGCCGAGCGCGCCCATGGCGCCGCCCTCGGTCGGGGTGGCCAGACCGATGAAGATGGTGCCGAGCACGAGGAAGATCAGCAGCAGCGGCGGCACCATGACGAAGGTGGTCTGCTGCGCCATGTTCGACATGAGGCGCAGGCCTGAGAACCGCTCGATGATGCCCACCACCAGCGCATAGACCGCGCCGGCGATCACCATTTCCAGGGGCAGCGCTAGATTCTCATGACCCTGCTGGTTCAGGTAGAAATAGGCGCCGACGAGCAGCACGGTGAGCACGGCCGAGATGGCGATGCGCTTGGCGCCGAGCAGCTTGTTCATCACCGCGCAGATGAGCGCCACCACGGTTCCGACGCAGATCGTCAGGATCACGAAATCCGCGCCGGCCTTGGTGTTCGTCTGCGACAGCACGTAGTAGCCGACGAGGCCGGAGAACACGACCAGGACGCCGAGCTGCCACACGCCGCGCGAGCCGTTGGGTTCGCGGAAGCCGACGGCTTCGAGCGGCAGGCCGGGAGCGGCCTTGGGGTCGATCAGCGAGGCCAGCAGCACGTAGCCGGCGTAGAGGCCGGCCAAGATCAGGCCCGGCAGGAACGCGCCCTCGTACATGTCGCCCACCGAGCGGCCGAGCTGGTCGGCCATGACGATGAGAACCAGGGAGGGCGGAATGATCTGGGCCAGCGTGCCGGAGGCCGCGATCACGCCCGAGGCGAGGCGCCGGTCGTAGCCATAGCGCAGCATGATCGGGAGCGAGATGAGGCCCATGGAGATCACGGAAGCGGCCACGACGCCCGTGGTGGCGGCGAGCAGCGCGCCCACGAAGATCACCGCATAGGCGAGACCGCCGCGCAGGGGGCCGAAGAGCTGGCCGATGGTGTCGAGCAGGTCTTCCGCCATCCCCGAGCGTTCGAGGATGTATCCCATGAAGGTGAAGAACGGGATCGCCAGCAGCACCTCGTTCGACATGGTGCCGTAGATGCGGTCCGGCAGCGCCTGGAGGAGCGGCCAGGACAGGTTGATGCTCTGGGGCGCGAGAGGGGCGAGCTCCACCGCGATGAAGAAGAACAGAAGCCCGTTGGCCGCCAGCGAGAAGGCGACCGGGTAGCCGAGTAGAAGGAAGATCACCAGCGCACCGAACATGATCGGTGCGAGGTTCTGGGCAATGAATGCAGCCATAGGACGAAAGACTCCGAAATCAGATCAGGGCGAGGGGCGTCAGCGCAGGACGTCGCCCGGGGGCTCGCCGCCCTTGGTGGTGCTGGTATCGGCCAGCTCAGAGATCAGCCGCTCGGCCTCGGCTTCGACGGCGTTGTGCCCCGCCGTGTCATGCTCGTCGACGAGTTCGCCCTTCATGATGGCCACCCGCTTGATCAGCTCGCTCAGGCACTGGAACCCCAGCGAGATAAAGCCCAGCAGGATGAGGCCCTTCGCCGGCCAGATCAGCAGGCCGCCCGCATTGGACGAGACCTCGCCCGAGCGGTAGGAGCCGATGAAGTAAGGGAAGCTCAAGTACAGCATCAGCGCCAGGAAGGGCAGCAGGAAGAACAGGTGCCCGATCAGGTCGATGGTGTCGCGTCCGCGCTTCGTGAGCTTGCTGGAGATGATGTCGATGCGGATGTGCTCGTTCACCTTCAGGGTCCAGGCGGCGCAGAGCATGAACACGGCGCCGAACAGGTACCATTGCAGCTCGAGCCAGGCATTGGACGACACGCCGAAGATGCGCCGGATGATGGCATTGATGGCCGAGACCAGGATGGCCACCACGATGGCCCAGGCGGCAACCTTGCCGATGCGTTCGTTGAACGAGTCGATGACACGGGATAGCCGAAGAAGTGCCGTCACCTGTCTCCCCCTCAAAACTTGTTGGTTGAAATCTTGCGGCCTAGCTACCGGAGTTGGGGTCCGTCCGCTAGTGCCGTGTTGGTATAAAGCAAGGTTTGGGGGTCAGTAGCGGGGAAATTTTCGGGCCGCAAGATGTCAGGCTGTTAAAAGTTTAGGCAGGCCAAGGCTTTGAGGACGATCCGAAACTTGCGGGGCCTGCCCCGCAGGCTTTTTGTCCCGTGCAGTCTGCCCCGAAAGGCCACGGTTGGTTTTTCCCCGGCAGTCTGGCTATAAGATCCTATCTTCCGGAGGACTCCCGTGACGCTGCTCGTTCTCGGCCTTGTGATCTTTCTCGGCACCCATTCCTACAGCATGGCCCGTGGCAGCAGGGCCGGCCTGATCGCCAGGATCGGGGAGGGGCCGTACAAGGGCCTTTACTCGCTGGCGTCGCTGGCCGGCATCGTCCTGATCTCCATCGGCTACGGACAGTACCGGGCGGGCGGCTACATCCCCGTCTGGGATCCGCCGGTCTGGACGCGCCATCTCGCGCTTCTTCTCGTTCTCGTCGCCTTCATCTGCTTCGTGGCGGCCTATCTGCCCGGGCACATCAAGGCCCGGCTGAAGCACCCGATGCTCGCGGGGGTGAAGATCTGGGCGCTGGCGCATCTCCTCGCCAACGGGGATCTCGGCTCCATCCTGCTCTTCGGCTCGTTCCTGGCCTGGGGCGTGGCGGCCCGCATCAGCGTGAAGCGCCGGAACGTGGCGGCCCAGCACGGCGGCACGGCGGCGCCCGCAGGCATCCGCAACGACCTGCTGGCGGTGGCGATCGGCACGGCGGTCTACGTGGCTTTCGTCCTGTGGCTTCATCCGTGGCTGATCGGCGTTTCGGTGCTGCCCATGCGGGCATGAAACCTCTCGCCTTAGGCGGGGGGGTATGCTAGGCGACCCACTCGATTGAAGGAGGCGGCTCAAGGCCGCGAAGAGTGCATGGCCCGGAACGACGAGTTCATTCGCGAAGTCGACGAGGAATACCGCCGCGATCAGATCGCCCAAATCTGGGCGCGCTACAATGGCGTGATCATTGCCGTCGTCGTTCTGATCGTCGCCGGCGTCGGCGGCTGGCGCTACTGGGAGCACATGCAGGAAACCAACGCGCAGGCGGCCGCCGTGCGCTACGAGGAGGCGCTCCGCCTGTCCGACCAGGACAAGGGCCAGGAAGTGCAAGCCGCCCTCGAGGCCCTCGCGAAGGAAGGCGGCACCGGCTACAGCCTGCTCGCCCGCTTCCGCCTCGCCGCCGAGCAGGGCCAGCAGAACCCGGAGAACGGCGCATCCGCCTATGATGCGCTCGCCAACGACGCCGCCGTGAGCCCCGTCTGGAAGGATCTCGCCCGTCTGCGCGCCGCGTGGCTGCGCCTCGACACCGCCGAGCCCGCCGCCCTGCGCCAGAGTCTGGAGCCGCTGGCGGCGCCCACCAACGCCTGGCGTCACTCGGCGCGGGAACTCTTGGGGCTGTCCGGCCTTAAGGCCGGTGATATGGATTATGCGGGCCGCTGGTTCGATCAGATCGCAGCCGATCGCGAGACGCCTTCCGCCTTGAGGCAGAGGCTTGCCGTCTACACCGCGCTGGTGGCGGGCGGTCCGGTCCAAGCGACCCAGTAACTCGGCGACCCAGTAACCAGGCGACCCAGTAAAGGACACAGGGACATGACGGCGACCGTCGCCATTGTCGGGCGGCCGAATGTCGGCAAATCGACTCTCTTCAATCGTCTCGTCGGCAAGAAGCTGGCGCTCGTGGACGATCGGCCGGGCGTGACCCGCGACCGGCGCGAGGGCGAGGCGCGCCTCGGCGACCTCGAGTTCCGCATCATCGACACGGCGGGCCTGGAAGAGGCCACCGAGGAATCGCTGCTCGGCCGCATGCGCGCCCAGACGGAGGCCGCCATCGTCGACGCCGACGTGATCCTCTTCGTGATCGATGCCCGCGCGGGCATCCTGCCGGCCGACCGGCCCTTCGCCGAAATGGTGCGTCGCTCCGGCAAGCCCGTGATCCTCATCGCGAACAAGGCGGAAGGCGGGGCCGGCATGGCGGGCGCCTATGACGCCTTTTCGCTGGGCCTCGGCGATCCGGTTCCCTTCTCGGCGGAGCACGGAGAGGGCTTGGCGGACCTGTTCGAGGCCCTGATGCCCCACTTCCCGGATCCGAACGACCAGGAGGAGGAAGAGGACGATCCCAACAAGCCCCTGCAGGTGGCCATCGTCGGGCGTCCCAATGCAGGCAAATCCACCCTCATCAACCGCATGGTGGGTGAGGATCGCATGCTCACGGGCCCCGAGGCCGGCATCACCCGCGATTCCATCTCCCTCGATTGGGAATGGCGCGGACGCTCGATCAAGCTGTTCGACACCGCAGGCATCAGAAAGCGCGCCCGGGTCGAGGACAAGCTCGAAAAGCTCTCCGTGGCTGACGCGTTGCGTGCCGTGCGCTTTGCCGAGGTGGTGATCATCCTCCTCGACGCCACGATCCCGTTCGAGAAGCAGGACCTGTCTATCGTCGACCTGGTAGAGCAGGAGGGCCGCGCTCTCGTGATCGGCCTCAACAAGTGGGATCTGGTGGCCGACCAGAAAGGCCTGCTCAGCGATCTGAAGGAAAAGGCCACCCGCCTGCTGCCGCAGGTGCGCGGCGCCCCGGTGGTGCCGCTCTCAGGGCTCGCCGGCAGCGGCATCGATCCGCTCATGAAGGCGGTGCTGTTCGTCTACGAGAAGTGGAACACCCGCATCTCCACCGCGCGGCTCAACCAGTGGCTCACGGAGGCCCTGGAGGCCAACCCGCCTCCCGCCGTGTCGGGCCGCCGGATCAAGATCCGCTACATGACCCAGGTGAAGGCGCGCCCGCCGCATTTCGCGGTCTTCGGCAACCAGCTCGATGCCCTGCCGAAGAGCTACTCGCGCTATCTCGTCAACAGCATCCGCGAGGCCTTCGACATCCCCGGCACCCCGATCAGGCTTTCGCTCCGCACAGGTGCGAATCCGTTCGACAAGGACCGGAAGTAGCGCCCCGCCCCGTGGTCCCCGGCGGCCGTAAGGCCGAGGGGATCCAGTCACACGCGTGGTGTTATGGATTCCCTTCCCCTCCGCTTTGCTCCGGCTGGGAATGACACCGAGGTGAGTGCTCCGCTGTCATCCCCGGCGGTCCGAAAGGACCGGGAAGGGGATCCACTTACACGCTCAGCACTATGGATTCCCTTCCCCTCCGCTTTCGCTCCGGCCGGGAATGACACTGAAGGAAGCGCCACCGCTGTCATCCCCGGCGAGCGGCAGCGAGGGAAGGGGATCCATGACCAGGGTTGCCGCCATAGCTCCGCCCCGCACCACCGCGAGGAAGGGTGAAAGCCCGATCCTCATCCTGATATCGTTGCAAAGCCCCACGATCTGCTTCTATCCTTCACCGGTACCCGTGAGCGGGGCCAAAAGGCCTCTCGCATGCACCGAGGGAGCGCGATGGCAGGCAGCGCGGATAACGGCAGTGGACGGCGCGGGCACCTCTGGAGGCTAGCTCCCTGGGGGATCGCGGCCCTCATTCTGCTGCTGCCTCTCGTGGCGATGCCCTTCACCGACGAGGTGGCATGGGACAGGGTCGATTTCGCCCTCATGGGCGTGATGCTGTTCGGCGCCTGCGGTGCTTTTGAGCTCGCCGCCCGGATGACCGGGAATAAGGCCTATCGGGCTGCCGTCGGCGTTGCGGTCGCGGCGGCCTTCATCCTGGTCTGGATCACTCTTGCCGTCGGCATCGTCGGGTCCGAGGACAACCCGGCGAACCTCATGTATGGCGGTGTGCTCGCCGTCGGCCTTCTCGGCGCCCTCCTGGTGCGCTTCCGGCCCCAAGGCATGGCCCGCGCCTCAATCGCGACGGCGCTCGCCCAGGCGCTCGCCGGCCTCACCGCCCTGATCACCGGATGGGGATCCACGGGAGCGAACTGGCCGGGAGCAATCATGGTCCTGACCGCTTTCTTCGCCGCCCTGTGGCTTCTCTGCGCCTGGCTGTTTCGCAAGGCGTCACGGGAGGAGATGTCGGTGGGCGGGGCGACGTAGGTTGGGGCGCGCTCGAACTTGTCGCCGATCGCTCCTCGCTCGGGAGGGCGCGAGGCGGGGTGTCGGGGAAACAGCACCCGCAGCACCCATTGACAGACAGGGCCGCAGCTTCGAGCCTCTGCCGTTGAGGAAACCCCAGACGAGAGGCTGAACCGCCATGAACCTGTCCACCCTGCTGCGCCAGCGCCACGACAGCAACCGCCCCGTTCGCGTGGCGGTGATCGGCGCGGGCAAGTTCGGCTCCATGTTTCTCGCCCAGGTGCCGACCATTGCCGGGCTCGAGGTCGTGACGATTGCCGATCTCGATCCCGACCGCGCCCGCCAGGCCTGCCGGACCGTCGGGTGGGACGACGCGAGGGTGGCCGCCACGCGCTTTACCGCAGACGGCCTCGACGCCTGCCGCGACGACGCGGAGGTGGTGATCGAGGCGACGGGGCATCCGGAGGCCGGGATCCGGCATGCGCTCGCCGCCATCGAGGCAGGCAAGCATATCGTCATGGTCAATGTGGAGGCAGATGTTCTGGCAGGCCCCCTCCTCGCCGAGAAGGCGCGGAAGCGCGGCGTGGTCTATTCCATGGCCTATGGCGACCAGCCGGCCCTCGTGTCCGAGATGGTGGATTGGGCCCGGGCCGCAGGCTTCACGGTGGCTGCCGCCGGCAAGGGAACCAAGTATCTGCCGCATTACCATCAGGTGACGCCGGAGGACGTTTGGACCCATTACGGGCTGACGCCCGATCAGGCGAAGGCCGCCGGCATGAACCCGCAGATGTTCAACTCCTTCCTCGACGGCACGAAATCCGCCATCGAGATGGCGGCCATCGCCAATGCCTGCGATCTCGACGTGCCGGAGCAGGGCCTCCGGTTTCCGCCCTGCGGCGTGGACGACCTCGCCCAGACCTTGCGCCCGCGCGAGGACGGCGGCCAGCTCGATCATGACGGCATGGTGGAGGTGGTCTCCTCGCTTGAGCGCGACGGCCGGCCCGTGTTCCGCGACCTGCGCTGGGGCGTCTATGTGGTCCTGAAGGCGCCCAACGATTACGCGGCGGCCTGTTTCAAGCAATACGGCCTGCCGACCGACGCGACCGGCCGCTATGCCGCCATGTACAAGCCGTTCCACCTGATCGGGCTCGAGCTGTCGATCTCGGTGCTCAGCGCGGCGCTGCGCGGGGAGCCGACCGGTTCGACCCGCTCCTGGCGCGGCGATGCGGTCGCCACCGCCAAGCGGGATCTCAAGGCCGGCGAGATGCTCGACGGGGAGGGCGGCTACACGGTCTATGGCCGCCTGGCGCCGGCGGCGCGCAGCAAGGCGGAGCGCATGCTGCCGATCGGCCTGGCGCACGGGGTGCGCCTGACCCGCGATGTGCGGGCCGGTTCGACCGTGACGGAGGACGACGTCAGCCTCGATGCGGATCGGCTGGCCGTGCAGGTGCGGCGGGAGATGTCGAGCCGCTTCGGGTGAGGCTGCGCGCCCCGGCTCAGGCCGGCATCTGCGGCTCGACGACCTTCCCGTCCTGGGTGAAGTCGTAGATCTTGCCGGTCTCGGTCCAGGCGGGCAGGGCGAGCTTCACGATATGGGGGGCGAGGTCTTCCGGCGTCTTCAGGGTCAGCGGGTCCTCGCCGGGCATGGCGGCGCGGCGCATGGAGGTGCGCAAGGGACCGGGATTGAGCAGCATGGCCTTGACCGGCGTCGTCACCGTCTCGGCCGCATAGGTGCGCACCAGGGCCTCGAGGGCCGCCTTGGACACCGAGTAGACGCCCCAATACGCCTTGTGCTTGTGGGCGGCGCCGGACGTGATGAAGATCGCGCGGCCCGCATCGGACGCGCGCAGCAGCGGGTCGAGGGAGCGCAGCAGGCGGTAGTTGGCCGTCACGTTGACCGCCATCACCTCGTCCCAGACGGGCTGGTCCACATGGGTGATGGGCGCGAGCTCGCCGAGCTGGCCCGCGTTGCCGAGCAGGATGTCGAGCTTGCCCCAGCGTTCATGGATCGCAGCGCCGAGCCGGTCGAGGGCGTCGAGGTCCTTCAGGTTCACCGGCACCAGGGTGGCCGAGCCGCCCTTGGCGCGGATCTCGTCGTCGAGGGATTCGAGCGCGCCCTGGGTGCGGGCGAGGGCGATGACGTGGGCGCCGGCCTCGGCGAGAGCCAGCGCCGCGGCGCGGCCGATCCCGCGCGATGCACCGGTGACGACCGCGACGCGGTTGAGAAGGGGCTTGTCCATGAGAACTCGGATATCCTCAGTCGGCTTCGGCGAGAACGGCCAGGCGGCGCGGGGTGGCGATGGTCAGGTCGGTGAGCGCCGTCGGGTAGTCGCCCGTGAAGCAATGGTCGGTGAATTGCGGCTGGGCCGCGTTGCGGCCGGTCTCGCCCATGGCCCGGTAGACGCCTTCGATGGACAGGAAGGCCAGGGAGTCCGCCCCGATATACTGGCGCATCTGCTCCAGGTCGTGCGTGGCGGCGAGCAGCTTCTCCTTCTCGGGCGTGTCGATGCCGTAGAAGTCGGGGTGCGTGATCGGCGGGCTGGAGATGCGGAAGTGAACCTCCTTGGCACCGGCCTCGCGCATCATGCGGACGATCTTCACCGAGGTGGTGCCGCGCACGAGGCTGTCGTCCACGAGCACGATGCGCTTGCCTTCGATGGCGGAGCGGTTGGCCGAGTGCTTCATGCGCACCCCGAGCTCGCGCACCGACTGGGTCGGCTGGATGAAGGTGCGGCCCACATAATGGTTGCGGATGATGCCGAGCTCGTAGGGCAGGCCGCAGGTCTGCGCGAAGCCGAGGGCCGCCGGCACGCCGGAATCCGGCACGGGAATGACCACATCCGCGTTGGCGGGCGACTCCGTGGCGAGCTCCCGGCCCATGGCCTTGCGCACCTCGTAGACGCTGCGGCCGTTCACGATGGAATCGGGGCGGGCGAAGTAGATGTATTCGAAGATGTCCGGGCGGGGAGCGCGCTTGGGCGCGAAGCGGAAGGACTCGATGCCCTCATCGGAGATCACCACGCACTCTCCGTTCTCCACATCGCGGATGAAGCGGGCGCCGATGATGTCGAGCGCGCAGGTTTCGGAGGCCAGGATGTAGCGGCCGTCGAGCTCGCCCAGCACAAGCGGGCGGATGCCCATGGGGTCGCGGGCGCCGATCAGCTTCTTGTTGGTGAGCGCCACGAGGGCATAGGCGCCCTCGATCTGCTGGATCGCCTCGACGAAGCGGTCGATCACCCGATCCTTGCGGCTGCGGGCCACCAGGTGGACGATCACCTCCGTGTCCGTGGTGGACTGGCAGATGGCGCCGTCGCGGATGAGGTTGCGGCGCAAGGTGAGGCCGTTGGTGAGGTTGCCGTTATGGGCCACCGCGAAGCCGCCGCCGTCGAGCTCGGCGAAGAGGGGCTGCACGTTGCGCAGCACCGTCTCGCCGGTGGTCGAGTAGCGGACATGGCCGATGGCCGAGAGGCCCTCGAGCCGCTCGATGGTCGCCCGGTCGGAGAAGCTGTCGCCCACGAGGCCCAGCTTGCGCTCGGAATGGAACACGTCGCCGTTGAAGGACACGATGCCGGCCGCTTCCTGGCCGCGGTGCTGAAGGGCGTGGAGGCCCAGCGCCGTGATGGCCGCGGCATCCGGGTGCCCGTAGATGCCGAAGACACCGCATTCTTCACGCAGGGTATCGCCGTCGAGGTCGAGGTCCACCTTCTTGGGCGCGACCTGCCACGTCTCTGACCAAGCAGACATCAATGTGATCCTCGGGATTCGCGCCCCCACCGGCGCCGCCCTTATGTAATGGGCCTTGCGCCGATCGCCAATGGGTATTCTGCCGCTGCCGGAAACGTGACCCTGGCCGGTCAGCTGCGCCGTTGCGGCGGCTGCGGCGGCGCCGGAGCGGCGGGTGCGGCCGGGCGCTGCGGATCGGGCTCGGCCGGCTCGGCCGGGTCGGGAGCCGCGTCCTTGTTGCGCAGCCGCTGGATCAGCGCCTCCGCATTTTCGGGCAGCATGGCGATGATGTTGTCGCGGGTGTTTTCCATGGCGGGCCGGGTGCGCGAGGCTGCGGCCCAGTCGGGCTCCTTGCCCTGAAGGAGCCAGCCCAGGAAGGCCCAGCCGATCACGCAGATCAGGAAGCCCCGGGCCGCGCCGAAGAACAGGCCCAGCGTCCGGTCGAGGGCGCCGATGCGGGAGTCGAGGATCAGGTCCGAGATCTGCACCGTGATGATCGACACGATGATCAGGGTGATGACGAAGATCCCGCCGATGGTTGCCACGAGCGCCACCGTGTTGCTGCTGATATACTGCTGGGCGATCGGCAGGGCGGTGGGGTGCAGATACCAGGCGGCGGCCGCCGCCACGACCCAGGCCACGATGGCGAGCACTTCGCGGGTGAAGCCGCGCACGGCAGCCAGAAGGGCCGAGATCAGGACGATACCGATGACGACGAGGTCCAGAACGGAAACGGGCATGGGCCGGGCCTACGCAAGAAGAACAGGAATGAAGCCGCCTTCGCGGCTACGAAGCCTGGCTCTATAGCCTTAAGAAAAGGTTTCGTCACCCTTCGAAGTCCAACAGGATGTGTGAAGGCACCCGATGGGCGCCTTCGCCGGATCCGTGCCGTCAGGCAACCCGCACGACCAGCTTGCCGAAATTCCTGCCCTCCAGCAGGCCGATGAAGGCTTCCGGCGCATGCTCGAGGCCGTCGACGATGTCCTCCTTGTACTTCACGCGCCCTTCCGCGATCCACTCCGCCATCTCCCGGTAGAAGGCCGGACGCTGCGCCTGGAACTCGCGCTGGATGAAGCCGCGGATGGTGAGGCTTTTGGTGAGCACGTCGCGCATGAGGACCGGCAGGCGGTCGGGTCCCTCGAACGGTCCGGTGCTGTTGTACTGCGCAACCAGGCCGCAGACCGGGATGCGGGCAAAGGTGTTCAGGAGCGGGAACACCGCATCCCAGACCTTGCCGCCCACATTTTCGAAATAAATGTCGATCCCGTTCGGGCAGGCGGCCCGCAGGTCCTCCGCCAAGGTCGGCGAGCGGTGGTCGAGGGCCGCATCAAAGCCGAATTCGTCCCGCACAAGGGCGCATTTCTCCGGACCGCCCGCAATGCCGATCGCCCGGGCGCCCTTGAGGCGCGCGATCTGGCCGACCGTCGCGCCCACGGGCCCGCTGGCCGCGGCCACGACCACGGTCTCCCCCGGCTTCGGCTGGCCGATGGTGAGCAGTCCTGCATAGGCGGTAAAGCCCGGCATCCCGAGGACGCCGAGGGCCGTGGTGACCGGGGCCTGCTCCGGATCGAGCTTCCGCAATCCGGCGCCGTCGGACAACGCGTAGGACTGCCAGCCCGAATGCGAGAGAACGATGTCGCCTGCCGCGTAGTCCGGATGGCGGCTCTCGATCACCTCCGCGACCGTGCCGCCCTCCATCGGCTGGCCGATCTCGACAGGAGCCGCATAGGACTTCGCGGCGCTCATGCGTCCGCGCATATAGGGATCGAGAGAAAGGTAGCGGATCTTGAGGAGCAGCTGCCCCTCACCGGGCGTGGGGACGGGCGTCCGCACAAGCTCGAAATTGTCGGGCGAGGGACGGCCGGTGGGCCTCGAGGCAAGGACGACTTGGAGATTCTGCTCTGTCACGGATGAACTCCTGGGGCACGCCATAGGCCATGGGCCTAGGCTGCGACGACTCGGCTTCGTTCGGCCCTTAACGGGCGAGACAGTGAGCCGTTCGTCAAGTGCCTCGACAGCCTAGACCCGCAACGAAACAGGCCCCGGCGGATGCCGAGGCCTGATGGGTAGGGGAAAGCCGGCACGAGAGCTGTTGCCATCAGTATGATAGCGACCCCGAACCATGGTTCGCTCTCTCTTTGGGCGGCGAACGGGATGTACCTCGCCGATGCTCTAGATGAACAGGAAGTCGTCGGCCGTGAGCTTAATGCCCGGCTTCACCTTGAAGATCTCGATTCCCTTGCCTTTGCCTGAGCCGTCGATGTCAAGATAAACGATGCCGCTCTTCTTGTTGTAGAAGATATAATCGTTGGAGCCGTCCGGGGTGTCCTTGAGCTTCGTGCCCACATTGAAGAACTTCTTCTGCAGCTTCTGATCCTTCAGGAAGATCTTGTCGAAGCCAACGGACTTTTTGCTGCCGCCTTTGTCGTCAGGCTTGCCCTTGTCATCCGAGCTCTTCTTCGAATGCACGTCGCTTGCATTGGGGGCCTTCACCTTGAAGGCCTTGAGAGCCGCAAGGCTGATCTGAATGGTATCGTCGGACGGCTTGAAGTCATAGATCTGGTCGAATTGGCCCTTCCTCACGGCTGTATCGAACACGAAGGTGTCCTGGCCCGAACCGCCATAAAGCTTGTCCTTGCTTAAGCCCCCGATGAGTACGTCGTCGCCGTCCCCGGCGTAGAGGCTGTCCTTGCCCGCTCCACCCAACAGGGTGTCGTTCCCGGAGTAGCCGTAGAACGTGTCGTTACCGGCCCCACCGTTCATGCTGTCGGCACCGGCCGTGCCGGTGAGCCCGTCGTTCGCCGCTCCGCCCTCGACAGTATTCACAGGCTCAACGGGATCTTTGATGGTATCCGTGATGGTCAGCGTGATCTGTTTCGCCGTCCACATATCCGGTTCCGTTTCAGTGTGGGCGGTGTTCTGGTCTAAGGCCCGCACCCAGAGGGTATAAGTGCCCGCCTTGGCGTTGCCAGGCTGAGATTTGAGCCTGATCGTATTGCCCACGATTTCGAAAAGCGGATCTGTTGTGACGGTCTTGCCGCCTGCATCTGTCACAAAGGCATAGGAGAGCCTTGCCTGGTCGCCTGCATCCTCATCGATCGCGTTTAATGTGGCCACAACGGTTCCGGCCGCTGCGTCCTCTCCGACAGCGCCCCCGCTCATCGTCAGGTCCTTCGGAGCTTCTTCGGAATTACGAATCTCAACGTCGAAGTTCCCTATTAAAGTCTGCATGTTTCCAGCAGTGCCGGTCTTGGCAAGAACGCGGATTTTTATGAATTTATCAGATAGAGCTTCATAACTTATAGTACTCTTCAATATCATCAGGCCGCCCTGAGCAGCGTCAAATTCATAGGAAAAGCGATCGTCCGCAATCTCAATAGTGTACCGGTCGATGTAGAAACTTCCGGATGCATCTTGCCTACTTCCATTTTGATCGACAATGTTGATCTTCAGCACTGCCGCTCCAACACCTGATGACTCCGAAATTTCATAGGCTGATAGCATGAGGGTGAGTGTCTCTTGGCTCTCCTGCATATCTCCAGTCTCCCCATAAAAAACGATCTATTCCTACTAGCCAGCGTTTACGCAATGATAGATCGTTTATATAAAGATTCCTAGATGTCTTTTGAGGTGGCCGATGGCTCAAACGACCTAAATGTTCGTATTCGTGGAAATAGATTTACGACACTCTGCGGCGGCTGACGGCGATATTTGCCACTAGGTCTGTGATGTGCCCGATAGAGGCAGTTGCGAGAGAAGGGCGCTCCTTCTTGCCCTTGTCGTTGCGGGGAGCCGGGGCAACGGCGCTTGAGAAGCCGAGCTTCGCCGCCTCCTTCAGGCGCGCCTGCTCCTGGGCGACCGGCCGTATCGCGCCGGAGAGGCCCATTTCGCCGAAATAGACCGTGTCCGGCGGCAGGGGATTGCCGGACAGGGACGAGACCAGGGCTGCGGCTGCCGCAAGGTCCGCTGCGGGTTCCGTGATGCGCAGGCCGCCGGCGACGTTGAGGTAGACGTCGTGCATGCCGAGCTTCAGGCCGCCATGGGCCTCCAGCACCGCGAGCACCATGGACAGCCGGCTCTGGTCCCAGCCGACGACCGCCCGGCGCGGGGTGCCGAGGGACGAGGGGGCGACGAGGGCCTGGATTTCCACGAGCAGCGGGCGCGTGCCCTCCATGCCGGCGAACACCGCCGTTCCGGCGGTTGCCATGTCGCGGCCGGCCAGAAACAACTCGGAGGGGTTCGGCACTTCCCGCAGGCCCTGGTCGGACATCTCGAACACGCCGATCTCGTCGGTGGGGCCGAAGCGGTTCTTCACCGCGCGCATGATCCGGAAATGGTGGCCCGTATCGCCCTCGAAGGACACCACCGCGTCCACCATGTGCTCCACGACGCGGGGGCCGGCGATCTGGCCGTCCTTGGTCACGTGGCCCACGAGGATCACGGCCGTGCCGGTTGTCTTGGCGAAGCGGATAAGCGCCTGCGCCGAGCCGCGCACCTGGGTCACGGTTCCGGGTGCCGATTCCACCGTTTCGGTCCACATGGTCTGGATCGAGTCGATGATGGCGAGCGCCGGCGGGCGGCCCTGGCTCAAGGTGGCGATGATGTCCTCGACATTGGTCTCGGAGGCGAGCTCGACCGGCGCCTGACCGAGCCCCAGGCGCTCGGCGCGCAGGCGCACCTGCGCCACCGCCTCCTCGCCTGAGATGTAAGCCACGCGCTCGCCCCGAAGGGCGAGGGCCGCCGAGGCCTGCATCAGGAGGGTCGACTTTCCGATGCCCGGGTCGCCGCCCAGCAGAATGATGGAGCCGTGCACGAAGCCGCCGCCGGTGACCCGGTCGAGCTCGGCGATGCCGGAGGGCGTGCGCGGCGCTTCCTTGGTCTCCCCCTGGAGACCCTCGAGCGGGAAGATCCGGCCTTTGGCGCGAGACGGACGCGTGGCGACGGGCCCTGCCATGGGGCTTGCGGAGCCGGCTTCCTCGACAATGGTGTTCCAGCCGCCGCAGGCCTCGCACTTGCCTTTCCAGCGGTTGTAGACCGCGCCGCATTCCTGGCACGTAAAGGCGGGATGACGCTGCTTGGCCATCAGCCGGCATCCCCGCTGTAGGTGCGGGCGTAGCGGGATCCCAGGTTGGTCAGGATCTCGTATCCGATGGTGCCGGCGCGGCGGCCGACCTCGTCCAGCGTCAGCTCGCCCCCGATGAGGGTGACGGGATCGCCGCGCTTCACCTGGGCCTCGGGCACGTCGGTCACATCCACCGCAAGCAGATCCATGGAGACGTTGCCGGCAAACGGGCAGCGCTGCCCCGCCACGAGAGCCACCCCGGCAAGCAGCTCCTCGCCGCTCTTGCCGCGCGCGCTGGAGGAGCGCGGGTAGCCGTCAGCGTAGCCCACCGAGATGGTGGCGATGCGGCGTTTGCTCAGGGCCAGCCAGCGGCCGTTGTACCCGACCGTATGCTCCGCCTCGACCCAGCGCAGCTGCACGATCCGGCCCTCGAGGCCGATGACGGGGCGCATGGGGTTGTCCAGGTCAGGCGTCGGGTTGCCGCCGTAGAGCGCATAGCCGGGGCGCACCAAGTCGTAGTGCGGCTTGTCGCGCAGGAAGATGCCGGAGGAGTTCGACAGCGATGCCGGCACGTGAGGCAGCGACGACCTGACTGCCTCGAAGGCCTCCGCCTGCTGCCGGTTGAGCGGATTGTCGCTTTCCTCGGCGCTGACGAAATGGCTCATGAGCAGAGCCGTCTCGAAATCCTGCAGCGCGGCCGTGTCCTTCAGCATCAGGCCCTGCGGCACGGTGAGCCCCAGCCGGTTCATTCCCGTGTCCACATGGATCGCGGCCTTGAGCCTGTGGTTCTGGGAACGGCAGAAGCCTGCCCATTCCTCGATCTCCTCGAAGGAACCGAGAACCGGGCGCAGATCGTGCTCCGCGTAGGAGGGAGCGGTGCCGGGAAGGAGCCCGTTCAGCACATAGATCGTGGCATCGTACGCGACGGCGCGGGCGCGCACGGCCTCGCTCAGATGCGCCACGAAGAACGTGCGGCAGCCCGCCCTGCCGAGGGCCGGCACGGCCTTCTCGATGCCCGTGCCGTAGGCGTTCGCCTTCACCACGGCCGCGGTCTCGGCCCCGCCTGCGGCGTCGCGCAGGGCGCGCCAGTTCGCCGCCAGGGCGTCCAGGTCGATATGCAGGACGCCGCCGGCGCCGCTCGCAGGGATGGGGGCGGTCAGGTTGGTGTGAGAGTGAAGCTCGGTCAATCGCCAATCCGTTCAGGGAGTTTGTCTTCATCCGCAAGGTTGGTGAAGCGGGTGATGTCGGCCTGGAAGGCCAGCTGCACGGTGCCCGTGGGGCCGTGACGCTGCTTGCCGATGATCACCTCGGCCTTGCCATGCACCTGGTCCATTTCCGTCTGCCACTTGAAGTATTCCTCGGTGCCGGGTTTCGGCTCCTTGTTCTTAAGATAGTACTCCTCGCGGTAAACGAACATGACCACGTCGGCGTCCTGCTCGATCGAGCCCGATTCACGAAGGTCGGAGAGCTGCGGCCTCTTGTCGTCGCGGGACTCCACCTGACGGGAGAGCTGGGACAGGGCGATGAGCGGAACCGACAGCTCCTTGGCCAGCGCCTTGAGGCCGGTGGTGATCTCGGTGAGCTCCTGCACCCGGTTCTCGCCCTTCTTGGAGGAGCCCGAGAGGAGCTGGAGGTAGTCGACGATGAGAACGTCGAGGCCGCGCTGGCGCTTGAGGCGCCGGGCGCGGGCGGTGAGCTGGGCAATGGAGATGCCGCCGGTCTGGTCGATGTAGAAGGGGATCGACTGCATCTCGCGAGCAGCTTCCGTGATCTTGTAGAAGTCGTCCTCGCGCATGTCGCCGCGGCGGATCTTGTAGGACGGCACGCCCGATTGCTCCGCGATGATACGCGTCGCCAGCTGCTCCGCCGACATTTCCAGGGAGAAGAAGCCGACGATGCCGCCATTGACGGTTTTCAGGTGTCCGTCCTGCTGCTTCTCGGCCCTGTAGGCCTTGGCGATGTTGAACGCGATGTTCGTGACGAGCGAGGTCTTGCCCATGGCCGGACGTCCGGCCAGGATGATCAGGTCGGACGGCTGGAGGCCGCCGAGGGACTTGTCGAGATCGACAAGCCCCGTCGAGACGCCGGACAATGCGCCCTCGCGCTTGTAGGCGGCGGCCGCCATGTCGATAGCGGCGGTGAGCGCATCGGAGAAGCGCTGGAAGCCCCCGTCGGCGCGGCCCGTCTCGGCGATGGCGTAGAGACGCCGTTCCGCCTCCTCGATCTGCTCGCGCGGTGAGTTCTCCACCGGGGCGTCGAAGGCGTTGTTGACGATGTCCTCGCCGATATTGATCAGGTTCCGGCGCACCGCGAGGTCGTAGATGGTCCGGCCGTAATCCTCGGCGTTGATGACCGTGGTCGCCTCGGCGGCGAGGCGGGCGAGGTACTGGGAGACGGTGATGCCGCCCAGGTCCTGGTCGCCCAGGAACGTTTTCATGGTGATCGGGGTCGCCACCTTGCCGGCCTTGATCAGGCTCGTCGCCACCTCATAGATGCGCCGGTGCAGGTCTTCGATGAAGTGGGCGGCCTCGAGGAAATCGGAGACGCGGTAATAGGCGTCGTTGTTCACCAGGATCGCGCCCAGCAGGGCCTGTTCGGCCTCGATGTTGCTGGGAGGCGTCCGAAACTGCGGCTCGGCAGCTTCGAGGCGGGCGATCAGGGCATTGGCGGTGGCCATCTGGCGCTCCGAAAACAGGAAAGGGTTAGAGTCTCTTAGACCGCAAATGGTGTCCTAAAGGTTGCCGGGCAGACACGAAGCCGAACCTTGGCGTGATCTGTCCTCGCTGTCCTCGATTCTCACACCGTTCATCTTTTCGCAGGCGCCATGGCTTGACTCTCCGGCAGCCCCGAAACCCAAAGAAAAACGCTCCCCGTCGAATCGACGGAGAGCGCTAATTTAGAACAAATCGAGAACTAGAACAAGCGGTCGAGCTTGATCGCTTTCCTGTCACACCGGCAAACAGAGTGCGGCAAGGGGATTCACCATTGAGCGCTCTGGCTATGGATCCCCGTCCCGTCCGCTGACGCTACGGCCGGTGACGACGGAAGCGGCTTAGGCCTCGTCGTCGCCGCCGGCTTCGGCAAGAGCTGCGCCGACCTCGAGGCCGAGATCGTCGAGATCCAGCTCGTCACGGGTGGTGACGGCCTCGCCGCGCGCCTGACGCTCGGCTTCCTCGGGGCTGCGGGCGACGTTGATCGTCACCTGAACCTCGACCTCCGGATGGAGGGCGACCGGGACCGTGTGAAGGCCGATGGTCTTGATCGGCTGGTTGAGCGCAATCTGGTTGCGGTCCACCGTGAAGCCGTTCTGGGTCATGATCTCGGCCAGGTCGCGGGTGGACACCGAGCCGTAGAGCACGCCGGTCTCGCCCGACTGGCGCAGGATGATGAAGCTCTGGCCGTTCAGCTTCTCGCCGACAGCCTCCGCGTCTTTGCGGCGCTCCAGGTTGGTGGCCTCGAGCTGGGCGCGCTGGGTCTCGAAATGCTTCTTGTTGCCCTCCGTGGCGCGCAGAGCCTTGCCGCGCGGCAGGAGGAAGTTGCGTGCATAGCCGGAGCGGACCTTTACGGTCTCGCCCATCTGGCCGAGCTTTGCGACGCGCTCGAGAAGGATCACTTCCATGGTTTTCTCCTTTAGGTTCGTGATCAGGCAGAAAGGGTTGGTGGCTGTTTCGGCCTGCTGCCGCCGAAGCGGCGACGCAGGCCGAAGGTCGTGTCGGCCAAGCCGAACAGGGCAAGGGCAACCATCAGGATGCCCTGGGTGACGAAGACGAGCACATAGAGTGTCGACAGAATGAAGGCGCGGCCGGACTTGCCTCGGGTCCGGTCATGGATGGCGGCAAGGCCCTGCAGGGCAAAGGCCATGAGGAAGGCCCCCGACAGGGCCATTCCCAGCACGCCGATGAACCCGTCCACGGTTGCCATCACGAGGGCGACGATCAGGACCACCCCGGCGGCCCGCGGCATCGCGAGTTCCGGCACCGGCGCCCAGGGGCGCGGCAGCCGCTTGGAGGCCTGGACGATTCGGGCGGCCGCCCAGAGATAAAGCGCCAACACGGTGGCAAAGCCCTGGGCCGACAGGAAAGGCGTCAGCCGGGTCAACAGACCGATCAGCTGCTCGCGGGTGTCGGCATCGAGGCCCTCGGGCCCGGCGGGCGCGAACTGGGCGTTCACGAAGGCTTCGGACACGCTGCGGGCGCTCTGGTGGAAGGCCGCGTAGTCGCCGCCCGTGGACAGCAGGCCGGCGGCAGCGATGGTGAGCGCGGCCGTGGCTGCAACCCAGGCCAGGAGGCGCCCGACCGGGTACCATTCCATGGCGCCGTCGGCATCGGGGCGCCCGAGCAGGGCCAGATAGGACAGCCACCAGGCGGGCAGGGCCGTGATGAGCGCAAAGCCAAGCCCGCTGAGCGGCGACAGGAAGACCGCGATGGCAAGCCCGCCTACGACGGCCGCGACGAGGCCGGAGCGGTGATCCCAGCCAAGGGACACGATCAGAACGGGGATGGGGGCAAGGAGATACAACAGGGCCGCAAGCGGTGTCGCCTTGACGATCACCGCGGTCAGGAGGGCTGAAACGAGCCCTGCGCCTATGCCTGTTGCAACAAAATTCATGGTCTCGCTGTCCCGCTGCTCACCGGCAGGGTTAGGGGCGGCTGGCCCCAACTGACCCGGCGGGTTCTCACCGCTGGGCGATCTGGTAGGGAGACGGGCCGCGGAGGGCGGCCCGTCGAGGTCTTGCTTAGCGGATCACGTAGGGCAGGAGGCCCAGGAAGCGGGCGCGCTTGATCGCCTGGGCGAGCTCGCGCTGCTTCTTGGCCGACACGGCCGTGATGCGGGACGGAACGATCTTGCCGCGCTCGGAGATGTAGCGGGACAGGAGCTTCGTGTCCTTGTAGTCGATCTTCGGCGCGTTCGGGCCGGAGAACGGGCAGGTCTTGCGACGACGGAAGAACGGACGGCGACCGCCGCCGGCTGCGCCACCAGTAGCACCAAATGCCATGATTAAGCCTCCTCGCCTTCGTTGCCGCCTTCGAAGCTGCCGCCGTCGCGCTCACGGCGCTCCCGGTCCTTGCGCTCGTCGCGGTCACGCTTCTGCATCATCACGGACGGCTCGGTCTCGAGCTCTTCCACCTTGATGGTCATGAAGCGAAGGATGTCTTCGTTGATGCGCATCTGACGTTCCATCTCGGCAACCGCCGGAGCGGGAGCGTTGAGGTTGAACATCGTGAAGTGCGCCTTGCGGTTCTTCTTGATGCGGTAGGCGAGGGACTTCACGCCCCACATCTCGGTCTTGTCGACGCTGCCGCCATTCTGCTCGATGACGCCCTTGTACTGGTCGACCATAGCCTCGACCTGCTGCGGGGTGACATCCTGGCGAGCCATGAAGATATGCTCATAGAGAGGCATAGTGGGCCTTTCTCAGGGTTTGAGGACAAGCCTTGCACTGTTTTGACGAGTGTCTCGGCCGTTTCGCGCATCCGATCGGCGCCAAGCCCTTCGAGCCTGCAAGGCCCGAGCGATTGTCGAAGGCGGAGACACGGGACGACGGGTTCGCAAAAACCCTGCATGGCCAAGCCACACCGTCCGTTCAGCCCCCGGCCGGAGCGAACGCGAAGCGGGGGCTATAGTCGATTTGGGCCGGGAATGCAAATGGGGAATGCAAACGCGTCGGTGCGCCGTCATCACCGGCCTCGTGCCGGTGATCCCGATGCTCAAGGGCGCCGCATTCCTCGAAACGGGGTGGCCGGGACCGTTCCCCGGGCGGCCATGAAGGGAAGGTTGTCATGCGCAGGCCGAGCCGCAGTCGAGGGAAGGGACACGGGTGTTGAGGCTGCGAGTGGATTCCCTTCCCCTCCGCTTTCGCTCCGGCCGGGAATGACACCGAGGTGAGTGCTCCGCTGTCATCCCCGGCGGTCCGAAAGGACCGGGAAGGGGATCCACTTCCACGCTCAGCACTATGGATTCCCTTCTCCTCCGCTACGCTCCGGCCGGGAATGACACTGAGGTGAGTGTGTAAGGCCAGCGCTACGCTGTCATCCCCGGCGAGCGCAGCGAGGGAAGGGGATCCACGCCCAAGCCCAGCGCCACGGATTCCCCACCCGATCCCACGGACCGCGGGGCTGACGCAGCGCGTCGATTTGCCGTTGATAGCGCCGCCGGACGGCGCGAGAACTCTGGTCAATCGGCCCGTCTAGGCTAAAACACCCTTATGAAAGCTCCTCCTCTTCGCCTTGGCGTCAACATCGACCATGTCGCGACCGTGCGGAACGCCCGCGGCGGCGCCTACCCTGACCCGATCCGGGCCGCCCATCTGGCGGTTCTCGCCGGGGCCGATGGGATCACGGCCCACCTGCGCGAGGACCGGCGGCATATCCGGGACGAGGACATGGAGCGCCTCAAGCGCCAGCTCTTCGTGCCGCTGAACTTCGAGATGGCGGCGACCACGGAGATGGTGGGTCTCGCCACAAGGCTGCACCCCCATGCGGCCTGCCTCGTTCCCGAGAAGCGGGAGGAGCGCACCACCGAAGGGGGGCTCGACATCATCGGCGGCCATGCCCATCTGCGTCCTGTCATTCAGGAGCTGAAAGGCGAGGGCATCAGGGTGTCCCTTTTCGTCGAACCGGAGATCGCCGTCATGGACGCAGCCTGCGACCTGGGGGCTCCCGTGGTGGAGCTTCACACGGGCACCTACTGCGAGGCCGTGGTCGAAGGCGACGGGGCCAGGATCGCCCACGAGCTGGAGCGCCTGCGCCGGGCTGCCGAACATGGCGCGAAAATCGGCCTCGAGATCCATGCCGGTCACGGCCTCGCCCTCGATTCGGTTCGCCCGGTCGCGGCCATCCCCCAGATCGTGGAGCTCAACATCGGCCATTCCCTTATCGGCGAGGCCATCTTCCTCGGGCTCGACGAGGCGGTGCGGGCCATGCGCGCCGCCATGGACGAGGGCCGGGCACAGGTGGCGGCATGATTCTGGGCATCGGATCCGACCTCTGCGACATCCGCCGCATCGAAAAGTCGATCGAGCGCTTCGGCGACCGCTTCACCCACCGGGTCTTCACCGAGGGCGAGAGGGCCAGGAGCGACCGCCGCGCCGCCCGTGCCCCGTCCTATGCCCGCCGCTTCGCCGCCAAGGAGGCCTGCGCCAAGGCCCTCGGCACAGGCCTGAGCCACGGGGTGTTCTGGCGGGACATGGAGGTGGTCAATCTCCCCGGCGGACGCCCGACGCTGCGCCTGACCGGCGGGGCGCTGGAGCGCCTTCAGGCCATGACGCCGGAGGGCCACAAGGCGGTGGTGCATGTCACGCTGACGGACGATCCGCCCATGGCTCAAGCCTTCGTGATCATCGAGGCCCTGCCGGCGTGAGGAGACGCTGCGTTGCGGCAGGGCACGCCATAGGTTAGAGGATTGCCGCGGCGGAACGGATCAAGGTCCGCCGGATGGGGCTGCGACAGCTAAAATTGATCGGGAGCGGTTTGCACTCGGGGCTGAGTGCAAACCGCTCCCGACTGCCTCAATCAGCGAGACGGCGCGAGCCGTCGTGTTTCGAAAGCATAGGTCGATAGACGTGAGCGACAAAACCGGCAAATACGTAGGCAGCAGCGTGAAGAATGACGAAGGCGGTCTCTGGGAGACGATCAAGGTGATCGTCCAAGCCCTCCTGATCGCGGTCGTGGTCCGCACCGTGCTCTTCCAGCCCTTCAACATCCCGTCGGGCTCCCTCATCCCGACCCTGCTGATCGGCGACTACCTGTTCGTGTCGAAGTACTCCTACGGGTACTCCAAGCATTCGATTCCCTTCAGCCCGGGCGTCTTCTCGGGCCGCATCTTCGGCTCCGAGCCCAAGCGGGGCGAGATCTCCGTCTTCAAGCTGCCGAAGGACAACTCCACCGACTACATCAAGCGGGTGATCGGCCTGCCCGGGGATCGGATCCAGGTGATCAGCGGCGTGCTGCACATCAACGGGCAGCCGATTCAGCGCGAGCGTGCCGAGGATTACAAGACCACGGACCTCTACGGACGCACCGTGAGCGTTCCCCGCTACAAGGAAACCCTGCCCGGCGGCGTGTCGTATTTCGTCATCGAGCGTGACGGGGACCGGGGCTACTGGGACAACACGAACGTCTACACGGTGCAGCCGGGCCATTTCTTCATGATGGGGGACAACCGGGACAACTCCACCGACTCCCGGGACGAGGCCAGCGTCGGTCAGGTGCCGTTCGAGAACTTGGTGGGCCGGGCCGAGATCATCTTCTTCTCGATCGACGAGACCGCATCCCTTTGGCGTCCCTGGGAATGGCCGCAGAAGATCCGCTGGAACCGTCTGTTCGAGAGGATTCGATAATCCGTGGCCCGCCGCAAGCCAGACCTCGAGGAGCTTCTGAAGAAGCTCGACTACCGCTTCGAAAAGCCTGAACTTCTCGAAGAGGCGCTCACCCATGTGAGCGCCCCTCAGGCAGGCGGGCAGAGCTACCAGCGGCTGGAGTTTCTCGGAGACCGGGTGCTCGGGCTCGCCATTGCCGAGCTTCTCCACAATACCTTTCCCAACGCCCCCGAGGGCGAGCTGTCCCGGCGGCTGGCGGAGCTGGTGCGGCGTGAAAGCTGCGCCGAGATCGCGGTTGCCTGGGATGTCGGCCCTCATCTGAAGCTGGGCGCCGGCGAGGCGCATTCAGGCGAGCGGCGCAATCCGACGATCCTGGCCGATGTGTGCGAGGCCATCATCGGGGCGGTCTTCCTCGACGGCGGGTACGAGGCCGCCAAAGGCCTCGTGGAGCGCTCGTTCCAGGAACTGGTGGATGCCCCCCGCCGCCCCTTGCGCGACCCGAAGAGCGCCCTTCAGGAATGGGCGCAGGGGCGGGGCCTTCCGCCCCCCAGCTATGCGGTGGTCGAGCAGACGGGGCCGGACCATGCGCCGAAGTTTCGGGTGATGGTGAAGGTCAAGGGCAGCGAAAGCGAGTTTGGGCTCGGCACATCCAAGAGAATCGCGGAACAGGCGGCGGCGCGAAGCCTTCTCTTGAAGGAAGGCGTCTGGACGGAGGAAGAGCATGGAACAGCCTGAGCAAACCGCCACGAAGGCCGGTTTCATCGCCCTCATCGGCGCGCCGAACGCGGGCAAGTCGACCCTGCTGAACTCGCTTGTCGGCTCCAAGGTCTCCATCGTGTCCCGCAAGGTGCAGACGACCAGGGCCCTGGTGCGCGGCATCGCCATCGAGGGCGAGGCGCAGCTCATCTTCGTGGACACCCCCGGCATCTTCAAGCCGAAGCGTCGGCTCGACCGGGCCATGGTCACCTCCGCCTGGGGCGGGGCAGGCGACGCGGATGTGATCGCTCTCCTGCTCGACGTCCGCAAGGGCATCGACGAGGAGGCCGAGGCGATCCTCGAGAAGCTGCCCGACCTCAAGCGCCCGAAGGTGCTGATCCTGAACAAGATCGATCTGATCGAGCGCTCGAAGCTGCTGGAGCTTGCGTCAAAGCTCAACGAGAAGGTGCCCTTCGCTCACACCTTCATGATTTCGGCCCTGAAGGGCGATGGGATCGAGACGCTGAAGCGGCAGCTTGCCGGGATGATGCCGGAAGGTCCCTGGCTCTACCCGGAGGACCAGATCTCCGATGCGCCCCTGCGGATGCTGGCGGCCGAGATCACCCGCGAGAAGATCTACGAGCGCCTGCACGAGGAACTGCCCTACCAGTCGACCGTCGAGACGGACCAGTGGCAGCCGCGCCCCGACGGCTCGGTGCGCATCGAGCAGACCGTGTTCGTGGAGCGGGACAGCCAGCGCAAGATCGTGCTCGGCAAGGGCGGGCAGACCATCAAAGCCATCGGGCAGGCCGCCCGCAAGGAGATCGCGGAGATTGCCGAGTCCCCGGTCCACCTCTTCATCTTCGTGAAGGTGCGGGAGAACTGGAGCGACGATCCGGAGCGCTATCGCGAGATGGGCCTGGAGTTCCCGCGGGGCGGTTAGGCGCCTGAGCGGCAAGCCTCCCGTTCAAGCCTTGTAGGCCGTTCTCAAGCCGCCCCAATGGCGGCCCAGGACGCGAATGGGGGCGTCCACCTCCTGCATCATCACGATCTTCCCGCCGCCCATGTCCCGGGCATAGGCCTGAACAGCGAAAGGCCTCGTGCTCCGAGCCGCCGTGATGCCGGCACGATCGTCGAAGATCCGCTTGTTTCGGGCATTCGCCGCGTTCCAAACCGGATCGCCCGTGCGCTGAGGCTGCGAGTAGATCCTGTTATGGACCGGGATGTAGCCGTTGCGGTCAATGGCCAGGCAGAAGGCCATGGTGGGGTCCGATGCAAGGACCTTCTCGAGGATCGGCGGCAGGAGCCTCCCGAAGACCGGCAGATAGGCCGTGCCGTATTGAACCGGGTCTGTGCCGGAGAGCAGCCTGTATTCCGTGTCGAAGACGGCGTCGCGGGTCACCGTCCCATCGGCCACCGCACGCTCGATGGCCGTCTCGACGTGGCGTGCGGTCTCCTGGGCGAGCAGGATGCGGGGGCGATAGGTTGCCTCCACCTGCGCGATGAAGCCGTCGATGCGGGTACGCGCTCCAGGATCTAGCCGATCGAAGGCGCAGTGAACACCCATGGGGCTCGCGGCGACGATCCGCATGCCGAAGCGGCCGGCGTTCTGAATCTCGATCTCCCCTCTTGAGCCCAACTCGATCCGTGTGCCCGCAACAGGAGCCAGAAGGACGCCGCCGTTGCTGACGTCGATCAGCCGCGAGGAGGCGGTGCGCCCGGAAATCCAGACCGTCGCAGGGTGGTCGACCGGGAATCGATCCGATTGACGCCTGTCGCCCAGTTCGCTCTGGCGGATTACCGTGACGAAACGCTGGCCCAGGGCCTTTGCGAGACCGTCGGCATTCTTGGTCGCCTGATCGGCCTGGTTGGCCCTGTGGCTCGCATTGAGCGAAATCGTGTCCACATCTCCGGCCCGGTTGCTCACCTGGCCAACGCTCGACGACGTCCTCGTGGCCAGGCGAGACACCTCGCCGATGGCCGAGTTCTGTTCCCCGACGGCGTTCCGGACCGTGTCGAACACCGGCCGGACGCTTTGAACGACATCGACGACCTCAGCCACGGCGCTCGTGGAAGCCTGAGCCGTTTCCCGCAGGCGGTCGATCCGCTGACGGATGTCGTCCGCAGCCCTTCCGGTTTCCATGGAAAGAACTTTCACTTCACTTGCCACCACCGCAAAGCCTCGCCCGGCCTCGCCAGCCCTCGCTGCCTCGATGGTGGCGTTGAGCGCCAGAAGATTGGTCTGACGTGCGACCGCCGAGATCGTATCGACGATGCCCACGATCTCCGATGTGGCGGCAGAGAGTTGCGTGATGAGGGCGCTGGCTTTCTGCGCCGCCTGCACGGCGCTGTCGATCCGCGTGCTCGCCTGATCCATTGCGCGCCCGATCTCGGCGGAGGTGACCGCCAGTTCCTCGGTCGAGGAGGCAAGCGAGAGGGTCTCGTCGGAAGCGGTTCTGCCCGACGAGGCAAGCTCCCCCGCATGGGTGCGGATCTCTGCCAGATCCTTCTCGACGGCCGCTACATCAGCCGCGGCCACGGCAATGGCCTGGGTCACGCCTTGGATCGCCCTTAGAACGTCAGCCTCCAACGAAGCGACGATCTCGGTGTCAAATTGCTTCTCTGGTGATGCCGGAACAGACGGTTCCGCCGGCGCAGCCGCATCGGGGCCAGCGGCAATAATCGTTTCTGGAGCGCGCCGCAGAATACTGAACATCGCCCGACTCTCATCCTTTTTGTGCTTAGCCTAACGTCATGTCAAAAGGTTAATGAAAGAAGAATACTTGAGCCCGCTCCTTCTAAGGTCGTACAGGACTGCCGGAAAGCGCAAGGTGCCTGCACGGCATCTCCCGCCACGAGGGGCTTCCAGAAACCGGCAGGAGAGCGCCAATTCCTTTGAAAATCCTTGCTTTGCATCGATTTCAGGCAGTTTCCCGACGCAACCAGATGGGATGTGAGGCTTTATCATGAGGGAACGATGAAAAGCCGAACAGCCTGTTGAGTAATCTTCCCCTGTAGCGTCAGTTTCAGCGTCGACGTCCTGGAGAGGCCATGAGCAGCCCTTCTGATCAGACGGCGCAAAGACGTCTCGCAGCTGTCCTTGCCGCTGACGTGGTAGGCTATTCCGATCTCATGTCCAAAGACGAGGAAGGCACGCTGGCTCGTCTTCGAGACCTGCGGCGGCAGGTGATCGAGCCAAGCATTCGCTCCCACCATGGGCGGCTGGTGAAAACCGTCGGGGATGGGTTCCTGGTCGAGTTCTCAAGTCCTGTGGAAGCCGTTCGATGTGCAGTGGATCTTCAGAAATCCGTCGCATCGACCTCGAGCAAAGAGGCGATGAGGCCGCTCCAGCTGCGCATCGGGATCAATATCGGCGACATTATGATCGAGGAGGACGGGGACATCTTTGGAGACGGAGTGAACATAGCCTCGCGCCTGCAGAAGATGGCGCTGCCAGGGGGCATCTGCCTGTCCGCGAAAGTCTATGAAGAGGTGAGGGACAAGCTTCCCTTCGAGTTCGAGGACCGCGGAGAGCATCGCTTCAAGAACATCGGAAGGCCCATCAAGGTCTATTGCCTTCTGGAAGGGCTGGACTCATCAGAAGCCTCAGGCGAGCGACGTTTCGTGCCGCCGGTCCTGAACCAGCCCTCAATCGCCGTTCTGCCCTTCGTCAACATCAGCAAGGATCCCGAGCAGGATTTTTTTGCCGACGGGATCGTCGAGGACATCATTGCAGCTCTGTCGCGCTTCAGATCCTTCTTCGTGATCGCCCGGAACTCGACCTACGCCTACAAGGGGCGATCCATAAACGTACAGCAGATCGGCCGCGAGCTCGGCGTGCGGTACGTGCTCGAAGGCAGCGTCAGACGTTCTGCCGATAGACTTCGCATTACGGCACAGTTGGTGGACGCCATGACCGGTGTTCATCTTTGGGCCGAACATTATGATGGGGTCGTGGCGGATGTCTTCGATCTGCAGGACCAGATCACGGCCAGCGTCGTGGGATCGATCCAACCCTCCATCCGAGCGGCCGAGATCGAGCGGGCAAGACGCAAGCGCCCCGAGAACCTGGACGCCTACGATCTGGTCATGCGGGCGCTTCCCTACGTATGGTCGTTGGAATACGAGGGAAACCGGGAGGCAGCAAGGCTGCTGGAAAAAGCTCTGCTCCTCGATCCCGGTTATCCGCTGGCTCTCTCCCTGGCAGCGTGGTGCCGGGGGCAGAGGATTGTCTACAACTGGTCCACGAATATCCGGGAGGACAAGCGCGAGACGTTGCGTCAGGCGCAGACGGCGGCCGCCCTCTGCCACGACGATCCCTTCATTTTGACGGTGCTGGGCGCAGCGCTGACGATCACGAAAGAATATCAGCGCGCCACCTTCATGCTGGATCGGGCTCTCTCATTGGATACGAACTCGGCGTGGGGGTGGAACCGCAGCGGATGGCTGCGCAACTACCAGGATGATCCAGAGGTCGCGATCCAGCATTTCGAGCGCTCGCTCCGCCTCAGCCCGTTCGATCCCATGGCGTTCAATTGCGAAATGGGAATTGGCTGCGCCCACTTCATTGCAAAGCGTTATGATCAGGCGACGCAGTGGCAGGAAAAGGCCCTTATGGCGAAGCCGACTGCGGCCTGGATCCACCGGACGCTTGCGCCGTCCTATTTCCTGGCCGGCGAGCTCGACAAGGCGCAGGAAAGCGTTGGGGAACTGCTCAAGGGATATCCAGGCATCACCGTCACGGACATTCTGCAAGCCATGGCCTTCAGCAAGGAAGCCATGAGCCGGTTCGCGGAAGGCCTGCGGCAGGCAGGCCTTCCGGAGTAAATCAGGACTGTTGAACAGCCGTGAGGCTCGCGGGGAGCCTCACGGCAGATCGGCTTACTGCTGCTGGTTCTGTCCCTGCAGAAGCGGGGTGATGCGGCGCATGGCCACCCGACGGTTCTGCCGCTCGGGCGCCTCCGTGCTCACCTTCAGGTACTGCTCGCCGTATCCCTGCGTGGTGAGGTTCTCGGCCGGGATCTGGAACCGTTCGGACAGGATCGTCGCAACCGTCTCGGCGCGGCGGTCGGAGAGGGTGAGATTGTCCTCGTCCGGGCCGACGGCATCCGTATGGCCTTCGATCAGGAAGATCTCGTTCGGATTCTTGGCCAGGGCTGCCTTGATCGCCTCGGCAATGCCCGTCAGAGCGCCTGCCTGATCGCCGGCCAGCTCCCAGGAGCCGAACTCGAAGGTGACCGTATCCACGTCCACCCGGCGCATGCGCTCACGCAGCGGCTGGCTGCGACGAACTTCGTCGAGCGTGTAAGACCGCTCGATCCGCTCGACGGGAGGAGCCGTGAAGGCTTCCACCAGGTCGTCCTGGGATGCGCGTTCCACATCGACGATGTATTCCTCCCGCGGAATCCGGACCACCGGCGGCGGCAGGCGCACGACCTCCTCCTCGACATATCCGTAGGTTGTCGCGCGGCGGTCACCACGGCGGTTCTCGATCAGCACGACCTCGCGGCCGCCTGCCGGCTCTCGCCTCGCGCGGCGGATCAGATTGCCGTACTCGTCGCGCACGGTCACGATCTCCGAGCCGTCCGGACGGCGCACGATGGTGACTTCCTCATCGGCGCCACGGCGTTCGACACGCACGTCGGCATCACGGTAGGTCCGGCGGAACCTCTCGGTCTCGTCGTGACGGATCACGACCTCGTTGCCCTGGCGGATAATGGTGCGGTTGCCGGGCTCCTCGATGATAACCCGTCCACCTTCCCTCCGCTCACGCCGCTGATTGCGCAGATCCTCGATGCGAACACGGGACGGATCGAGCGGCTGGGCTGTGGGTGCAGCCTGCTGGCGCGGCGCGATCTGCGTGGGTGCAGCCGGAGCTGTAGGCTGGGCTCTCGTCGCGGGAGCCGGTGCCGCGGGGGCAGCCGGAGCTGCGGGCGCAGCGGTTGCCGGAGCGGCGGGGGTAGGCGTCGGAGCAGCGGGTGCCGCAGGGGCCGCGGTCGGAGCTGATGGTGCGGGCGTCGCAGGAGCCGCTGGGGCCGTGGTTGTGGTGGGCGCATCCTGGGTCGGACGCTGCCCGCGCTGGCGGTCAGGCCGCTCGGTGTCTCCCTGTCGGGTGGGCCGCTCCGCATCGGCCGGGCGAGGCGCGCCTGCGGCAGGCCGCTGCTGTGCCGGGGCCGGAGGCGTTGCCGGCTGAGCCGCCGGAGCAGGAGGCGTTGCCGCCGGAGCCGGAGCGGTCGGAGAGGTCTCGGCGGCAGGTGCTGGCTGCCGAGGACGATCGCGCTCGGCGGCGGGGCGGTCGCGGTTTCGTTCACGCTCCTGGGCGGCCGGGCGAGCGGGGCGCTCAGGCGTCTCGGCGGAAGGCAATGGGCGCTCTGCGGGCGCCTGCTGCGCCGGCCGGGCGGGAGTGGCCGGAGTTGTACCGGAAGGCGGCGTCGGCCGCTCGGCGGGCTGGGCCGAGTCGCGCCGTGGGCGCGGCGCTTCCTCAGACTCCGTGGCGCGGGAGCCGCGCGGCGCGTCGGGGGCGCCGCGCTCAGCGGGGCCTGCACCACGCTCGGCCGGGCCTGCACCGCGGGGCGGGCGCTGACCACGTTCCTCGGAGGCAGCGGGGGCACCACCTGCGTCCTGGCCGCCCTGTCTGCGCTCCTGGGCGTCCTGTCTGCGCTCCTGACCCTGACGTCCTCCGCGGGGCGCCTCGCCATCCTGCTGGCCCTGCCGTCTGGGGCGAGCGCCAGGTGGGAGTTCCTCTTCGGCACTCGGTCCAGCTTGGGCGATGACAATGGGCATCGCGGCTTCCGCCTGGAGGGCCGACACGTTCGCCGGCAACAGCATCAGAGGAAGGGCGGTGCTCGCAAGAAACAGGCGGGAAAGTTTCATGGTTCTCAATTCATCACTAGACATATTAAGGTTATCGACAATGTGAGGGCGGCAGTTTGGTTCCGCCTGGCGAGCATTCCGGCTTCTGCAACAGAATTTTAGAAGTTGGCCGATATCCTTGAAAAACATGGATGAATGTCCCCTGAATGCTTACATCAGGCATTCAGGTAAACCGTTTTCCGAAGGCCTTTAGGAACGATGCAATGGACTGACGAAGGGGTCGTTCTCGGCGTCCGCAAGCATGGCGAGGCTGGCGTCATCCTTGAGCTGATGACGCGCGAGCACGGCCGGCACCTGGGGCTGGTCCACGGCGGGCGCTCAAAATACCTTCAAGCGGTTCTACAGCCCGGCAACACAGTCCAGGCGACCTGGCGGGCGCGGCTCGACGAGCATCTGGGCACCTATCAGGTAGAGGGCCTGAACCTGCGCGCCGCGCGGCTGATGGGATCCTCCATGGCGCTCTACGGTTTGGCGACGCTTGCCCATCTCCTGCGAAACTTCCCGGAGCGGGACCCTCATTTTGCCCTTTTCGAGACGCTCACCGTTCTGGTCGACCACCTGGACGACGCCGATCTCGCACCGGCGCTGTTCGTGCGGTTCGAACTAGCGATCCTCACTGAGCTCGGCTTTGGTCTGGACCTTTCCAGCTGTGCCGCCACCGGTACAGAGCGCGACCTCACCTATGTCTCCCCAAGGAGTGGTCGGGCGGTCAGCGCCGGAGCCGGAGAGCCCTATAAGGACCGGCTTCTCAAGCTGCCAGGCTTCCTGATCGGGCAGACAAAAGCCAATCGGCCGAGCGAGGAGGATGTCCGGGCCGGGTTTGCGCTCACAGACTTCTTCCTGCATCAGAACGTGTTCGACCCACAGGGGCGGAGGGCGCCCGACGAGCGGGCGCGTTTCGTCGCACTCGCCACAGCTGGGGACGAATGAAGTTTGTTTCTGTTATGTTCTCATTTCAGATGATAAGAAGCGATTCGCAGTTGAGGATTTCGAGTCATGGGTAAGCCGGTCAATCCGCCGACAGGGGGCGAGATCGAGAACATCAATCTCAAGGATGCCCTGGAAGAGCGCTATCTCGCCTATGCGCTCTCCACCATCATGCACCGGGCCTTGCCGGACGCCCGCGACGGCCTGAAGCCGGTCCACCGCCGGATTCTGCATGCCATGCGTCTGCTGCGCCTGGATCCGAAGTCGGCTCCGAAGAAGTGCGCGCGCATCGTCGGCGACGTGATGGGTCAGTTCCACCCCCATGGCGACCAGTCGATCTATGATGCCCTCGTGCGCATGGCGCAGGACTTCGCCCAGCGCTATCCGCTGGCCGACGGACAGGGCAATTTCGGCAACATCGACGGCGATAACGCCGCTGCCATGCGCTACACCGAAGCACGCATGACGGAGGTCGCGCGCCTCCTCCTTGAGGGGATCGACGAGGATGCCGTCGATTTCCGCGAGACCTACGACCAGACCAACGAGGAGCCGGTGGTGCTGCCGGCCGCCTTCCCGAACCTGCTGGCCAACGGCTCGCAGGGCATCGCGGTCGGCATGGCAACCTCGATCCCGCCGCACAATGCGGCCGAACTCTGCGATGCGGCGCTCCATCTGATCGGGAAGCCGAACGCGACCTCGGAACAGCTGATGCAGTTCGTGCCGGGCCCGGACCTGCCGACCGGCGGCATCATCGTCGACATGCCGGCTTCCATGGCCGAGACCTACCGCACGGGCCGCGGCTCGTTCCGCGTGCGTGCCCGCTGGGCCAAGGAAGACCTGGGGCGCGGCAACTGGCAGATCGTCGTCACCGAAATCCCCTATGCGGTGCCGAAATCGCGGCTGATCGAGAAGATCGCCGAGCTGCTCCAGGAAAAGAAGCTGCCGCTGCTGGCGGACGTGCGCGATGAATCGGCCGAGGACATCCGCGTGGTTCTCGAACCCCGCGCCAAGACGGTCGACCCCATCATCCTCATGGAATCGCTCTTCAAGCTGACGGAGCTTGAGAGCCGCATCCCCATGAACGTGAACGTTCTGGCTGGCGGCAAGGTGCCCAAGGTGCTGGGGCTGGTGGAGTGCCTGCGCGAGTGGCTCGACCACCGCCGCGAGGTGCTGATCCGCCGCTCGGGCTTCCGTCTGGCCGCGATCGACCGCCGCTTGGAGATCTTGGGCGGCCTGCTCATCGTTTATCTCGACCTCGATCGGGTGATCAAAATCATCCGCGAGGAGGACGAGCCCAAGCAGGAGCTGATGCGGGTCTTCAAGCTCACAGAGGTTCAGGCCAACGCCATCCTCGACACGCGCCTGCGCAGCTTGCGCAAGCTCGAGGAAATGGAGCTCAAGCGCGAGCAGAAGAACCTGCAGGACGAGAAGGCTAAGATCGAGGAGCTGCTCGGCTCCGAGAAGGTGCAGTGGAAGACGATTTCGGCCGAGATCAAGGAGGTCCGCAAGACCTTCGGGCCTGAGACGGCGCTCGGCCGCCGCCGCACGTCGTTCGCAGAGGCGCCGGACACCTCCGACATCGATTTCGCAGAGGCGATGATCGAGCGCGAGCCGATCACGGTGATCGTCTCCGAAAAGGGCTGGATCCGCGCCATGAAGGGGCACCAGGACGATATCTCCGGTGTTCAGTTCAAGGGTGACGACAAGCTGAAGACCGCCTTCTTTGCCGAGACGACGTCGAAAATCGTCGTGGTGGCGAACAATGGCCGCTTCTTCACGCTCGAGGCTTCCAAGCTTCCGGGCGGGCGTGGTTTCGGCGATCCGATCCGCCTCATGGTGGACCTGGAGGAGGGTGCCGATTTCATCGCCGCCTTCCCCTACAGGGCGGGCTCCAAGCTGCTCGTCGCCGGCTCCGATGGGCGCGGTTTCGTGGTGCCCACCGAGGAGATCACGGCGAACACCCGCAAGGGCAAGCAGATCCTCAACCTCGACGCGCCTGCCAAGATGGTGGTGTGCGCTGAGGCCGATGGCGATCACGTCGCGATCATCGGCGAGAACCGCAAGCTCCTGATCTTCCCTGCAAAGCAGGTGCCGGAGATGACCCGCGGCAAGGGTGTGCGCCTCCAGCGCTACAAGGACGGCGGCGTCTCCGACGCCAAGGTCTTCAAGCTCAAGGAAGGTCTGACCTGGAAGGACACCGCCGGCCGCACCTGGACGGTGGCCAAGGAGGACCTCCGCGACTGGATGGGCGATCGCACCGAGGCCGGCCGCCTTCCGCCGAAGGGCTTCCCGAAGTCGAACACGTTCGGCGAGTAACAGATGTCGAAGCTCGTTCTCTATGGCAACAGAGAGTCAGGCCATTCCTACAAGGTGAAGCTGGCTCTCACCCTGCTCGGCTTGGAGCACGAGTATCGGTCCGTCGATCTGACGGTCGAGCGTGCAAACCGGCCCCGTGATTTTCGGGAGGTCAGCCGCTACGGGGAGGTTCCCGTTCTCGTGACGGACGGAGAACCCCTCGTCCAGTCCGATGCAATCCTCATGCACCTCGCGCGCACGACAGGGCGTCTGCGCGGGGAGTGCGACCCGGATCGTACGGTGGAGTGACTGTTCTGGGAGGCGAACCGGATCGGCTTCTCGGTGTCCAACCTGCGTTTTGCAAGGCGCTTCGCGCCCGATACGCCATCTGACGTGATTGCCTGGCTTGAAGCCCGTGCTCGCGCCGATCTCAGCCGGCTCGATGAGGAGTTTCGAGCAAAGGAGGGTTTTCTCCTTGGCTCGACCATCTCCATCGCAGACATCGCCTGTTGCAGCTACCTCTTCTGGCCCGAGCAGACTGGCCTCGATTACAGGGCTTGGCCTCATGTAGCCGGCTGGCTGGAGCGCATCCAGGCCCTGCCCGGATGGGCACATCCATACGTGCTTCTGGACTGACCCTGGCCGTCTCAACCCTGATCCGCCGTTCCGCCGGTCGTTTCGGTCGGATTGTTCATATCGGCCGGCGCGGGACCGCGCTCCCCGGCGCCGCGTTCGAGCCGCGCTGCGATCTCGGCAACGTGCCGGCCCTGGAAGCGGGCGCCGTCCAGCTCATTCTCGCTCGGCTGTCGGGAGCCATCGCCGCCGGCCAGGGTCGTGGCCCCATAGGGTGTGCCGCCGGTCACTTCGTCCATCTTGGTCTGTCCCGCGAAAGAATAGGGCAGGCCTACGATGATCATGCCGTGGTGGAGGAGCGTCGTGTGGAACGACGTGATGGTGGTCTCCTGCCCGCCGTGCTGGGTTGCCGTTGAGGCGAACACGCTGCCGACCTTTCCCACCAGCGCGCCCTTCACCCACAGGCCGCCGGTCTGGTCGAGGAAGTTGCGCATCTGCGCCGCCATGTTGCCGTAGCGGGTCGGCGTGCCGAAAATGATCGCGTCGTAGTCAGCCAGCTCGTTAGGGTTCGCAATGGGAGCCTGCTGGTCGATCTTCATGCCAGACTTGCGCGCCACCTCCTCAGGGACCAGTTCGGCAACCCGCTTGATGGTGACGTCGGTTCCGGCAACGGAGCGGGCGCCTTCCGCAATGGCCTGGGCCATTGTTTCAAGGTGACCGTAAGAGGAGTAGTAAACGACCAGGACCTTTGCCATAGCGCACCCGCTGCTTGCGTTGAAGTTACGCAAGCAACGAGTCGAGACTCGCGTTGTTCCTTGCCCTGAGTGCAAGACACGATCTGCAGCACCGGCTTGGCCAGAGCCTAGTCGACCCGCACCCAACCATGAGCCAGGAGGCGCTCCTGTGGCTTGTAGCGGGCCTTGTAGCCCATCTTCTTCGAGCCATCGACCCAGTATCCAAGGTAGAGGTAGGGCAGGCCCATCGCCTTCGCACGCCGGATGTGATCCAGGATCATGAAGGTGCCGAGGCTGCGGTCCTGATGATCGGGATCATAGAACGAATAAACCATGGAGAGGCCGTCGCTCATCTCGTCGGTAAGGCAGACGGCAATGAGATTGCCTTCGCCCTTGCCGGTAATGCTGCTGTCGATGCCGCGCCGCCTGTATTCGATCAGCTTCGTGTCCACATGGCTGTCCTCGACCATCATGGAATAATCGAGCACCGTCATGTCGGCCATGCCGCCATCCGCGTGGCGCGTGTCCACGTAGCGGCGGAAGAGCGAGTACTGTTCCGATGTCGGACGGTTGGGATTAGGGCTGCCGATCAGGTCGGCGTTATCCTTCAAGACACGCCTCAGGTTCCCGGACGGCTCGAATTCGTCCACGAGAACGCGCACGGAGACGCAGGCCCGGCAGGTGTCGCAGGCCGGTCGATAAGCGATGGTCTGGGAGCGGCGGAACCCACCCTGGGTGAGGATCTCGTTCAGCTCCCGTCCGCGCCGCCCCACGATATGCGTGAAGACTTTGCGCTCTTCCTTACCCGGCAGATAAGGGCAGGCGGAGGGGGAGGTGAGGTAGAATTGCGGTGCGTCGCGGGGCTGGCTCGTCAAGCTGGATGCCTTGTGGAGAAACCTTGAGCGCTAGGTTAACGCCCAAGGATAACATTGGTGTCCGCAGGGTCCAGGAAAAGAGCGGCGATGTCGCAGACTTTTGTTCAGGCCCGAACGACCATCATGCCGGTGAGCAGGTCGCGCAGGAAGCGGCGGTCGTCCCGGATGAATCCGACGAACACGTCACCTGCCCAGAGCAGGAAGGTCGAGACGGCCACGTAAAAGAACAGGGCGTGCACGGCAGCGGACAGCATGGAGGCGCCCCTGCCGGTCTGCGGATCGATTACCCGCAGGCCCATATAGCGCATGCCCACCGTCGCCTGGGACGGGCCGCCGATAGTCACCGCATTGTAGACGATGAAGATCAGGGCGGTGAGGGGAAGGGCGAAGAACAACCCCCAGCCGAGACCCAAGGTGATGATCCCGAGGAAGAAGATGCCGATGGAGATCAAGGTAACCCAGAGCGCGATCACGACGAGGTCGATCAGATAGGCCCAGAAGCGCCGGGAAATGACGCCCTCGGTCAGCCGGGAGTCCATCACGTAGGATGGGTAGTTCGGCTGCGCCGGGTAGGGTTGGTTGACCATGGGTGTCTCCTAGAAGGCGGTCTGGGGAAGGCTGCGGGATGCGATCCGCTGCGGGGCGAGCCCCTCCGCCGCAAGGGCCCCGAAGACCTCCGACGTATGTTGTCTGTCCCGCGTTTCGACGGTGATGTCGATGGAGACGCCCTTGGCGGGCACATCGAGGAACAGGCGACCGTGGGATACTTCGAGAATGTTGGCGCCAAGGCTGCCGAGCAGGCTCGCCACGCGTCCCAGGATGCCTGGCCTGTCGTTCGATGTGATGCGGAAGGACGTGATGCGATCATCCCGCTCCAATTCGCGGACCATGACGGAGGCCAGGATGCGCGCATCGATGTTGCCGCCGCAGAGCACGAGGCCGACCCGCTTGCCCTCGAAGCGCTCAGGGCTTGCCATCATGGCGGCAAGCCCGGCCGCGCCGGCACCTTCCGCCATGGTTCTTTGCAGGGTGGCATAGGCGTTGACGGCGCGCTCGATCAGCGGCTCCTCGACTGCGATGATGTCGGACACGAGATCGCGCACGATCGGCAGGGGCAATTGTCCGACGGTTTTCACCGCTATGCCCTCCGCCAATGTCGCCCCCCCGATCGGCTGGTCCTCACCCTTGATGGCGTTGCGGAATGACGGGTAAAGCGCTGCCTCCACACCGATGATCTCGATGGACGGCTTCATGGCTTTGGCCGCGACCGTGATGCCGGAGATGAGCCCGCCGCCCCCGATGGGCACGACGATCTGGTCGAGATCAGGCGCATCGGCCAGCATCTCCAGCGCGATGGTGCCCTGGCCTGCCATGACCTTCGGATCGTCGTAAGGGTGGACGAAGACGAGGCCCTCCCGCTCGCCGATCTCGCGGGCATGCGCGGCCGATTCGTAGAGAGTCTCGCCATGAAGGATCACCTGCGCCCCATAGGAGCGGGTGTTCTCCGCCTTCACCAGGGGCGTATTGTCGGGCATCACGATGGTGGCCGGGATGCCGAGGCGCCGCGCATGATAGGCCACGGCCTGGGCATGATTGCCGGCCGACATGGCGATGACGCCTCGCTTGCGTTCGCCGTCCACCAGGCTCTCGAGCTTGGTCACCGCTCCCCGCTCCTTGAAGGAGCCCGTGGGCTGCATGTTCTCGTGCTTCACGAAAACGCTCGCGCCGGTGAGCTGAGACAGGCGCGGAGCAGGAACCAGCGGGGTTCGCAGGACCTGTCCCTGGACGATCTCCGCCGCGCGTTTCACATCCTCGATGGTGATGGCATAGGTGCCCAAGCGTTCCTCCAGGCTTTGACTATACACCCTTAAACGGGTCGCGGTGTTGGATCCTTGAAGCCGAGCAAGCCGCCGGGCCGAAAGATCAGGAAGATGATCAGTGCGCCATAAAGAGCCATATCACGCACCTCGATCGGTAAATACGCCGACCACAGGGTCTCGAACAAGCCTACGGCGAAACCTCCTAACATTGCGCCGGGGATCGATCCGATGCCGCCGATGATGGCGGCGATCAGCGCCTTGAGGCCGTACTGGAAGCCGCCAGCAAACCCCAGGCCGCCATATTGGGCCACGATCAGCATGCCCGACAGGCCTGCCATGGCGCCGGCGAGCGCAAGAGTTTGGATGAGAAGGCGAGGGCCGTCGACGCCCAGGAGTGCGGCAGCGCCCGCATCGTCCGCATAGGCGCGCCACCTCCTTCCGAAGCCGGTGCCCTGCACGAGCCAGAGCAGGCTCAAGGCAACCAGAAGGCCGATGCCGGACGTGACCGCCGTGACAGGGGTCAGGCTCACGAGAAACTCTCCAGCCTTGGCAAGGGGCCAGGCTTCCGACCAGATCGGGGGGAGCCAGACCGTGACAGGGCTCTGCGCGAGCCGAAGATACTCCATAAGGAAGAGCGATAGCCCGACGGTGGCGATCAGGCTGGGCTGCGGGCTGGCGCCGGTAATGCGTGCGATGGTGAAATGCCCGCCGACGGCGCCATGGATAGCCCCGGCGAAAAGGGCGGCGGCCAAACCTGCGACAAGTCCAAGGACCGGGGAGCTGATCCCCATGCCGAGAACGACTGAGGCGCCTGCCACGGTGGCCGCCGAGCCGACCGCCGCCAGCTCGCCGAAGGCCAGATTGATCCGGCCGCTCAAACCGAAGACGAGAGCGAAAGCAACGGACAGGAGCGCATAGATGGCGGTTCTGGGAAGGCTGACGAGCAGTTGCTGAAGCCAGTAAGCTGTGCTCATCGGGATTTCCGCAACATCGGCATCCATCCGGCTGCCGGGATCGCCGGCGGCGCCCTCGGGCGTATCGAGATAGAAGCGCTTCAGAAGATACAGGTTCGCCCCGGACAGAAGACCTTCCTCTGTGCCGATGCCGGTCAGTTCCGCCTTGTTGGGGGACAATCCCTCAGCCGCGAATTGGCAGATCGCGAAGCGCTCGAGGGCGGGGCGGTCCGGATGTTGGGCGATGTAGTCGACGCGCAGGCTGCTTGGCGCCGGACCCTTGCGAACAGCCTGTACGGTGATCGCTGCCCCCGGATTGAGCGCCGGCAGCGCTGAGCGGCAAACCCGCGCATGCTCGGCGTCGACGGAAGCGCCGCAGGCGGCAAGCAGGCAAAGGCCCATCAGGCAGGCGGTGAGCCTCCATGCCGCATAGAGCCGGGAGCCTGTCACGAAGAGGCCCTGCGACCGGGACGCGTCAGCCCTGCGTCTTCAGCTTTTCCGCCACCTGAGGAGCGAAATAGGTGAGGATGCCGTCGGCACCGGCTCGCTTGAAGGCCAGGAGGCTTTCCATCATGGCTCGCTCGCCATCGATCCACCCGTTGGCGGCCGCGGCCTTGATCATCGCGTACTCGCCGGAAACCTGGTAGGCGAAGGTTGGAACCGCGAAGGTCTCCTTCACCCGGTGCACGATGTCGAGATAGGGCAGACCCGGCTTGACCATGATCATGTCGGCGCCTTCCTCCAGATCGAGCAGGACCTCCCGCATGGCCTCGTTTGCGTTGGCAGGGTCCATCTGGTAGGTGCGCTTATCGCCTACCAGGGTGGCGCTGGTGCCGATGGCGTCCCGGAAGGGGCCGTAGAAGGCCGAGGCGTATTTGGCCGCATAGGCCATGATCTGCACGTCCTGGAAGCCCATCTCGTCGAGAGCGGTGCGAATGGCTCCCACGCGCCCGTCCATCATGTCGGAGGGAGCGATGATATCCGCTCCGGCCTCTGCTTGAAGGACTGCCTGCCGCGCCAGAAGGGCAACGGTCTCGTCGTTGAGGATCCTCTGGCCGTCCATGACCCCGTCGTGGCCATGGCTGGTATAGGGATCGAGGGCTACATCGCAGATGATCCCGAGTTCCGGCACGGCCTTCTTGATCTCACGCACCGCGCGGCAGACCAGATTGCGGCTGTTCAGGGATTCGGAGCCTGTCGGGTCGCGCAGGGCGGGGTCCGTATAGGGAAAGAGCGCGACGGCCGGAATGTGGAGGGAGGCTGCCCGTTCGGCCTCACGCACGGCCTCGCCGATGGTCAGTCGCTCCACGCCCGGCATGGAGCCGACCGGCTGGCGACCGGACGCGCCTTCCACGATGAAGATCGGCCAGATCAGGTCGTTTGCCGTCAGCACGTTCTCGCGCACGAGCCGCCGCGACCACTCGGCCTTGCGGTTGCGCCGCGGGCGGTGGGACAGGTTCAGGGAAGAAGGGCGTGCTTCCTCTGAGGAGGGGCGGGGGAACGGCGACAGCTTCGACATGATCCTCATCCGGCGCCGGCTTCGATGCGCTGGCGCTGGGCTGAGGGTTAGCACATTTAAATCGCTCTAAAAAAGGGTTCGAGGTCGCACTTCGGCAGGATCCATGTGAAATTCCGGTTAGACTGACCCACATGTCATCCCCGGCGATCCGCCGGGTTCGGGAACGACAAGGGTGCATTGACGGCTGACCCGCACCTTGTTTTAAGCCACATACCGATATTGGAGGAGTGTTCCATGGACGAGAGCGCCGAGGTCGTCTGCGAGAAGCAGGGTGAGGCCGGTCTCATCACGCTCAACCGTCCGAAGGCGCTCAATGCCCTCAACCTGGCCATGGTCCGCGAGATACGGCGGGCGCTCGACGCTTGGGAGAGCGACCCGTCCGTGACGCGCATCGTCGTGCAGGGCGCCGGCGAGAAGGCATTCTGCGCCGGCGGCGACATCCGCCAACTCACCGAGGACCTCAAGGCCGGACGCCGGGAGGAGGCGCTCGCCTTCTGGCGGGAGGAATACCAGCTCAACATCCGGATCAAGCGCTATCCGAAGCCGTACGTGTCGCTCATCGATGGCATCGTTATGGGCGGCGGCGTTGGCGTGTCCCTGCACGGCTCGCACCGGGTGGCCGGGGAGCGCTATCTCTTCGCCATGCCGGAGGTAGGAATCGGCTTCTTCCCCGATGTGGGCGCCACCTATGCCCTGCCACGCCTTCCCGGCCACAGCGGCATGTACCTTGCGCTCACCGGGGAGCGGGTGAAGCGCGCCGATGCCGTCATGCTGGGCCTCGCGACCCATTCCGTTGCGAGCGGGAGCATCCCCGCCTTGCGCGAGGCGCTGATCGCGGGCGAGCCGGTGGACGAGGCTCTGGCCAGGGCCGCGGCCGATCCCGGTCCTGCGCCGCTGGAGGCCCACAGGGTCGAGATCGATTCCTGTTTTTCGGGCGACAGCGTCCCCGAAATTCTCCAGCGCCTCGACGAGGCTGCCGGCAGAGGCTCCGAGTTCGCCGCCAAGACTGCGGCGGGCATGCGCACGAAATCGCCCACCAGCATGAACCTTGCCTTCGAGCAGGTGCGCCGGGGTGCAGCCCTCGATTTCGAGGAGGCCATGAAGGTCGAGTTCCGCATCGTCTCCCGCATCGGCGAAGGCCACGACTTTTACGAGGGCGTCCGGTCGGTCCTGATCGACAAGGACAACCAGCCCCGCTGGCAGCCGGCCTCCCTGGAGGCGGTCGATCCGGCCGTGATCGAGCATCACTTCGCGAGCCTTGGGGCACAAGAACTGGAGATCGCCTGATGCCCCGCAGCGGCAGCCAAGGATCGTCCGCCCAAGCGGCGCGTGACTATCTCTCCGACCGCATCGAGGAGCGCCCCGCACCCCAGGGCTTCATGCGCTGGAGCTTCGTGCTCACCTGCTTCATGCGGATCCTGTCCATCCTGTGGATCATGAAGGGCCTGAGCGCCTGGGCGGTGATTCTCGGCATCTGGACCCCCATTGGGCACTTCGAGGCCCGTTCGACAGGCTATCAAGCAACCGTGATCTACTTCGCCCTGATCGACCTGATCGCGGCCGTGGGCCTGTGGATGGCGAGCACCTGGGGCGGCATCATGTGGCTTCTGGCCATCATGAGCCACCTCATCCTGGCAGCCTTCTTTCCCGGCATCGTATCCGGCGGCGTCATGACGGTGGCGTTCTTCCTCACCCTCATGGCCGTTTACTTGGGAATTTCATGGCTCGCGGCGCGGGAGGCATAGGGCTGGCCGGCCTTCAGGTTTCCCATGCCTAGCCTACAGACGGGTGCGGGCATGGGACCTTGAGGAGGCAGGCTTCACCTATGAGATAGCTTTACCGTTCCACTCCACGCAGTGAAGGCGGCCATCGCGAAGCTCCCCCTTGGCATAGCTCGCGTTGGCAAGCTTGTTGCCCATGGAAAACTTCAAGTCGATGTTGTCGAACACCAGGGGCAGCATGTTCCGGTAGATGCCGCTATGTGCCACGAGCACGATGGCGCCGCCCGTCGGGCCGTGATGAGCAAGCAAGCGGGACATGAAGGGAAGGAAGCGCCCTTTCTGGTCGTTGAGGCTTTCGCCGCCATCCATCTTGGCTTCGGGCTGACCCCTGTTCCAGGCCTCCTGCACTTCATCGAAGATCTTCCAGCCCTGCTCACTCCCGGTGTCTCCGTAGACTCCGACATCGTATTCGCGAATTTCTGGGGCCAAGCGCACGACTTTGTTCGTGGCCAGGGCGATGATGTCCGCAGTCTGCACGGCGCGGGTAATCGGGCTCGAATAGATTGCCTCGATCTTATCCCTGGCCAAGGCCTCGGCCAGAGTTTTGCCCTGCTGGTACCCTTTGATCGTCAGCGGATGCTTCACGCCGCGGTTGGAGAAGACATTGAGGACGTTGGCCTCGCTCTCCCCGTGACGGGCGAAGTAAACCGTAAGCTTGCCGGAAGCAGTAAGCGGCGTCTGGGCAAGCGCAGGCGATGAGAGCGTGCCTGCGCTGAAGAGGAGCGGCGTTCCCAAAACGGCCTTGAGGACTGAGCGCCGATCCGCGCCGTCCTTGTTCTTTTCAATATCCATAGCAAGATCCTTTCTCTCTCCAGCCGGGATGAAGCTGGTGAGGATCCGCATATTGCAGTTATAACGTCACTATTATGACGGGGGGGAGGTCGACGTTCAGCCCAGGCTCGGCAGGCAACCTGATCTCGGTCGATTGGCAACAAACCGTAATGCCAAGCTCCTCACGCAGAAGTGTATCCCCAAGATCACACTTCAAAGTTACGTACCCCTCAAGAGCGGTTTCGAAGCCGGGTGGAAGTCCAATGGGGCGATTTGCCATAAAACGGCCCTGATGTTCCCTGTTTTCGATACCGTTCTTTAATCCTATCCCGGCACTTATCGCTGGGAATGGGAGCGGATCCCGACGCTTGTCTGCCGCTCCTTTGACCGACCACACCTAACCGGGAAGAGCCTGCGCTCATGTTGTCTCGCCGTACCCTCCTGACTGGATCGCTCGCCCTCATCTTCACGCCGGCGACCGGAGCCTTGGCCCAGCAGTTCGCTCAGAGCCAGGCCGAGTGGTCGCAGAACTACGAAGCTGTGTCCCGCACCCGGGTCCAGCGGACCTCGACCCCCATGCTGTCTCAGGAGGCGCTCGCCGCCACCGAGCAGATGATCGAGTACTACCGCAACATCGCCGCCCGTGGCGGCTGGCAGCCGGTCCAGGGCGTCCAGGGCCTGCGCGTCGGCTCCAAGAGCCCGGCCGTCATCGCGCTGCGCCAGCGCCTCATCATCACGGGCGACCTCGACCAGGCCGCCGGCGAATCCCCGATCTACGATTCCTATGTCGAGGCCGCCGTCCGCCGCTTCCAGGCCCGCCACGGCATCAGCTCCACGGGCACCATCACGGCCCCGACGGTGGCCGCCATGAACGTGCCGGCCGATGTTCGCATCCGCCAGCTTGAGATCAACGTCGCTCGCCTGCGCACCCTCGTCGGCGCCGGGCTGCCCAGCCGGTATGCGGTCGCCAACATCCCGGCCGCTCTCGTCGAGGCCGTTGAGGGCGGCGTCGTCCACTCCCGGCACGCGGCCGGCGTCGGCAAGATCGACCGCCAGTCCCCGCTGCTGAACTCGAAGGTTGTCGAGGTCAACTTCAACCCGTTCTGGACGGCTCCTGCCTCCGTGGTCAAAAAAGACCTCATCCCCAAGATGCAGAAGGAGCCGAACTACCTCGCCGAGAACAAGATCCGCATCTTCAACGCGGCCGGCCAGGAGGTTCCCTCCAGCCAGATCAACTGGTTCTCCGACGAGGCGACCCGCTACCGCTTCCGCCAGGACCCGGGCGGCGACCTCAACTCCATGGGCTTCGTGCGCATCAACATCCCGAACCAGCACGGCGTCTACATGCACGACACGCCCTCCAAGGGCATCTTCGGTGACGATTTCCGCTTCGTCTCCTCGGGCTGCATCCGCATTCAGAACGTGCGCGATTACATCGAGTGGCTCCTGAAGGACACCCCCGGCTGGACCCGCGAGCAGATCGACGCCACCTTCAAGTCCGGCGAGCGCATCGACGCCCGTCTGGCGCAGGCGGTTCCGATCCACTGGATTTACATGACGGCCTGGGCGACCCCGGACGGCCTCGTGCAGTTCCGCGACGACATCTACAACAAGGACGGCCTCGGCAACGCCATCCCGGTGGCAAGCCGGACGCCTACCGAGCCGGACGAAGAGATGTTCCTCCAGAACTGAGCCTTCTGCGACAAAGCTCCCAACAGCCCGCCCTCCGGCGGGCTGTTGCATTTCATAAGCCGGGTGGGCATGTCTCTGGAGCAGTTGGCGCGGTGAAGCCTGCCATGTTAAAGGCCACGGCACGTGCAGATCGAGCGGCCGTATCGGCTAAGGCTCCCAGGAAGGCGAGAGTGAACCCATGAGCGCGAGTGAAGCGGCACACAGCCATCTGTCCAACAGCTTTTTCTCGGCCGGCCTTGCCGACAGCGATCCCGAGATCGCCCGCGCCATCGGGCTCGAACTCGGCCGCCAGCGTGACGAGATCGAGCTGATCGCCTCCGAGAACATCGTCTCCCGCGCCGTCTTGGAAGCACAAGGGTCGGTGATGACCAACAAGTACGCGGAGGGCTATCCGGGCCGCCGCTACTATGGCGGCTGCCAGTTCGTCGACATCGCCGAGGAGCTTGCCATCGACCGGGCCAAGCGCCTGTTCGACTGCCGGTTCGCCAATGTCCAGCCCAATTCAGGCTCCCAGGCCAACCAGGCCGTGTTCATGGCGCTCATGAAGCCAGGCGACACGTTCATGGGTCTGGATCTTGCCTGCGGCGGCCACCTGACCCACGGCTCCCCAGTGAATATGTCCGGCAAGTGGTTCAACGTGGTCAGCTACAAGGTGCGCGAGGAAGACCAGATCATCGACATGGATGAGGTGGCCGCGCTTGCCCGCGAGCATAAGCCGAAAGTGATCGTCGCCGGCGGCTCGGCTTATTCCCGATTCTGGGACTTCGCTCGCTTCCGCGAGATCGCGGACGAGGTCGGCGCCTTCTTCATGGTGGACATCGCCCATTTCGCTGGCCTCGTGGCGGGCGGCGCTCACCCGTCGCCGTTCCCGCATGCGCATGTGGTCACCACCACCACCCATAAGACCCTGCGCGGACCCCGCGGCGGCATGATCCTCACCAACGATGAGGACATCGCCAAGAAGGTCAATTCGGCCATATTCCCCGGACTTCAGGGTGGTCCACTCATGCACGTGATCGCGGCGAAGGCCGTGGCCTTCGGCGAGGCGCTGCGCCCCGAGTTCAAGCTCTATGCCCGCTCGGTGGTGGAGAACGCCAAGGTCTTGGCCGACACCATGCTGGCGGGCGGCTACGCCATCGTGGCCGGCGGCACCGACAACCACCTGATGCTGGTCGATCTTCGCCCAAAGAAGCTCACCGGCAAGGCGGCCGAAGCCGCAATGGGTCGCGCCCACATTACCTGCAACAAAAACGGCGTGCCCTTCGATCCCGAGAAGCCGATGGTGACCTCGGGCGTCCGCCTCGGAACCCCTGCCGCCACCTCTCGCGGCTTCGGCATCGCCGAATTCAAGCGGGTGGGCGAGCTGATCGTCGAAACGCTCGATGGCTTGGCCAAGCATGGGGACGAGGCCAACGCTTCGATCGAGGAATCGGTCAAGCAGCGCGTCCACGAGTTGACCCGCCGTTTCCCAATCTACGCCTGAGGTTTAAACGGATCCATGCGTTGCCCCTATTGCGGGAGCCTGGACACCCAGGTGAAGGATTCCCGCCCCACGGACGATTCCTCGTCCATCCGCCGCCGCCGCATCTGCCCCGATTGCGGCGGCCGGTTCACGACCTTCGAGCGGGTTCAGCTGCGTGAGCTGACGGTCGTCAAGCGCTCCGGACGCCGGGTTCCCTTCGACCGCGACAAGCTCCAGCAGTCGGTCGAGGTGGCTCTGCGCAAGCGTCCGGTTGAGCCGGAGCGGGTCGAGCGGATGATCAACGGCATCGTGCGCCAGCTCGAGAGCATGGGCGACGGCGAGGTGCCGAGCGAGACCGTAGGCGAGCTCGTCATGGAAGGGCTGAAGGGCCTCGACGACGTGGCCTATGTGCGCTTCGCGTCCGTGTACAAGAACTTCCGTGAGGCCAAGGACTTCGAGGAGATTCTTGGCAAGTTGGCTGAGGGAGACGGCGACGACGAACTGCAGCCTCCCGCCAAGAAGAAGCGCGTGCAGTCCGAGCCATGAATGCCGCAGGCGCGAAGTGGCAGATGACTGACAGAACTTTCCAGGACGAGCGGTATATGCGCCTGGCATTCGCTCTGGGGGAACGCAATCTCGGCCTGACCTGGCCGAACCCGTCCGTTGGGTGCGTGATCATGGACGAGAGCGGCAGTGCTCCGGTGATCATCGCCCAAGGGGCGACCCAGCCGGGCGGCCGGCCCCATGCGGAGCGGGTGGCGCTTGCGGCGGCGGGAGAAAAAGCCAAGGGGGCGACCCTCTACGTTTCCCTGGAGCCCTGCTCACACTACGGCAAGACCTCACCCTGTGCGGACGCCGTGATCGCGGCGGGGGTGGCCAGGGTGGTGTCCGCCCTGGAGGACCCGGATTCGCGCGTGGCGGGGCTCGGCCATGCCCGCCTGAGAGAGGCCGGCATCGAGGTCGTTGCCGGGTGCCTCGGCGAAGCGGCCCGCCGGGCGCACCGGGGGCACATTGCCCGGGTGACGCAGGGTCGCCCCGCCGTCACCGTGAAGCTTGCGCGCAGCACCGAGGGCTTTGCGGGCGCGCGCAACGGCCCGCGCCTGATTCTCACCGGCGAAACCGCTCAGGCAAGGGTTCACCTGATGCGGGCCCATGCGGATGCCATCATGGTGGGAGCCCAAACCGTTTTGGCCGACGATCCGCTGCTGAACGTGCGCCTGCCCGGCCTCGAGAGCCGGTCGCCGGTTCGTGTCATCGTCGATTCCCGGCTGCGGACGCCTCCGGCTTCGCGGGTCGTTGCCGGAGCGGGCAGCATCCAGACCTGGATCGTGACCACGGCTGAGGCACCGGTCGAGGCGGAGATGGCCCTGACCGCGCAGGGCGTCGAGGTGATGCGGGTCTCTAGGGACCAGGACGGCCGCGTTTCCCTCGCCGAGGCACTGCAGCTCCTTGGCGCCCGGGGCGTGACCCGCGTCTTCTGCGAGGGCGGTCCTCAGCTGGCCGATGCGCTTGCCAGGGAAAACCTCATCGACGAGCTGGTTTTGATCACCGGCCGCTCGGCACGGGGCCTGGGCGACGTGCCGGCGCTCGGCCTTTCGCTCCAGGACCGCATGGACGAGCTCAGCTTTCTGGCCGAGGAGCAGATCGGCCCGGACCTTTTCATGTTTTGGGAGAAGCCCTGATGTTCACGGGTATCGTCACCGACCTCGGCGAGGTTGCGGCAGTGGAGGGGGCTCAGGGAACCCTGAAGCGCCTGCGCATCCATTCCGCCTATGATCCCGCGACCATCGCGCTCGGTGCATCCATCGCCTGCGGCGGACCGTGCCTGACGGTGGTGGCGGTGGGCCCGCGGGAGGGCGGCTGCTGGTTCGATGTGGATGCGGCGGCCGAGACCCTGGAGCGCACCACCGTCGGCGACTGGCGGCCCGGCACCAGGATCAACCTGGAGCGCTCCCTGAAGATCGGGGACGAGCTCGGCGGCCATATGGTCACCGGGCACGTGGACGCCGTCGCCACCATCGTGGCCAAGGAGGCGATCACGGCGGGGGACAACCCCTGGGGCCCGACGGCTCGCTTCGCCATCAAGGTGCCGCCCGCGCTCGCGCCGTTCATCGCCGAAAAGGGCTCCGTCTGCCTCGACGGCACGTCGCTCACGGTGAACGCGGTCGACGACGACACGTTTTCCGTGCTGATCATTCCCCACACCCTGAGCGTGACCACCTGGGGCGACCGGCAGGCGGGCGACAGGCTCAACCTGGAGGTCGACCTGATGGCCCGCTATGCGGCGCGGCTTGCGGACGCGCGCCGGGCGGGGTAGGGGAACGCCTAACGTTTCCCGTATTCCATACGCAGCCCTCATCCTGAGGAGGCCGCCAGGCCGTCTCGAAGGATCAGGGCGTTTCCGGTTCTCTCTGGATCCTCCTTCGAGACGCCTGCTCCGCAGGCTCCTCAGGATGAGGGCAGAGGGGCTGTCAGAGTTCTGAACGGATTTCTCATGGTCGCCCATTCCGACAAGCCGAAAAGCCCTCGCCCGCCGGTGCCCGGCGCCCGCATCCTGATCGTCGAGGCCCGCTTTTACGACGACATCGCCAACGAGCTCCTGCGCGGCGCGCAGGGCGCGGTGGAGGCGGCGCAGGCCACCATGGACGTGCTGACCCTCGACGGGGCGCTGGAGATCCCGGCCACAATCGCCATCGCGCTCGATGCCGCAGAGAAGGCAGGCCGGCCCTACGATGCGGTCGTCGCCCTGGGCTGCGTCATCCGCGGCGAGACGGGGCACTACGATATTGTCGCAGGCGAGAGCGCCCGCGCCCTCATGGATCTCTCCGTGGAGCGCCGGATTCCGCTCGCCAACGGCATCCTCACCGTCGAAAATGAGCAGCAGGCCTGGACCCGGGCCAGCGTGAATGAATTGAACAAGGGCGGTGGAGCGGTGGATGCGGCTCTGGCCGTCCTGCGCATCAAACGCCAACTCGTGGAGGCCTGATCATGACGAAGCCAGCAGAGCGCTCGGCCGCTCGCCTCGCTGCCGTTCAGGCCCTCTACCAGATGGACGTGTCGGGCACGGGGGTCATCGACGCGCTTGCGGAATTCGAGGCCTTCTGGATCGGCCGCGAGGTCGAAGGCATCACGTTCCAGCCGTCGGACACCACGTTCTTTCGCGATATCCTCTCGGGCGTGGTCAAGAACCAGCGAGAGATCGACGTGAAGATCGACAAGGCCCTGGCCGAGGGCTGGCCCTTGAAGCGCATCGAGGCCGTGCTTCGCGCCATCCTGCGTGCCGGCGGCTACGAGCTCATGTACCGCAAGGATGTGCCGGCCCGCGTGGTCATCACCGAATATGTGGACGTGACCCACAGCTTTTACGGCGAGGATGAGCCCGGTCTCGTGAACGCCGTTCTCGACAACCTGGCCCGAGAGGCGCGGCCGGGCGAGCTGGAGAAGAAGGCTGCAGGCCAGGGGAAGCGGTAAGGGCTCGTATTTACGGCGTTGTTCTTTCAAGCCCATGTCAGGTTAGCCTGGGATGGGCTTTTTCATGAGCGCTCCCGGATCCGCCTTGCGCTCGACCTCGCCCTCGGGGAAGGGTAAGGAGCAGCCGGAGGAGTCCCCCTGCGGATGAGCGTGCAAAGACCGACCGAAGACAGCCTGATCGCCCGCTTCTTTGCGCCCATCGCAGGCGAAGGGGCTTTGGGCCTCATGGACGATGCGGCCCGTCTGACCCCTAAGCCCGGGCACGATCTCGTGCTCACCGTCGACGCGCTGGTCGAGGGGGTCCACTTCCTGCCGGACGACGCCCCCGGCTCCATTGCCCGCAAGGCTCTCGGCGTGAACGTGTCCGATCTCGCCGCCAAGGGTGCCGATCCTTCGGGCTTCCTCCTCAGCCTGGCCCTGCCGGCCCACTGGACGGAGAGTTGGCTTGCGGATTTTGCCGCCGGGCTCGGCGAGGCTTCCCGGGAATTTGCCTGCCCGCTTCTCGGCGGCGATACGGTGAAGGCAAGGGGGGCTCTCACCCTCTCGGTCACCGCCGTCGGCGAGGTGCCGTCGGGCCTGATGGTTCGCCGGACGACGGCTCGGGTGGGGGATGCGATCTGCGTGACCGGCACCATCGGCGACGGCGCCCTGGGTCTCAAGCTGCGCTCCGCTCCCGACTGGGCGGAGGCCCTGTCCCATGACGACAAGGCGCATCTCGCCGACCGCTACCTCCATCCCCAACCCCGCCACCGCCTGGCGGGGGCACTGCGCGACCACGCGAGCGCCGCCATGGACGTGTCCGACGGCCTGGCGGGCGATCTCGCCAAGATGATGCGCTCAGGCGGGGTCTCCGCCCTCGTCGAGGCGGGTTGGGTTCCGCTGTCGCCCGCCGCCCGCAAGGCCGTCCAGGCCTCGCCCCCGTTGCTGGACGTCGCTTTCACGGGGGGTGACGACTACGAAATTCTCTGCACCGTGCCGGAAAAGAACCTCGACAGCTTCCGGAAAGAGGCCGATAGGGTCGGGGTTGCCCTGTCCGTCATCGGCCGAGTCGTCGCAGGAGACGGCCTGCCGGTCTTTCGGATGAAAGATCTCGAAAGACGCTACGATGTCGGCTCATACCAGCATTTCTGACGCTCCCGTTCAGGCTCACTCCAACGACGCGGTCGCCAAGTACAACGCGGTGGTGCTTGCCGCCGCCATGGCCCTGGGCGGCTCGAGCCCGGCCATCGTGGTGTCCCTGGGCGGGCTCGTGGGGCAGGCGCTTTCCCCCGACAAGGAACTGGCGACGCTCCCGGTGAGCCTCCTCAACCTCGGACTGGCGCTGGGCACCATTCCGGCCGCGGTGCTCATGCGAAAGGCCGGACGGCGCATCGGCTACATGGTCGGCGCCGGAATCGGCCTTGCGGGCGGGTGCCTGGCGGCCTTCGGCATCGCCTCGTTCAGCTTCGTGCTGTTCTGCCTCGGCACCCTGATCATCGGCAGCTACGGCTCCTTCAACCAGAGCTACCGCTTCGCCGCGACGGATGCGGCCTCCGAGGCGTTCAAGCCCAGGGCCATCTCCTGGGTCATGACGGGCGGCCTGATCGCCGGGGTGGTGGGACCCCAGACGGTGATCTGGACCCGGGACTTCATCCAGGCCGCTCCCTTCGCCGGGGCCTTCCTGGGGCAGGCGGCCCTGGCCTTCCTGTCCATGATCGCCGTGTCGTTCCTTCGCCCCGCGCCGGTCAGCGTCGCGGCCTCCAAGGCCAGCGGCAGGCCCTTGATCGAGATCGTGCGGCAGCCCCGCTTCATCGTGGCTGCGGTGACGGGCCTCGTTTCCTACAGCCTCATGACCTTCATGATGACGGCCGCGCCGCTCGCCATGATCGGATGCGGGCACTCGGTGGGGGCGGCGGCGCTGGGCATCCAATGGCACATCCTGGCCATGTTCGGCCCGAGCTTCTTCACCGGCCGCCTCATCGCCCGCTTCGGCAAGGGCGCGGTGACCGCCGCAGGCCTGGCTCTCATCGCCGTTTCGGCCGTGATCGGACTGTCCGGCATCAGCATCGCTCATTTCTGGCTGACCCTCATCCTCCTCGGCCTGGGCTGGAACTTCGGCTTCATCGGAGCCACCGCCCTGGTGACCGACTGCTACCGCCCCGAGGAGCGCGCCAAGGTTCAGGCGGCCAACGACTTCCTGATCTTCGGCTCGGTTGCCGTCGCGTCCTTCTCGTCGGGCAAGCTTTTGAATGCCGGCGGATGGGACAGCGTGAACTGGCTGGTCTTCCCGCCGGTGGCCATCGCGCTAGTTCTGCTAGCTTGGCAGCAGAGGACGAAGGCAGCCGCACCCGCTTAAAGTATTAAGGGCTTCCTGTGGGTTGTGCTGGCAGGATCGTTGCGAACTGCCTAGTTTTTTGCAACCAAATATAAAGTTCGCTGGGGGTAGGGGCCGGTCAGGGCCATCAAACAGGCCTTGATGAGCGGCTTTCTGCTTTCCCATAACAAGGATGGCATGATGGCACTGACCCTTATTATCTTGGGCGGTCTTCTATCGATCGCGTATGGCTTCTGGGCCATCAGCGATGTGATGAAGCGGGACGCCGGTTCTCAGCGTATGCAGGAAATCGCGGGCGCGATCGCCGAAGGCGCGAAAGCCTATCTTCGCAGGCAATACATCACCATCGCCATCGTGGGCGTGATCCTGTTCGCCGTCATTGCCTACCTGCTCGGGATTCGGGTCGCCATCGGCTTTGCCATCGGGGCCATCCTGTCGGGTCTCGCGGGCTTCATCGGCATGAACGTGTCGGTTCGCGCCAATGTGCGCACGGCCCAGGCCGCTACCCAGTCCCTTGGAGGAGGCCTCGACGTGGCCTTCAAGTCCGGCGCCGTCACGGGCATGCTGGTGGCGGGCCTCGCGCTTCTCGGCGTGGCGCTCTACTACGGCTATCTCACCCGCATCTCGGGCCTCAACCCGTCCGACCGGGTGGTGATCGACAGCCTCGTGGCCTTGGGCTTCGGAGCCTCCCTGATCTCCATCTTCGCCCGTCTCGGCGGCGGCATCTTCACCAAGGGCGCCGACGTGGGCGGCGATCTCGTGGGCAAGGTGGAAGCCGGCATCCCGGAGGACGATCCGCGCAACCCGGCCACCATCGCCGACAACGTGGGCGACAATGTCGGCGACTGCGCCGGCATGGCGGCCGACCTGTTCGAGACCTATGCGGTGACCGTGGTGGCCACCATGGTTCTGGCGGCGATCTTCTTCGCCGGCCAGGCGAACCTGGACACGATGCTGCTGTACCCCCTGGGCATCGGCGCCGCCTGCATCGTAACCTCGATCATCGGCTCCTTCTTCGTGAAGCTCGGGCAGAACGAGTCGATCATGGGTGCGCTCTACAAGGGGCTCATCGTGACGGGCGTTCTCTCGGCCATCGCGATTGCCCTCGTGACATGGCAGATGATCGGCTTCGACCAGGTGGCCGGCGCCGAGTTCACGGGGCTCGACCTGTTCTGGTGCGCGCTCATCGGCTTGGCTGTGACGGCCTTCATCGTCGTGATCACCGAGTACTACACCGGCGTCGGGTTCCGCCCGGTCCGGTCCATCGCCCAGTCCTCGGTGACGGGGCACGGCACGAACGTGATCCAGGGCCTCGCGGTCTCGCTGGAATCCACCGCGCTGCCCACCATCGTGATCATCGCGGGCATAATCGTGGCCTTCAAGCTCGCCGGCCTCTTCGGCATTGCGATCGCGGTCACCGCCATGCTGGCGCTCGCCGGCATGATCGTGGCCCTCGACGCCTTCGGCCCGGTGACCGACAACGCGGGCGGCATTGCCGAGATGGCGGGCCTGCCCAAGGAGGTTCGCAAGTCCACGGACGCGCTGGATGCCGTCGGCAACACCACCAAGGCGGTGACCAAGGGCTATGCCATCGGCTCGGCGGGCCTGGGCGCCCTCGTGCTGTTCGCGGCCTATACGTCGGACCTGAACTACTTCACGCAGAATGCGGCGCAGTACCCGTACTTCCAGGGCGTGGCGCCGGACTTCTCCCTCACCAACCCCTATGTGGTGGTGGGTCTGCTGTTCGGCGGCCTCATCCCGTTCCTGTTCGGCGGCATCGCCATGACGGCGGTGGGCCGGGCGGCCGGCGCGGTCGTGGAGGAGGTGCGCCGTCAGTTCCGCGAGAAGCCCGGCATCATGGCCGGCACCGACCGTCCCGATTACGGGCGCGCGGTCGACATGCTGACCCGGGCCGCGATCAAGGAGATGATCGTGCCCTCGCTCCTGCCGGTGCTGGCGCCGATTGTCACCTACTTCGTGATCTACTGGGTTGCGGGCAAGTCCCAGGCCTTCTCGGCCCTGGGCGCCATGCTGCTCGGCGTGATCGTCACCGGCCTGTTCGTCGCCATCTCGATGACCTCGGGCGGCGGCGCGTGGGACAACGCCAAAAAGTCCTTCGAGGACGGCTTCACGGACAGCTCCGGCACGACTCACCATAAGGGCTCCGAGGCTCACAAGGCCTCGGTGACCGGCGATACCGTCGGCGACCCCTACAAGGATACGGCGGGTCCCGCCGTCAACCCGGCGATCAAGATCACCAACATCATCGCCCTTCTGCTGCTCGCGATCCTCGCGCACTCCTAAAGCGGCAGCACTCAAACGATCCGAGCCCGCGGCAAATGCCGCGGGTTTCTTTTTGGGCTCAGGGGCTCAAACACGAAAATGGCCGGGACGAAGCCCGGCCATTCTGAAAGCTCTCGAGGGAAGGTGCGGATCAGCCGAACGGGTTGAAGCTGTTCACGCCGCGGAAGATCTGGCCGAGGAAGCTCGATTCCTCGCCGCCCGCCGGGGTGGTGCGGCTGATGAAGTCGAACACCCGGCCGTCCTGGAGGCCGTACAGCGCGATGCGCTCGACCCTCAGGTTGTTGTCGAAGTACACCGCCGTGACCTGCTGATCCACCACCTGCTCGCCCATGAACTGGAGGGTGCGGCGGGACTTCTGGCTGATGTAGTACCAGTTCCGGTTGCCCACGGTGGACACAGTGGAGGGCGTTCCGAGGGTCTGGAGGACCTGGTCGGCGCTCATGCCCTTCCTGACCTGCGAGATGGCGCGCTCATCCACGAGATAGCCGCGGTGGAAGTCTTCGCCCATCGTGCAGGCGGCAACGGACGAGGCGAGGAGAGTCGCGGTAGCCAGGCGCACCAAAAGAGGATGATATCGACGCATCGTACGGTTCTTCCAGAAAAGCGGCGCGGATAAGCTTGCGCCTACGGATCGTGATGGCGTAACCCGAGGTTACGATTTTGACAAGCTTGGAAGGGCAAGAGCCGTGATCTTCAGTCTCTTCCGCAAGGATCCCCGGCGCACCGCCATCGCGACCCTCTACAAGGGAATCGCCACGGCGTCCCGCGCACCGGGGCTGTATGCGGCACTCGGCATCCCGGACACCCTGGAGGGGCGGTTCGAAGCCCTGTGCCTGCACATGGTGCTGGCCCTGCGGGCCTTGCGCGGCTTTCCGTCTCCCGCCGACGAGATCGCCAGGGACCTGACCGAGGCTTTCTTCCGGGACATGGACGCCTCCTTGCGGGAGATGGGCGTGGGCGACACCGTGGTGCCGAAGCGGATGAAGAAGGTGGCGGCATCGTTCTATGGGCGCGCCCATGCCTATGACGGTCCGCTCAACGATGCCGACGAGGCGGGCCTCGCAGTGGCCCTTGGCCGCAACGCCTACGGGACCGATGCACCTGCCGCCCCTCTTGCGCGTTATGCCCTGGCAGCCGACCGGGCCCTCAAGGCCCAGGGCCTGGAGACGCTTATGGATACAGGGCCGGCTTTCCCGGAACCCGCAACCTTTTCATGAGGAGCGCACCCATGACACCTGAAACCGTGGGACCGTTGTCGCGGCTCGTCGACGTCATGAAGATCCCCCCGCGCGGGCAGGAGATCCATGTGCAGGCGACCCCCGAGGAATGCGCCGCCCTTGCGAAGGATTTCGGCCTGCCGGGCATACGGGCGCTCTCCGGGGACTTCATGCTGAAGACCTCCGCCAAGGGCATCAACGTGAAGGGCACGGTCAAGGCCTCGATCACCCAGGTCTGCGTCACGACCCTGGAGAACTTCGACTCCGACGTGGAGGAGGAGGTCGAGGTGGACTTCGCCGAATCCTCCGGCATGCCGGCCGAGCCCCCCACCGACATCAACGAGTACGAGCCGCCGGACGAGATCGTGAACGGCCAGATCGACTTGGGAGCCCTCACGGCCGAGTTCCTGGCGCTGGGCCTCGATCCCTATCCGCGCAAGCCCGGGGTAGGTTTCGACTACCGGGACCCCACCGACGAGATGGATTCTCCCTTCGCGGCGCTGAACAAGCTCAAGGGCCAGCAGTAGGAAGCGGCCCGTCGACCGCTTGCTCAGGGCCCCGAGGCGGGTCCCGGAGCACGATTCTGCGGCTCGGCGGGCCGCAGAATTCAGTTGCGGAGCCCCCGCAAACCGCTATTTTCCGCCCCCTGTCGAATAGCTTGAAAAGAAAGAACGACCGTTCATGCCGAAGCCGGTGCGTATTTCGCTTGATGCGATGGGGGGCGATCATGGCCCGTCCGTCGTCGTCCCGGGCGCAGCCTTGGCCTTGGAGCGCCACCCCGACCTGCGCTTCCTCATGTTCGGCGATGAGACGGTTGTTGCGCCTCTACTCAACGCCCATCCCAGGCTCAAGGAAGTCACCGAGCTGCGCCATACGGACATTTCCATCGCCATGGACGAGAAGCCGAGCCAGGCGATCCGCATGGGCCGGGGCAAGTCCTCCATGTGGCGCGCCGTCCAGGCGGTGAGGGACGGGGAGGCGGACGCGATGGTGTCCGCCGGCAACACCGGCGCCCTGATGGCAACCGCCAAGGTCTGCCTCAAGACCATGGCGCATATCGAGCGCCCGGCCATCGCCTGCATGTGGCCGACCACCCGGGGCGAGAGCATCGTGCTCGACGTCGGTGCGACCATCGGCGCGGATGCGGGCCATCTGGTGGATATGGCAATCATGGGCGCGGCCATGGCTCGCATCGTGTTCGACCTGGAGCGCCCGACCGTCGGGCTCCTCAACGTCGGCACCGAGGAGATCAAGGGGATCGAGGCCGTCAAGGAAGCCGGTCGGCTCCTGAAGGAATCGAACCTTCCGCACCTGAACTACCATGGCTTCGTGGAGGGCGACGATCTCGGCAAGGGAACGGTCGACGTGGTGGTGACCGAGGGCTTCACGGGCAACATCGCCCTGAAGACCGCTGAAGGAACCGCCAAGCAGATCGCCCAGTATCTGCGCTCTGCCATGAGCCGGACCCTGATGGCGAAGATCGGCTATCTGTTCGCGAAACAGGCTTTTAACGCTCTCAGGGACAAGATGGACCCGCGCAAGGTCAACGGCGGGGTCTTCCTGGGGCTCGAAGGGGTGGTCGTCAAAAGCCATGGCGGCACCGACGACCTCGGCTTCGCCAGCGCCATCGACGTGGCCTACGACATGGCGCATTTCGAATTGATGAACACAATCCGGGCCATGCTGGAGCATGACCCGGTCGGACAAACGGTTTAGAGCACCACCGTGCTCGTATTTGGATATGGCATGATCCCCCTGGACGACCGGTTCCGGCCCGTCCGGGTCATGCCGTAGGAAGGCGCACCTTGAAACGCACCCGCTCCATTGTACGCGGCGTCGGCTCCTATCTGCCGAGGCGCAAGCTGACGAACCAGGATCTCGAGAAGCTGGTCGAGACCTCGCACGATTGGATCGTGCAGCGGACCGGCATCGAGGAGCGTCATATCGCGGAGGACGATGAGACCACCTCGGTGCTCGGCATCAAGGCGGCGGAGGCGGCGCTCGCCGATGCGGGGCTTACGGCCGACGACATCGACCTCGTCATCTGCGCCACCTCGACCCCGGATTACACCTTCCCGTCGACCGCCACGATGATCCAGACGGGCCTTGGCATGACCCATGGGGCCGCCTTCGACCTTCAGGCCGTCTGCACGGGCTTCGTCTATGCGGTTTCGACCGCGGACAAGTTCCTGCAGTCCGGCTCGCACAAGCGCGCCCTCGTGATCGGCGCCGAGACCTTCTCGCGCATCCTCGACTGGAACGACCGCACCACCTGCGTTCTCTTCGGCGACGGGGCCGGCGCCCTCGTGCTCGAGGCGCAGGAGGGGGAGGGCACCTCCGCCGACCGGGGCGTGCTGACGTCGCACCTGCGCTCCGACGGGCGCTACCGGGACAAGCTCTACGTCGACGGCGGGCCGGGCTCGACCAAGACCACCGGCGTCCTGAAGATGGAAGGCCGCGAGGTGTTCAAGTTCGCCGTGGGCATGGTCGCCGACGTGGTGCAGGACGCCTTCAAGGCCACGGGGACCAGCGCCGACGAGCTGAAATGGTTCGTGCCGCACCAGGCCAACAAGCGCATCATCACCGCGAGCGCCGACAAGCTCGGCATCGCGCCGGAGAAGGTGGTTATCACCGTGAACAAGCACGGCAACACCTCCGCCGCCTCGATTCCGCTGGCCCTCGACGCCGCCCGCAAGGACGGGCGGATCCAGGACGGCGATCTGGTGATGATCGAGGCGATCGGCGGCGGCTTCACCTGGGGCAGCGCGCTGATCCGCTGGTAGGATATTCGGGGCGTTCGGCCTTCGTGGCGTTCGGGAAATTGACCTTGGCGGTTGACCATAGGAGGTCATCTGCCTAGCGTCGTCAGAGACGATAAGACCAACGATCTCATTCGTGCTGGGGAGCTCAATGGCTGGCAAGACGATAACGAGGGCGGACCTGAGCGAGGCCGTATACCAGAAGGTGGGTCTCTCCCGTACCGAATCGGCTGAGCTGGTCGAGCGCGTTCTGGCGGAGATCTGCGACAGCCTGGCTGCCGGCGAAACCGTGAAGCTCTCCTCCTTCGGCTCGTTCATCGTGCGCAGCAAGGGCGAGCGCGTCGGCCGCAATCCCAAAACCGGGGTCGAGGTGCCGATCGACCCCCGCCGGGTCATGGTGTTCAAGCCTTCGAATGTTCTGAAGGCCCATATCAACGGCGAAACCTTCGAAGGCGAGGACTGAACCGGCGATGGCGAGCGGCGCCATGGACAAAAGCCCGGATGCATTTCGCACCATCAGCGAGGTCGCCGAAGACCTCGACGTTCCCCAACATGTGCTCCGCTTCTGGGAAACACGCTTTTCACACATCAAGCCGCTGAAGCGCGGCGGCGGGCGGCGCTACTACCGTCCCGACGATGTCGATCTGCTCAAAGGCATCCGGCATCTGCTGTATGGCGAAGGCTATACGATCAAGGGCGTCCAGCGCATCCTGAAGGAGGAGGGCGTCCGCTTCGTTCATGCGGTCGGGCGGGGGGAGCAGAGCGTCTCCGCGCTGCATCCCGAAGGCGCGCGTGCCCCGGCGGAGGAGGCAGAGGGCCTTGCAGAGCTCCCATTCCTCGATGAGGCCGACGCGCCTGCCGAGCCATGCCGGACGGGCCTGCCGGAAGAAGCGCTTCGCTGCCTGCAGGCGGCCCTCGACGAGCTGTTCGAGTGCGATCGCGTTCTGACCTCCCTCAAAAGCGCGGGCGAGGCTTCGATTGGTGAGTGAGACCTGAGGGGCTGGGTTTCAGCCGATGGCTCAACTCCCCCTCCAGTGTCATCCCCGGCGCTCCGTAGGACCGGGAAGGGGATCCATAGCGCTGAGAGTGTGAGTGAATTCCCTTCCCCTGCGATGGCTTGCGCCATCTCCGGCCGGGAATGACACCGGAGGCGGCACCACCCTGTCATCTCCGTTGGCACTCCTTTGTCATCCCCGGCGAGCGTCAGCGAGGGAAGGGAATCTTCATCAAGCGCTGCGCAATGGTTTCGTGTTACTGCCGCGTTTTGGAAGGCAGTGCTGAGCCCCCTGCTGCCTACGAGATGCAGGTTTCCCGGATCGTTTTCAAAATGGCCGCTTTGCACCCTTGACAGGGGTCGGGGTGGCCCTTAAACCGCACCCACACCGCTTCGGCGGTCCGATGCGCGGGCGTAGCTCAGTCGGTTAGAGTGCCGGCCTGTCACGCCGGAGGTCGCGGGTTCGAGCCCCGTCGCCCGCGCCACTTCCCCTCCAAAAATTCGTCGGAAGCGAAGTCCGGCTGTTGCCCTGGGCGCAGCTTAATCGCGAACGAAGCGCCAAGTCAGCTTGCCTGACATCGGCGCGACCGTCTGCCCGGAATTGTGGGAAACCGAGCCGATCTTTTCCAGCTGGCTCTGCCCGGACCATGTGGTCGCATCAGTGCTGACAGCCTGGTCGAAGAGCTCGATCCCTTTGCTGCCCTCGAGAAAGAGAACGGACTTTTCCGCCGTGTAGGCTTGGCCGGTCATCCGAACGGGGACCGGAATGTTGAGCCCGCCGAGCCGCATGCTCAGAAGGCCTTTCTGACGATCAACCGAGATCTCCGCTTTGCAGGCCCGGTCCAGGAGGTCCGCGCTCTGGGGCGCAAGCTCCAGGGTTCCGCTGCGTTTGAACCGGTAGGGCTTGGCCGGCGCCGGAGGGGAAATGTTCATGCCGTCCCCCTCGTCGTCCACCCTGAGCGTACCCGAGGCGCAGGGTCCGCGGCGGTCGGCGCACCAGTTCTCGAACCGGGTATCGTCCGGCTGCATGGCTGCCAGGACTCCAGGGTTGGCCATCATCTTCTGGGCGACGGCCGCCATAGCCTGGCTTTCGCAGTTCTGGTCCCCGTTGCACCCCTCGACCGCGTTCTTGATGGCCTCCATGCCTGCGGGCATGGGCGCATTGTTCTTGTCGATGCCGCCGACCGTGAGCGTAGGAGCCGGGCTCTTCAAGAGCATGTACATGGCAAGCTCGAGTTCCAGCCTGCGGTCGGCCGCGAGCCGGTACCACTCGACCTTGTTCGAAAGGTCCTTCCTGCCCTGGCCTTTCAACTCCACCATCAGGAACAGGCGGCCTGTCAGCGGCTCGAAGCGCTTGCTCCTCGGCGATCCCTGTGCCGAAGCGTCAGCCGATACGATGCAGGTGAGCGCGATGGCCGCTGCCCCTTGGTAGAATGTGCGCATATCAAATCCACATGGAATGCAATATCGCTGCATTATAGGATCGCAGGGGTGCTTCGAACAAGTCTTCCGGCAGGTGGGGGGTGACTTGAGTTCCCGGCAAGTGTCGTCTCCGGGCAGGCGATGGCCGGGAAGGGGGGCATGGCGTTGTGCGTGTGAGTGGATCCCCTTCCCCTCCGCTTCGCTCCGGCCGGGAATGACACCGGGGCAGCACGACTCTGTCATCCCCGGCGAGCCGTAGGCGAGGGAAGGGGATTCACGACCAGCCTCAACCCTATGGATCCCCTCGCCTCCACCGCCCGGCCGGGAATGATACCGAGGGCAGGAGCATCCGGGTTGAGCCGCTGCCTGCAGGCGAACGGCTTCCGGCGCACCGCCCCAGGAACGGCGCATGGGCAGCCGGGAGATCCAAGCTTGACCGATTGCGGCGGGGCCGAGCCATGCAAAAAGCTGATTGGGGGTTTGGAATGGTTCTTTTTGCGGCAGTGCAAACACTTGTCAGGGAAGGGGAACTCAGCTAAGCCTCCGCGCAATCAGCGTGTTGTCGCAGGGGGCTGTTTTGGGCCTTTCTGAGGCCTAAATGCGTAACATATTCCCGGCTAAGAGCCGGACTTCGTTCCTTCTAGGTGTCGCATGACGAATCTCCTCGCCGACTACCTGCCTCTCGTAATCTTCATCGGCGTGTCGCTCCTGATCGGGGTGGCGCTGCTCGTGGCGCCGTTCCTGGTTGCCTACAGCCGCCCCGACACCGAGAAGCTGTCCGCCTACGAGTGCGGGTTCAATGCCTTCGACGATGCCCGCATGAAGTTCGACGTGCGGTTCTACCTCGTCGCCATCCTTTTTATCATCTTCGACCTGGAAGTGGCGTTCCTGTTCCCCTGGGCCATCACGTTCGGGGGACTGGGCTGGTTCGGTTTCATCTCCATGATGATCTTCCTGGGCGTCCTCACGGTCGGATTCGTTTATGAGTGGAAGAAGGGGGCCCTGGAATGGGATTGATCTCCGATAACCAGTCGACCCTGGTGGCTCCGGCCCCCCGCGGCGTCATCGATCCCAATACGGGCAAGCCTGTCGGTTCGACCGATCCCTATTTCGTCTCGATCAACGAGGAACTGTCCGACAAGGGCTTTCTCGTCACGTCCACCGAGGACCTCATCACCTGGGCGCGCACCGGCTCGCTCATGTGGATGACCTTCGGCTTGGCCTGCTGCGCCGTCGAGATGATGCAGATGTCCATGCCGCGCTACGACGCAGAGCGCTTCGGCTTCGCGCCCCGCGCCTCGCCGCGCCAGTCGGACGTGATGATCGTGGCCGGCACGCTGACGAACAAGATGGCGCCCGCCTTCCGCAAGGTCTATGACCAGATGCCGGAGCCGCGCTACGTCATCTCCATGGGCTCCTGCGCCAATGGCGGCGGCTACTATCACTATTCCTACTCGGTGGTTCGTGGCTGCGACCGCATCGTGCCGGTCGACATCTACGTGCCGGGATGCCCTCCGACTGCGGAAGCGCTCCTCTACGGCGTGCTGCTCCTTCAGAAGAAGATCCGCCGCACCGGCACCATCGAGCGCTGAGCAAAGGTCATTGCATGAGTGCTGAGCTCCAAGCCCTGAGCGATCACATCGCCTCGTCCCTCGGCGAGGCGATCGAGGATCGGGCCATCGCCTATGACGAGCTGACGATCGTCGCCCGCCGCGAGGACATCGTGCGGGTGGCGACCTTCCTGCGGGACGACCCGCAGTGCCGGTTCGTGTGCTTCATCGACATCTGCGGCGCGGACTATCCGGCCCGCGAGCGGCGCTTCGACGTGGTCTACCATTTCCTGGCCCCGCACCATAACCGCCGCATCCGCGTGAAGGTGGAGACGGACGAGGTCACCCCCGTCGCTTCGCTCAACGGCGTCTTCGCGGCGGCGAACTGGTACGAGCGCGAAGCCTACGACATGTACGGCATCCTGTTCACCGGGCACCCGGACCTGCGCCGGATCCTCACCGACTACGGGTTCGAGGGGCATCCCCTGCGCAAGGACTTCCCGATGACCGGCTATGTCGAGGTTCGCTACGACGACGGCCAGGGGCGCGTGGTCTACGAGCCGGTGAAGCTCAGCCAGGAGTTCCGCAACTTCGACTTCCTCTCGCCCTGGGAAGGCACGGACTACGTGCTGCCGGGCGACGAGAAGGCCAAGGCTTAAAGGGGCGGAGAAGGCGACCTATGAGCGAGCACAACATCCGCAACTTCACGATCAACTTCGGCCCGCAGCATCCGGCGGCGCACGGCGTTCTGCGCCTCGTGCTGGAGCTGGACGGCGAGGTGGTCGAGCGCGTGGATCCGCATATCGGCCTGCTCCACCGGGGCACCGAGAAGCTGATCGAGTACAAGACCTACGTTCAGGCCAATCCCTATTTCGACCGGCTCGACTACGTCGCGCCGATGAACCAGGAACATGCCTACTGCCTCACGATCGAGAAGCTCCTCGGCATCCAGGTGCCCCGCCGGGCCCAGCTGATCCGGGTGCTCTTCGCCGAAATCGGACGCCTGCTGTCGCATCTTCTCAACGTGACCACGCAGGCCATGGACGTCGGCGCGCTCACGCCGCCCCTCTGGGGCTTCGAGGAGCGCGAGAAGCTGATGATCTTCTACGAGCGCGTCTCGGGCTCGCGCCTGCATGCCAACTATTTCCGCCCCGGCGGCGTGAACATGGACATCCAGCCGGAGCTGATCGACGACATCGAGGCCTTCTGCGACCCCTTCCTGCAGGTTCTCGACGATCTCGACACCCTCGTCATGGGCAGCCGCATCTTCAAGCAGCGCAACGTCGACATCGGCACGATCACGCTCGACGATTGCTGGACCTGGGGCTTCTCCGGTCCGCTCGTGCGCAGCTGCGGCGTGGCCTGGGACCTACGCAAGTCGCAGCCCTACGAGTGCTACGAGGAGATGGAGTTCGACATCCCGGTGGGCCTCAACGGGGACAACTACGACCGCCAGGTGATCCGCATGGAGGAGATGCGCCAGTCCGTGCGCATCATGCGCCAGTGCATCACCAAGCTGCGGGCGCCGGACGGGCAGGGCCCCGTGACCACCCTCGACGGCAAGATCGCCCCGCCCTCGCGCAAGGACATGAAGCGCTCGATGGAAGCGCTGATCCACCACTTCAAGCTCTACACGGAAGGCTTCCACGTCCCTGCGGGCGAGGTCTATGCCGCCGTGGAAGCCCCGAAGGGCGAGTTCGGCGTGTACCTCGTGTCGGACGGCACCAACAAGGCCTATCGCTGCAGGATCCGCGCCCCGGGCTTCGCCCACATGCAGGGCATGGACTTCATGTGCCGCGGCCACATGCTGGCCGACGTCGCAGGCGTTCTGGGCTCCCTCGACATCGTGTTCGGCGAGGTCGACCGTTAAAGACAACCCGGCTCCGGATCCGGCGCCGGCATCACGCTCTTTGAGGCGTGCTGGACAAGTTCAAGTCGTGAATGGCCGGGCACAAGACCGGCCATGACGATGAGGAGAAGAGTGTATGGCCGTTCGTAAGCTCGCGCCTGAAGAGTTGCAGCCGGAAAGCTTCGTGTTCTCCCCCGAGAACGAGGCGTTCGTGGATCAGCAGATCGCCAAGTATCCGCCGGGCCGTCAGGCCTCGGCCATCATCGCCGTGCTCGGCAAAGCCCAGGAGCAGGCGGGCGGCTGGCTGCCGCGCAAGGCCATCGAGGCCGTGGCGGCCCGGCTCGACATGCCGGTGATCCGCGTGATGGAGGTGGCGACCTTCTACACGATGTTCAACCTGGAGCCGGTCGGAAAGTATTTCATCCAGTTCTGCGGCACGACGCCCTGCATGCTGCGCGGCGCCGCCGACATCAAGAAGGTGCTGGAGCGCCGCATCGGGGATGCCAACCACATCCCGTCCAACGGCACCTTCTCGTGGCTCGAGGTCGAGTGCCTGGGAGCCTGCTCCAACGCGCCGATGGTGCAGATCAACGACGACTACTACGAAGACCTGACCACGGAGAACTTCGAGAAGCTTCTCGACGATCTCGAGGCCGGTCGCCCTGTGCGCAAAGGCTCGCAGATCGGCCGCAACCGGTCCGAGCCGTTCGAGGCCGTGAACACCCTGCAGGACCCGTCTCTCTATGACGGTTCGCTCGTCGGCGCCTGGCGCAACCGCTTCGAGGAGCAGGCCAAGGCTGCCGAAACCGGTGAAGCCGCCGCTGCCTTGGAGAGCGTCCCCGGCAAGGCGGGACGGCCCGGTGCCGGACGGGCCATCGAAACCGGCGCTGCCGATACGCCGGCCGAGCGTGCGAAAGAAGGCGAGACGCCGATCAACCCGGTCGACCGCAAGGAAGCCGCCGATCCGTCGACGGCCACCAAGGGCAAGTCGCATACGGAGGAGGGCGCAAGGCCCGCTCCGCAGAGCAGCAAGTCCTACGTGACGACGCCGTCGAAACCGGAAGGGGGATCGCCCGTGCCGGAAAGCCCGACGACGCCGGAGGCCGGAACGCCGCCTGCACAAGCCGAGACACGCCGCGACGGCAGCGAAAGCAAGCCGGACGTGGTCGTCGACAAAGACAACATGACGTCCTGATGGAGATGTCGGGAATGCTTCAGGACAGAGATCGTATTTTCACCAACCTCTACGGCTTCCATTCGCCGGACCTCAAGGCCGCGAAGATGCGCGGGGCTTGGGATGGAACCAAGTTCCTGCTCGAGCAGGGGCGCGACTGGATCGTCAACGAGATGAAGGCGTCGGGCCTGCGCGGCCGCGGCGGCGCGGGCTTCCCCACGGGCCTGAAATGGTCCTTCATGCCGAAGCAGTCGGACGGACGTCCGCACTACCTGGTCGTGAACGCGGACGAGTCGGAGCCGGGCACCTGCAAAGACCGTGAGATCATGCGGAACGATCCGCATCTCCTGGTCGAGGGCTGCCTTCTCGCGTCCTTCGCCATGGGGGCGCATGCGGCCTACATATACATCCGCGGCGAGTACGTGGCCGAGCGTTTCGCGCTTCAGCGGGCGGTGGACGAGGCCTACGAGGCCAAGCTCATCGGCAAGGACAACATCCACGGCTATCCCTTCGACCTCTACGTTCACCACGGCGCAGGCGCCTACATCTGCGGCGAGGAGACGGCTCTCATCGAGAGCATGGAGGGCAAGAAGGGCATGCCGCGCCTCAAGCCGCCGTTCCCGGCCAATATGGGCCTCTACGGCTGCCCGACGACGGTGAACAACGTGGAGTCCATCGCGGTCGCCGGCACGATCCTGCGCCGGGGCGCCGCCTGGTTCTCCGGCATCGGCCGCCCGAACAACGTGGGCACCAAGCTCTTCTGCGTGTCGGGCCACGTGAACAAGCCCTGCAACGTGGAAGAGGCCATGGGCCTCACCTTCCGCGAGCTGATCGACCGCCATTGCGGCGGCATCCGGGGCGGCTGGGACAACCTCCTCGGCGTCATCCCGGGCGGATCCTCCGTGCCGATCGTTCCGGCCGAGCAGATCGCCGACGCCCATATGGATTTCGACACGCTGCGGAACCTGAAGTCGGGTCTGGGCACCGCCGCCGTGATCGTGATGGACAAGTCCACCGACATCGTCCGCGCCATCGCCCGTCTGGCCTATTTCTACAAGCACGAGAGCTGCGGCCAGTGCACTCCGTGCCGCGAGGGCACGGGCTGGATGTGGCGCGTGCTCAACCGCATGGCCGAAGGGCGCGCCCAGAAGCGCGAGATCGACATGCTCCTTGAAGTCTCGACCCAGATCGAAGGCCACACCATCTGCGCGCTCGGCGACGCGGCGGCTTGGCCGGTCCAGGGTCTGATCCGCCACTTCCGTCACGAGATCGAGAAGCGGATCGACGATTACGCGGCGAACCCGCATTCCGAAGCCGTCATGATCGCGGCGGAGTGAGATTGAAGATGACGAAAATCATCGTTGATGGCGTCGAGGTCGACGTTCCTGCGGAATACACCCTGCTCCAGGCCGCCGAAGCGGCCGGGGCGGAAATTCCGCGCTTTTGCTACCACGAGCGGCTCTCGATTGCCGGCAACTGCCGCATGTGTCTCGTCGAGGTGAAGGGTGCGCCGAAGCCGGTGGCGTCCTGCGCCTGGGGCGTGCGCGACTGCCGTCCCGGCCCGAACGGCGAGCCGCCGGAGATCTCCACCAAGTCGCCGACGGTCAAGAAGGCGCGGGAAGGGGTGATGGAGTTCCTCCTCATCAACCACCCGCTCGACTGCCCGATCTGCGACCAGGGCGGCCAGTGCGACCTGCAGGACCAGGCCATGGCCTACGGCGTCGACACGAGCCGCTTCCACGAGAACAAGCGCGCGGTCACCGACAAGTATCTCGGCCCGCTGGTGCGCACCTCCATGAACCGGTGCATCCACTGCACCCGCTGCATCCGCTTCTCGGCCGAAGTGGCCGGCGTGTCGGATCTCGGCGCCCTGTGGCGCGGCGAGGACATGGAGATCACGAGCTATCTCGAGAAGGCCCTCGGCTCCGAGCTGCAGGCCAACGTGGCGGATCTCTGCCCGGTGGGCGCGCTCACCCACAAGCCCGAGTCCTATCACTACCGTCCCTGGGAACTCACCAAGACTGATTCCGTCGACGTGATGGACGCGGTCGGATCGTCGATCCGGGTCGATTCCCGTGGCCGCGAGGTCATGCGCATCCTTCCGCGCGTGAACGAGGCGGTGAACGAGGAGTGGATCACCGACAAGACCCGCCACATCGTGGACGGCCTGCGCCTCCAGCGCCTGGACCGGCCCTTCGTGCGCGACAACGGCCGCCTGCGGCCGGCGTCCTGGCAGGAGGCGTTCGCCACCATCGCCAACCGGGTGAAGAGCACGTCGCCCCAGCGCATCGGCGCCATCGTGGGCGATCTTGCGGCCGTCGAGGAAATGTTTGCCCTGAAGCTCCTCATGCAGAGCCTCGGCGTGACCAATATCGACGCCCGCCAAGACGGCACGGTGCTCTCGTCGGCCTACGGCCGGGGCTCCTACCTGTTCAACACCACCATCTCCGGCATCGAGGATGCGGACGCGATCCTGATCGTGGGCTCCAATCCGCGCCTCGAGGCATCGCTCGTCAACGTGCGCATCCGCAAGCGCTGGCGCGTGGCTCCGCCGCCGATCGCGCTGATCGGCGAGCATGCGGATCTGACCTACCCCTACGAGTATCTGGGCGCAGGCCCCGAGACCCTGGCGGATCTGGTCTCCGGCCGCCACAGCTTCATGGAGAAGCTGCGGGGCGCCGAGCGTCCGCTGATCATCGTGGGGCAGGGCGCTCTCACCCGTCCGGATGGTCTCGCGGTTCTCTCCGCAGCCGCCGGGCTTGCCCGTGACGTCGGCGCCGTGAACGAGGGCTGGAACGGCTTCTCGATCCTGCACACCGCCGCCTCCCGCGTCGGCGCGCTCGACCTCGGCCTCGTGCCGGGCGAGGGGGGCGTCACGGCGCAAGAGATGGCGCAGGGCGGGGTGGACGTGCTGTTCAACCTCGGCGCGGACGAGATCGAGATCGCGCCCGGCGCCTTCGTCGTCTACCAGGGCACCCATGGCGACCGTGGCGCCCACCGGGCCGACGTGATCCTGCCGGCGGCAACCTATACGGAGAAGTCCGGCACTTACGTGAACACGGAAGGCCGGGTGCAGCTTGCCAACCGCGCAGCCTTCGCGCCCGGCGAGGCCCGCGAGGATTGGGCGATCCTGCGCGCCCTGTCGGACGTGCTGGGTCACCGCCTGCCCTTCGACTCCCTGAACGCTCTTCGGGCGAAGCTTTATGCGTCCCATCCGCATTTCGCCGGCATCGAGATGGTTCAGCCGGCCGACGGTGCCGCCGCCATCCAGGCGCTTGCCGGCATCGGCGGCAACCTGGGGCGCGAGGCGTTCGTGAGCCCGGTGCAGGACTTCTATCTGACGAACCCGATTGCCCGCGCCTCCGGCGTCATGGCCGAGTGCTCCGCGCTCGCCCGTGAGCTGAAGCTCGAGGCGGCTGAGTAAGAGGAACGGATCATGGAATTTGGGGATATCGTTCTCGCGGTCGCGATCATGCTGGGCCAGAGCCTGCTCATGCTGGTCGCCCTGCTCATCTTCATCGCCTACGCGCTCTATGCCGACCGCAAGGTATGGGCGGCGGTCCAGCTGCGCCGGGGCCCGAACGTGGTCGGCCCCTGGGGCCTGCTCCAGTCATTCGCGGACCTGCTCAAGTTCGTGCTGAAGGAGCCGGTGATCCCGGCTCCGGCCAACAAGGGCATGTTCCTGCTGGCGCCCTTGCTCATGTGTACACTGTCGCTGGCCGCCTGGGCGGTGATCCCGCTCAATGCGGGCTGGGCGATCGCGGACATCAATGTGGGCATTCTCTACATCTTCGCGATCTCGTCGCTGGGCGTCTACGGCGTCATAATGGGCGGCTGGGCCTCGAACTCGAAGTACCCGTTCCTCGGGGCGCTGCGCTCGGCGGCCCAGATGGTCTCCTACGAGGTGTCCATCGGCTTCGTGATCGTGACGGTGCTCATGTGCGCAGGCACCTTGAACCTGTCGCAGATCGTCGAGTCGCAGAACACCAGCTTAGGGATCCTCGGCTGGTACTGGCTGCCGCTCTTCCCGATGTTCGTGGTGTTCTTCATCTCGGCCATGGCCGAGACCAACCGCCCGCCCTTCGACCTGCCCGAGGCCGAGTCGGAGCTGGTGGCAGGCTACATGGTGGAGTATTCCTCGACCCCGTACCTGCTCTTCATGCTCGGCGAGTACGTGGCCATCATGACCATGTGCGCCCTCGGGACGATCCTGTTCCTGGGCGGCTGGCTGTCGCCGATCCCGTTCGCGCCGTTTACCTGGGTGCCGGGCGTCATCTGGTTCGTCCTGAAGGCGAGCTTCCTCTTCATCCTCATCGCCATGGTGAAAGCCCTGGTGCCACGCTACCGCTACGATCAGCTCATGCGCCTCGGCTGGAAGGTCTTTCTTCCGCTCTCGCTCGCCATGGTGGTGATCGTGGCAGGCGTCCTGATGGCCACCGGCAATGCGCCGGGCATGCGCTAACGGAGATCGACGACATGAAGCTCGATCAATTCGCACAGTCGCTTCTGCTGAAGGAGTTCGTGGCAGGGTTCATCCTGACCGTGAAGTACTTCTTCAAGCCGAAGAAGACGATCAACTATCCCTTCGAGATGAGCCATCGCGGCCCCCGCTTCCGGGGCGAGCATGCGCTGCGCCGCTACCCCAACGGGGAAGAGCGCTGCATCGCCTGCAAGCTCTGCGAGGCGATCTGCCCGGCCCAGGCCATCACCATCGAGGCGGGTCCTCGCCGCAACGACGGCACCCGTCGCACCACGCGCTACGACATCGACATGGTGAAGTGCATCTATTGCGGCATGTGCCAGGAGGCCTGCCCGGTGGACGCCATCGTGGAGGGCCCGAACATGGAATTCTCCGTCGAGACCCGCGAGGAGCTCTACTACGACAAGGCAAAGCTTCTCGAGAACGGGGAGCGCTGGGAGCGGGAGATCGCGAAGAACATCGCGAAGACCGCGCCCTACCGGTAAGCCACTCCCGGCCCGACAAGGGCAGGGGGCAAACAGGCCCGGCGGGTTGTCCCGGCGGGATTCGGAATTTATAGACTGGCCCTTGGATTCTCCCGGGCCACGTCGGAAGGGGCCGCCGAGGGCGGCTTGAGCTTGAGCATGACGGTTACCGCCGCCTTCTTCTATCTGTTCGCGACGATCACGGTCGCCTCCGGCTTCATGGTGATTGCCTCCCGCAATCCCGTGCAGTCGGTGCTGTTCCTGATCCTGGCCTTCGTCAATGCGGCGGGGTTGTTCCTGCTCATGGGAGCCGAGTTCCTGGCGATGATCCTGGTCATCGTCTATGTGGGCGCGGTCGCGGTGCTCTTCCTCTTCGTGGTCATGATGCTCGATGTGGACTTCGCGGCGCTCCGCCAAGGGTTCCTCCAGTATCTGCCGGTCGGCGGGCTGATCGGCGTGATCTTCCTGCTGGAGCTCGTCCTGGTGGTCGGCGCCTATGCGGTCGATCCCGCCCTGGTTCGTTCGCCGGGCGTTCCGATCCCGGCCCCGGACGTGATGACCAACACCGAGGCCCTCGGCCAGGTGCTCTACACCCGCTACTTCTACTTCTTCCAAGCGGCCGGCCTGATCCTGCTGGTCGCCATGATCGGCGCCATCGTGCTGACCCTGCGCGAGCGCGTGGGCGTGCGGCGCCAGAACATCACCATGCAGAACAACCGGACGCAGGACACTGCCGTCGAGGTGCGGAAGGTTCCCTTCCGCCAGGGCATTTAAGGAGGCGCGCGATGGTTATCGGACTGGGCCATTATCTCACCGTCGCCGCCGTGCTGTTCACGCTCGGGGTGTTCGGGATCTTCGTCAACCGCAAGAACGTGATCGTCATCCTGATGTCCATCGAGCTGATCCTGCTCGCGGTGAACATCAACATGGTCGCTTTCTCGACCCACCTGAACGACATCGTCGGCCAGGTCTTCGCCCTGCTGATCCTCACGGTCGCGGCGGCGGAGGCGGCCATCGGCCTTGCCATCCTGGTGGTCTTCTTCCGCAACCGCGGCTCCATCGCGGTTGAGGACGTCAATATGATGAGGGGCTAGGGGCATGATTCAGAAAAGTGGGCACCGGTTTTCTGAACACAATCATGCGGCCATGAGCCAAGCCCGATCGGCGAAGTAAACGAACATGTATCACGCAATCGTCTTCCTGCCGCTCGTCGGCTTCCTCATCGCAGGCCTGTTCGGCCGCCTGCTCGGCCCCCGGCCGAGCGAGATCGTCACCACGGCGCTGCTCTTCGTGGCGGCCGTCCTGTCCTGGGTGTCCTTCATCCAGGTGGGCTTCGGCGACGGCGCGACCCGGGTCCAGGTGGCCCAGTGGATGTCGGTCGGCGACCTGGTGGTCGACTGGGCGTTCCGGATCGACACGCTCACCGCCATGATGCTGGTGGTGGTGAACACGGTCTCGGCCCTCGTCCATCTCTACTCCATCGGCTACATGCACGAGGACCCGCACCGCCCGCGCTTCTTCGCGTATCTGTCGCTGTTCACCTTCGCCATGCTCATGCTGGTGACCGCCGACAACCTGGTCCAGATGTTCTTCGGCTGGGAAGGGGTGGGCCTTGCGAGCTACCTGCTCATCGGCTTCTGGTACCAGAAGGACTCCGCCAATGCGGCGGCCATGAAGGCCTTCATCGTCAACCGCGTCGGCGATTTCGGCTTCCTGCTCGGCATCTTCACCCTGTTCGTCCTGTTCAACGGCGTCACCTTCGACCAGATCTTCCCCCGCGCGGCGGAGCTGGCGAACGCCAACTTCCACTTCCTCGGCATCGAGTGGCATGCCCTGACCATCGCCTGCCTGCTGCTCTTCATGGGCGCCATGGGCAAGTCGGCGCAGTTCCTGCTCCATACCTGGCTGCCGGACGCGATGGAGGGCCCGACTCCGGTCTCCGCGCTCATCCACGCCGCCACCATGGTGACAGCCGGCGTGTTCATGGTCGCGCGCCTGTCGCCGGTCTTCGAATATGCGCCTGCGGCTCTCACGGTGGTCACCGTGATCGGCGGCATCACGGCCTTCTTCGCCGCGACCATCGGCTTGGTTCAGAACGACATCAAGCGCGTGATCGCCTACTCGACCTGCTCGCAGCTCGGCTACATGTTCGTGGGCCTCGGCGTCGGAGCCTACAGCGCGGGCGTGTTCCACCTGTTCACGCACGCCTTCTTCAAGGCCCTGCTGTTCCTGGGCGCCGGCTCCGTCATCCATGCCATGCACCATGAGCAGGACATGCGGAACATGGGCGCGCTTCGCCGCTACATCCCCGTCACCACGGCGATGATGGCGATCGGCACGCTCGCGCTCACCGGCTTCCCCTTCACGGCGGGCTACTATTCCAAGGACGCCATCATCGAGGCGGCCTATGCGTCCCATTCCACGGCGGGCACCTTCGCGTTCCTGGCCACCGTGATCGCAGCCTTCATGACCTCGTTCTACTCCTGGCGCCTGTTCTTCCTCACCTTCGAGGGCACGGCGCGCTGGTCGAACGCGGATCACCATGCCCATGGCCACCATGAGGGCGTGGAGCATGACGGCCACAGCCACGATGTGGAGCCGGCCACCCATGCCCAGCATGAGCATGGCCATCATGGGGACCATACCCCCCACGAGAGCCCGCTCGTGATGCTGCTGCCGCTGGTGGTGCTTGCCATCGGCGCCGTGGTTGCCGGCATCGTGTTCCACGGCGCCTTCATCGGCGAAGGTTATGCGGATTTCTGGAAGGGTGCCCTGTTCACCCGGCCTGAGAACCACATCCTGGAGGAGATGCACCATCTCCCGGGCTGGGTGCCGCTCCTGCCGACCGTGATGATGATCCTCGGCTTCGTGCTCGCGGTCTACATGTACATGATCGACGCCAAGAAGCCGGCCCAACTCGCCGCCGAGCATCCGGTCCTCTACCGCTTCCTCCTGAACAAGTGGTACTTCGACGAGCTCTACGACCTCCTGTTCGTGCGCTCGGCCATGTGGATCGGCCGCTTCTTCTGGCGCACGGGCGACCAGCGCATCATCGACGGGCTCGGGCCCGACGGCATCTCCGCCCGCGTCATGGACGTGACGCGCGGCGTGGTGCGGGTTCAGACCGGCTATGTCTACCACTACGCTTTCGCCATGCTGATCGGCGTTGCGGCTCTCGTGACCTTCTATCTCTTCAGGGGAGCCCACTGATGCTCGGCTTCGGCATTCTCTCCGGCCTTCTGGTCCTCCCCCTAGTCGGGGCGGCCTTCATCCTGACCCTGCGCGGCGACAGCGAGGCTGCTCGCTCCAACGCCCGCTGGGCTGCGCTGGCCACGACAATTGCAACCTTCCTCCTGTCGCTGGTCGCCTGGGGGCGCTTCGACACGGCAACCGCCTCGTTCCAGCTCGTCGAAAGCCATGCCTGGCTCACCGAGACGATCCGGTTCAAGCTCGGCGTCGACGGCTTCTCCATGCCGCTGATCCTGCTCACCACCTTCCTGATGCCGTTCTGCATCCTGGCCTCGTGGGAGTCGATCGGGCACCGGGTGAAGGAGTATTTCGTCGCATTCCTGGTGCTCGAGACCACCATGATCGGCGTGTTCTCCGCCCTCGACCTGGTGCTCTTCTACCTGTTCTTCGAGGCAGGCCTCATTCCGATGTTCCTCATCATCGGTATCTGGGGCGGCAAGCGGCGCATCTACGCCAGCTTCAAGTTCTTCCTCTACACGCTGCTCGGCTCGGTGCTGATGCTGCTGGCCATCATGGCCATGTACTGGGCCGCCGGCACCACGGACATCCCGACGCTGCTGGCCCACAAGTTCCCGGCAAACCTCCAGACCTGGCTCTGGCTTGCCTTCTTCGCGTCGTTTGCGGTGAAGATGCCCATGTGGCCGGTGCACACCTGGCTCCCCGACGCGCACGTGGAAGCGCCGACGGCGGGCTCGGTCATCCTGGCGGGCGTGCTGCTGAAGATGGGCGGCTACGGCTTCATCCGGGTGTCGCTCCCCATGTTCCCGGACGCCTCGGTCTATTTCGCGCCGCTGGTCTTCGCCCTCTCGGTCATTGCGATCGTCTACACCTCCCTGGTCGCCCTGATGCAGGAGGACATCAAGAAGCTCATCGCCTACTCCTCCGTGGCGCATATGGGCTTCGTCACCATGGGGCTGTTCAGCCTGAACCCGCAGGGGATTCAGGGCGCCATGTTTACCATGATCTCCCACGGCCTCATCTCGGGTGCGCTCTTCCTCTCCGTCGGCGTCATCTACGACCGGATGCACACCCGCGAGATCAAGGCCTATGGGGGCCTCGTGAACCGGATGCCGCTTTACGCGGTGGTGTTCCTGATCCTGACCATGGCCAACGTGGCGCTTCCGGGCACCTCGGGCTTCGTCGGTGAGTTCCTGACCCTGATGGGCGCCTTCCGGTCCAACACCTGGGTGGCGTTCTTCGCCACCACGGGCGTGATCCTGTCCGCCGGCTATGCCCTCTGGCTCTACCGCCGGGTGGTCTACGGGGAACTCGACAAGCCGGCGCTCCAGGGCATCAAGGATCTGAACCGCCGCGAGATCATCACCTTCGCGCCCCTGATCCTTCTCATCATCTATTACGGCGTACAGCCCGGACCCATCCTCGACGCCTTTGCGGCGCCGACCGATGCGCTCATGAACAATGTCCAGGCCGCGCTCGCCACCGTGAAAACGGCCGCTGTTGCCGCACACTGAGGTCACGATGAACTCCGCCTTCGTCATTCCCGCCTTTGGTCCCGTCCTGCCGGAAATCCTTCTGGCGGCGGGTGCCCTCATCCTGGTCCTGTTCGGCGCCATTCGCGGCGAGCGCCCGGGCTACGGCATGAACATCATCGCGCTTGCGCTTCTGGCGGTCACCTTCGTGGCCGTCCTGATGCTCCCTTCCGAGCGCGTCGAGACCATGGGCGGCTCCTTCGTCGTGGACGGGTTCGCCAAGTTCATGAAGGCGCTCACGCTCCTTGCATCTGCGGGCGGCGTCATCCTCTCCCTGGACTACATGCGCCGCGAGGGCATCAGCCGTTTCGAGTACCCGATCCTGATCGTGCTCTCCACCATCGGCATGATGATGGTGATCTCGGCGAACGACCTGATCGCCCTCTATCTCGGCCTCGAGCTGCTCAGCCTGTCGTCCTACGTGATCGCGGCTTTCGACCGTGACAACGTGCGCTCGACGGAGGCCGGCCTGAAGTACTTCGTGCTCGGCGCGCTCTCCTCCGGCATGCTGCTCTACGGCGCTTCGCTGGTCTACGGGTTCACGGGCAGCGTGTCTTTCCCGGTCATCGCCTCGGTTCTCCAGGGCAATGTGGGCATCGGCGCCATCGTGGGCCTCGTGTTCGTGTCGGCAGGCATCGCCTTCAAGATCTCAGCCGTGCCGTTCCACATGTGGACGCCGGACGTCTACGAGGGCTCGCCCACGCCGGTGACGGCGTTCTTCGCCGCGGCGCCCAAGATGGCCGGCATGGCCATGGCCACCCGCGTCTTCATCGATGCCTTCCCGGGCATCCTGGGCCAGTGGCAGCAGATCATCGTCTTCATCTCCATCGCATCGATGGCGCTTGGCTCCTTCGCGGCGATCGGCCAGCGCAACATCAAGCGCCTGATGGCCTATTCCTCCATCGGCAACGTAGGCTATGCGCTGATCGGCCTTGCCACCGGCACCGTGGAGGGGATCCAGGGCGTCGCCGTCTACATGGCGATCTATCTGGCGATGACGCTCGGCGCCTTCGCATGCATCCTCAGCCTGCGCCGCGGCAACGTGATGTTCGACACGGTCGACGATCTCTCCGGCCTTTCGCGCACCCATCCGGTCATCGCCTTCTGCCTCGGCATGATGATGTTCTCCCTGGCCGGCATCCCGCCGCTTGCGGGCTTCTTCGCCAAGTTCGCCGTGTTCACCGCGGCCATCGAGGCGGATCTCGTGGCTCTTGCGGTCATCGGCGTGGTGACCAGCGTGATCGGTGCCTATTACTACCTGCGCATCGTGAAGGTGATGTATTTCGACGAGCCGGCCGAGCGCTACGACTCGATGCCTGCGGGCGTTAAGCTCGTGCTCGCCCTGTGCAGCATCTTCGTCGTGCTCTTCGGCATCGTTCCGGCTCCTCTGGTGGCCGCCGCAGGTGCTGCCGCGCGCTCCCTGTTCTGATCGTGAACCTGTCGCCCGAGACCGAGTCCGCCGGCTACCGGCTTCTCTCGCTCGAGGCGACAAACTCGACGAACGACGACGCCCTGCAGGCCGCTCGGGCCGGCGATCCGGGACAGCTCTGGATCGTGGCCGACGAGCAGCTGGCGGGGAGGGGAAGGCACGGCCGGCAATGGGCGTCCCCGAAAGGCAACCTTTACTCCAGCCTTCTCCTGATCGATCCCTGCGACACGGCGGCTGCGCCGCAGCTCGGCTTCGTGGCAGGGCTCGCCCTGCATGAAGCCGTCGAGTCGGTCACTGGCCTTAGGGCTCCGCGCCTGTCGCTGAAATGGCCGAACGATCTCCTGCTCGATGGAGCCAAGGTGTCGGGCCTTCTCCTCGAGGGGCACAGGATCGGGCCCGACGGATCCCTGGCCATCGTGATCGGCTGCGGCGTGAACGTCGCCTTCGCGCCGACAGGGACGCCGTATCCAGCCATCGCTCTTCAGGCCGTCAAACCTGGCTTGCGCCGGGAGGATGTGTTTCGAGCCCTTTCGTCGTCCTTCGCCCGCACCTTCGCGGCTTGGCGCGCGTCAGCCCGGATGAATGCATCGGACCCGTTCGGAGCGATCCGGCAGCTTTGGCTGGAGCGGGCTGCCGGCATCGGGCAGGAGGTGACGCTTCGTCTGCCCACCGGCGAGAAGAAGGGCGTCTTCGAGGGTCTCGATCGTTTTGGGCGCCTGCAGCTGAAAAGCGTCGATGGAATGGAACTCATCGATGCAGGCGACCTTTATTTCCCCAATTTGCTGCACGATATAGCCAAGCCTGGCGCTGGCTTAAAAAGGTTTGAACAATAATGGCTTCCCACCAAGATGAACTCGTCTTCCTTCCCCTCGGAGGGCTTGGCGAAATCGGGATGAACGCCGCGCTTTACGGCTTCGGGCCGGAGACGGAGCGCCAGTGGATTCTGGTCGATTGCGGCATGGGCTTCGGCGGCGAGGAGAACCTGCCCGGCATCGACGTAGTCTACCCGGACCTGCGCTTCATCGAGGAAGAGCGCCACAATCTGCTCGGCATCTTCATCACCCATGCCCATGAGGACCATATCGGGGCTCTCGTCGAGATGTGGCCGAGCCTTCAGGCGCCGGTCTACGCCACGAAATTCGCCATCGGGCTTCTGGAGACGCGCCGCCTTTCCGAGGCCGGCGCGCCGAAGATCGAGCTGAACGAGATCGTGCCCGGCCAGCGGCTGAAGCTCGGGCCCTTCGACATCGAATATGTGCCGGTCGCCCACTCGATCCCGGAATCGAACGCGCTTGCGATCCGCACCCCCCACGGTCTCGTGGTTCATACGGGCGACTGGAAGCTCGACAACACGCCTTACCTCGGCAGCCTGACCTCTGAGGATGCTTTCCGCGCCTTGGGCGATGAGGGCGTTCTTGCGCTCATCTGCGATTCCACCAACGTGGTCCGCGAGGGCGTCAGCCCCAGCGAGTCGGACGTGGCCAAGAACCTGGCCCAGCTGATCAACGACGCGCCCCATCGGGTTGCCATCACCACCTTCGCGTCCAACGTCGCGCGCATCCGCTCCGTGGCGGAGGCCGCCCGCGAATGCGGCCGCGAGGTCGTGGTGGTGGGGCGCGCCATGGACCGGGTGGTCGACGTCGCAAAGGAATGCGGATACCTGGAAGGGCTGCCCGAGTTCCGCTCCGCGGAAAACTTCGGCTACATACCCCGCAACAAGATCGTGGCGATTCTAACCGGATCGCAGGGAGAGCCGCGGGCGGCGCTCGCCCGCATTGCCCAGGACGAGCATCCCGACATCGCGCTCTCCGCAGGCGATCGGGTGATCTTCTCGTCTCGCGCAATCCCCGGTAACGAAAAGGGCGTCGGAGCGATCATCAACAGCCTCATCGAACAAGGCATCGAGGTCATCACCGACCGCACGGAGCTGGTGCACGTTTCCGGCCATCCGCGCCGGGGAGAGCTGGCGCAGATGTACGAGTGGACGCGCCCGCGCATCTCCATCCCGGCTCATGGCGAACCGCTGCACCTGAGCGAACATGCGAAGTTCGCGCGCCAGCAGGGCGTGCCCGAGGTCGTCCGCGCCAAGAACGGCACCGTGGTGCGCCTTGCGCCCGGCCCCGCCGAGATCGTCGACAACATTCCGGCCGGCCGGCTCTACCGCGACGGCAACATCGTCATCAACGCCGGCGAACGGGCGCTGCCGGAGCGCCGCAAGCTGGCCTTCGCCGGCATCGTCACGGTGGCCATCGCCATCGACGAGAGGGGCGAGCTCGTAGGTGATCCCGTGATCGACGCCATGGGCCTGCCCGACAAGAACCGCCAGGGGCGGGAGATGACCGAGATCATCGCCGATACGGTGGCCGATCTGCTCGATGGGCTGTCGAAGGCCAAGCGCCGTGATCCGGAAGCGGTCGAGAACGCCGTTCATCGGGCCGTGCGCGCTGCCGTGAACCAGGAATGGGGCAAGAAGCCCGCATGTCATGTGCTCGTGATCGAGGCATGAGAACGGCGGATTCGGGAGGGAAGCAGCCATGATCGGACGTCTCAACCACGTCGCCATTGCCGTGCGTGACATCGAGGCGGCCTCTGATGTCTACCGCAACACCCTGGGTGCCGAGGTTTCGGCGCCCGAGGCGCTCGAAGAGCATGGCGTCACGGTCGTCTTCATCACCTTGCCCAATACCAAGATCGAGCTCTTGGAACCCTTGGGCGGCGAGTCGCCCATCGGGCGCTTCCTGGAGAAGAACCCGGATGGCGGCATTCACCATGTCTGCTACGAGGTAGATGACATCGGCGAGGCGAGAGACCGGCTTGTGAAATCCGGGGCCAGGGTGCTGGGCTCCGGCGAGCCGAAGATCGGGGCCCATGGGAAGCCCGTGCTTTTCCTTCACCCGAAGGACTTCAACGGCACCCTCATCGAACTCGAGCAAGCCTGAGGACAAGCTGTTGACAAGCCTTGTAAAACATCTGGCGGGATCGCTCTTGTCCACGATCGCGGCCGTCGTGATCGTCTCGGCGGCGGCCGTCGCCGTTGCGGCCAATGCATTCGCCCTCAGCGTCGCCGGCGGCTTGGCCCTTTATTTCGTGATCTGGTGGATCCTGCTCTTCGCCGTCCTTCCCTTCGGCGTCCGCAGCCAGGCGGAAGACGGGGAGGTCATCAAGGGCAGCGAACCCGGTGCCCCGACGCTGCCCGCGTTGCGGGAAAAGGCGATCTGGACGACGCTCGTCGCTTCCGTCGTTCTTGTGGTTGTCGCAGCCGTGTTTCCCCTGGCCGGTCTTTAATCGGAAGCAGAACGGGATGCCTAAAAAGAAAAAGCAAGGCTTTCGCCTTGCCTGAACTGCCTTTTGGCAATTTTTGATCTCTGGCTTTCTGATGCCAACGCCTATGATGGCGCTTGAAGATCTTGTTCCTCCCGAAACTCGGACCGTAACCTCTGACCTTTGAAGGTCTATGACGTTAGGATTTTGTTTATAATCACCTTCCCTAGCGGTGTCACCTTTTTTGGGCACGCGCTGATGCAATTTTCGGCATTTATTGTATTGATCTTTGGTCTAATCCATCTCGCCGCAGGCCCGTTCCGGCGATGACAGCTTGTCTTTTACCCGAGGCCTGTGTTGTGTGCTGGAAGCGAGTCGCTACCCATTTATTCTGCTTGAGACTTAAAGGCGTCCTATGCGTTTGAGCCGCTATTTCCTCCCCATTCTCCGTGAGACGCCGAAAGAGGCGGAGATCGTCTCCCATCGCCTGATGCTGCGCGCCGGCATGATCCGCCAGGAATCGGCGGGCATCTATGCATGGCTGCCCTTGGGCCTGAAGGTGCTGAACAAGGTCAACGCCATCGTCCGCGAGGAGCAGAACCGCTCCGGCGCCGTCGAGCTCCTGATGCCGACGATCCAGTCAGCGGATCTCTGGCGCGAATCGGGCCGCTACGACGCCTACGGCAAGGAGATGCTGCGCATCCAGGACCGGCACGAGCGCGAGATGCTCTTCGGCCCGACCAACGAGGAGATGGTCACGGAGATCTTCCGGGGCTATGTGCGCTCCTACAAGGATCTGCCGCTGAACCTCTATCACATCCAGTGGAAGTTCCGCGACGAGGTGCGCCCGCGCTTCGGCGTGATGCGCTCCCGCGAGTTCCTGATGAAGGACGCCTATTCCTTCGACCTGGATCAGGCGGGCGCCGTCCATTCCTACAACAAGATGTTCGTGGCCTACTTGCGCACCTTCGCCCGGATGGGCCTGAAGGCGATTCCCATGCGGGCCGACACCGGCCCCATCGGCGGAAACCTGAGCCACGAGTTCATCATCCTGGCCTCGACCGGCGAGAGCGAGGTGTTCTGCCACGCCGATTATCTCGACTACGACATTCCGGCGGCCGACACGGATTTCGACAGCGTCTCCGGCCTTCAGGGCATCGTCGACCGGTGGACGTCGCTCTACGCCGCCACCTCCGAGATGCACGACGAGGCTGCCTTCGAGGCCATTCCGGCGGACAAGAAGATGTCGGCCCGCGGCATCGAGGTCGGCCATATCTTCTATTTCGGCACCAAGTATTCCGAGCCCATGGGCGCCAGGGTCATGGGGCCGGACGGGCAGGAGCGGGACGTCCATATGGGCTCCTACGGCATCGGGCCGAGCCGCCTGATAGCCGCGATCATCGAGGCGAGCCATGACGAGAACGGCATCGTCTGGCCGGAGGCCGTGGCCCCGTTCGACGTGGCGATCCTCAACCTGAAGGCAGGGGATGCGGGCACGGACGGAGCCTGCGAGCGGCTCTACCGTGAGCTGAGCGCTGCCGGCCGGGACGTGCTCTACGACGACCGCGACGAGCGTCCGGGCGGCAAGTTCGCCACCGCCGATCTCATCGGCGTGCCATGGCAGGTGCTGATCGGCCCAAAGGGCCTGGCGGATGGCAAAGTGGAGCTGAAGCGCCGCGCCACGGGCGAGCGCGAGCATCTCTCGCTCGACGACGTGGTCGCCCGGCTCTCGGTTCCTAAATAAACCGCCATGGCCAAGACGGCGACAACAGGGACCAGGCCCTTCTCGCTCTTCGAGTGGATGCTCGCCGGGCGCTACCTGCGCACGCGGCGGCGGGAAGGGTTCGTCTCGGTGATCGCCGGCTTCTCCTTCCTCGGCATCATGCTGGGGGTCGCCACCCTCATCGTGGTGCTCTCGGTCATGAACGGCTTCCGCAAGGAGCTGCTCGACAAGATCGTCGGCATCAACGGCCACATCTTCGTGGCGCCGCTCGAGAGCCCGCTCACCGATTATCCGGAGGTCGCCGCGCGCATCGCCGCCGTTCCCGGCGTCAGGCGCGCCATCCCCCTGGTGGAAGGGCAGGCGTTCGGCTCCTCGCAGTACAACGGCAGCGGCGTTCTCGTGCGCGGCATCCGCCCGGAAGACCTGCGCAAGATCGAGCATATCGCCGGCAATCTGCGCCAGGGCACGCTCGAGAATTTCGAGGAAGGCGAGGGTGTTGCCATCGGGCGGAGGCTGGCTGACTCCCTGTCCCTTCAGGCGGGCGATACCTTCACGCTCATTACCCCTCGTGGGGCCGCAACGCCCTTCGGCACTGCGCCCCGGGTGAAGGGGTATCCGGTCAAGGCCATCTTCGAGATCGGCATGTCGGAGTTCGACTCCACCTTCGTGTTCATGCCCCTGACGGAGGCGCAGAACTACTTCAACCGACAGGGCGACGTGCAGCTCATCGAGGTTTATCTCGACAACGCCGACCGGGTGGACGAGGCCCGCGCCGCCATCGAGGAGGCGGCAGCCCGCCCGATTCTCATGACCGACTGGCGCCAGCGCAACCGAACGTTCTTCGGCGCCCTGGAGGTCGAGCGGAACGTTATGTTCCTGATCCTCACCCTCATCGTGCTGGTGGCGGCGCTGAACATCATCTCCGGGCTGATCATGCTCGTGAAGGACAAGTCGGAGGATATCGCGATCCTGCGCACCATGGGGGCGACCCGCGGCTCCGTCATGCGTGTGTTCCTGATCACGGGCGCCTCGATCGGCATCGTCGGTACGTTCGCGGGCTTCGGTCTCGGGCTGCTGCTCGCGCTCAATGTCGAGACCATCCGGGATTTCATCTCGACCCTCACGAACACGAACCTCTTTCCGGCGGAACTCTACTTCCTGAGCCGTCTGCCTGCCGAGGTGAACCCGACGGAAGTGACCACCATCCTTCTCATGGCGATGGTGCTGTCGCTGCTCGCAACCCTTTATCCCTCCTGGCGGGCCGCGAAACTCGATCCGGTCGAGGCTTTGCGCTACGGTTGAGTATGTCCCCCGCCCAATCCCAACCCGCCCTGTATCTGTCGAAAGTGGAGCGCCGCTATCCGCAAGGGAGCAGCTTTCTCGAGGTCCTGCGCGGTGCCGATCTCGCGATCTGGCCTGGCGAGATCGTGGCCCTGGTTGCTCCCTCGGGAACTGGCAAGTCCACCTTGCTCCATGTGGCGGGGCTGCTCGAAAAGCCCGATGGCGGCGAGGTCTTCGTCGGCACGAAGCCCACGGCATCGATGAACGACCAGGAGCGGACCCGTGTCCGCCGCGAGGAGCTCGGCTTCGTCTACCAGTTTCACCACCTCCTGCCGGAGTTCTCGGCTTTGGAGAACGTGGTCATCCCGCAGCTCATCCGCGGCCTCTCGAAGGCCGAGGCTCAGGATCGCGGAACGCAGCTTCTGACCTTTCTGGGGTTGGGCAAGCGTCTCGATCATCGTCCCGGCGAACTCTCCGGCGGCGAGCAGCAGCGTGTTGCGATTGCGCGCGCGGTTGCCAATGCGCCGCGCCTGCTTCTGGCCGACGAGCCTACGGGCAATCTCGACCCGCATACCGCAGACCGGGTCTTCCAAACATTGGTCGCCATCGTTCGCGCATCGAAGCTCGCAGCATTGATCGCCACGCACAACATGGACCTCGCAGCCCGCATGGACCGGCGCGTGACGATCCGCGACGGCCTGATCGTTCAGCTGCCCTGACGTCTCATCATTCCAATCACGGTGATTGAAGCGCATTCAGCGCTGTCGAAGATGCGCGCTCCGGCATCTTAACGGTCTGTTGACTCCGTCGCGAGCGCAGCCTCTGCACACGCTTTACACAGAACATCCAATGAACAAATATGAACATGTCAGGAACATGGAGATCCAAACATGCTTCGCTTCATCCTCGAAACCGCCGCCGAAATCGCCTCGCTGGCCATGTTCGGCTCGGCCGTGGCAATCTGGGCTCTGGTTCTTTCTCCCATTGCTTGATACCGGGAATCCACAACAACCCACCGGGATTCACAGGAACATAGTCCTCGAGGTCCAAGGTTAGGCTTCCTTAGCTAGAATCGTGTCACTATGCGTGCCGTTCGATGAGTAGAGTTTTATGGCGCGCATCCTTCAAGACATCGGCTTCGTTCACCTGCACGTGCATTCCTCGTATTCGCTGCTCGAGGGCGCACTGAAGATCGCGCAACTGGCGAAGCTCGCTGCGGCCGACAAGCAGCCGGCTCTGGCGCTCACCGACACCAACAATCTCTTCGGCGCCCTGGAGTTTTCCGAAAAGCTCGCCGGCTCAGGCATCCAGCCCATTGCCGGCGTGCAGCTCTCGGTCTGCTTTGAGGAGGCGGATCCGGTGGCCCGGGTCGCGCCGCAGCCCTCCAACATCGTGCTGCTCGCGCAAACGGAGGAGGGCTACCGCAACCTCATGCGGCTTGTAAGCCACGCCTATTTCGGCGTGCCCCTGGGCGAGAGCCCACGGATCGGCGCTCCCGCGCTCGCAGCCCATTGCGAGGGCCTCATCGCGCTGACCGGCGGCTTCACGGGACCGCTGGATTGCGCCCTGCGCCATGGCGGCCGTCAGGAATTGGCGCAGGCCCGGCTGGATATCCTCAAGAATGCCTTCGGCCATCAGCTCTATGTCGAAATTCAGCGCCACGGCCTCGACGAGGAGCGGCTGATCGAAGGCGAGCTGCTCGCGCTTGCGGACCGCAATGGCTTGCCTATCGTGGCTGCCAATGAGCCGTTCTTCTCGTCGGCGAAGGACTACGAAGCCCACGACGCACTGCTCGCCATCGCGGAAGGGCAGATCGTGTCCAACGACAATCGCCGCCGCCTTTCGCCGGAGCACCATTTCAAGACACGCGAGCAGATGATGAAGCTGTTCGGGGATCTGCCGGATGCGCTGCAGGCCAGCGTCGAGATCGCCATGCGCTGCGCCACGCGCGTGAAGACCCACAAGCCCATCCTGCCGAACTTCGGAACAGGCCCGGACGCCGCCGCCCTGGACGAGGGCGAAGAGCTGCAGCGGCAGGCGGAGGAGGGGCTGCTCAAGCGTCTTGCGGCGCATGGCCCCGCGCCGGGATTGACCGAGCAGGATTATCACGACCGCCTGGCCTATGAGGTCAACATCATCCGGAACATGAAATTTCCGGGCTACTTCCTGATCGTGTCGGACTTCATCAAGTGGGCGAAGGACCACGACATTCCCGTCGGCCCGGGCCGTGGCTCCGGCGCGGGCTCCCTTGTGGCTTATGCGCTCACCATCACCGATCTCGATCCGCTGCGGTTTGCGCTTCTCTTCGAGCGCTTCCTCAATCCCGAGCGCGTGTCGATGCCCGACTTCGACATCGACTTCTGCGTCGAGGGCCGCGAGCGCGTCATCGAATACGTGCAGCAGCGCTATGGCGAAGAGCAGGTCGCGCAGATCATCACCTTCGGCACCCTGCTTGCCCGCGGGGTGATCCGCGACGTGGGGCGCGTGCTCGAAATGCCCTATGGGCAGGTGGACAAGCTCACCAAGCTCGTGCCGCAGAACCCGGCCAACCCGGTGACGCTCGCACAGGCCATCGAGGGGGAGCCGAAGCTCCAGGCGGCCATCGAGGAAGAGCCTGTAGTCAAGCGCATGCTCGACATCGCGCAGAAGCTGGAAGGCCTGCATCGTCACGCCTCGACCCACGCAGCCGGCGTGGTGATCGGCGACCGGCCGCTGCAGGAGCTGGTGCCGCTCTATCGAGACCCGAAGACCGGGATGCGCGTCACCCAGTACAACATGAAGTGGGTCGAGCAGGCAGGGCTCGTGAAGTTCGACTTCCTCGGCCTCAAGACGCTCACGGTTCTGCGCACGGCGGTGGACCTGATCCGGCGAACGGGAGTTGAGGTCGATCTGTCGGCCTTGCCGCTGGACGACCGCAAAACCTACGAAATGCTTCAGCGCGGCGAGACGGTCGGTGTGTTCCAGGTGGAATCGGCCGGCATGCGGAAAGCGCTCGTCGAGATGGAGACCGACCGGTTCGAGGACATCATCGCCCTCGTGGCGCTCTACCGTCCGGGCCCGATGGCGAACATCCCGGTCTACTGCGCCCGCAAGCTCGGCAAGGACGAGCACAACAAGAAGGACTGGTACCCGCACGACAAGCTGGAGCCGATCCTGCGCGAGACCTTCGGCATCATCGTCTACCAGGAGCAGGTGATGGAGGTGGCCAAGGTCCTCTCCGGCTACTCCCTCGGCGACGCCGACCTGCTCCGCCGCGCCATGGGCAAGAAGATCAAGGCCGAGATGGACGCCCAGCGCGAACGCTTCGTCTCCGGTGCGAAGGAGGGCGGCCTCGACAAGGCGAAGGCCAACGAGATCTTCGACCTTCTCGCGAAGTTCGCCGATTACGGCTTCAACAAGAGCCACGCGGCGGCCTATGCGCTCGTGGCGTTCCAGACCGCCTACCTGAAAGCGAACTATCCGGTGGAGTTCATGGCGGCGTCCATGACTCTCGACCTCGACAACACGGACAAGCTCTCCGAATTCCGCCGCGAGGCGCAACGCCTAGGCTTCAAGGTCGAGCCGCCGTCGATCAACCGCTCGGGCGTGGTTTTCGACGTGAAGTACGATGCCGAGGGCAAGGGCTCGATCCTGTATGCGCTGGCCGCCGTCAAGGGCGTGGGCCGCCAGGCGATCGAGAGCGTGATCGAGGCCCGGGGCGACAAGCCGTTCAAGGATCTCGCGGATTTTGCCCGGCGCATCAACCCGCGCACGATCAACAAGCGCACCCTGGAAAACCTGATTGCCGCCGGGGCCTTCGACGAGCTGGAGCCGGACCGGGCCAAGGCCTGCGCCTCCATTGACGCCATGATGAGCCTCGCCCAGCAATCCCATGAGGCGGCCAACGGCGGCATGGTGGACATGTTCGGCGGCGTCGCCGCGGCGGATGTGCAGCTGCGCATTCCGCCCTATGAGCCGTGGCCCGTGGCCGAGAAGCTGCAGCGGGAATACGACGCCGCCGGCTTCTTCCTCTCGGGGCACCCCCTCGACGAATATGGCGACCTCCTCAAGAAGCTGCGGGTTCAAACCTGGGTGGAGTTCTGCCGCTCGGTGAAGGCCGGAAACTCCGTAGGGCGGGTGGCCGCCACCGTGCTCGACAGGCAGGAGCGCCGCACCAAGACCGGCAACAAGATGGGCATTCTCACGCTGTCCGATCAGACCGGGCACTTCGAAGCCATCATCTTCTCGGAGGGGCTCCAGCGCCTCCGCGAGGTTCTCGAGCCCGGCTCCGCCGTCGTTCTCATGCTGCAGGCCGGGGTCGAGGGCGAGGAGGTGAGGGCGCGCATCGGTATGGCCGAGCCGCTCCAGGAAGCCGCCGCCAAGCACCAGAAGGGCATGCGGATCTTCCTGCGCGACGAGCGCCCCATCTCCAGCGTCTACGAGCGCCTGAAGGCGCGGGGCGAGGGCGAGGTGTCCCTGGTGCTGATTCTCGACGACGGCGACCGGGAGGTCGAGGTCAAGCTCCCGGGCAAGTACATGGCCACCCCCCAGATCGCCGGAGCGCTCCGGGCCGTGCCGGGGGTCGTGGATGTGCATATGAACTAAGAGAACATTGGCCTTGGCACTCCTCGCTCAGACAAGACTTGTTACCAAGTGACAAAATAGGGGAGGCAGGATAAGTCTTTGGTCCGGCTAATCGCAGGAGCGTTGACATGCCGGACCTTTCCACCCTCGCCCTCTTTGCCGCAGCCTGTCTGGCCCTTACGGCAACTCCAGGCCCTGACATGATGCTCATCGTGTCCCGCAGTGTCAGCCAGGGGCAAGGGGCCGGCTTTGCTACGCTGGCAGGTATTCAAGTAGGCACATATTGCCATGCCTTGGCAGCTGCATTCGGATTGGCGGAGCTATTTCTCATCGTGCCGCATGCGTACGATGCGGTCCGCTACCTTGGCGCGGGGTACTTGCTTTATCTGGCCTGGAAAACTGTTCGTCATTCTGGGGCCGCACATGGTCCAGGGTCTGAATCGAGGCAGTATCCGATAGGGCAGGTTTTTCGACAGGGCCTTCTGACCAACATGCTGAATCCCAAGATGGCCCTGTTCATTCTGGCTTTGTTTCCGCAGTTTGTACGTCTCGATTCGGGTTCGGTCACCCTGCAGATCATGCTCTTGGCAACGGTGCTCAACCTTGTGGGTTTCTTAGTCAATGGCATCGTGATCGTAATGGCCGGCCGAGCAGGCAAGGTGATCATGGGTCGGAGCAGATTGGCTCGGGTGCCCCAATACCTTCTCGCCACCGTGTTTGCCGGCTTGGCGGTCAAGCTTGCATTCGACAGTCGCCGGTGATGATCTTGCCTCCCCATCCGGCGCTTGACATAGGCTATTCATGCTTGCGTCCGGAGCGATTTACCCCTATATGCGCGCCATCCCACACGCGGAATCCCCTCTTGAGCCCAAGAGGAAACCCCGGTGGCCGGCAGGGCCGGTCCACTGTTCCGCGGAGGCTTAACCGGAGAATAAACATGGCGCTTCCCGATTTTTCGATGCGCAGCCTGCTTGAGGCTGGCGCGCACTTTGGACACCAGTCCCACCGTTGGAACCCGAAGATGGGTCAGTACATCTTCGGCACCCGCAACAACATCCACATCATCGACCTCGCCCAGACGGTTCCGATGCTGCACCGCGCCCTCCAGGCCGTCAGCGACACGGTGTCCAAGGGCGGCCGCGTGCTGTTCGTCGGCACCAAGCGTCAGGCTGCTGATGCGGTTGCCGATGCGGCCAAGCGTTCGGCCCAGTACTACGTGAACTCCCGCTGGCTCGGCGGCATGCTGACCAACTGGAAGACGATCTCCGGCTCGATCTCGCGCCTGCGCAAGGTGGACGAGATCCTCGCCGGCGGCGGCCAGGGCCTCACGAAGAAAGAGCGCCTCATGCTCGCCCGCGAGAAGGAGAAGCTCGAGCGCGCTCTCGGCGGCATCAAGGACATGGGCGGCACCCCCGACCTGATCTTCGTCATCGACACCAACAAGGAGCAGCTGGCGATTCAGGAGGCCAAGCGCCTCGGCATCCCGGTGGCTGCCATCGTCGACACGAACTGCGATCCGGACGGCATCACCTTCCCGGTTCCGGCCAACGATGACGCCGGCCGTGCGATTTCGCTCTACTGCGACCTGATCGCCCGCGCCGCTCTCGACGGCATCTCCCGTGGCGCCGGCGCCATGGGCATCGATATCGGCGAATCCGAGAATCCGATGGCCGAAGAGCTCCCGGCGAACGACACGGCTGCCCCGGCCTACGAGGGTGAGCAGTTCGAGCGTCTGGCAGCTCCCCGCGGCGCTCCCGACGATCTGACCAAGCTCAACGGTGTTGGCCCGCAGCTCGAGAAGAAGCTCAACGAGGCCGGCATCTTCCACTACTGGCAGCTTGCCGCCATGCAGGCCGGCGATATCGCTCAGCTCGACAAGGACCTGAAGCTCAACGGCCGCCTCGAGCGTGACGGCTGGATCGATCAGGCCCGCTCGATGATCGAAGCCGCTGCCGCTTAATGCTTCACGGCGCTGCAACCCGCAGGGCCGCTTGAACGAATGATCGAGCCCGGCGTTCCACGAGCGCCGGGCTCCCTCTATGCGTGAACCTTTGAAAGGATAAGCCATGGCGAACATTACCGCTGCGATGGTGAAAGAGCTGCGCGAGACGACCAGCGCCGGCATGATGGACTGCAAGGCCGCCCTCGCCGAGACCAACGGCGACATGGAGGCCGCGATCGACTGGCTTCGCAAGAAGGGCCTGTCGAAGGCCGCCAAGAAGGCCGGCCGCGTTGCGGCCGAGGGCCTCGTGGCCGTCGAATCGTCCGGCCACACCGCGACGATCCTCGAGGTCAACTCCGAGACCGACTTCGTCGCCCGCAACGATGGGTTCCAGGCTTTCGTCCGCGAAGCCGCCAAGATCGGCCTCATGGGCAACGGCACCATCGAGTCGCTCGAGGCTGCCCACTTCCCCGGCTCGCAGACCACCGTGAAGGACCGCCTGCAGGAGCTCATCGCCACCATCGGCGAGAACATGACCCTGCGCCGCATCGCGAAGCTCGAAGTGTCGAAGGGCGTGATCGCGTCCTACGTCCACAACGCCGTCACCGAGGGCCTCGGCAAGATCGGCGTGCTCGTGGCTCTGGAGTCCGAGGGTGACGTGACCGTTCTCGGCACGCTCGGCCGTCAGATCGCCATGCACGTGGCCGCGACTAGCCCGCTTGCTCTCGACGCCTCCGGCGTGGATCAGGCCACCATCGAGCGCGAGAGCGCCATTCTGCGCGACAAGAACGCCGGCAAGCCGGATCACGTCATGCAGAAGATCATCGACAGCGGCCTGAAGAGCTACTTCAAGGAAGTCACGCTCCTCGAGCAGCCCTTCGTGCACGATCCGTCCAAGACCGTGACCCAGGTGCTCAAGGAAGCCGAAGGCAAGGCCGGCAAGCCGGTCACCCTCAAGGCCTTCGTCCGCTATGCCCTCGGCGAGGGTATCGAGAAGGAAGAGGCTCCGGACTTCGCGGCCGAGGTCGCTGCGGCGGCCGGCACAAAGGCTTAAATCAGCCATCAGCAAAACGGCGGCGCTTCAGCCGCCGTTTTCATGAGAAGGGTAGAGGATCCGGCAGGGCCCTGCCTGTCATGAGACGGTCGCCAGACCCTCTCGGAATGATCCAGGACCCGCCGGTGACGCCCACGTCTTCCAGGTTGGGGCTGCCCACTTCCGGGAACGGGAGCTTGAAGAGAGGCTTCTATAGAGGCCTTTGGAGCATCGGCCCAAAACCGCCCAGGTTCTGCGAAAAAGCGGTGCTTCAACAAAAGAGAAACTCAAGAAAGGTCCGACAATGGCACAGTTCCGGCGCGTCCTGGTGAAGCTCTCCGGTGAGGCCCTGATGGCTCCCGACGGTTATTGGCTCGATTCGCAGATCCTTTCGGCCCTGGCCGAGGATCTGGCTCAGGCCACCCGCGCCGGATTCGAGATCGCCGTCGTGATCGGCGGAGGCAATATCATCCGAGGTGCCCGCATGAGCGCTGCCGGCTGGATCGACCGCCCGACCGCCGACTCCATGGGCATGCTCGGCACGGTCATGAATTCCCTGGCCATCGAGACGGCTCTGAACGCCGCCGGCGTCCCTGCGCGCACCATGTCGGCGGTCTCGATGCCGACGATCTGCGAAACCTATGCCCGGCAGCCTGCCTTGCATCACCTGGACAAGGGGCAGGTGGTCGTTCTCGCAGGCGGCACCGGCAATCCGTTCTTCACCACCGATACGGCGGCCGTCCTGCGCGCCGCCGAGCTGCGCTGCGACGCGGTCCTGAAAGCCACCCAGGTCGACGGCGTCTATTCCGCGGATCCCAAGAAGGACCCGAGCGCGATTCGCTTCGATCAGCTGACCCATGACGAGGCCATCAACCGGGACCTGAAGGTGATGGACACCGCAGCCTTCGCGCTCGCTCGCGAAAACAAGCTCTCGATCATCGTAGGCTCCGTTCACGCTCCGAGCTCCGTGACCGCTCTTCTCCAGGGGAAAGTGCCTTCCACGGTGGTCGCCCCTTGATCCTGGGGTCTTGATGCTGGACCTTGTGGAGCGTAAGCCCGTTTAAATAGTTCGCGTTAAGGACAAATCTGATGGCCACGACCTTTGAACTCGCCGATGTGAAGCGCCGCATGCAGGGCGCCATCAACGCTTTCAAGAACGATCTGGGCAGCCTGCGCACCGGGCGCGCCTCGCCGAACCTTCTCGATCCCATTCAGGTGGACGCCTATGGCTCCCCCATGCCGATCACGCAGGTAGCGACCGTCAATGTGCCGGAGCCGCGCCTGCTCAGCGTGCAGGTTTGGGATCGCGGCATGGTTTCCGCCGTGGAAAAGGCGATCCGCGAGTCGGATCTGGGCCTCAACCCGCAGACCGAGGGCCAGGTGATCCGCTTGCGCATTCCTGAGATGAACGAGCAGCGCCGCAAGGAAATGGTGAAGGTCGCGCACAAATACGCCGAAGAGGCCCGCATTGCTGTGCGCCACGTCCGTCGCGACGGCCTCGACCTGCTCAAGAGGCTTGAGAAGGACAGCGCCATCAGCGAGGATGACGGCAAGCGTCATGCCGACCAGGTCCAGAAGGCCACGGATCAGTTCGTCGCCGAGATCGAGACGATTCTGGTGGCTAAGGAAAAGGAAATCATGCACGTCTGATCCTCCAGGCGCGCATCGGAAAAGGATATCATGAGCGGCGAAGCCAAACGGTCGGTCCCAGGCTTTGCCTGCAAGGAAGCAGGCGAGGGGATGCCGGCCCATGTCGCCATCATCATGGATGGAAACGGGCGGTGGGCCGCTCAGCGGGGCCTGCCTCGCTTCGAGGGGCACCGGCGGGGAGTCGAGGCGATCCGGCGCGCCGTGCGCACGGCTGGCGATCTCGGGATCCGGTATCTGACGGTCTACAGCTTCTCGGCAGAGAACTGGCGCCGTCCCGCCCAGGAGGTCTCCGACCTCATGGGGCTTCTCAAGCGCTTCGTCCGGCATGATCTGGCGGAGCTCCACGCCAACAACATACGGGTCAGGATCATCGGAGAGCGCGATGGGCTGGCCTCCGACATCCGTCTCCTGCTGGACGAGGCCGAGCAGCTGACCCGTTCCAATACGGGCCTGACCCTGGTTATCGCCTTCAACTATGGCGGACGCCAGGAGATCGCCGGCGCCATGCGGGCTCTTGCGCAGAAGGTGAAGGACGGTACCCTCGATCCGGCCTCCATCGACATGGACACCATCGGAGCAGCCCTCGACACCTATGGCGTTCCCGACCCAGATCTGGTCATCCGCACGTCAGGCGAGCAGCGGGTCTCGAACTTCCTGACATGGCAGACGGCCTATTCCGAGTTCGTCTTCCTGCCCTGCTTCTGGCCCGATTTCGACGAGGCGGCGTTCAAGGCCGCCATCGATGAGTACTGCAGGCGCGACCGCCGCTTCGGCGGCCTGAGCGCCCGGGCAGGCTGATGATGGTTGCGGACGAAGGCTCCTCCTTGCCATCCAACTCCAAGTCGGCGCCTTCCAAGGAACTGACGACGCGAGTGCTCTCCGCCCTCGCAATGGCCGCCGTGGCCCTCCTGACGGCTTATCAGGGGGGCTGGGCCTTCGCCCTGTTCTGGCTGGCCGCCGGCATTGCCATCATGGTCGAGTGGACCGATATGATCGGGGTCGCGCCGCGCCGTCCGGTGCAGGGGCTTTTGGGCCTCGGCTTGGCGGCCCTGATGGTTCCGCTGCTGACCGATGCGGGCTTCGGCCCGTGGGCCACCGCTGGTGTCGTGCTGGCTGCAGGAGGCTCCCTCCTCGCGCGCGGCACCTCCAGCAAGCTGTGGACAGCTTCGGGTTTCGTTTACGCGGCGTTGATCGTCCTCATCCCGCCGATCGTGCGGGCTCACCCCGATCTTGGCATTCTCGGCCTCCTTTGGATGTTTGCCGTCGTCTGGGCAACCGACGTCGCCGCCTATTTCACCGGACGCGCTCTCGGTGGGCCGAAGCTCTGCCCTGCGATCAGCCCCAAAAAGACCTGGTCCGGCTTTATGGGCGGAGTGTTCGCCGCAACCCTCAGCGGCCTTCTTGTGGCTTGGAGCGGCCAGCGGTTCGGCCTCAGCCTGCCCTTCGGGCTGTTCGGCACCGCCGTTCTGTCGGTTGTCGCATCGGTCGCAAGCCAGGCTGGCGACCTGGGCGAATCGGCGCTCAAGCGCCATTGCGACGTCAAGGACTCGAGCCACCTCATCCCAGGGCACGGGGGCGTGATGGATCGGCTCGACGGATTCTGGGCCGTGTGCCTCATTATGGCGGTCGTTCTCCTTACCATTCCTCTCGCGGCATAATTTTCGATGGTCCGTTCTCTTACGATCCTTGGGGCGACAGGTTCGGTCGGCCGCTCCACCGCAGACGTGGTCTTGGCCCACGGGGAGGAGCTTCGCGTCGAGGCGGTTGTGGGGGGGCGCGATGCCGGCGCCCTGGCGGAGATTGCCCGTCGCCTTGGAGCCAAGTTCGCAGCCTTGGCCGACGAGAGCGGAGGCGGAGCCCTGAAGCAGGCGCTCTCGGGCACCGGAATCGAATGCGGCGCAGGCTCGTCCGCGGTTCTGGAGGCGGTGGAGCGTGAGGCCGACACGGTTCTTGCCGCCATCAGCGGAACCGCGGGATTGGCACCCACCCATGCGGCCCTGAAGCCGGGCAGGCGCATCGCCCTTGCCAACAAGGAGAGCCTTGTCTGCGCGGGTGCTGCCTTCATGGCCGATGCGCGCCGTCTCGGCGTCGAGATCATGCCTGTCGACTCCGAGCACAACGCGCTGGACCAGGCGCTTGCCGCCGGCCGCAATGGAGATGTGGAAAAGGCGGTCATCACCGCCACAGGCGGCCCCTTCCGGACCTGGTCCCGAGAGCGCATTGCGAGAGCCAGCGCCAAGGAAGCCTCGGCCCATCCGGTCTGGTCGATGGGATCGAAGATCAACATCGATTCCGCCACTTTGATGAACAAGGGCCTCGAACTCATTGAAGCTCATCATCTTTTTGAGCTGGAGGCGGAGCGCCTCGATGTCCTGGTGCATCCCGAGGCGATCGTTCACGGGCTTGTCCAGTGGAGCGACGGCGCCCTAACAGCGGGCCTTGCTCTACCGGACATGAAGGTTCCCATCGCCAATGCGCTCCGAGATCAGGGCCGTCTGCGCATGAGCCTGCCCCGTCTCGATCTTGCCGCGATTGGCCGTTTAAGCTTCGAGCGGCCTGACGAGGCACGTTTCCCGTGCCTCTCTCTGGCGAAGGCGGCCCTCAAGGCCGGGGGAGCCCTGCCGACGATCCTGAATGCCGCCAACGAAATCGCCGTCGAGGCCTACATGGCGGGCAGGATTGGATTCTATGATATTTCGGAAATGGTTGGCAGCATCTGCTCGACCTTTTCGGGAAGAGCCATGGCGGCACCGGCGACCGTTGCGGATGCTCTGGCTATCGATCAGGAGGCTCGAAGGGCGGCACGGCAGCTCATTCCGGCCTAGATATATGCAACGCAGCTCTTGAAAGAGCGCGAAAGGGACGACAATGGACTTTCTCACGACGATCAGCGGTGCGACAGGCTCCCTGTTCCTGACCCTGATCTCCTTTCTGGTGGTTCTCACGGTGGTCGTGTTCGTTCACGAATTCGGCCACTTCTGGGTAGGGCGGCTCTGTGGCGTGGGTGTCACCACCTTTTCGATCGGCTTTGGACGGGAACTGTTCGGCTGGACGGACCGGAAAGGCACCCGTTGGCGGCTCGCCGCGATTCCCCTCGGCGGTTACGTGAAGTTCGTGGGCGACCTCAACGCAGCCAGCGTTCCGAACCATGACGACGTGAACAGAATGCCTGCCGCGGAGCGCGCAATCAGTTTTCCCCATCAGAACGTGGCGAAACGAGCGGCCATCGTCGCGGCAGGTCCGATTGCCAACTTCATCCTGGCCATCGCGATCTTCGCCGGTTTCAACTATTTCAACGGACGTCAGGTCCTGGAGCCGCGGATCGAGGCGGTCCAGCCCGGAAGCGCTGCCGAGAAGGCCGGCTTCCAGCCCAAGGACCTCATCCTGACGGTTGAGGGCAGGCGCATCGAGACCTTCGCTGATATGCAGCTCATCGTAAGCTCCAGCGCCGGCGAGCCCCTGGCGTTCACGGTGGAGCGCAACGGGGAGACCGTTCCCCTGACGGCAACGCCCAATTTCGTCGAGAGGACGAGCCCCTTCGGCAAGCAGCGCATCGGCCTACTGGGCGTGGAAGCCTCCCGCGATCCCTCGGCGATCAAGCGGCTGTCCTATTCGCCTCTGGGAGCAATCAAGGCGGCCGCGGTCGAGACCTGGAATCTCGTCGAGCGCACCATCAATTTCATCCGCCGGCTGGTGATGGGGTGGGAATCGGCGGATCAGCTCTCGGGGCCCATCGGAATCGCCAGGGCGTCCGGCACCGCCTTCGATGTGGGCGGGGTCTACAGCCTGGTCAGCCTGATCGGCTTCATGTCGGTCTCGATAGGTCTCATTAACCTATTTCCCATTCCGCTCCTGGATGGCGGCCATCTTCTGTTTTATGCCATTGAGGCGGTTCGCGGCCGGCCCCTGAGCGAGAAAGCCCAGGAAATCGGCTTCAGAATCGGTTTTGCCCTGGTGGGAATGCTCATGCTTTTCGCCACTTGGAATGATCTTGTTCACCTTGGCACCAGTTTTATGGCCCAGGGATCGTGACAAGGACGCCACGCCGGGCAAAAATTGGTACTGTGTTGTGGATGTGCCGTTTGCAATAACGGCTAAAGTTTGTACAAGCGGGTCCACATGGATAAGGTTGGGGGCACTCGTCTCCAGCCGGCGGGGCACCCCGCTTTGGACAGAAGATTAAAGAAACGGGCCAGTTGATGATGTCGACGACCACGCCTCGCCGGAAAAAGCCGGCTACCACCGCAGTTATCGCAATCAGCGCGCTGATGGCTGGACTGACTGCTGCGGAGAGCACCTTTGCACAGCAGGCGTCTTCCAGGGCGCGCCGGGCTTTCGCCGCCCAGGGGCCTGTCGTCAACCGCGTGGTGATCGAGGGCAACAACAGGGTCGAGAAGGCGCTGATCGAGGGCGAGCTTCAGGCCCGCGCCCGGGCGCCCTACAACCAGGCCGCCGTCGACGCCGACGTCCAGCGAATCCTGGAGATCTACCGCCGCTCGGGCCGGGGCCTCGCCCAGGTGACCCCTCGCGTGGTCGATCTTCCGAACGGCACCGTCGACGTGGTCTATACGGTCGTCGAAGGCGACAAGACCGGCGTGAAGGAAATCCGCTTCGTCGGCAACAACCAGGTTTCCTCCGGCCGTCTGCGTGGTGTCATGCAGACCACCGAGACGAACCTTCTGAGCTTCCTCAAGAGCACCGACCTTTACGATCCGGACCGGATCGCGGCCGACCTTGAGCTGATCCGCCGCTACTACCTTAAGAACGGCTATGCCGATTTCCGGGTCGTCTCCAGCGATGTGCAGTTCGATCCCACGGGGGGCGGCTACATCATCACCATCGCGGTGGAAGAGGGCGAGCAGTACCGGGTCGGTAATGTCAGCGTCGATTCCCGTCTTCCCGGGGTTGACGCCGAGGCTGTCCGCAGGGGCGTCACGACTTCGGCCGGCGCGGTCTACAATGCCGAGGCGGTCGAGCGGTCGGTTCAGGCCGTTACCACAAACGTCGCCCGCCAGGGGAACCCCTTCGTTCAGGTTCGCCCTGTCGGAACGCGGGATCCTTCGACCCGCACCATCAATCTCGGCTACGTGATCGAGGAAGGTCCGCGGATCTACATCGAGCGGATCAACGTGCGCGGCAACAGCCGCACCCGTGACTACGTTGTGCGCCGTGAGTTCGAGCTCGGCGAGGGTGATGCCTACAATCAGGTTCTCGTCGACCGCGCCGAGCGCCGCCTGAACAACCTCGGTTACTTCAAGCGCGTTCGCATCTCGAACGAGCCCGGCTCCTCGGCCGACCGCGTGGTCGTGAACGTGGATGTGGAGGATCAGTCCACCGGCGCGTTCTCGATCTCCGGCGGCTACTCGACGGCTGACGGCTTCATCGGTGAAGTCTCCGTGACCGAGACCAACTTCCTCGGCCGTGGCCAGTACGTCCGCCTGGCGGGCCAGCTCGGCCAGCGCAGCCACGGCATCGACTTCTCGTTCACCGAGCCGTATTTCCTCGGCTACCGGATGTCGGCGGGTATCGACCTGTTCTCGAAGTTCAGCGATCAGACCCGGTATTCCCGTTACGAGAACCGCATGACCGGCGGTCAGTTGCGCCTCGGCCTTCCGTTCACCGAGCAGTTCACCATCACGGCGCGCTACTCGCTGTACCAGCAGGAACTGGAGATCCCGAACGACGAGGATCAGCCGTTCAACGACTGCTCGGCGCCGATTCCGGGCTATACGGTGGTTAACAGCGCAGGAATTGCGAGCCGCGCGTTCTGCGAAGGCAACGGCGAAGCATCTCTGGCGATCAAGGAATCCCAGGGTGAAAGCCTCACCTCCCTTGCGGGCCTGACGTTCAACTATAACACCCTCGACAGCACACGCGATCCACGCAACGGCTTCTATGCCGAGGTGAAGACCGACTTCGCAGGTCTGGGCGGCGACTCGCGTTACTTCCGTATGACGGGTGACGCTCGCTACTACCATGAGCTGTTCGAGGATGTTGTCGGTATCGCCCGCGTCCAGGGCGGCCACATCATGGGTCTCGGCGGCGACAATGATGGAAACGGCGGCGATCTGCGCATCATCGACCACTTCTTCATGGGTCCATCCCTGGTTCGCGGCTTCGCCACCAACGGCCTTGGCCCGCGGGACGTGTCGAGCCTGGACAGCCGTGCGAACGCCATCGGCGGCACCACCTACTTTGCTGGCTCGGTCGAGGTGCAGTTCCCGATCCCACTCCTGCCTCGTGAGCTGGGCCTGAAGGGCGCTGTCTTCGCTGATGCCGGTACGCTCTTCGGCTATGAGGGTCCGACGACCTTCAACATCGGCGGCGGCAGCATCCTCGATCCCTTGGACAACTGCGTTCCGCAGGGTGACACGCCTCAGAACTGCATCCGGGTTCTCGACAGCGAGAAGCTCCGCTCCTCCGTGGGTGCCTCGCTCCTTTGGAGCTCACCGCTCGGCCCGATCCGGTTCGACTACGCGGTTGCACTCTCCAAGGAAGAGGGCCTTGTGGATGCCAATGGCAACCGGTACGGCGGCGACCGCACCCAAGCCTTCCGCTTCTCGGGCGGCACACGCTTCTAATCGGGGAGGGCGCCTCAAGGCGCCCTCACTTTTTATTCATGGCAGAATCAAACTTCTTCCCGCAGAGCCAGACGTTGAACTTGCGTCAGGTGGCGGAGATGGCGAACGCAACGCTCCCCGACGGTACCGACGGGGAGCTTTTGCTTCGCGGCGTCGCTCCCTTGGAGAGCGCCGGCACCGGCGACCTCGCCTATATGGACAACCCCGCTTATGTGGGGGCTCTTGGGACCACACGGGCTGCCGCGTGCCTCGTCACGCCGCGCTACGCCGCAAAGGTGCCCGCTCAGACCATCGCCATCGTCACCCCACAGGCCTATAGGGTCTTCGCTCAGGCCCTCGCGATCCTGTTTCCATCGGCCATGCGGCCGGAATCCGCCTTTGCGGCGACAGGGATCTCTCCCGGTTCCTTCGTTCATCCATCCGCGCGGCTGGAGCATGGGGTCCGGGTCGATCCCGGCGCGGTGATCGGGCCCTACGCCGAAATCGGCTCGGGAACCCTGATCGGGGCGCACTCGGTCATCGGCCCCCATGTCAAGATCGGTCGCGACTGCTCCCTTGCCGCCCAGGTGTCCGTGATCCATGCCTTCCTCGGCAACCGGGTCATCCTTCATCCAGGGGTCCGCATCGGACAGGATGGGTTCGGCTTCGCCATGGGGCCGCAGGGGCATCTGAAGGTGCCGCAGGTCGGGCGGGTGATCATCCAGGACGATGTGGAGATCGGGGCCAACACTACGGTCGACCGTGGTGCAAGCCGGGATACGGTGATCGGCGAAGGCACGAAGATCGACAATCTCGTCCAGATTGCTCACAACGTGGTCATCGGGCGCCATTGCGTGATTGTGGCCCAGGTCGGCATCGCCGGCTCCACGACGATCGAGGACTATGTTGCCATCGGCGGTCAGGTGGCGGTGAAAGGCCATGTGCGGATCGGCATGGGCGCCCAGATCGCCGCGACCAGCGGCGTCAACGGCGATGTTCCGCCCGGCGCCCGCTGGGGCGGCATCCCGGCCCGTCCCATGCGGGAATGGTTCCGCGAGATCACGGCCCTGAAAAAGCTTGCATCCCAGGGCGATTCCGCCAAAGACGACGAAGCGTCTTCATAACGTTCGTTGAAGGCATCAATTACCGTCCGGAGTTCACGTCATGTCCGAAGCGGCCACCACGCTTCAAACCGCCGATATCATGGAGATCCTGGAGCTCCTGCCGCACCGGTATCCCTTCCTGCTGGTCGATAAGATCATCGAAATCGACGGCGACAATTCATGCATCGGCATCAAGAACGTCACCTTCAATGAGCCACAATTCACGGGCCATTTCCCCTCCCGCCCGATCTTCCCGGGCGTGTTCCTGATCGAGGCGATGGCTCAGACTGCGGGTGCCATCTGCGTGAAGGCGAAGATGGCGCAGCAGGCCAAGCCGAAGCAGGTATACTTCATGACAATCGACAAAGTGAAGTTCCGCAAGCCTGTGGAGCCGGGCGACAGGGTCGAGTTCCACATGCGCAAGCTGAACAACCGCCGCAACATGTGGTGGTACAAGGGCGAGGCGAAGGTCGACGGCGTTCTCGTCTGCGAGGCCGAGGTCAGCGCCATGCTGGTGAACGACTGATGGAAACGGTAATTCATCCAAGCGCCGTCGTGGAAGACGGCGCAAAGATCGGCGCAGGGGTCAAGATCGGCCCGTTTTGCACCGTTGGCCCGGAAGTCGAACTCGGCGATGGCTGCCAGCTTCTCAGCCATGTCGCCCTGGCGGGGCGTACGACCATCGGCGCCCGCACACGGATTTTTCCCTTCGCCTCCATCGGGCATATCCCGCAGGACCTGAAGTACCGGGGCGAAGCCTCGACCCTTGAGATCGGTGCCGATTGCATGATCCGCGAAGGCGTGACCATGAATCCCGGCACCGAAGGCGGCGGCCTGCGCACCGTGATCGGCGACCGCTGCACGTTTCTTGCAGGCTCCCATGTGGGGCACGACACAAAGGTCGGCAGCGACTGCATCCTGTCCAACAACGTGATGTTGGCCGGCCACGTCACGGTGGGCAACTTCGTGATCTTCGGCGGCGGCTCCGCCGTCATCCAGTTTGCCCGCGTTGGATCCCACGCTTTCGTGGGAGGCATGTCGGGCCTGGAGAACGACCTGATCCCCTATGGCATGGCCATGGGCAACCGGGCGCATCTGGCCGGCCTCAACATCATCGGCCTGCGCCGCCGCGGCTTTACCCGCGAGCAGATCCATGACATCCGCCGCGCTTATCGCCTGCTCTTCGCCGATGAGGGCACCTTATCCGAGCGGGTCGAGGATGTTGCCGGGGAATTCGACGATCATCCCTTCGTGCACGAGATCCTCGATTTCATTCGCGAAGGCAAGGATCGGGCGATCTGTACCCCTCGCGATCCGGTCAGTTCGGCGGGATAATGCCGGCGGGCCCGATTGCGATACTCGCCGGGGCCGGGCAGCTTCCCATCCAACTCGTGAACCATCTCGAGCGGACGGGACAGGAGTACCGTGTGCTGGCCTTTCGCGGCTTCGCTCTGCCGGAGCTGCGCCGTCGCGCCCATGCGAGCGTCGATCTTCTCGACCTGAAAACCATCATGAGCACCCTGGAAGGGTGGCAGCCCCGCGCCGTCTCCCTTGTCGGAGCCGTACGCCGGCCGGGCTTCTCCGCCCTGCTCGGGGCCTATTCGGCCCTGCGCAACCGGCAGGAGGTGAGGGACGTCATCGCCCGTGGGGACGACCAGGTGTTGCGCGGGGCCGTGATGCTGCTCGAGGAGCGCGGCCATCGTGTGGTCGGAGCCCATGAGCTGGCGCCTGACCTCGTGGCGCCGCCCTCGTTGAGCGGCGCGCTGCAGCCGAGAGCGGACGACCGAGAGGCCGTCACGGTCGGGCTCGACCTTCTCGCCTCCCTCTCCGCCTTCGACATCGGCCAGGGGGCCGTTGTGGACCGCCGGCATGTTCTCGCCATCGAAGGCCCCGAGGGCACCGACCGGATGCTGCGCCGGGTCAGGGGCTTGCGGCAATCCTGGTTTGGCATGCGCCGCCGGGAGGAGGGCGGGGTGCTCATCAAGGCGGCGAAGCGGGGCCAGGATCTGCGGGTCGACATGCCGACCATCGGGCCCAGGACCGTGGTCGAGGCAAGCCGAGCGGGCCTTTCGGGCATCGCCATCGGGGCAGGCTCCACCTTCGTGCTGGAGCAGGCGGAAACCATGCACACTGCCGATCGCCTGGGCTTGTTCCTCGTGGCGGTCGACCTGCCCTGGATGGAGAAGGCTTTTGGCTGAGAAGACGCCGCTGACGATCTGGATCGTATCAGGCGAGGAATCGGGCGATCAGCTCGGGGCAAAGCTCATGCGCTCCCTGAAGGCGCGGCTGGGGAGCGACCGTCTCCGTTTTGGCGGCGTCGGCGGACATGCCATGGCGAAGGAGGGCTTGAGCAGCCTTTTTCCTCTGGAAGACATCGCCGTCATGGGCATTTCCGCCGTGATTGCCCGCCTGCCCACAATCCTCAAGCGCATCAGGTTTACGGTCGATGCGGTGATCGAGGCAAAGCCCGACATGCTCGTGATCATCGACAGCCCGGATTTCACTCACCGTGTGGCGAAGGCCGTCCGGCAGCGGGCTCCGGCAATTCCCGTCATCGATTACGTCAGCCCCTCCGTGTGGGCCTGGAGGCCCGGTCGGGCCCCTAAGATGAGGGCCTATGTGGATCACCTCCTTGCCCTGCTTCCCTTCGAGCCGGATGCGCACCGGCGCCTGGGCGGACCGCCCACGACCTATGTGGGGCACCCGCTCATCGAGCGCCTGGACGAGATCAGGCCGGCTCCCGGTGAACGCACCAGCACCCTGGAGGGGCCTCTCAGCTTGCTCGTGCTCCCAGGCAGCCGACGCTCGGAGGTCAGCCGTCTCATGGGACCCTTCGGCGAGGCTCTCGCGCTTCTGAAGGAGCGCTCGCCGCGTCCCTTCGAGGTGACGATCCCGGCCGTTTCCCATGTGGCCGAGGAGATCAGAACGCGGGCGCAAGCCTGGAGCGTGAAGCCGCAGATCGTCGAAGGCGAGGCTGCCAAGTGGGCCGCGTTCCGCAAGGCCGATGCCGCACTTGCGGCTTCCGGCACCGTGACCCTCGAACTCGGGCTCTCAGGTGTGCCGATGGTGGTGGCCTACCGGGTATCGAAGATCGAGGAGGTGCTGAAATATCTCATCAAGGCGCCTTCCATCGTGCTGACCAATCTTGTTCTGGGCGAGAACGTCGTGCCGGAGTTGATCCAGTGGGACTGCACACCGGAGAAGCTCGCCGATTCCCTCCTCCCGCTTCTCGAAGATACGCCGGAGCGTCAACGGCAGCTGGACGCCTTCGGCAAGCTCGACACCCTAATGAAAATTGGCAGCGAGACCCCGAGCGAGCGGGCGGCCCGGATTGTCGAAGAGGTATTGTCGGTGACGCACAGGGCAGGAACGTAAGCAACGTGGAAAGCTTACGGACGTAGCCAAAAATTCGGGAGGTAAATTGCTGTCCTTTCAGAAGAACTTCTGTAAGCTCCTAAGCTGAAAAAATACAAGCACTCCACTGCTACCGCTTTGAAATGAGCAACTCCCTCTCTAACGAAGAAATAAATGAGCGGCGAAAATTTGTCGCTTCTCAGTACAGTGGCATTCTTCCTCAGTATGAAGCGTTTTACATCCACTCGGTTATGTACGCTGCAGATTGCTCTGCAAATGCATTCGAGCGGTACAAAATTGCTGTTGAGGAATACGAAAGTCCGACGATTATAGTGGCTATCGTCCAAGAGGCGCTTACACACGCCGCTGCTCTATCTAGGTTCTTCTGGCCTATCTTGAGTAAGAAAGGAGACCCACTTCGAGAGGCAAGAGGTGCGGCGCTTCGGGGTGCTTTCGGTCTGGATGAAAGATGCCCACTGTATTCTCGGAGCTTGCGCAACGCTATAGAGCACTACGATGAGCGTCTTGACAGTTTTCTTCTTGTAGACCGGGTTGGCTCATTCTTTCCAACCCCGTTGGTAAACACTCACAAGTTAGCTGATGACGTAATTCGACATATTTTCAAGATGGTAGATCCTGACGAGGAAATCTTCGTGCTTTTTGGCGAAAAGTACGAATTATCCCCTATTAGGGATGCTGTTTTCGATGTCTATGAAAAGTGCGCTAAGATGCTTCTAGATGGCCGGCTCAAATAAAACTTATAACTCCTTAGATTATGTGATGCGCCGGCATGAAAAAAGGGGCCCTTCGGCCCCTTTTTCTTCTCGGTTCAGACGCTTTTACCCGCGTTGTGCGACCGTCACGTAGTCGCGCTGAGGCTCGCCCACATAGAGCTGGCGCGGCCGGCCAATGCGCTGGGACGGATCTTCGATCATCTCGCTCCACTGAGCAATCCAACCGACCGTACGGGCCAGCGCGAACAGCACCGTGAACATGGAGGTGGGGAAGCCCATCGCCTTCAGCGTGATGCCCGAATAGAAATCGATGTTCGGGTAGAGCTTCTTCTCGACGAAGTACTCGTCTTTCAGGGCGATCTGCTCGAGCTCCACGGCAACGTCGAGGAGCGGATCGTCCTTGATGCCGAGCTCGTTGAGCACCTCGTGGGTGGTCTTCTGCATGATGCGGGCGCGCGGGTCGTAGTTCTTGTAGACCCGGTGGCCGAAGCCCATCAGGCGGAACGGATCGTTCTTGTCCTTCGCCTTGGCGATGTATTCCGGAATGCGATCCGGCGTGCCGATCTCCTCCAGCATCTTCAAAGCGGCCTCGTTGGCGCCGCCATGGGCGGGACCCCAGAGGCAGGCGATGCCGGCCGCGATGCAGGCGAAGGGGTTCGCGCCGGAAGAGCCGGCCAGGCGCACCGTGGAGGTCGAGGCGTTCTGCTCATGATCGGCGTGGAGGATGAAGATCCGGTCCAGCGCCCGCGAGAGCACCGGGTTGACCTTGTACTCCTCTGCCGGCACCGCAAAGCACATGCGCAGGAAGTTGGAGGTGTAGTCCAGGTCGTTCTGCGGATACACGAAGGGCTGGCCGACATGGTACTTGTAGGCCATGGCAGCGAGCGTCGGCATCTTGGCGATCATGCGCATGGAGGCCACCATGCGCTGGTGCGGATCCGAGATGTCGGTGGAGTCGTGGTAGAAGGCCGACAGCGCACCCACGCAGGCCACCATGATGGCCATCGGGTGGGCATCGCGGCGGAAGCCGGTGAAGAACCGGTTCATCTGGTCGTGCACCATGGTGTGGCGCGTGACGCGGTAATCGAAATCCGCCTTCTGGGCTGCAGTCGGCAGCTCTCCGTAAAGGAGCAGGTAGCAGGTCTCGAGGAAGTCGCCGTGCTCGGCAAGCTGCTCGATGGGATAGCCGCGATACAGGAGGACACCCTTGTCGCCGTCGATATAGGTGATCTTGGACTCGCAGCTTGCGGTCGAGGTGAAACCGGGATCGTAGGTGAACATCCCGGTCTGGCCGTAGAGCTTGGAAATGTCGATGACGCTGGGGCCGATGGTGCCCTCTTTGACCGCCAGATCGACGGGCTTGTTGTCGACTGTGAGTGTGCTGGTCTCGGAACTCATTCGTCTTGGCCCTTTCAACAGGAGGCCGGGCATAACCTAGAGCAACCGTTGGATCGGAGAAGGCCTCCGGGCAGGTTGCCGAACCGAGGTTGGCCGGTCGGTTTGAGATGATGGCTTGGGGTTAGCTTATCCGTATGAACGGGGCAAGCGCGTCTAAAGGTGAGAATGCGCCTGCTATGCAGCAGGCGCATCCTTCAATTGGTCACGCAGACGCAACAGGGTTTCCTCTTTGCCGAGCACCGCCATCACGTCGAAGAGGCCGGGTGAGGTGGCGCGCCCCGTGAGCGCCGCCCGGAGCGGTTGGGCCACCTGCCCGAGCTTCACGCCGATGGCCTCCGCATGCTCACGCACGACCGCCTCCACGCTCTGGGCCGACCACTCTGAGACTGCTTCGAGCCTCTCGGCGACGCCGGCAAGGCGCGAGCGCCCATCCGAAAGCAGGCTTGCAGCCTTCTCGTCCAGACGCAGCGGACGCTGGGCGTAGAGGTAGTAGGCGCTGTCGAGCAGCTCCACGAGCGTCTTGGCGCGCTCCTTCAAGCCCGGCATGGCCGCCGTCAGCTTCTCGCGCAGGGCGGGAACAAGGGGGGCACCGATGCCGCGCTCATCGCCGATCTCGGGCAGGATCTCCTCGATCGCCGCGATCAGATCCTCATCATTCGCCTGGCGCATGTAATGCCCGTTGAGGTTCTCCAGCTTGGCGAAGTCGAACCGCGCCGGCGAGCGGCCGATGCTTCCCAGATCGAAGGCGTCGATCATCTCCTGCGTGGAAAAGATCTCCTGGTCGCCATGGCTCCAGCCGAGGCGTACGAGGTAGTTGCGCAAGGCCGTGGGCAGATAGCCCAGGCTGCGATAGGCCTCGACGCCCAATGCGCCATGGCGCTTGGACAGCTTGGCGCCGTCCGGTCCATGGATGAGCGGGATATGCGCCATCTTCGGCACGCTCCAGCCCAGGGCCTGATAGATCTGCGTCTGCCGCGCGGCATTGGTCAGATGGTCGTCGCCGCGGATGACATGGGTCACGTCCATGTCGTGATCGTCCACCACAACGGCGAGCATGTAGGTGGGCGTTCCGTCCGAGCGCAGGAGAACGAGATCGTCGAGATCCTTGTTCTGCCAGACGACGCGGCCCTGCACCTCGTCCTCGACAATCGTCTCGCCCTCGGTAGGCGCCTTCAGCCGGATGACGGGCTTCACGCCCTCGGGAGCTTCCGACGGATCGCGGTCGCGCCAGCGGCCGTCATAGCGCAGGGGACGACCCTCCCGGCGGGCGGCCTCGCGCATCTCCTCGAGCTCCTGCTGGGACGCGTAGCAATAATAGGCGCGGCCCTGCGCCAGCAGGCTCTCGGCCACTTCCTTGTGACGGGCGGCGCGGGAGAACTGGTAGACCACATCCCCGTCCCAATCGAGGCCGAGCCATTTCAGCCCGTCGAGGATCGCCGTGATGGCCGCATCCGTGGAGCGTTCCCGGTCCGTGTCTTCGATGCGCAACAGCATCTTGCCGCCATGCCGCTTGGCATAAAGCCAGTTGAACAGGGCTGTGCGTCCGCCTCCGATATGCAGAAAGCCGGTGGGAGAGGGGGCAAAGCGGGTGACAACGGTCATCGCAGGGGAACCTTGACTAAAAACTGGGTCGCGCGGCTCTTGATCCGCGGCGGTATCCGACTCAATCCACAGGGCGGTTTGGGCCGGAGCGCGCGCTCGTCTAACATGCAACCGAACCCGCGTTAAGCCGAAGCCACGATGGAAGACAACCGAGGAAAGACCCGCAGGATCCCGCACGGTGTCGCGCGGACCGCAGCCTTGCCTTGGGCTGGGGGCGCAGGCGTCGATTGGAGCCTGCTGGATGGGCGCGGCTGGCTTTCCCGGAATGTCGGTCTTGAGATCGAGCAGCGCCGTCTGTTTCCATGGATCGCGGTCTGCTTTGGCCTGGGCGTGGTCCTGTTCTTCCAGGCCGACGGGCAGCCGGCCCTGTGGGCGCCCCTGGGAGCGCTTGCGCTCTATGCCTCCGCAGCCATCGCGCTTCGACGCAGCCTGCCAGCCTTCTCGGTCATGATCGCAGTGGCTGCCGTTTTCGCAGGGTTCTCGGCCGGCGCCATCCGCACCAGGAGCGTGGCGGCTCCAGTCCTGTCACGGGTTATGATCGTCCCGCTCACGGGGTTCATCGAAGCGGTCGAGGATCGTGAGGGGGGTAAGCGGCTTCTCCTGCGCATCGTAGACATGAAGGATGTTCCGGAAGCGGAGCGTCCGACACGTGCGCGCATATCGGTGCGCAACGGGGAGGGGCTCCAGGCAGGCCTGTTCATCGGCGGCACGGCCCGCCTGCTTCCGCCGCCGCAGGCTGCCTGGCCGGGCGGATACGACTTCGCGCGCGACGCCTATTTCAAGGGCATCGGGGCTGTCGGCTCCTTTTCCGGACCGGTCCGCCGCCTTGACCCGCCCATGCCGCCCGGCTGGTCCCTGCGGTTGGCAGCCCAGGTGGACGAGGCGCGCAATTCCCTGACCCAGCGCATCGCCCTGTCCATCGGCGGTGCCGCCGGGGGTGTCGGCGCAGCCCTCGTAACGGGCAAGCGCGGCCTCATCGGCGAGACCACGAACGACATTCTGCGAGGCGCCGGCATCTATCACATCGTGTCGATCTCAGGGCTGCACATGGTGCTGGCAGCCGGCACCTTCTTCTGGCTGGTACGCGCCGTCCTGGCGCTCGCGCCCGGTCTCGCCCTGCTCTGGCCGGTCAAGAAGATCGCCGCCATTGCCGCGATGATCGGAGCAACGGTTTATTGCGTCTTCTCCGGCTCCGACGTGGCGACCGAGCGCTCGCTCATCATGACGCTCGTCATGTTCGGCGCGGTCCTGGCGGACCGTCCTGCCCTGAGCATGCGCAACCTGTCGATTGCAGCCATTATCGTGCTGGCGCGCGAACCGGAGGCCCTGCTGGGGCCGAGCTTCCAGATGTCGTTCGGCGCCGTGGCTGCCATGATGGCGCTTGTGCCGCTGATGCATCGGCGTAGCACGGAAGCGCTGCCCGCAACCTTGTTTGAGCGGGGCATTCGGTGGGTCGGACAGGCGATGCTTGGCATCGTGACCACGACCTTGGTCGCCAGCATCGCCACGGCACCGTTCTCGGCTTATCATTTTCAAAGCCTCAACCCCTATGGGCTCATCGGCAATGCGCTCGCCCTGCCGCTGGTCTCCCTCGTCGTGATGCCATCCGCCGTTATCGGCGTGCTGGCATATCCGTTCGGACTTGATCGCCCCATATGGCAGATCATGGGGGCGGCAGTTTCGCAGGTGCTCGAGGTTTCCGCCTGGGTTGGAGGCTTCAGCGGCTCGACGCTCGTCGTGCCCGCCCTGAGTGCCGGTGCGCTTGTTCTCCTGAGCCTAGCCCTGCTGGTGCTGACAATCCCGGCCTCCACTCTTCGCTGGATTGCCCTGCTTCCTGGAGCGGCAGGACTGGCCTTCGCCGCGGCCCCTGATCGGTACGACATCTATATCGATCGGGAGGGGGCAGGGGCAGCGATCCGCAGCATCAAGGGGCAACTGACCCTTGTGGGAAAACCATCCGAATTCGTGGCCGAGCAGTGGCTGCGGGCCGATGGGGACGGCAGGAGCGCCAAGGATGCGGGTTTAAGACAGGATGCCTTATGCGACGCTGCCGGATGCGTCGTTGCCGCCGCAGGTCAGCGGTGGATCGCCTTCGTTCAGCACGTATCGGCTTTCGACGAAGACTGCCGCCGGGCAGCAGTGATCATCACGCGCCTCAAGGCGCCCCCTACATGTCAAACAGGCTTTCTGCTGGACTCTGCAGCGCTCAGCGCGCGCGGCGCGACGACAATCCGCTTCATGCCGGAGGCTGTCGAGGTGAGGTCGGTCAGAAAGGGGAGCGAGCGCCTGCCCTGGCTCAATGCCGGAGTGCCCCGGGCCGAAGAAATGCCTGCTCGGGAGCGGCCGCGGCAGGCGCGACCCATTCCCGAGCAGGATTTCCCCGAAGAGGAAATCAGTACCGGCGAACCAGACTGACCAGCTTGCCCTGGATCTTGACCCGGTCGGGACCGAGAACGCGGGTCTCATAGGCCTGATTGGCGGCCTCCAGGGCAATGGAGGAGCCCCGGCGGCGGAAGCGCTTCAGGGTCGCCTCCTCATCGTCGATGAGAGCCACGATGATGTCGCCCGTGTTGGCATTGTCCTGCTTGCGGATCACCACGAGGTCGCCGTCGAGAATGCCGGCCTCCACCATCGAGTCGCCACGCACTTCGAGGGCGAAATGATCGCCCTGAGCCAGGAAGTCGCCCGAGAGGGTGATGGAATGGCTGCGGGTCTGGATCGCGGAAATCGGCGTACCGGCGGCAATCCGCCCCATGACCGGGATCGACATTTCGCGATCCCGCGTGTCGGCGGCCGGCTGAGGAGGGGCCTTGGCTTTTCCGGCTAGGCCACCTTCGACCACGCTCGGCGTAAAGCGCCGCTGGCCTGCCGCACCGCTGGTGCTTTCCGGCAGGCGGATCACCTCAAGCGCCCGGGCCCGATTGGGCAGCCGGCGAATGAAGCCGCGCTCCTCGAGCGCCGTGATCAGGCGGTGAATGCCGGATTTGGACTTGAGGTCGAGCGCATCCTTCATCTCGTCGAAGGACGGCGGAACCCCGGTTTCACGCAGCCGCTCATGAATGAAGCGGAGCAATTCGTGCTGTTTGCGCGTCAGCATGGCTGGCCCTTACTGCCTTGAAAAAGGCGATTCTGAAACAAATCAGGAACAAGGTAGCCGTTCTTGCTGTGTTCTGCAAGCCTTATGGCTCAGCTGGACCATTATCGGATCGGCTGAAGAAATATTTGCCTTCACCAGGAAAGTGAAGGATATGATAGTTAGTTTATAACATTTGATGCGGAGACCCCCCATGAGCGTCCTGAGCATGTGGACCAGTGACGATCAGATCAACGATGTTCAGGCTCGGCTTGCTTATGGCATGACCGCTTTAGCTCCGGGAAGAGTATGGATCGGCACCGATGCGAGCGAAACCGAAGGAGGCACTGTCCATGACGATACTCTGGAAGGCGCAGGCGGAAACGATCAACTAACTGGTGACGCGGGGAACGATCTTCTGTCCGGCGGGACGGGCAATGACAGTCTTTTTGGCGGCAATGACAGCGACACGCTTGCTGGTGGCCTAGAGACTGTTATGGACCTGTCTTGAGGTCATAGCCGTTGGGGCGGGATGACCTCTGCTCGCAAACCTTACCCCTCCGATGTCTCCGATGAGGAATGGGCGCTGGTGGCGCCCTACCTGACGCTCCTGCCCGAAGAAGCGGGCCAGCG
>NZ_JAEQMY010000019.1 GCF_016743775.1 Microvirga aerilata | reverse complement strand
TGCGCGCAATCGGATAAGCCCAACGATCCCTGGAAGCCAATCGCCGCCTGATCAAACGGCATTGTTCAGGGCCGACTACTTACCGTACAGATAGCGGGGAAATTTACACTTGGATGAGTGTCGACCAACGCTCGACCGATGTTATCGCTTTAGCGGACGGTGGATTCGCCGTTGGTTTTCAGTCAAGTGTTGGCTAGTCTTCAGCATATACACAGAGAAGTAGTGTTTTTATTAACAAATTCAACTCATCAGGGGATAGGACGCATGAAGGATCTATTGGTTCCGTAGGTGGAAATCAATATAAAATATCCCTTTTTGATTCCATCGGTGAAGACATACTCCGTGTGTATGAGAATTATGACATTGGTAATTCCCAATCATCAATCATTTTTAAGAGTAGTAATTCTCGATATTCAGTTTCAACTCTTTCTGATGGAGATTCTTACGAATTTGAGCCTGTCGCAGTACGCCTTTCGAATGGGCACTTTGTAGCTGTTTGGACCGACACAAATCATCTGGGTGGGGATACCTCTGGTTATGCAATCAGAGGGAGGGTGATTACAAAGGATGGTGATGTAACTAACAGCCCTCCAAGTTTCGCCATCAACTCCACCGTAGCCGGAATGCAGCAGCAGCCGGTTGTTGCCGCTCTCCAGGAAGGGCGTTTTGTCGTTGCGTGGGCAGATATAAGCGCAGGTCATTGGGACATCCGCGCTCGCGTCTTCAATGCCAACGGTACGGCTGCGCCCGATGGAAGCGAGTTCGTCGTTAATACCGGCGTAGCTGCCGGAGTTGCCGGAGATCAGGTGGAGCCTGCGATCACGGTTCTGGCTGATGGTCGTTTTCTGGTCAGCTGGTCCGATGCCTCCGACGGTTTTTCAGTCAAGGGGAATATCTTTAGCTACCGCACTCAAGCAGTTACCGTGAACGGCACAGAAGGCAAAGACATCTACGCCGGCTCGGGTGTTGGCGGCGATAAGCTTATGGGGCACGGGGGCGATGACGTTCTCTTCGACGGTGCGGAGGGTGACGAAGGTGGCGCAGGGGACACCTTCGATGGCGGTGCAGGTGATAATGATAGTGTTAGCTACAAGCATGCCACTAGCGGTGTGACTGTGAGCATGGTCGATCCTAGCTTTGGTGCGGGAGCGGGGAAGAACGACGTCTTCATTGGTATCGAGAACCTGTACGGCTCGGCAAAGGATGACTATCTCCGTGGTGATAATAAAAGAAACTACATCTTTGGTGGCGATGGACAGGACATCCTCGATGGCGGAGATTACGGAACTGACGGAGATCCTGCAGACCATCTTGTCGGCGGTACCGGCTGGGACTTGGTCACCTATGAGCGCTCCAACACGGGCGTCGTCATCGATCTCGATACCCAAGACAACGGCGGAGGTGCCTATGGCGATATGTATGAGGAGATCGAGGCTTTTACGGGAAGCAATTTGGCGGATACGCTGACCGGCGCCAATGATGAAATCTACTTCTATGGGAGAGACGGCAACGATGTTCTCACGGGCAGCTGGAAGGCCGACCACCTTTACGGGCAAGGGGACAACGACCGGCTGGACGGCGGCGATGGGAATGACGAGCTCTGGGGCGGCTGGGGTGAGGACACCATCAGGGGCGGCAGAGGCAACGACACGCTGAGCGGCGAAGGCGGCGATGACGAGCTCGACGGCGGCACCGGCATAGACCGTTTTGACGGCGGCGAGCATAGCTTCATTGGCGACCAGGTTTCCTATCTCGGGGCATCATCGGGGGTCACGGCCAATCTCACGACCAACAGAGGAACGCGCGGCGAGGCAACGGACGACACCTATGTTGGCATCGAGAATCTCCTCGGCTCGAACTTCGATGACGAGCTGACTGGCAGTACAGCCAACAATGTCCTGCGCGGGGCGATCGGCAACGACAAGCTCTATGGGCTGGATGGAGACGATCTGCTGCGCGGCGGCGCCGGCGCCGATACGATCGATGGCGGAAGTGACATCGATTGGGCGGACTACACGTTTGCTGAGCCTGATAGCAGCGGCAACGGCGTAACCGTCAACCTGTCGGATTCGGATGGATCAGAGAATACGGGTGAGGCTTCTGGTGATGTTTTAATCTCCATTGAGAACATTCGCGGCTCCCGAGGCAACGACACCCTCACCGGCAATGATGCGAACAACCTCATCGAAGGTGGAGATGGCGGCGATGTCCTGTCCGGCGGCGGCGGAGCGGACACCCTCGATGGCGGCTCCGGCTTTAACGCCGGCTGGAACCTGGTGACGTACAAGTCCTCAAGCGCAGGCATCGTTCTGGACTTCACAGACCGCAATCAGGATCAGGGTGACGCCCGCGGGGACGTGTTCCTCGGAGTCATCAATGCCTATGAGGGGACGAACACAACCGACCGGATGGTGGGCAACAGCACACAGGCTGATGAGTGGGGCCACACCTTCTATGGCGTCGGCGGCAACGACACGCTCGTCGGCGGCGGCAGCAAGGATTACCTGCACGGCGGCGACGATGACGACCTGCTTGAGGGTGGTCTCGGCCCGGACACCTTAGTCGGTGGCGATGGTAACGATATGGCGACTTATGAGAGAGCTACATCAGGGATTACAGCCAATCTGGCTGCTAGCGGCGAGAACACAGGCGAAGCCGCAGGCGACGAATATAGTGACATTGAGAACCTGACCGGCTCCCGCTTCTCGGATAATCTCACGGGTAATGCCAGGAATAACAGGCTGGAGGGACGCGAAGGCGCGGACACGCTCGATGGCGGTGCCGGCATCGACACTCTGAGCGGCGGTAACGACGGAGACACATACCACATTCGGGACAGTGGTGATGTCATCGAGGAGAACGTCGCAAACCTCGGCACCGACGTTGCCAATGTCTACGCCAACTCCTTCAAGCTGGAAGACACGGTTGGAATCGAAAGGATCCAGGCTGGCGCAGGCGTCACCTTCGGCGTTCATCTGATCGGCAATGTTCATGGCAACGAGCTTGCAGGCACCGTCGGCTACGTTGATACCCTCGAAGGCGGCGAAGGTGATGACCGGTATTACGCCGATGCTCGCGATGTCATAATCGACGCCGGCGGCGCCAATGATGTGGTGATCGCAACCGTTGCAGGCACGTACACCGCGTCTGCTGGGATCGAAACCCTTCAAGCTGCGGAAGGCGTCGATGGCATCTGGCTCATCGCTGCTGCCGAAGGCACCGCGCTGATCGGCAATGGCCGGAACAACACACTCCAGGGAGGCGAAGGAGTCGACACGCTGAACGGCGGCGCAGGTGACGACACATATTATGCCGGTGTTACTGATGTGATCGTCGATGTGTCCGGCACCGACACCTTGGTTGTGACAACGGCTGGCAAGCACAGCTTGGAAGGCCGGGACAGTATCGAAATCCTGAAAGCGGATGCTGGGGCAGAAAATGTTTGGCTGGTAGGCCGGAGCGCCGCGGGAAGCCCGGCGAGCACGTTGGTGGGCAATGAGCTTGCCAACACCCTTGAGGGCGGCTCATCGGGTGACCGGATGACGGGCGGTGCTGGAGACGATGTCTATGTCCTCTCCGCGAAGAGCCTGGGTGCGACAACCACGGAAACTGGCGACGGAAATGACACTGTTCAGCTGAAAGGTGCTTTCTCCTCTGGGGCAACCTATACCCTTGCTGCTGGGGTCGAGATCCTCGACGCGCGTGATGCATCCGGTCTCGCTCAAGTGTCCGGCAACAACCTGGACAATACCATCTACGGCAATGGCTCCGGACTGGAGCTGGTCGGTGGGGAAGGCAACGACACCTATCATGTGAGCGGGTCTGACAAGGTTGTCGAGTCCGGCGCGGGCGGAACGGCCGATCGCATCATCGTAAAGACATCGACCTATAGGCTGGCCGATGATGTTCATGTCGAAATTCTGCAGGCGGATGAGAAGGGCAACACTTCGGCCCACCTAATCGGCAATGCGCGAAGCAACCTCCTGATCGGCAACGCGGGCCGCAACTATCTCGACGGTGGTGTGGGATCTGCTGACCGTTTCAATGGCGGTGACGGCAACGACACATACATCTTCCGCAACAAGGGTGATGCTCTGGACTCCGCAGATACCGGCGGCGATATGGATGTTGCCTATATCTTCGACGAGAACTTCAGCGGAGGCAAAGCAGAGGCAGACCTGTTCGAAGCTCACCTCAAGTCGATGGGCATCGAGTATGTCTATCGCAACACGGCGCCACCGCCACCACCGCCGGATGACGGCGGACTGGCGCCATGGAATCTGACCCTGTCATCGGATGTTGTGGACGAAAACTCTCCAGGTGGAACACCGATCGGCGTCCTCAGCGCGATGGACGATGTTCCGGGGCCACTCACCTACAGAATCGTCAATGATCCGGATGGAAAACTTGAGGTCGTTCGGCTCGCCAACGGACAATGGGTGCTTCGGGTTCGGGACAACGCCACGATCGACTTTGAGACGGATTCCGAACACGAGGTCTGGATTGAGGTCAAGGACATCGACGGCAAGACCCGCGAGGAAAAGTTTACGATCACTGTCAGAGACGGCGACGATACGCTGAACGGTGGCGAAGATAACGACACCTTGAATGGCGGCGGAGGTAACGATGTTATCAACGGCAATGGTGGTGACGATATCCTGAGCGGCGGCGTCGGTAATGATACGTTGAACGGCGGAGAGGATAACGACATCCTCAACGGCGGTGCCGGGAACGACATTCTCAAGGGTGGTGCCGGCAACGACATCCTCCATGGCGGGGACGGCAACGACATCTACTACATTTACCCAGGAGATGAAGGGGACGTCATCGTCGAGGACAAGGACCCGGATAAGGGTGGATCGAATGACAAGGCCTACATCTTCGTCTCCAGCTATGTGCTTGATGAGGATGTCGGCATCGAGATCCTGGAGGTCGGCGAGGGAGTCGAAAGCGGCGTCTCCATCACCGGCAACAACTTGGCCAACTCGATCATCGGCGGCTTAGGCGACGACATCCTCAAATCCGGCGGCGGGGCCGACACGCTAAACGGCGGTCTCGGTAACGACACCCTGACCGGCAGCACGAATGCCGCAAGCAGGCTCGAGGGCGGATCGGGCAACGACGTGTACTACATCCGCAACAAGGGCGATGTGGTTGTCGAAGTTGGCGACACCCTCGCTGGAGGAAACGATACGGCCTACATCTACTCGGCTGATTTCGATTCATTGGCAGAGCTCAACAATTACAAGGATTCACTCCTGGCCAATGGTATCGAGACCGTGATCGTGGATGATGGTGGTTCAGGCCCGGGCAATCAGCTGCCAACCAACATTACATTCTCGGATGCAATCACGCCCGAGAACCAGTTGTCTGGATCAACCATTGGATTCCTTTCAGCTTTGGATGCGGACGGTGATCCCTTAACCTTCACCTTGGAGGGTGATAGCACGGGTGGTGGTGTCACGCTCATAAACAACAATGAAATCGTCGTGGCCGACCACACGAGACTCGATTTCGAAAAATATGAGAATGGTGTGTTCACCATCATGGTTCGCGCCCATGACGGTAAAGGATCATCTGAGCTCGTCACGATTGAAATTACTCTTGAGAACCTCTTCAAGGAATCCGTGATCGGAAACGATGATCGTAACGACCTAATTCTTGGCGGCGCTACACAAGATGTACTCAGAGGAGGAGGGGGGAATGATACCTTGGCTGGCAGCTTCGAGGCAGATCGTCTCTATGGTGGCTCGGGTCAGGATACTTTCTTGTTCGATACGGTTCTCACTACCACGAACAAGGATTTGATCATGGACTTCAGCCTCGTCGAGCATGATAGGCTCTTCTTGAAGCAGTCGGTGTTCAACAAGCTTGCGCCTCCTAGTACATCAGGGGCGCCGTTGGAACTAAGCGCGGCACAATTTGGATTAGGCTCGGTGGCTACGACGTCGGAGCAACGTATCCTTTACGATCAGGCCACTGGCAACATCTATTACGATGCAGACGGCAATAGAGCTGGAGGTACTGCAGCACGGCTCCTGGCAACAATCAACAACAGGCCGGACGGAACGAACAAACCTCTGCTAGATCACTCTATGTTCTTCATCATCTGAGAAACGACTTTGGAGAAGCCTCTGTGGCTCTCCTAAGCGCACAACATCTGAAACATTATAAAATACAGGAGATCGACATGCCAGTTGCCCTAACAATTGATGTCTATACAGCACCAAATGGTACCGTACCGAACGGTGGCGCTAAGCCGGCTGGATCAAATACGGTTGTCCAGATAAACGAGAATATTCCTCAAGGTACTAGAATTGGTGAGATCAAAGGTTGGGAAAGCACGGTTTTCACTGGCAACCCTGTGATTACCTTTACCAATAATCCAGGTGGCCTCTTTGATGTTGAGATGACAACTATCAACGGTGTCAAAAGATGGTTTCTGATCGCTAAGGTTGATCCGACTGTAACAGAAACATTCGATTACGAGAATGAATACTGGTTCGGGATCTACCCGCAAGTCGCTTTTAAGATTACTAATCCTGGTAGTACAACAACGGTTCACCAAGGTTCCTTCCAGGTTGAGTTGAATGACCTTGTCGAAGGCCCCGCAAATACCGCTCCGGTAATCGGCGGCGTGGCTGCAGAGCAGAATGTGCAGGACATTGGCGCAGCAGCGGTGAGCCCGTTCGGGAGCCTGACGATCACGGATGGTACGACGACGCCAACGTTCCAGGCAACTGTGACCTTCACGGGCGGGGCCGGCACTCTGACCCATCTCCCAGGAGTCGGCAGCCTCAGCGGCAACACCTATACCGTGAGTGGCGCACGTGCTGACGTTGAGGCGGCTCTGAAGGCGCTCAGCTTCAATCCGAACGACAATCCCAACGGCGCTGTTGGTGCGGTAAGCAATACCACATTTTCGCTCTCGATTTCAGATGGCAGCTTGAGTGCCGAACCAGTCAGCACCGTTGTTCACTCCATAGTAGCAAATCGTGCTCCCACGAATGTGACTTTCCAGGGCGGCGCAACGAGCGCCAGCATCCAGGAAAACGGCCTGGCCCGGAAGGTGGCCGATCTCGCCGCAGCCGACACAAACCAGGGCGACAGCTTCGTCTACTCCTTCGATACCACCCGCACGGACGGTGGCAATGCCGGCGGCAAGTTCGCGATCAGCAGCGGTGAACTCAGACTTGTCGGGCCTCTCGACTTCGAGGCCAACGATCCCCTGCTCAAGAGCGAAGTGGTAGGCGGAGTAACTTTGAAGTACTACGAGGTGTTCGTGCGGGCACAGGACCAGGGCGGTAACGGCTTGTTCTCTCCTGTCCGGATGCTCAAGGTCTATGTCACCGATGACGCCAACGACAACAATAGGGCTCCTACGATTACCGTACAGACTGGAACAGAGCAAACCAGCGCCACGGATACGGGCCCGAGCGTTGCACCCTTCAGCGGTGTTACCTTTGGGGATTTAGACAACGATCAACTCACGGTCCGGATCTCTTTCGCTGCGTCCGAAGGTACTCTGGAGAACACAGGTGGAGTAAATCCCAATGACGAACTTGGGACACGGACCTACACCTTCACTGGGACCCATTCCCAGTTGACGGAGCTGATGGACAACTTGCGCTTCAACCCGACAGATCAGACCGCCAGCAGCGGCACCATCCGGACGAACTTCGTCATCAGGGTGGACGACCATAAAGCGCAGCCCGTCACTAATAACTCGATCAGCGTTCTCACCACCATCACCGATAAGACTCCCCCGAACATCGCGCCAACCATTACGGTGACTGGGCAGACTCAGACTACTGCCACCGATACTGGTCCGAGCGTTGCGCCGTTCACGGGTGTTACCTTCGGAGACAACGAGAATAACGACCTTGAGGTTACGATCTCTTTTGCCGCCAGCGATGGCGTTCTGGAGAACACCGGCGGTGTTGATGGTATCATCTCCGCCGGAACCATTACCTATACTTTTACTGGCAAGCACAGCCAGCTGACGGCCCTGATGGAAAATCTGCGCTTTAACCCGACAGATCGAGCCGGCAGCTCCGGCACCATCAAAACGGATTTCATCATCAAGGTAAAGGATAACTTCCATACCAGTTGGACAACCAACGAAACATTGAATGTCCTCACCTCGATTACAGATAAGACGCCGTCTAATATGGCTCCAACCATCGAAGTAAGCGGCAATACAACATTCAACGCTACTGATACAGGCTCGACCGTCAATCCTTTTGGCGGCATTGATCTGCACGATGCTGAGGATAATGAACTTACAGTAAGGATCTCTTTCGCGGCATCCGAGGGTGATCTTGAAAACGTAGGAACTGCAAGCTCCACCGTTATGGCGGGGACGAAGACTTACACGTTTAAAGGAAAGGCAGATGTTCTAGAGGTTATACTCGATAACGTTCGCTTCAATCCTTTGAATCGCCCAGATGCAACTTCACAGAGCACAGTCACTACTGACTTCATTGTTGAAGTCACCGACGCCTCGCATCCCGCAAATCCGGCGAGAAACGATGCTATCAATGTGGTGACCACCATTACGCCAAAGACCAACACGAACCAGTTTCCCGATAGCCTGACCTTTGCCAATAATAATGTTATGGCATCGATCAACGAAAACATTGCTGGTGCAACGTTCGGAGTCCTCAAAGGGCATGATCCCAACTCGGGTGACACTTTGACGTACGCGATCAGTCCGCTGAACAACGATACAAGCGGTAAGTTCGAGGTCGTCGAGACATCGCTGGGCTGGGTTCTCAGGCTTAAGGCTGGTCAGAGCCTTGATTATGAGAACTCCGGCGCCAACCACGCTCACGTCGTCAAAGTACGTGTATCGGACGGCAAGGGTGGTTTCCTGGATCAGGACTTTACGATCAACGTGGGGAACACTGACGAGCAGGCTTCGAACTCCGCACCAACGGGTATCAATCTATCGAACGACAGAGTCACCGAACTTCTCGCTGGCAACGACTTCACGGTTGCAACTCTGGCCGCAGTGGATCCTGACCAGAGCACTGGTTTCACTTACAGTCTCGTTGATAGTGCTGGTGGCCGCTTCAAAATCGAAGGCAACTCCCTCAAGGTTGTAAACGGCGTCATGCTCGATCACGAGCAGGCTACAACTCACAAAATCGTCATCCAAGTCGATGATGGAAGAGGAGGGGTGAAAGCTTTCGAGAAGATCATCAACGTTGCTGATCTGGCTCAGGAGCTCATGACAGCGGCTAATGCCAGCTTACTGAACGATGTGATAAAGGGCAGCAAGGACCTGAAGGCGAACGATGTCTTCTATGGCGGCCTGGGTGACGACAAGCTCTGGGGCGGCTATGGCAATGACACGCTCTGGGGCGGCGTTGGCAAAGACTTCTTTGTATTCCATGGGAAACTGGGTACGTCCAAGACGGATCGGAATGTGAACTTCGATACGATCATGAACTACAGCGTCAAGGAAGACTCGATCTGGCTTGAAGGCGATCTGTTCAAGTCCAACAAGAAGCTCTTTGCCGCCATCAAAAAGGGGACGGAGAACAAGCCGTTGAAGATGGCGAGCAAGTTCTTCACCGTGGGCGACAAGGCGAAGGATGCCGATGACTACTTCATCTATGATGCCAAGAAGCGCGTTCTCTACTACGACGCTGACGGCTCGGGCTCGAAGGCGGCCATTGAAATGGCGAGCTTCACCAACAACAAGGCCTTGAAGAACTTCAAGCACACAGAGTTCTTCTTTATCTGATCATAGCTACGATATATCGGACTACAGCGGGCCGCCCATAAGGGCGGCCCGTTTCTGTTTGGTTCAGGTCAACCAATGATAAACGTCGTGCTGGCCGAGAGCACGATCCAGCTCACGTCTGGGCAGCGGCAGTATGGATCGAGACGACATGGCTTTGTGGTCTCTACCTGCTTTATCAGTGACGGTCTGACCCAAGGTGGGGTGACCTCTATCGCCGGCATTTTAGAGCAGGGTGGGGCTGGGCGAAATGCCGTTGCGCCCGATGGCTCTTGCCAGGTGGCAGGCAACAAAAAACCCGCTTCAGCTCGGGCCGAAGCGGGTTGGGTAGGCGACCTTCTTGATCGCTTAGATCAGGATGAAGTCCGAGGCTGTCAGCTTCAGATTCTTGTCGAGCGTGGCGAACTTGACCGCCGCTATGCTGCCCGAGCCATCCGCATCGTAGGAAAGCGCACCGGAGGTCTTGTTGTAGATGATCCGGTCATCAGCGTCCTTGGCCTTGGTGCCGATGTAGAAGGCCGACGATGCCAGCTTGCTTCCGACCAGACCCGCGAAGAAGTCCACTTCGAGGGCGATCCTGTCGTCCTTCGTCGAGAACTTGGAGATCTTGTCCACGTTCGAGGAGCTCAACGCGGTGTCGAAGTAGAATGTATCCTTGCCTGCATCGCCGCTCAGCGTGTCCTTGCCCAGGCCGCCATAGATCTGGTCGTTTCCGGCATCGCCATTGATCTTATCGTTGCCGTCCTCACCCTTGAGGATGTCGTTTCCGCTGAGACCATTTAGGGTGTTCTTGCCCGCATGGCCGAGAAGGATATTGGCCTTGGCATTGCCGGTCAGGCTGACGCTCTTGCTGGGGCTGAGGCTCTCGTCGACCGCAAGGCCTTCGAATATTTCCTTCGACGACAGGGTGGCCGTTTTCGAGACGACGCGGCTGTCGAGGCCGCCTTTGTCGATGACGATGTCGACCTTGTCGTTGAACTTGTAAACATCGTTGCCCAGGCCACCCATGAGGATGTTCGGGCCTTCGCCGCCACCGCCGATCAGGGTGTCATTGCCGTCGCCGCCATCCAGCACGTCGATGCCGTCGCCGCCATCGAGGAAATCATCGCCGCCGTTTCCGTAGAGCAGGTCACGGCCGTTGCCTGTGGTCACCTTTTCGCTGACTGCACTGCCGACAAAGCGATCATCCCGAGCCTCGGACGTATCGGTGTTCATGGTAACGAGAACCGTCTGGTTCGCACGACCCCAATTGGTGAACTGAACTTTTGAGATATCAAGATCAGCTTTATCGGAACCACTCGTGAAGTGGATGGTGTCTGCGCTTGCAGCGGAGCCTTGAATGGCTTTTGCACCAAATGCCGTGCTCGCGCTGAAAGTGAGAGTCTTAGCAGTCGGAGTATCTGCAAAACGGATCAGGTCGATTGCGTCAAGTTCGCCAAGCCTGGCAGATCCGTGAATTTCTACCACATCAGTCTCTACAGCATCATGTGTACCTCTATCAGTGGTCAACGTGCCGAAGATTTTTGTTCCGGAAACTCCCTCATTAACAATGAAAGTGTCGTTTCCTCCTTTGCCAACGAAACTCTCCGCCGCACCATACAGGCTTATACGATCGGAGTTCTCCCCAGCCGTTATGACGTTAGCACTAGTTAGAGCAAAAAGGTTAGTGAAGGCGGCAGCGCTGCCCGCCCACTGATATCCAGACGCAGCAAAGGTGCTCCAGAAGGCTGCAAGAGATCCTGTGAGACCGGAAACACTGTAAACTTCGGTTCCACCTGCATTTCTTACGCTGATGTCAGTGATCTTCCCGCCAGCTGGAATATTGCCGCTGCTATACGAAAAATCGTTAGCATTGCTTGAAAAGGAAATGGTATAGCCATTTACCGCATTCAGCAGAGTGAAGTTGCTCCCATTGGGAGTGCCTTGAACCGATGCACCAACCAGTACCTCATCAAGAGACAGATTGGTGACTGCGTTATTGAAACTGTAGCTAGGCATGATGACCCCTTTGCGCCCGTTTTCCGGGCTATATAATGCAATAATATGTTATCTCATAACGTAAGCTCATTAGGCAATCGTCTTTGAGAATTAATTTCCCGGCGCTTTGTGGATCGGGTTTAAGGGAGAGCTGGCCGATATAGCTCCCCACGCGCCTGAACTTGAGCGTAAAGCTTAGCTTATAGAAGGTAGGCTAAAGTGCGGCCCTCAGCAGAACCGGCCGACTCGAATGATCCGGCAGGGCTCTCCGGCTGATGCGGCTGGAGCATGAGGCGGTCGGACCAGTAGGGCGTCAGAGCGCTCGAGAATGCTCAGCATCGACGAGTCTTGCACCAGATGCGGCGTGGCCACCGGGAACATCAGGCGCTCGGTTTTTCGAGCAAGGCTGAGTGGGATATTCTGGAGTGCCAGAGAGGCGCGCATGTAATCCTGCCGCTCCCTGTTGGGTGGAAGGTCCGCTCCCAGGATTGCATCCTCGCTGGGATCTTCGTCAGCCTTGAGGTCACCCAGCAGCGCCCGAATGGCTGGTACCAGAAACAGGATGGCGCAGACGAGGGATGAGACCGGGTTGCCGGGCAGGCCCAGCAGCAGCGTCGAGCCGAGGCGCCCGTGCATCAAGGGCTTGCCGGGCCGCAGGGCCACGCGCCAGAATCCGAGATCCATGCCCCGGCTGGCCAGGGCTTTCTGCACCAGATCGTGCTCGCCGACCGACGCGCCCCCCAATGTCACCAGGATATCCGCTCCAGCGTCCTGCGCGGCTCCAATGCGATCCTCCAGGGACTCGAGCGTATCCTGCGCGATTCCGAGATCGATGGCCTCGGCACCCGCTTTCTCGACCATGACCAATGTGGCAGGCAGGCTGGATGCCGTGATCTGATCGGGCCCGACGGGCTCCCCCGCCCGCACAAGCTCATCGCCCGTGGCCAGGATGGCGACGCGGGGCTTTCTGCGAACGGGGAGGGTGTCATGCCCCATGGCGGCCGCCAGGGCAACGTGCCGGGCATCGAGGCGAAGCCCGGTTTGCAGAAGCACGTCGCCGGCGCGGAAATCGAGACCGGCTTGGCGAATGTGGCGGCCGGAATAGGCCGGCTCCTTCACCACAACCTCATCGCCGGTCCGCTCCGTATCCTCCTGGAGCACCACGGTGTCCGCGCCCTCAGGCACCGGCGCTCCGGTGAAGATGCGCACGGCTTGCATCGGCCCCACTTGGCCGGAGAACTGGCGACCTGCCGCGCTCGTGCCGATCACCTGGAGGGTCGCCGGCGCTTCGGCCGCATCGGCGCTGCGCACCGCATAACCATCCATGGCGGAAGCCGGGAAGGGCGGCTGGTCCCGCAAAGCGCCGATGTCCTCCCCGAGCGTTCGGCCGGCGCAGGCTGCGAGGGGCACATGTTCGATCTCAACCGGCGTTTCGACGCTTGCCAGAACGCGGGACAGCGCATCCTCGACCGAGATCAAGCTCATGGGGCCTCGAAATCTCCAGAGCGGCCGCCGCTTTTCCGACGCAGGCGAATGTTCTCGATCCGCATGCCCTTATCGGCGGCCTTCACCATATCGTAGATCGTCAGGCATGCCACGGAAACGGCGGTCAGCGCCTCCATCTCCACGCCGGTCTGGCCCGACACCTTCACTTCGGCCGTCACTCGAACCCCCGGAAGAGTTTCGTCGAGCACGCAGTCCACCTTCACCTTGGAGATGAGGAGAGGGTGGCAGAGCGGGATCAACTCGTGGGTGCGCTTGGAGGCCATGATCCCGGCCAAGCGCGCGGTTCCCAGAACGTCGCCCTTCTTGGCGTCGCCCTGGCGGATCAGGTCCACTGTCTCCGGCCGCATGACCACGCATCCTTCCGCGATTGCGGTGCGGCTGGTGACGCTCTTTTCAGAGACGTCGACCATGTTGGCTTCGCCCGCCGCATCGAGGTGCGTGAGCGTCGTCATGCGGCTTCGCCGAACAGGAGTTTTCGGGTGGCCGCCGCTACATCCGCCTGCCGCATCAGGCTCTCGCCTACCAGGAAGGTGCGAATGTCGACCCTGGTCAGACGCTCGATATCGTCCAACGTAAAGATGCCGCTCTCGCCCACGATGATGCGGTCGGACGGGATCAGGGGAGCCAACTCCTCGCTCACGGCGAGCGAGACCTCGAAGGTGCGAAGGTTGCGGTTGTTGATGCCCACCAGCTTCGTGCCGAGGGGCAGAGCGCGTTCCAGTTCGGCACGGTCATGCACCTCGACCAGCACGTCCATGCCCAGGTCATGGGCGGTGTCGATCAGGCTGCGGGCCTCCTCATCGGTGACGCTCGCCATGATCACAAGGATGCAATCGGCTCCCCAGGCGCGCGCCTCGTACACTTGGTAAGGCTCGAACAGGAAATCCTTGCGCAGGGCGGGCAGGCCGGAGGCCTCGCGGGCTTGAGCCAAGTACTCGGGTTTCCCCTGGAAGGATGGCTCATCGGTCAAGACAGACAGGCAGGTTGCGCCTCCGTCCGCATAGGCCTTGGCGAGGCTCGGCGGATCGAAGTCGGCGCGGATCAGGCCTTTGGATGGGCTGGCCTTCTTGACCTCGGCGATGAGCGCAGGGCGCCCCTCGGAGAGATGACGCTCAATGGCTTTGGCGAAGCCGAGGGGCGATGAGGCGAGACTCGCGCGACGCTCGATTTCCGCTTGGGGAACAGCCGCTTTCGCCGCTGTGATCTCCTGGCGCTTATAGGCTTCGATCTTAGCGAGAACGTCACTCATTGGATCATCTGCTCAAGCGTTCGAGACTTGCACGAGGCGCTCGAGGGTGGCCTTGGAGGCGCCGCTGTCCAACGCGCGGGTCGCACGATCAAGCCCGTCGCGCAGGTTCGCTGCCTGGTCCGCGATCACCAGGGACGCGGCCGCATTGAGGAGAGCCACGTCCCGGTAGGGGATGCGGGCTCCCTCCAGAACGGCGCGCAGTTGGGCCGCGTTGTGCTCAGGGTCGCCGCCTTTGAGATCCTCGGGCTTTGCTGTAGGCAACCCAACCTCGTCAGGGGTCACGATAAAGCGGCGGATCACGCCGTTTTCAAGCGCCGCCACGAGGGTCGGACCAGTGGTGGTCATCTCATCGAGCCCATCGGACCCATGCACGGTCCAGACTTTTCTTGAGCCGAGTTCCTTCAGAACCTGGGTCAAGGGCTCCAGCCAAGCCTCTGAAAACACGCCGAGAAGCTGGTTGGTGGCCCCGGCAGGATTCGACAGGGGCCCGAGCAGGTTGAAGATCGTGCGGGTGCCGAGCTCGACGCGCACCGGCGCCACATGGCGCATGGCGGCGTGGTGCGTTTGGGCAAACATGAAGCAGAGGCCAGCCTCCTTGAGGCAGCGCTCCAGGCCCACCGCGTCGAGGCCGAGCTTCACGCCAAGGGCCGCCAGCACGTCCGCCGTGCCGGATTTCGAGGAGGCCGCCCGGTTGCCGTGCTTGGCGACGGGAACACCGCACGAGGCCACGATGATCGAAGCCAGCGTCGAGATGTTGTAGCTGCCCGAATGGTCGCCGCCCGTGCCTACGATGTCGATGGCCTCAGGCGGGGCGCTCACCCGCAGCATGCGCCCGCGCATGGCCGATACCGCGCCGATGATCTCGTCCAGGGCTTCGCCGCGCACCCGCAGGGCCATCAGGAAGGCGCCGCCTTGGGCGGGTGTCACCTCGCCGGAGAGAAGGTCATCGAAGGCATCCTGCGCCTCGTCCCGGGTCAGCGATGCGCCCGTGGCGACCTTCGCAAGGTAGGATTTGAAGGATTCCATCGGTTTTCAATGTCCTGCTTGAGCGGATTCGCTGTAGGTCCGGCGCTGCCTGGCGTTCCAATCGGTCGCGAGCTCGAAGAAGTTGCGCATGATCGTCACCCCGTGTTCCGACAGGATGCTCTCAGGATGAAACTGCACCCCATGGATCGGCAGAGCGCGGTGGGACAAGCCCATGACGAGACCGTCCGATGTCTCGGCCGTGACGACGAGATCCGCCGGGCACGTTTCCCGGTCTACGATCAGGGAGTGATAACGGGTGGCCTTGAAGGATCCGTTGATCCCGCGGAACACCGCCTGGCCGCCGTGCTCCACATCCGAGACCTTGCCGTGCATCGGCAGGGGCGCCCGTGAGACGGTGCCGCCGAACACTTGGCCGATGGTCTGCAGTCCCAGGCAGACGCCAAAGGTCGGGATTTCGGGCGAGGCGCGCGTCACGAGGTCGAGGCATATCCCGGCATCGTTCGGGGTGCCGGGGCCTGGGGAGAGCACGATCACGTCCGGCGGGGAGGCAAGCACCGCGTCGGTGGTCAGGGCGTCGTTGCGCACGACGTCCACCGAGGTGGCGAGGGGGCCGAGCAGGTGCACCAGATTCCAGGTGAAGCTGTCGTAATTATCGATCACGAGAACGCGGGTCATGGTGCGCCGACGTTCGCGTAACCGGCAGGCCCGGTCAAGGGAAGCATTGCCGCTGAGGCTGCGGTCATTGTCCAATTCTCGCCTGGCTTGCGAAGCGCACCGCCTCTTCGGCTGCCCGAAAAAGGGCCTTCGACTTGTTGATGCATTCCTGCTGCTCGGAGGCGGGGTCGGAATCGTAGACAATGCCGGCGCCCGCTTGTACGGCCATGCGGCCGTCCTTCACCACGGCGGTGCGCAGCACGATGCAGGTGTCCATCTCCCCATTGGCGCCGAAATAGCCAATGCATCCCGCATAAGGCCCGCGCTTGTCCTTCTCCAGCTCGTCGATGATCTGCATGGCGCGCACCTTCGGCGCGCCGGAGACGGTGCCGGCCGGGAAGCCTGCCACCAGGGCATCGAGGGCGTCGAAGGAGGGGTCGAGCCGACCTTCGACATTCGAGACGATGTGCATCACCTGGCTGTAATATTCGAGGAAGAAGGAGTCCGTGACCTCGACGGAGCCCATCTCGGCCACCCGGCCCACGTCGTTGCGGCCGAGATCGAGGAGCATCAGATGCTCGGCCCGCTCCTTCTGGTCGGCGAGCAGGCTTTCCGCATGGGCTCGGTCCTCGGCGGCCGTCGCGCCGCGCGGGCGCGTTCCGGCGATGGGCCTGATGGTGACCTTGCCGTCGCGCACCCGCACCAGGATCTCCGGCGAGGAGCAGACGATCTGGAAATCCTCGAAGTCCAGATAGCACAGGAAAGGCGCAGGATTGATCCGCCGCAAGGAACGGTAAAGGGCAAAGGCGGGCAGGGGAAAGGCGGATTCGAAGCGCTGGGACAGCACCACCTGGAAGATGTCGCCGGCCCGGATATAGTCCTTTGCCCTGGCCACCATCGCCTCGAACTCTTCCGGCGTCGTGTTGGATGCCGGGGGCTCGAAGATAATCTTGGTGGGATCGCTGCGGTCGTCGATGGGGATCGGCCGTTCAAGCGCTGCGGTGACCTCGTCCAGCCGCGACAGCGCCGTCTCGTAAGCCGCTTTGGCGGACACGCCGGGCTGCGGACGCACGGGAGTGATCAGGGAAATCTCGTCCTTCACCCCGTCGAAGACCACCATCACGGTGGGCCGGATGAGGATCGCGTCCGGAACCTTCAGCACGTCAGGATTGGGCTCGGGCAGCCTCTCCATGAGGCGCACCATGTCATAGCCCAGATAGCCGAAGAGGCCCGCCGCCATGGGGGGAAGATCGTCGGAGAGGGGCAGGGCGCTTTCCTTGATGAGCGCACGGAGGCTCTCCAGGGGCGGGCGATCATCGACCCTGAATTCCTGCCGTCGGCTCAACGCATGACGATCGATCGATGCAACGCCGTCCTGGCAGCGCCAGACCAGGTCCGGGTCGAGGCCGATCATGGAGAAGCGGCCCCGGGTGGCCCCGCCCTCCACCGATTCCAGCAGGAAGGCCGAGCCTTGCCGGTCGTGCCGCAGCTTCATGAAGGCGGCGACAGGGGTCAGAAGATCCCCCACGAGGGTGGCGCGCAGGACGCCGGCCTCGCCGGCCTCGTAGGCTTGCGCGAACGTGCTGTAATCGGGCGTGAGCGTCATGGCTTAGAGTTCGCCGCCCGTCGCCTGACGCAGCGCCTGCTGATTGACCGTGACGCCGAGATCCTGGCGGACCTGAGCGATGTACTGGTTGATCAGATCGTCGCCGAAGCCGGTCTTGAGCCGGTTGTCGATAGCCTGTGCCTCTTGGGTGGTGGTCATCAGGGGCGGCACCGTGGCAGACGTCACCTTGAACACCGCGCGGGCGTCCGCTCCGTTGGCCGCATGGCCCGCCTTGCCCACGGGAAGGGCGAAGATGCGGTTCACCGCCTCGGCCGTCAGGTCCTCCTTGGCCGCATTGCGGGCGAGATCGGCGGCAGTCCTGACCGGCGCTCCGACCTCCTGGGCCACGGCCTCAATGGCCTCTCCCTTTTCCAGGCGCTCTGTCAGCTGCCGGGCTTTCTCCGACAGGCGCTGGGCCACCTGATCCTCGCGCCATTGCGCGGCAACCTGATCGCGAACCTCGTCGAGGCTCTTCTCGCGGGAGGCCTCAATGCCGGTCACGTCGTACCAGACATAGCCGGTGGCGGTACGCAGGGCCTCGTTATCGACGCCGATATCGGACGCAAACGCCGCTTTCACGACCGCGTCCTTTTCAGGAAGATTGACCGCATTGCCGGCTTTGTCGAGGCCGCTCGCATCCACCGCCGGCACCTGAACCAGGGCGAGCCCCTTCTCCTTGGCGATGTCCGCAAGCGGCTTGGCGCCGGCGCGCAGATCCTCGATTTCGTCATGGATCTTCTCGATCTGCCCCTGAGCACGCTCCTGGGCAACGCTCTGACGAATCTCGGCGGCAACCTCCTCGAAGGGGCGAACCGCTTCCGGCTGGATCTGCGTGACCCGCACGAGAACCGGTCCGAAGCGGCCGGCAACCGGGGCGCTCACGGTTCCCTGCTGGAGCCCGAAGGCGGCATCGGCCACGGCCTGATCGAGCATTTCGGCCTTCGTGAAGGTGCCAAGCTCCAGATCCTGCGGCGAGACGTTGCGCTCGGTGGCAACGGCCTCGAAGGTCGCGCCGTCCCTGATCTTGGCGGCTGCGGCCTCGGCTTCCGCCGGTGACGGGAAGGTAATCTGCTGGATCGTGCGACGCTCCGGCGTGCCGAACCGGGCCTTCTGCTGCTCATAGGCCTGCCGGGCATCGGCCTCGGACACGGTATCGGGCTTCGCCAGGGCGGCGGCATCGAGCGCCATGGCCGTCACGGCCCGGTACTCGGGAGCCCGGAAGGTGCTCTTGCGCTCGTCGAAGAAGCTCTGCAGCTGTTCGTTCGTGGCGGCGGGGATGTCGCCGGCTGCGGCCGCGGGCAGGAGGATGTAGGCGGCGGCGCGTCGTTCGGAGGAATAGCGGTGGAGCGCATCGCGGGCCGCAGCCGGCACCGTGACGTCGCCGGCAAGGGCCTCGGCCAGGTGGAGGCGCGTCATGGCCGCGCGCTGCTCCTGCACGAAGCCGGCCTCGGACAGGGAAGCGTTGCGCAGGGCCTGATCGAAGAGGGCGCGGTTGAACTGCCCGTCGGCACCCTTGAAGGCCGGGTTGTCCGTGATTGAACGGGCCACGAGCTCATCGGACACGGAGAGCCCCATCTGCTTGGCCTGCTCGGTCATCACGGCTTCGGTTACGAGGTTGTTCACCACCTGCTGGTCGAGACCGAAGGCCCGGGCCTGCTCAGGGCTGATGACGGTGCGGAACTGGCGCCCGAGCCGCTGCAGCTCGTTGGTATAGGCGCTGCGGACCTGCTCGACCGTGATCGTCGTGCTGCCGACCTCGGCTACCGTGGAGGCGGGGGTCGCACGGAAGATGTCGCCGATGCCCCAGATGGCGAAGCTGACGATGATGGCGCCGAAGAAGATCGTGGCGATGACTTTGCCGACCAGGGTCTGCCCAGCCTTGCGCATGTTCCGAAGCATCGTGAACCCGTTTCCCAAAAACTCGTTAAACACGCCGATAAACGATCAGGGGCTCTACGAAAAGGGCAAGTCTGGTTGAAAGAGGGCTCAAGCCTCTGCTAGTGCCAGATAATCAAGCGTGACAGGAGTGCTGGAATGAGTGTCGATAGGCCGCGCCCGCTGGTGGCGGGAAACTGGAAGATGAACGGTTTGAAGACCTCGGCGAAGGTGCTGGAGGAGATCCATGCCGGCTATACGCCGGGCCTGAAGGCCAAGGTGGAGCTGGCCGTCTGCCCGCCGGCCACGCTGGTTGGCATGCTCGCTCAAATCTCCGTGGGCTCCCGGGTGGCCATTGGCGGGCAGGACTGCCACGCCAAGGAATCGGGCGCGTTCACCGGCGATCTTTCGGCCGAGATGCTTGCGGATGCCGGCGCGACCTACGTGATCGTCGGCCATTCCGAGCGCCGACAGTACCACAAGGAAAAGGACATGGATGTCTGCGCCAAGGCGGTGGCGGCCCACCGGGCCGGCCTGACGGCCATCGTCTGCGTCGGCGAAACGCGGGAGGAGCGTGAATCCGGCAAGACCCTCGGCGTGGTGCGCAAGCAGCTGCGCGGTTCCATCCCGGTCGATTCGAATAGCCAGAACCTCGTGGTGGCCTATGAGCCGGTCTGGGCCATCGGCACCGGCCTGACCCCCACGATCGCCGATGTGGCCGAAGTGCATGCCCTGATCCGCGATGAATTGAGGCGCCTGGTCGGCAAAGCCGATGCACCCAAGGTCCGCATCCTCTATGGCGGCTCCGTGAAGCCTTCCAATGCAGCCGACCTGATGGCAGTGGACAACGTCAACGGCGCTCTGGTAGGCGGGGCGAGCCTCGTTGCCGCCGACTTCCTGGGCATTGCCGGGGCGTATCTGGGTTAAGTCTCCAAAAGGCGGCTTGCGGGTCTTTGATCCTGCGCCCACCTATGCTACAGGCCGCCTCAACAGACGGATTGCGAGCGGCTGACGCCTTCAACAAGCGCAGCCGCTTGAGGTTTTTGAAAACGATGCAAACAGTTCTCATTATCGTCCACCTGATCATCGTTCTCGCTCTGATCGGCGTGGTTCTCCTGCAGCGCTCCGAGGGCGGCGGCATGGGTTTGGGCGGCGGCGGTGGCGGAGGCGGTGTCTCCGGCTTCATGACCGGACGCGGGCAGGCCAATGCGCTCACCCGGGCGACAGCGATTCTCGCCGGGCTGTTCTTCGTGACGAGCATCGCGCTGACGGTCATGGCGACCTCCACCAGGGCTCCACGCTCGATCCTCGATGGTGCCGCTCCAGCGGCTCCTGGTCAGCAAGCTCCGGCGGCTCCTCAGGGCGGCAACGTGCTCGAGCAGCTGCAGCGTCTCCAGGGAGACCAGCCGGCCAGCCCGGCACCGGCTCCCGGCGCTCCGGCGCCAGCGCCCGCAGCGCCTCAGCAATAACCGAAGTCAGGGCCGGACCTCCGGCCCTCTCTTTTTGTGGATGGCTTTCGAGTGGGTCGGTTCGCGATTGCGAATCGGCGCTCGATGTTTATGGATAGGGGTCCATGACGCGGTACGTATTCATCACCGGCGGCGTGGTGTCTTCGCTCGGCAAGGGTCTGGCTTCGGCAGCCCTCGGAGCGCTTCTCCAAGCACGCGGCTACAAGGTCCGGCTTCGCAAGCTCGACCCATATCTCAACGTCGATCCGGGGACGATGAGTCCCTACCAGCACGGCGAGGTCTTCGTGACCGACGACGGCGCTGAGACCGATCTGGATCTCGGACATTACGAGCGCTTCACGGGCGTGCCGGCCAGCAAGGCCGACAACATCACCACCGGGCGCATCTATCTCGACATCATCACTAAGGAGCGGCGCGGGGATTATCTCGGCGCGACCATCCAGGTGATCCCGCATGTCACGAACGCCATCAAGGATTTCGTGCTCACCGGCAACGAGGGCTTCGATTTCGTGCTGGTGGAGATCGGCGGCACGGTGGGCGACATCGAGGGGCTGCCGTTCTTCGAGGCCATCCGCCAGCTCGGCAACGACCTGCCCAGAGGGCAGGCGATCTACGTCCACCTGACCCTGCTGCCGTTCATCCCGTCCGCCGGCGAGCTGAAGACCAAGCCCACCCAGCACTCGGTGGCGGAGCTGCGCTCCATCGGCATCCAGCCCGACATCCTCCTCTGCCGGACGGATCGCGAAATCCCCAGGGACGAGCGGCGCAAGCTCGCCCTGTTCTGCAATGTCCGCGAGACGGCCGTGATCGAGGCGCGGGATGCGCGCTCCATCTACGACGTTCCGTTGGCCTACCATCAGGCGGGGCTCGACAGCGAGGTTCTGGCGGCCTTCGGCCTCGACAGCAGCGCCAAGGCTCCCGACCTCAGCCGCTGGACCAACATTTCCGGCCGCGTTCATAACCCGGAAGGCGAGGTCACCATCGCGGTGGTCGGCAAGTACACCGGCCTCAAGGACGCCTACAAGTCGCTCATCGAGGCGCTTCACCATGGCGGCATCGCCAATCAGGTGAAGGTGAACCTGGAGTGGATCGAAAGCGAGGTCTTCGAAAGCGAGGATCCGGCGCCGTTCCTGGAGGGCATTCACGGCATCATGGTTCCGGGCGGCTTCGGCCAGCGCGGCGCCGAGGGCAAGATCCGGGCGGCCCGCTTCGCTCGCGAGCGCAAGGTGCCGTATTTCGGCATCTGCTTCGGCATGCAGATGGCCGTTATCGAGGCGGCGCGATCTCTCGCCGGCATCCAGGACGCCAGCTCCACCGAGTTCGGCCCGACCGCCGAGCCCGTCGTCGGCCTGATGACCGAGTGGCTGCGCGGCAATGAGCTCGAGAAGCGGGCATCCGGGGGCGACCTTGGCGGCACCATGCGCTTGGGCGCCTATCAGGCTTCGCTCAAGCCCGGCAGCAAGGTGGCGGAGATCTATGGCGGCACGGAAATCTCCGAGCGCCATCGGCATCGCTACGAGGTCAACATGACCTACCGCGACCAGCTGGAGTCCAAGGGCCTGCGCTTCTCCGGGGTATCTCCTGACGGCGTTCTGCCCGAGATCGTGGAATACGAGGACCATCCCTGGTTCATCGGCGTCCAGTACCACCCGGAGCTGAAGTCCCGCCCCTTCGAGCCGCACCCGCTCTTCCGGAGCTTCATTCACGCGGCTGTGGAGCAAAGCCGGCTGGTTTGATGTTAACCTGAACCGTCGTGCCTGGGATGATCCCAGGCGCGACCGACAGGAAAGAGCATGATGAACCGCCGGATCGACCATCTCGTTGTTGCCGTTCACGACCTGGACAGGGCTGGAAGCTTCTACCAGCGCTTAGGCTTTCAGGTCGGAGCGCGGAATCGACACCCTTGGGGCACGGAAAACCGGATCGTTCAGCTTGCCCAGTCCTTTATCGAGCTGATCACGGTAGGCGAGGGGGCGGCGATTGCCCCGCATCAAGAGAGATCCTTCAGTTTCGGCGCCTTCGTTCAGAATTACCTGAGCCGCCGCGAAGGCTTGGCGATGCTGGTGCTCGACAGCCAGGACGCCGAGGCTGATGCAGCCCTGTTTGCCGATAAAGGAATCGGCTCCTTCGAGCCTTTCCGTTTCGAGCGTAGCGGTCGCCGCCCCGACGGATCCGAGACCAAGGTCGCCTTCACATTGGCATTTGCATCGAGTGAGGGCGCTCCCCATGCAGGCTTCTTCGTCTGCCAGCAGCATTACCCGGAGAACTTCTGGAATCCGGAGTTCCAGCGCCACGACAACAAAGCGACCGGGATCTCGGCCGTGGCCTTGGCGGCTCCGAACCCGGAAGGATACCGTGCTTTCCTGACAGCGTTTACGGGAACGGAGCCCACCAGCCCGGACCGGGACGACCTCTCGTTCCGTCTCGGCGAGAGCCACTTTGACGTCCTCACACAGGACGATGCCGCCGAGATCTACGCCTCCATCGAGGCCGAGCTCGACCAGCCGTCCTTCGTGGCGTTCGGTGTGCGGGTCGAGAACATCGGTCGCCAGGCGACGTGGCTGGACGCAGCTGAGATTCCCTATCAGCACATCGGCAGCAGGCTTATCGTGCCGGCAAGTGCTGCCTTCGGTGTCGCTATCGCCTTCGAGCCAACGTAATCTTAACCATGTACCTCTAAACGATTGGAAAACTTCAATCGTTTGGGGGCTAGAACCGTGACTTCATCACTTGCGGGCTTGACTGATTTCCTGATCTTTTTCGTTCTCGCGGTCGGGCTCGTGGGCCTTTATCTTGCGGTTTATACGCTTGCGACCATGCATAACTAGTTCGCCCTGATCCGCGAAAACGTGATTTCGGCAGCAACCGCTCTCGGCTTCAGCCTCGTCGGCTTCGCCCTTCCGCTCGCCAGCGCCATTGTGCATGCCCAGACCATTGTCGATTGCCTCGTCTGGGGCTTGGTGGCTCTTGCGGTGCAGATTGTTGTCTACTGGCTCGTTCGGATCGTGATGCCGAACCTCTCGGAGCGCATCGCCGCCGGCGAGATGGCCGCAGCGCTCTTCCTTGGCGCGGCCTCGCTCGCAGCCGGGATCATCAACGCGGCAGCTATGACGTTCTGAGCTGTCGTTCCGGCGCACGGCCATTGGGAAGGCGCCCAGGAGCCCTTCGCCCACTTTGCTTGCTGCGCCAAAAGCGCTAGTGACGGTGCATGACCGATACCAAACAGCATCCAGCCGTCGTCGAGGCCGGTTCCGTCCGCTTCGGCAATCATCTCCCGCTCAGCATCATTGCCGGGCCCTGCGCCATGGAAAGCCGAGAGCATGCGCTCGAAATGGCTTCTGCGCTCAAGGAGATTGCCGGGCGCCTGGGTATCGGCCTCGTCTATAAGTCGTCCTTCGACAAGGCCAACCGAACCTCGGTCTCCAGCGCCCGAGGCATCGGGCTGGACAAGGCTCTCTCGGTCTTTGCCGAGGTCAAGGAGAGATACGAGCTGCCGGTTCTCACCGATGTGCACGAGAACGACCAATGCGCGCCCGTCGGCGAGGTGGTGGACATTCTCCAGATCCCCGCCTTCCTATGCCGCCAGACCGATCTTCTGATTGCCGCAGCCAAGACCGGCCGGGTCGTGAACGTGAAGAAGGGGCAGTTCCTCGCACCATGGGACATGGCCAATGTCGCCGCGAAGGTGGCAGGCGCCGGCAACCCGAACGTCATGCTCACCGAGCGCGGTGCCTCCTTCGGCTACAACACCCTCGTGTCCGACATGCGGAGCCTTCCCATCATGGCCGAGACCGGGGCCCCGGTGATCTTCGACGCCACCCACTCGGTCCAGCAGCCCGGCGGCAAGGGCTCCACGTCCGGCGGCCAGCGCGAATATGTTCCGGTTCTGGCCCGCGCGGCGGTTGCCGTGGGCGTCGCCGGCGTCTTTATTGAAACGCATCAGGACCCCGACAAGGCCCCCTCCGACGGTCCGAACATGGTGCCTCTGAAGGAACTCGAGACGCTGCTTTCCCGGCTGATGGCGTTCGACGCGCTGGCTAAGGGCAGGTAAGCCTGAGGCTGCCTCCATGTGTCAGGATGCGGATCCGGCTGCTGATCGCTTTATGGCTGCGATACAGACTTGCAGCTCCGTTCCGTGTCTTGAACGATAGGGCGTCATGTCTCCCCGCAGTTTGATCCTGATCCTCGCCGCCAGCGGCTTTGCAAGCACCTTTTCCTCCCGCGCGGTAGAGCCTATGGTAGGGATCATCGCTCGGGATCTGCAATCCAGCCCACAAACCATCGCTCTCCTATCTGCAGCGTTTGCGCTGCCTTTCGCCTTCATCCAGCCAGTTCTGGGTCCGGTAGGCGATGCCTTAGGAAAGGAGCGGGTCATGAAGGTGGCCCTGGTATTTCTCTTCCTGACACTGGCAGGATCCATCTTCGCACCCAACGTAGAGACACTCTTTACACTTCGCATCATTGCAGGTGTTGCGGCTGGCGGCGCAGTTCCGCTCTCTATTGCTTTGATCGGCGATCGGGTGGAGGTGGACCAGCGCCAAGTGGCGCTGAGCCGCTTTCTCGTCGCGGTAATAGTCGGCCAGCTCGCCGGGTCGGCCATCGCTGGGCTCCTGGCCGAGATGGCCGGCTGGCGGGGCGTGTTCGGAATATCAACCCTGATGATGGCCGGTGCCCTAGCGGCCACGTTCCTGGGCTTTCGAGGAGCGTTGCCCGGTGGGAGGCTGGAAGCGCGCAAAGTGATGCAGCGCTATGGCGACATCCTCTCTAATCCGCGCGCCCTGACCCTCTTCGGCCTCGTCTTCGTGGAAGCCATCGCCATTTTCGGCATCTTCCCCTATGTGGCGCCCCTGCTCGAGGAGCGGGGCGGGGGCGGGCCGGCTCAGGCAGGGTTTGCCATCGGCGGCTTTGCGGTGGGTGGGCTCGTCTATTCAGCCCTCGTGACCTGGATGCTGAGGAGGCTCGGCATCGGCAGGATCCTCCTGGGAGGCGGCTTTTTCGCGGGCGCTGCCCTTGTGGTTCTGGGATTGGGTGGCGACTGGAAGCTCGATGCGGCTGCCCTGCTGCTCATGGGGCTTGGCTTCTACATGCTCCACAACACCTTTCAGGCCCAGGTGACGGAAGTGGCGCCTGGAGCGCGCGCCTCGGCGGTCGCGCTCCATGCCTTCTCGTTTTTCTGCGGTCAGGCGCTCGGCGTGGTGCTCATGGGCCTCGGCCTGCGCACCATCGGCCTGACCGGGGCGACCTTCGTGGCCGCCCTGATCATCGTCGGCGTCGGCCTGACCGCGTCCTTCTTCCTGACCAGGCCGGCCGCTCAGCGAGCCCGGTAGGGCGCCACGCCCTGGTCGGGCAGCCAGAGGTTCTTCGGCAGTTCGCCCGTCTGCCAGAACACGTCGATGGGGATGCCGCCGCGGGGGTACCAATAGCCGCCGATGCGCAGATACCGGGGCTCCAGCAGGTTGGCGAGGCGCTTGCCGATGGCAACCGTGCAATCCTCATGGAAGGCGCCGTGATTGCGGAAGCTGTGCATGTAGAGCTTCAGCGACTTGGATTCGACGAGCCAGGGGCCCGGCACGTAGTCGATGACCAGAATCGCAAAATCCGGCTGGCCCGTCACAGGGCACAGCGAGGTGAATTCCGGCACGGTGAAGCGGGCGAGGTAGTCGGTGTCGGGATGCGGATTCGGCACCCGGTCGAGCTGCGCCGTTTCGGGAGAGTCGGGGAGGGCGCTCGCTTGGCCGAGCTGAAGGCTGGTTTTTGTCACGCTATTTCGCCTTGGATCAATGGTTTGAGGGCTCTTGCCGTCCTTGCTCACCTGATCATTTCGGTCAATAAGCCATTCCATGACTTGAGGCCGCACCCGGCCCACGGGAAACGCGGGCCGCACTTCAGCCAGCAGGAGCCTGTTTGATGACAGCAATTATCGACGTTTTCGCCCGCCAGATTCTGGACAGCCGCGGCAATCCCACCGTCGAGGTGGACGTCACCCTGGAGGACGGGTCCATGGGCCGTGCGGCCGTGCCCTCGGGCGCTTCCACCGGCGCTCACGAAGCCGTCGAGCTGCGGGACGGGGATAAGTCCGTCTATCTCGGCAAGGGCGTGCTGAAGGCAGTCGATGCCGTCAACAACGAGATCCTGGACGCCATCGGCGGCATGGATGCTGAAGAGCAGGTCGCCATCGACGAGGCGATGATCGAGCTCGACGGCACCCCGAACAAGGCCCGCCTTGGCGCCAACGCGATTCTTGGCGTCTCGCTCGCCGTCTCCAAGGCGGCTGCCGAGGCAGCGGCGTTGCCGCTTTATCGCTATGTGGGCGGCACCCAGGCCCGTGTCCTGCCGGTTCCGATGATGAACATCATCAATGGCGGCGCCCATGCCGACAACCCGATCGACTTCCAGGAATTTATGATCATGCCCGTCGGCGCACCGACGCTGGCCGAGGCCGTGCGCATGGGCGCGGAGGTGTTCCACACCCTCAAGAAGGCCCTCAAGGACGCCGGCCACAACACCAATGTGGGCGACGAGGGCGGCTTTGCCCCCAACCTGCCAAGCGCCGAGGCAGCCCTCGACTTCATCATGAAGTCCATCGAGCAGGCCGGCTACAAGCCAGGCACCGATATGGTGATCGGCCTGGACTGCGCCGCCACCGAGTTCTTCAAGAACGGCGCTTATCACTATGAGGGCACCGGCCAGAAGCTCTCCCCGCAGCAGCAGGCCGAGTATCTGGCCCAGCTCGCCGCCGCCTATCCCATCGCCACCATCGAGGACGGCATGTCCGAGGACGATTGGGAGGGCTGGAAGGCCGTGACCGACCTCATAGGCTCCAGGTGCCAGCTCGTGGGCGACGACCTCTTCGTCACCAACGTGGAGCGCCTCTCGCAAGGCATCAAGCAGGGCGTCGCCAACTCACTTCTGGTGAAGGTGAACCAGATCGGCTCGCTCACCGAGACCCTGGCTGCCGTCGACATGGCCCACCGCGCCGGCTACACGGCCGTCATGTCCCACCGCTCGGGCGAGACGGAGGATTCCACCATCGCGGATCTCGCGGTTGCGACCAATTGCGGGCAGATCAAGACTGGGTCGCTTGCCCGCTCCGACCGGCTGGCGAAGTACAACCAGCTCATCCGGATCGAGGAAGAGCTCGGCACCCAGGCTCGCTATGCGGGCCGGGCCGCCCTGAAGGCGCTGGCATAATGTGATCGCCGAAGCGATCTTTCTGCTCTACGTCATGGCCGGGCTTGTCCCGGCCATTTCCATTCTGAACGGGTGCGGCGCTTCCCTGATCGAGATCACCGGCACAGGGCAGGTAATGGCGTACAGGGCACACGCGATGCCGAGCGCACCGATCCTCAACCCCTTCTTAACCATGCGGATGTATGACTCAGGCCATGGTAATCCGCAGGCGCGCACGACGATTCTTGATCCCGCTGGTGCTCTACAGCATCTCGGCGGCTGTGGCCGGCTACTTCGTACATCATGCCCATAGCGGCGCACGTGGCATCGAGGCCCAACAAAAGTATGAAGCTCAGGTGGCCGAACTTTCGGGCGAGCTGGAGGGTTTAAAGACCCAGCGCTCGCACTGGGAGCGCCGCATCGCGCTTCTTCGGAGCGATCAGATCGACCGTGATCTGCTCGAGGAAAGAGCTCGCGTGATGTTAGGACGTGTCCACAAGAACGACCTTGTGATCATCACGGGCCCATAATTCGGAAGAGTTCAAAAGTTCTGCTTAACTGAAATCAAGTTGATCGCAAATAAACAAGCAATAACAATCGCTTGCATGTTTCATTGTGCAGCGCAACACAATGCTTTGCCCCCTCGATTTCCCATCCCGTCTGCGCTACAACTTTCGTCGAGGAAACCCTTCGGAGGAACCCGATGGCTGTTGCTGCCCGCAAGGCGGGCCGTGTCGCAACCGGCACGGCTAACAAGTCCACTTCCACCAAAAGCTCCGCACGAGGAGCTGCGCTCAACACCCCACAATTCGACAAGAACCAGGATCTGTCAGCCTATAACGACATGCTTCTGATCCGCCGCTTCGAAGAGAAGTCCGGGCAGATGTACGGCATGGGCCTGATCGGCGGCTTTTGCCACCTCTATATCGGTCAGGAAGCCGTGGTCGTCGGCATGCAGATGGCGACCATAGAGGGCGACCAGCTGATCACGGGTTATCGCGATCACGGTCACATGCTCGCCTGCGGCATGGACGCCAAGGGCGTCATGGCCGAGTTGACGGGACGCCGCGGCGGCTTGTCGAAGGGCAAGGGCGGCTCCATGCACATGTTCTCCAAGGAGAAGCATTTCTATGGCGGCCATGGCATCGTCGGCGCCCAGGTGTCCCTCGGCACCGGCATCGCTTTCGCCAATCACTACCGTGAGAACGGCAATGTCTGCCTGACCTATTTCGGCGATGGCGCTGCCAACCAGGGTCAGGTCTACGAAAGCTTCAACATGGCGCAGCTGTGGAAGCTGCCCGTCGTCTACGTGATCGAGAACAACCGCTACGCCATGGGCACCTCGGTCAGCCGCGCCTCGGCGCAGACCGACTTCTCCAAGCGCGGCGTGTCCTTCGGCATTCCCGGCGAGCAGGTGGACGGCATGGACGTCCGCGCGGTCTATGCCGCCGGTCAGCGCGCCATCGAGCATGCCCGCTCAGGCAAGGGTCCCTACATTCTCGAGATGCAGACCTACCGCTATCGCGGCCATTCCATGTCCGATCCGGCCAAGTACCGCACGAAGGACGAAGTGGCCCGCATGCGCGAGGAGCACGACCCGATCGAGCAGGTGCGCCGCCGTCTGCTGGAGACCTGGAAGCTGTCGGAAGACGAGCTGAAGGCCATCGACAGCCGGGTGCGCGAGATCGTCAACGAGGCGGCCGAGTTCGCCACGCACGATCCGGAGCCCGATCCGTCCGAGCTCTACACGGACATCCTGTTGTAAGCGGCGCCCCCAGCGCCGCTCCCCACATCTCGCCGCAGCGACAATCAAAACAGGTCTTTCATGGCGATCGATATTCTTATGCCCGCCCTCTCCCCCACCATGGAGCAGGGCAAACTGGCCAAGTGGCTGAAAAAGGAAGGCGATCAGGTCAAGCCCGGCGACGTGCTGGCCGAGATCGAGACCGACAAGGCCACCATGGAGGTCGAGGCGATCGACGAGGGCGTCCTTGCAAAAATCCTGGTTTCCGACGGCACCGACAACGTGGCCGTGAACACCCCCATCGCCATCCTGGCAGGAGAGGGTGAGGATGTTTCCGCCGCAGCTTCCAAGGGCCCGGCTCAAGGCGGCGGCGAGCCTCCTCCGGCACCCGGCCCGAGCTCTCCGCAGCCGGCACCGGTTCCGGACATGCAGGCGGAAGGCATGACGGACCGCCCGGCCCCTTCATCCAGGACGGAGTCCGATCAGCCCGTGGCACAGCCGGCCGCTCCGTCGGTCATCACCAGCCGCACCAGCTACAACGCCATGGCGGAGATTCCGGAAGGAACCGAGCTGGTCAACATGACCGTCCGCGAGGCGCTTCGCGATGCCATGGCCGAAGAGATGCGCCGGGACGGATCCGTCCTCGTCATGGGTGAAGAGGTGGCCGAGTACCAGGGCGCCTATAAGGTAACCCAAGGGCTGCTGCAGGAATTCGGCGCCAAGCGCGTGATCGACACGCCGATCACCGAGCACGGCTTTGCCGGCGTGGGCGTCGGCGCGGCTTTCACGGGCCTTCGCCCCGTCGTCGAGTTCATGACCTTCAACTTCGCCATGCAGGCGATCGACCACATCATCAACTCGGCGGCCAAGACACTCTACATGTCCGGTGGCCAGCTCGGCGCTCCCATCGTGTTCCGTGGCCCCAACGGAGCCGCGGCCCGCGTGGGTGCTCAGCACAGCCACGACTACTCGGCTTGGTACTCGAACGTTCCAGGCCTCAAGGTGATCGCACCCTATTCGGCGTCGGACGCGAAGGGACTCCTCAAGAGCGCCATCCGCGATCCGAACCCGATCATCTTCCTGGAGAACGAGATTCTCTACGGCCAGTCCTTCCCGGTGCCGAAGCTCGACGACTTCACGGTGCCGATCGGCAAGGCGCGCATCCACCGCGAGGGCAAGGACGTCACCATCGTGTCCTTCTCCATCGGCATGACCTACGCGCTGAAGGCCGCGCAGGAGCTTGAGAAGGAAGGCATCGATGCGGAGGTGATCGACCTGCGCACGATCCGCCCGATGGATACCGAGACCATCGTCGCGTCCGTCATGAAGACGGGCCGCTGCGTCACGGTGGAAGAGGGCTTCCCGCAATCGGGGGTCGGCGCCGAAGTCGCCATGCGCATCATGGAGAATGCGTTCGACTATCTTGACGCGCCCGTGGTCCGCGTGACCGGAAAGGACGTGCCGATGCCATATGCGGCCAACCTCGAGAAGCTCGCGCTCCCGAACGTGGCCGAAGTGGTGCAGGCGGCGAAGGCCGTTTGCTACAGGTGAGATCATGAGCGAACGGAAATTCGAAGCCCTCAACGTTCCGCCTGACGTCCTCGAAAAGGGCGGCATCGAGATCCTGAGGGCTTCGGTGGTCGATGGCGAGGTGAGCATCGCGCTTCGCCGCGCCTTCGACGATCCGTTCACCTGGGGCGTGCTCCTGGTGGACCTCGCCCGTCACGCCGCGCGCGTCTACGCCATGGAAACGGAGTTCTCCGAAGAGGAGGCTCTGGCCGAGATCACTGCCGGCATTCAGGCCGAGCTGGATGATCCGAGCGATCCTGGTTCGACGCAGGCGATCAATTAAACCCTACAAGATCAGGATCCATAAACGCCATGCCCATCAATATCCTGATGCCCGCCCTGTCTCCCACCATGGAAAAGGGCAACCTTGCCAAGTGGCTGAAGAAGGAAGGCGACACGGTGAAATCCGGCGATATCATCGCCGAGATCGAGACCGACAAGGCCACCATGGAAGTGGAGGCGGTGGACGAAGGCATCCTCGCCAAGATCGTCGTGCCTGAAGGCACCGCAGACGTGCCCGTCAACCAGTTGATCGCTTTGATCGCCGGCGAGGGCGAGGATCCGAAGAGCGTCACGGCTCCATCTGGCGGCGGCAGCGCTCCGGCACCGAAGGCTGAAGCCGCACCGGCTCCTGCTGCGCCAGCAGCCGCGCCCCAGCCGCAGGCCAACGCCATTCAGGGCGATCCGGCAGCCCACATGTCCTATGCCCGTGTCGATCAGGCTCCCGAGGGGCCGGCGCAGCCCGCAGGCAAGCCCAATGGGGCAGGGGAGCAGCAGGCAGGCGGCAACCGGGTCTTTGCCTCGCCTCTTGCCAAGCGCATAGCACGTGAAGCAGGCATCGATATAGGCTCCGTCCAGGGCTCCGGCCCCCATGGCCGCATCGTCGAGAAGGACGTGCGCTCCGCGCTCCAGGGTGGCGGCACGAAGCCGGCGGCTGCTCCGGCGCCCGCTGCGGCGGCGGCACCTGCGCCTGCACCTGCGGCCAAACCCGCAGCCCCTCAGCTGGCCCAGAGCGCCTCGGCCGATCAGGTCAAGGCCATGTTCGAGGCCGGCACCTACGAGGAAGTGCCGCTCGACGGCATGCGCAAGACCATTGCCAAGCGCCTCGTCGAGTCGAAGCAGACGGTGCCTCATTTCTACCTGTCGCTGGATTGCGAGCTCGACGCGCTCATGGCCCTGCGCGAGCAGATCAATGCAGCCGCCGGCAAGGACAAGGACGGCAAGCCCGCCTACAAGCTTTCGGTCAACGACTTCGTCATCAAGGCTCTCGCCATCGCGCTCCAGCGGGTTCCCGCCGCCAACGCGGTCTGGGCCGAGGATCGCATCCTGAAGATGAAGCATTCCGATGTGGGCGTCGCCGTCGCAATCGAGGGCGGCCTGTTCACGCCGGTCGTGCGCAAGGCGGAACAGAAGACCCTCACCACCATCTCGGGCGAGGTGAAGGACATGGCGGGCCGCGCCCGCACCCGCCGCCTGAAGCCCGAGGAATATCAGGGCGGCTCCACCGCGGTCTCCAACCTCGGCATGTTCGGCATCAAGAACTTCCAGGCGGTCATCAACCCGCCACAGGGCACGATCCTGGCGGTCGGCGCCGGCGAGCAGCGCGTCGTGGTGAAGAACGGTGCTCCTGCCGTCATTCAGGCCATGACCGTGACCCTCTCCTGCGACCACCGCGTGGTCGATGGTGCTCTCGGCGCGGAACTGCTGGCAGCCTTCAAGCAGCTCATCGAGAGCCCGATGGGGATGCTGGTTTGAGCAAATGCTCCACCTTTTCCCTCCCCCTCGCGGGGAGGGGCAGGGGTGGGGGTCGTGACGCATGCTCGCGCTGACAGAACCTGCAATGTCGTGGAACCAGCCACCTGCCAGATCGACATCACCACGGGCGAAGTCGAATGCGGGGAAACTGCGGCGCACTCTCACAGAACCTGAGAAGCGTTTGTGGTGGCACCTGCGGAATCGCCTGCCCTTAAGCGACACCCATTTCAGGCGCCAAGTTCCCATCGGTTCCCACATCGCCGATTTCTGCTGTCTCGGCACCCGGCTCGTCATCGAAGTCGATGGCGGCCAACACACCAGCGATCAGGCCACTGCTTACGATAGCCGGCGGACGGCCTATCCCGCGAGCCAAGGCTTTCATGCTCTTCATTTCACCAATGCTGAAGTGATGCTGGACATCACTTCAGTGCTCGACATCCCTCATGCGGCACGTGTCCGCACCACCCCCACCCCTTACCCCTCCCCGCAAGGGGAAGGGGACCTGGAGGCGTAAATGGCAAACCAATACGACATCATCGTCATCGGCGGCGGGCCGGGGGGCTATGTGGCCGCGATCCGCTCGGCGCAGCTCGGGTTCAAGACCGCGGTCGTGGAGCGCGAGCATCTGGGCGGCATCTGCCTCAACTGGGGCTGCATACCCACCAAGGCGCTCCTGCGCTCGGCCGAGATCTACCACTACATGGAGCACGCCAAGGATTACGGCCTGTCGGCTCAAGGGATCGGCTTCGATGCGGCCGCCATCGTGCAGCGCTCGCGCGGCGTGTCGGGCCGTCTCAACGGCGGTGTCGGCATGCTGCTCAAGAAGAACAAGGTCGACGTGATCTGGGGCGAGGCCAACATCACCAAGCCCGGCGAGGTAGTGGTATCGGCTCCCAAGAAGCCCGCCATGCAGCCGCAAAACCCGGTGCCGAAGGGCGTGCTGGAGCCCGGCACTTACGCCGCCAAGCACATCATCGTGGCCACCGGCGCGCGGCCCCGTGCGCTACCGGGCATCGAGCCGGACGGCAAGCTGATCTGGACCTATTTCGAGGCCATGGTGCCTCCCACCATGCCGAAATCGCTCCTCGTCATGGGGTCGGGCGCCATCGGCATCGAGTTCGCCTCCTTCTACCGCACCATGGGCGTGGAGGTGACGGTGGTCGAGGTGATGCCGCAGATCCTGCCCGTCGAGGACGCGGAGATTGCGGCGCTCGCCCGCAAGCGCTTCGAGAAGCAGGGGATGAAGATCCTGTCCGGCGCAAAGGTCACGAAGGTGGAGAAGGGCGCAAACTCCATCACGGCCACCATCGATGACGGCAAGGGAACGCAGACCATCACTGCGGAGCGGATGATCTCGGCGGTCGGCGTCGTCGGCAACATCGAAAATCTCGGCCTCGAGAGGCTCGGGGTGAAGATCGAGCGCGGCGTCGTCATGACGGACGGGCTCGGGCGCACCAATGTGCCGGGCATCTACGCCATCGGCGACGTGGCGGGTCCGCCCATGCTGGCGCACAAGGCCGAGCACGAAGGCGTGATCTGCGTCGAGACCATCAAGGGCCTGCACGCCCATGCCATGGACAAGGCCAAGATCCCGGGCTGCACCTATTGCAATCCGCAGATCGCATCCGTGGGCCTGACTGAGGCCAAGGCGAAGGAGCAGGGCTTCGACGTCCGCGTCGGTCGCTTCCCCTTCATCGGCAACGGCAAGGCCATTGCCCTGGGCGAGCCGGAAGGCTTGGTCAAAACCATCTTCGACAAGAAGACGGGCCAGCTGCTTGGCGCCCACATGATCGGCGCCGAAGTGACCGAGCTGATCCAGGGCTACGTGATCGCCATGAACCTGGAGACCACGGAGGAGGAGCTGATCCACGCTGTCTTCCCGCACCCGACCCTCTCCGAGACCATGCATGAGAGCGTCATGGACGCCTATGGCCGCGTGATCCACATCTAAAGCGGCAGGCCGCAGGCCCAACTTTTGCTCCCAACATGGCCGGGCTCCGCCCGGCCATGTTTTTTGAACCTGGTGTCCGCATTGACAGGGCGGCTACCCTGCCGGCAGGCTTGGCCCTACGACACACAGGAGAAAGCCATGACGGACCAGAACGCCGTGCGGGATGGCGAATGCCGATGCGGGCAGGTGAGATTTCGTGTCAGCGGAGCGCCTCTCGTCACCATGGCCTGCCACTGCACCGGTTGCCAGCGCATGACCGCCAGCGCCTTCTCCTTGAGCGCGCTCTATCCCAGCCACAGATTCGAGGTGGTAGAGGGTGAGCCTGTTATCGGCGGCCTTCATGGCGCTACCCGCCACTTCTTCTGCCCCCATTGCATGAGCTGGCTCTTCACCTGCCCCGAGGGCTTGGACGATTTTGTGAACGTGCGCAGCACGATGCTGGAGAATGTGAACGACCTTGCGCCGTTCATGGAAACCTACACCCGCGAGGCGCTGCCCTGGGCCAAGACGTCGGCAGTCCACAGCTTCGAAGGTTTGCCCCCGATGGAGCTTTACCCGGAGCTGCTGGCTGAATTCGCTCGGGCGTCCAGCCCATCCCGGGAATGATCCGGCCAAGTGGGCATCCATGCTTCCAAGCCTTCGCCGTCGGGACCGGCCATAATGGTTGAACCGGGACGAAGCGCCGCTATAGCCGATCATCTAAGTTGATATTCAACCCGGAACTATGCTGCTAGATGGGTAAGAACCTTTCCTACCCTCCCGATTGTCATGCCCTCCAAATCGACCATCACGGCCTCCCTGACCCCGGAACTGACCACCTTCATTGCCGCGAAGGTGAAAACCGGCCATTACCGCAGCGCCAGCGAGGTCGTGCGAGCCGCCCTCCGCCTGCTGGTGGAGCAGGACCGTCGCCAGGAGCCCAGCCTTGAGCAGGGCAGGGCCGCCGCAGGGGACCGTAATGCACGGTAATCCAGTCCCGTCGGGGCTCCCCTTCGCCGCCGACAAGACGGACCGGCTTCGGTTCTTCTTTCAGCAGGCACCCGGCATGATCGCGATCCTGAGCGGGCCGGATCACGTCTTCGAGTTTACCAATCCGGCTTATCTCGAGCTGATCGGCAGGCACGACGTCATCGGCCAACGGGTGCGTGATGCGCTTCCCGAGCTGGAGGCGCAAGGGACCGTAGCCCTCCTCGACACGGTATACGCAACGGGCGAGCCTTTCGTAGGCCGTCAGATGCCGGTCGCGTTCCAGCGTCGGCCGGGGGCTCCCACCGAAACCCGCTATATGGATTTCGTGTACCAGCCCGTGATGGATGACCGGGGCAAGGCCACCGGCATCTTCGCTCAGGGATTCGACGTCACCGAACAGGTCGAGGCCCGGACGGCGCTTCGCGAGAGCGAGGCCCGCTACCGGCTGTTCTCCGAGGAAACCCGCGAAGGCGTGATCATTCACAACGGCACCGTCGCTCTCGACTGCAACCCGGCTTATGCCCGTATCTTCGGATACGACAATGTCGCCGATGTGATCGGGCGTCCCAGCACCGCGTTCGTAACGTCCAGGAGCGCCGAGCTGCTCCTGGAAAAAGGCCGCCTCAGGCAGGAGGAGCCTTACGAAATCGAAGCCTGCCGGAAAGACGGATCCGTTTTCCCGGCGGAGTTCGTGGGTCGCGAGAGCGTGTGGCAGGGCCAAAGCGTCCGCATCGGCTTGGCTCGGGACCTGACCAATCAGAAGCGCCGCGAGACCGAGTTGCGCGAGAGCGAGGCTCACCTTGCAGCGATCTTCGACCAGGCTGCGGCGGGGTTCGCCGAATGCGACCTGTCGGGACGCTTTGTCCGGGTGAACGACCGCTTCTGCGAGATCTCCGGATACACCCGGGATAAGCTTCTGAGCGGCCTGCGCATGCAGGACATCACCCATCCGGACGATCTTCCGGAAAATCTCCGGCTGTTTCAGCAGGCAATCAAGGCCGGGGAAGCCTTCGAGATCGAGAAGCGCTACGTTCGTCCCGACGGCACAGAGGTGTGGGTCGGCAATACGGTGACGTTGATCCGCCAGGAGGATGGGCGCCCGCATATCATGGCGTCGGTGACGATTGACCTGACCGCGCGGCGCGAGGCTGAGTCGGCCCTGCGACAAAGTGAATCCCGCCTTCGCCTGGCGCTCGATGCGGGCCGGATGGCCGTGTGGGAAAGCGACACCCGCACTAACTCCGTGACCACCTCTCCCGAGCTGAACCGACTCCTCGGTTTTTCCGAGGATGCCTCTCCGACGATCGAGGAGATCAGGTCCCGCTATGCCCCGGGAGCCCACGAGCGGCTCCGAATGGCCGCGGCAGCCGCGCTCACGCATGGTCAGCGCTATGCCGAGGAGGAGCTGGAGGTGATCTGGCCCGACGGCTCCCATCACTGGCTGCTGCTGCGTGCCGACCTGGAGGCCAGCCATGGACCTGAGGGGGCCGTTTTCATCAAGGCCACCGGGGTTGCCTTCGACATCACCGACCGCAAGCTCTGGGAGGGCCGCCAGCAGCTTCTGATCAATGAACTCAATCATCGCGTAAAGAACACCCTTGCGACGGTCCAGTCCATCGCGGTGCAAAGCTTCCGCGAGCTCGGACCGGAGAGCGACCTGCGCGTAGGGACGTTTCAGGACCGTCTCCTGGCCCTGGCGCGGGCTCACGACATTCTGACACGGGACAACTGGGAGGGAGCGGAGCTTCGTGAATTGATCGGGGAGGTCATCGAACCGTATTGCCGCCAATCCAGCGGGCGTTGCGACGTGGATGGGCCGCAAGTCCGCCTCAGCCCCAACATAGCGCTTGCGATCTCCATGGCTGTTCACGAGCTTGCGACCAACGCAGCAAAATATGGCGCCCTCTCGGTGCCCACGGGCCAAGTCTCCATCACATGGACCGTGACGCTCGACGACCCCCGCCATCTGACGCTGTGCTGGCAGGAGCGTGGGGGACCTCCAGTCGAGCCGCCGAAGCGCAAGGGATTCGGCACCAGGCTCATCGAACGGAGCTTGGCTCATGAGCTCTCGGGCGAGGCGATCCTGGCCTACGTGCCCACGGGGGTCGTTTGTACGATCAAGGCTCCCTTGAGCGAAGTCACCTAACGGAGCGCTTCAACCCCTATGGCAGGCGGGAGCTTTTAAAAATGAAACGCTGCTCCGCCATCTGAGCATTTGCGAATGTGCCTCGGAAGTCTTAAATCAGCGGCATGCAGGAAGGGGCGGGGTCCCTTCGTCCCAGAGGTTTTTGCTTCATGGCCGTCGTTCTCGACCTTCTAAACAAGGATAACCGCCCTCGCCATCCGGAAAAGGCGCACCGGCCGGATCAGCCTGTTCAGCAGCGCAAGCCCGAATGGATCCGCGTGAAAGCGCCCGGCTCGCCCAAATGGGCCGAGACCAACAAGATCGTGCGCGAGAACAAGCTCGTGACCGTCTGCGAGGAGGCCGGCTGCCCCAATATCGGCGAGTGCTGGGAGAAGAAGCACGCCACCTTCATGATCATGGGCGATACCTGCACCCGCGCCTGCGCCTTCTGCAACGTGAAGACGGGCATGCCGCAGGCGCTCGACCCCAACGAGCCGGAGAGCGTGGCGATCGCGGTCCAGAAGCTCGGCCTGGAGCACGTGGTCATCACCTCCGTGGACCGGGACGACCTAGCCGACGGGGGCGCGCAGCATTTTGCCGACGTGATCCACGCCATCCGGGCGCGCTCGCCCAAAACCACCATCGAAATTCTCACCCCCGACTTCCTCAGGAAGCCTGGCGCGCTCGAGGTCGTGGTCGCGGCCAAGCCTGACGTGTTCAACCATAATCTTGAGACCGTGCCGTCCAAGTACCTGAAGGTGCGCCCCGGTGCGCGCTATTTCCACTCCATCCGCCTGCTCCAGCAGGTGAAGGAGCTCGACCCGACCATCTTCACCAAGTCCGGCATCATGGTGGGGCTCGGCGAGGAGCGGAACGAGGTCCTGCAGCTCATGGACGACCTGCGCTCGGCGGATGTGGATTTCATGACCATCGGCCAATACCTCCAGCCGACGAAGAAGCACCATCAGGTGATCCGCTTCGTCACCCCGGACGAGTTCAAGGCCTATGAAACCACGGCTTATGCCAAAGGGTTCCTCCTGGTCTCCTCCACCCCGCTGACACGCTCCTCGCACCATGCCGGCGAGGACTTTGCCAAGCTCAAGGCGGCCCGTCTGACAAAACTCGGCTAGGAGCCGGGCGAGTTCATGCAGCGCATTCTGGTCATCGGCAGCCCGGGCGCGGGCAAGAGCACCCTGGCAAGCCGCATCGCCAGGGATCTCGGTCTGCCGTTGATCCATCTTGATCGGGAATACTTCGGACCCGGCTGGACGACGCCCCCGAAAGCCGAGTGGCGGGAGAAGGTAAGCACGCTCGCAGCCCGGCCAGCCTGGGTCATGGACGGGAACTACGCCAGCACCTTCGATATCCGCGTGCCCCGGGCCACAACCATCGTGTGGCTCGACCTCCCACGATGGCGCTGCCTCACCCGCGTTCTCTGGCGGGTGGCAAGGAACTACGGGCGGTCGCGGCCCGACCTCGGCGCCGCCGGCCCGGAGCGCTTCGACCTGTCGTTCATGCGCTGGATCTGGTCCTATCCCGTCGCCATGCGACCCAAAACCGCTCGCATGCTGGAGCGCCTGCGCCCTGACCAGCGCGTTTATGTGCTGCGCTCCCGATCCGGCATCCCGGCTCTGGAAGCTGAGCTCACATCGAACAGAGAGGCCGCCTGAGCCATGCCGACCTTTCGCACCGCGCGCCCCGTCAAGCATACGCCTGCCCAGATGTTTGCCCTGGTGGCCGATGTGGAGCGGTATCCCGAGTTCCTGCCCCTGTGCGAGAGCTTGCGCGTCATGCGCCGGGTCCAGAGCGGGGAGGGCGTCGAGACGCTCGTGGCCACCATGGCCGTGGGCTACAAGGCCATCAAGGAAAGCTTCACCACCCGCGTGACGCTCGACCATCCGCGCCTGAAGATCACGGTCGAGTATGTGGACGGACCGTTCAAGTATCTCGAAAACCGCTGGACCTTCCGCCAGACGGCCACCGGCTGCGATGTGGAGTTCTACATCAACTACGAATTCAAGAGCTTCGCGTTGGGCATCCTGATGGGCAGCGTGTTCGATAAAGCCTTCCGCAAGTTCACCGAAGCCTTCGAGGAGAGGGCGGATGAGATCTACGGGGTTGCATCCAGGGCTCGGGCCTGATCAGCCCAGCGCCTGCTCCAAGAGAGCGAGCGCGTCCTCCACGGCCCGGCGGCGCACGTTCTCTCGCCCCAGTTCGCCGTAGTGCCTTTCCAAATGTATCGTGGCCGAGCCCTTCCGGGCCAGACCGAAATGGACGAGGCCCACCGGCTTCGTCGCCGTTCCCCCGGTCGGTCCCGCGATTCCGGTAATTCCAACCGCCACATCGGCATAAGAGCGAGCCAGCGCCCCCTCGGCCATGGCGCGGGCAACCGGCTCGCTCACGGCTCCATGGGCTGCGATCAGGTCGGCTGGAACACCGATCAGCTCCGTCTTGGCCTCGTTGGAATAGGTGACGAAGCCGCGCTCGACGACCGCCGAGGAGCCAGCTATCTCGGTGAGCAGGGCAGCCACGAGCCCACCTGTGCAGGACTCGGCGGTGGAGATCTTGAGGCCCCGCTGGCGATAGGTATCGAGAAGAGCGGCGGCGCGGTCTTTCATCTCAGGGGTCATGCATCTATCTCCGGCAACCGGATCGTCGCGGCCGCCTGGGCGGCGATGCCCTCGCTCCGGCCGGTAAATCCAAGCTTCTCCGTCGTGGTCGCCTTGAGGGAGACCTGATGGACGCGAAGCCCGGCAATCTCGGCGATCCGCTGGCGCATCGCCTCACGATGAGGGCCCAGCCGCGGCCTCTCGCACAGGAGCGTGGTGTCGAGATGGTCGACGAGCCCGCCACGCTCCCTCACCAAGCCCACGGCATAAGCCAGGAACCGATCGGAGGAGGCACCGCGCCATTGCGAGTCGCTCGGCGGAAAGTGGGTGCCGATATCCCCCTCGGCTAGGGCGCCAAGAACGGCATCCGTCAGGGCATGCAGGATCACGTCGCCATCCGAGTGGGCGACGACGCCACGGTCATGCGGAACCTCGATCCCGCCGAGCCACACATGATCGCCCTCGCCGAAGGCGTGCACGTCGAAGCCGGTGCCGAGACGGGTCACGTAAGTCATGGATGAGCCTTTCAGACGCCGTTCAGCCTCCTGGAAGTCGGCCGGATGGGTCAGCTTGATATTGCCCGGCTCGCCCTCGAACACATGAACCGGCTGGCCAGCCCACTCAGCTAGTGCGCCATCGTCCGTGAAGGAGTGCAGGTTCGACGCGGCAGCCTGCCGGTGGGCGTCGAGGAGCAGTGGAAAGCGGAAGGACTGCGGGGTCTGCACGGCTCGCAAGCTTGCCCGGTCGGGAGTTGAGATCACCTCCGAGCGCTCCCCGATGACCTTGATCGTATCGGTGACCGAGATGCCCGGGACGGCGGCGCTCCAACGCTCTGCGGCTTCCATCGCCCGGTCGATGAGGCCGGCACTTGCAAAGGGACGGGCGCCATCGTGAACCAGGGCGATATCTGGCGCAGAGGCTGCCAGAGCCTCGAGCCCATGGTTTACGGAGGCCTGCCTGGTTTCACCCCCATAGGCACAGGGCAGAAGCTTCGACAGCAGGTCTGCGGGGAGGGCCTTCAGGGTAGCCTCGTACAGGTCGCGGTCGTCGCGGTGAATTACCGCAACCACCCGCTCGATTCTCGGGTGCGCCAGGAAGCTCCCGAGGGTATGGGCTAACACGGGCTTGCCCTTGAGCAGACGATATTGCTTTGGGATCCCTTCACCCGCTCTTGATCCACGTCCTGCAGCAACGATAAGGGCGGCGACTGACATTTTCAGGGGGCTCTCTGTAACGGATGCTCTCCTAAGCGTGACCCGCGAATAAGGCAAATCTCCCAGCAAGGGGCTTGCGCATGTCATCGAAATGGCTATTCATTGGGCAGAATGGAAGTTGATCAAAAATTAGGCGAATACGGTTTCAGCGTGGGGCCGGTTCGCGTCCAGGTGGCAACCGTTCTGGCGCCCTTGTCGGGGGTTACGGATGTTGTCTTCCGTCGCATCGCCAAGCGTCTCGGAGCAGGGCTCGTCGTTTCGGAGATGGTCGCGTCGGACGAACTCGTCCAGGGCTCCGAAGAGGCGCAGTTGCGAGCAGAAGGCGCTGGAATCGAGCCTCACGTCGTTCAGCTGGCCGGCTGCGAGCCGCGCTGGATGGCTGAAGCCGCGCGGGTTGCCGAGGGGGCAGGGGCGCGCATCATCGACATCAACATGGGCTGCCCGGCCAAGCGTGTCATCGGCGGCTATGCTGGGTCTGCATTGATGCGCGACCTCGACCATGCCTCCCGCCTGATCGAGGCGACGGTGCAGGCGGCGAGCGTTCCCGTCACCGTCAAGATGCGGCTCGGCTGGGATCATGCGAGCATCAACGCCCCGGAGCTGGCCCGCCGTGCCGAGGCGCTTGGGGTGCAGGCCGTGACGGTGCATGGCCGCACGAGGCAGCAGTTCTACAAGGGGCAGGCCGACTGGAGCGCCATCGCGCCGGTCGTCGAGGTGGTCGGCATTCCCGTCATCGCCAATGGCGACATTCACTCCCTGGAGGATGCGAAACGCTGCCTCTCCGCCTCTGGCGCCGCCGCCGTGATGATCGGCCGCTCCGCGGTGGGCCGCCCTTGGCTCGTAGGCCAGGTGGGAGCGGCCCTGCAGGGACGGGTGATCCCCGATCCATCAGCGGAAGAGATGACCCACATTGCCGTGGAGCACTACGAGGGGCTTTTGTGCCTCTATGGCGAGAAGGTCGGCATTCGCCACGCCCGAAAGCATCTCGCCGCATACGCGGACGTGGCGCTCGCCTCCGGCTTCCAGGTCGAATCGAATGTTCGAACAGCCCTAGTCACATCCGAGGAGCCTCGGACGGTGATTGCTCTCCTGCGTTCGCTCTACGGCCGGCGGGAGCGGGAGGCGGCATGACGACGATGGCCATCAACGACCAGATCATGAACGCCCTGCCGATGCCGGTTCTCACCGTCGGCCCGGAGCACAGGATCGTTCACGCCAATGCGGCCGCCGAATTCTTCTTCGACATGAGCCTGCGCATGATGCTGCGCCAGAAGCTCACCGATCTGCTTCCTTTCGGCTCGCCTGTCATGGCCCTTGTGGAGGATGTGCGCGAGCGGGGGTCCAGCGTCAGCGAGCACCGGGTGGACATCGGCAGCCCGCGCCTTGGCGCGGAGCGAATCGTGGACGTTTCCGCAAGTCCCCTGGGTGACGACACCGACAGCGTGATCCTCATGCTCCAGGAGCGGACGATCGCCGACAAGATGAACCGCCAGCTGACCCATCGCGGCGCGGCCCGGTCCATTACGGCGCTGGGCGCGCTTCTGGCGCACGAGATCAAGAATCCGCTCTCCGGCATCCGCGGCGCGGCCCAACTTCTGGAGCAGTCGGCCAACGAGGACGACAGGTTGCTGACGCGCCTGATCTGCGACGAGACCGACCGGATCGTGAAGCTCGTCGAGCGCATGGAGCTGTTCGGCGAGGAGCGTCCGGTGGAGCGGGGACCCGTCAATATCCACGGCGTTCTCGACCACGTGAAGCGGCTTGCGCAGTCGGGCTTTGCCCGCCACATCCGCTTCGTCGAGAACTACGATCCGTCGCTTCCGCCGGTGCTCGGCAACCGGGACCAGCTCATTCAGGTGATCCTGAACCTCGTCAAGAACGCCGCCGAAGCGGTGGGGCTGGACGCGTCCGATGGCGAGATCATCCTTTCGACGGCTTTCCGCACAGGCGTTCGGCTTCAGGTGCCCGGCTCCCAGGAGCGGGTAAGCCTGCCCATCGAGCTCAGCGTGACCGACAACGGCCCCGGGATCCCGCCCGAGCTGATGAGCGATCTCTTCGATCCTTTCGTGACGACGAAGGTGCAGGGCAGCGGCCTGGGGCTTGCCCTCGTGGCGAAGATCGTCGGCGATCACGGCGGCATCGTCGAATGCGAGCCTGCGCCGAGACGGACCAGTTTCCGAATTCTCCTGCCCATGCACCGCGCCAATGACGGGCGCGGCGCCGATATGTGAGGCTAAGAAATGCCTAGCGGACAGATTCTTCTTGCCGATGACGATGCCGCCATCCGAACCGTTCTGAATCAGGCTCTTTCGCGGGCCGGATACGAGGTTCGCTCCACGAGCAATGCCGCCACGCTCTGGCGGTGGGTGGCGCAAGGGGAGGGCGATCTGATCATCACCGACGTGATGATGCCCGACGAGAATGCCTTCGATCTCCTGCCCCGCATCAAGAAGATCCGGCCGGAGCTTCCGATCATCGTCATGAGCGCGCAGAACACCTTTATGACGGCCATCAAGGCATCCGAGCGCGGCGCCTACGAGTATCTGCCCAAGCCATTCGACCTCAAGGAGCTCGTCGCCGTCGTCGGGCGGGCGCTCTCCCGCCCTCGCTCCGTTCCCGCCGGTGCGGGCCAGCCGCCGGACAACGAGGACATCCCGCTCGTCGGACGCTCCCATGCGATGCAGGAGATCTACCGGGCGCTCGCGCGGCTGATGCCGACGGACCTGACCGTGATGATCACGGGCGAATCCGGGACTGGCAAGGAGCTTGTCGCCAAGGCGCTTCATGATTACGGCAAGCGTCGTCAGGGCCCGTTCGTGGCCGTGAACATGGCGGCCATTCCTCGCGAGCTGATCGAATCCGAGCTCTTCGGCCATGAGAAGGGAGCTTTCACCGGCGCGACGGCGCGCAGCACCGGCCGCTTCGAGCAGGCCGAAGGCGGCACCCTCTTCCTCGACGAAATCGGCGACATGCCCATGGAGGCGCAGACCCGCCTCCTGCGCGTTCTCCAGCAGGGGGAATACACGACCGTGGGCGGCCGCGTGCCGATCAAGACGAATGTTCGCATCGTTGCCGCCACCAACAAGGACCTTCGGGTGCTGATCCAGCAGGGCCTCTTCCGCGAGGACCTCTACTTCCGGCTCAATGTGGTCCCCTTGCGCCTTCCGCCCCTGCGCGAGCGCGTGGAGGACATCCCGGACCTCGTGCGTCACTTCTTCGTCATCGTCGAGAAGGAAGGGCTCTCGCGCAAGCAGCTCGATGTCGAGGCCATGGATCGCCTCAAGCGCTACCGCTGGCCCGGGAACGTCCGTGAGCTGGAGAACCTGGTACGGCGGCTGGCCGCCCTGTATCCGCAGGATACGATCACCGGCGCGATCGTCGATGCGGAGCTCGATTCCCAGCCCCTGCTGCCGACACAAGTCGTTGGAAAGAGCGCCCAGCAGCCCTCCCAGCAGAACTCCGAAGGATTGTCCGACGCGGTCGAGAGGCACCTGAACGAGTATTTCTCGGGCTTCCGGGACACCCTGCCTCCGCCTGGTCTTTATCACCGGATCCTGCGGGAGATCGAAGGCCCCCTAATCGGGGCAGCCCTCGCGGCGACCCGAGGCAATCAGATCAGGGCAGCCGAACTCCTGGGGGTCAACCGCAACACACTGCGCAAGAAGGTGAGGGACCTCGAGCTGATGGTGGTGCGATCAAATCGCGCCTAGAGCTTGGGTGCTGTAATAATTTGACCACACTGTTGTGTTGGTGCATCACCCCATGACAGGGTGCTGAACCGAAAGCACCCGATTTGCGGGGCCTCAGTCTTGATCGACCAGGACAACAATGCACAACGGCAGACGGCAGAACCGTCCCAGAGCAGCCTCGGCTGGCTGGGTTACGGGGCCGTGCTGTCGGCCTTGGCATCGGCTCTTGCAACGTTCCTGATTCTCGCGGGCGCCACCCCGCTCCTGCCGACCCACAACGTCGTGGTGTGGGTTTTCATCCTGAACGGTGTGCTCATCGCCGTGCTGCTCGGCATTGTCGCCTGGCAGGCGCGGAAGCTGGTGCGGGAGCGAAGGGAAGGGGCGGCGGCGGCAGGCCTCCATGTCAGGATCGTCGGCCTGTTCAGCCTCGTGGCGGTTCTGCCGGCCATCCTGGTCGCAGCCGTCGCAACGGTGACCCTCGAACGGGGCTTGGATCCCTGGTTCACGGGATCGATCAAGGAGCTGATGACCAACACGGTCTCCATTGCCCGCTCCTACAGGGAATTGCAGTGCCGGACCCTTGCCCGCGAAACGCAGCTGATGGCGGCCGACCTCAACCGCGCGAAGGTTCTCTACGACGCCGATCGCAACCTATTCCGGGAGTTCATGAATTCCCGTTCGGTCTTCCTGGGCTTTCCTCTCACCATGCTTCTGGAGGCCGACGGTTCGGTGGTCGAGAGAATCGAGATCAAGAAGCTCGAAGGCGTTCCCCAACCCACCCAGGCCGACCTTCAGGAAGCGAGCAACCGGGAGGCTCTGTGCCTTTTCCCCCGCACCGGCAACATCTTCCGCTCGGCCCTGAAGCTCGATGCCCATGGCGGGCGTATCCTCTACGTGGCCAGAGAGGTCGATCCGCGCGCCGTCGAGTTTCCTCAGGTCGCTGAGGCCGGAATCGCTTTCTATGAGGCCCTCGATCAGAAGAAGGCCGGCATTCAGGTGGCCTTCGCGTCCATGTTCACCCTGATTGCCTTGATCGTGCTGCTCTCGGCGGTGTGGTTCGGCCTGAACTTCGCCAACCGCCTCGTTGCGCCGATCCGGCGTCTCATCCACGCCACCGACCAGGTGGCGACCGGCAATTTCTATGTTCAGGTGCCCGTGAGGCGAGGCGAGGGGGATCTCGGTCACCTGGGCGAGACCTTCAACAAGATGACCTCGGAGCTGCGCCGCCAACACGATGGCCTGACGGCGGCAAGCAATCTCATGGACAGGCGGCGGCGCTTCACGGAAGCGGTTCTGGCCGGTGTCTCCGCCGGCGTCATCGGCGTCAATGCGCGCGGGCAGATCACCATCGTCAATCCGTCGACCGAGGCGCTGCTGGGCACCTCCCGCGAGAAGCTGCTCGGCCAGCCGATCACCGTGATCCTGCCGGAAGTGGCCGCTCTTGTGGATGAGATGAGCCACGGACGTCAGCGTCTGATGCAGCAGCAGATCCACATCTCCCGAAAGGGCAAGGAGCGCACCATCAACGTTCGCGTCACCAGCGAGCAGACCCGCAGCGACAAGCGAGATCTGGTGATCACCCTCGACGACATCACCGATCTTGTCCTGGCCCAGCGCACGTCGGCCTGGGCCGACGTGGCGCGCCGCATCGCTCACGAGATCAAGAATCCGCTGACCCCGATCCAGCTGTCCGCCGAGCGCATTCGCCGGAAATACGGCAAGGTCATCACCACGGACCGGGAGGTGTTCGAGCAGTGCACGGACACAATCGTGAGGCAGGTCGACGACATCAAGCGCATGGTCGATGAGTTCTCGTCCTTCGCCCGGATGCCCAAGCCTACCATCGGCAACGAGGACTTGGCCGAGACCATCCGGCAGGTGGTTTTCATGATGAAGATCGCCCATCCGGAGATCGAGTTCGTGGATCAGCTCCCGCCCGGGCCTGTCGTCGTGCCCTTCGACCGGCGGCTCGTGTCCCAGGCTGTCACGAACATCGTCAAGAACGCGACCGAGGCCATCGCGGCAGTTCCCGACGCGGACCGGGGTCAGGCCCAGATCGCCGTGCTTCTCGACGACACCCACCCGGATTACGTGATCTTGGCAGTGACCGACAACGGCAAGGGCTTTCCCGTCGAGGGCAGGCAACGCCTTCTAGAGCCCTATATGACGACGCGCGAGGGCGGAACCGGACTGGGACTGCCGATCGTTGCAAAGATTCTGGAAGATCATGGAGGCGGCATGGAACTTGTCGACAATCCTGCCGGCAGAGGCGGACAGGTTCGCATGTGGATACCGAAGACGAAGCAAATCGCGTCGGAAGAGACGTCGGCAGCCTCCAGCCGCAAAGAATCCCGCAGGGCAAGCCTATGAGCGCTGATATTCTGGTCGTCGACGACGAGGTCGACATTCGTGAGCTTGTGGCCGGCATCCTTGAGGATGAAGGGCACCGCACGCGCACGGCAGGCACCTCCGACGATGCGTTGGCCGCCATCGAAACGCGGCGTCCGCATCTCGTTTTTCTCGACATCTGGCTGCAGGGAAGCCGCCTCGACGGCCTCCAGGTGCTGGAGATCATCAAGGCTCAGCACCCGGACCTGCCGGTGGTGATGATCTCGGGCCACGGCAATATCGAGACGGCCGTCTCCGCCATCAAGGCGGGCGCCTATGACTTCATCGAGAAGCCGTTCAAGGCCGATCGGCTGGTGCTTGTGGCGGAGCGTGCTCTGGAGGCATCCCGGCTCAAGCGTGAGGTCCGTGACCTGCGCTCCCGCTCCGTTCAGGCGAGCCGCATCGCCGGAAAATCCATCGTCATCAACCAGCTGCGGCAGGCCGTCGAGCGGGCCGCGCCGACCAATGCCCGCATTCTGATCACGGGCGCCCCCGGCTGCGGCAAGGAACTCACCGCAAGGACCATTCACGGCCTGTCGGCGCGAGCCAACGGGCCCTTCGTCGTGCTGTCGGCCGCGACGATCACGCCCGATACTATGGAAGCCGAACTGTTCGGCACCGAAGGCGGCGAGGGTGGAGGACGTCGCGTGGGCGCTCTGGAGGAGGCCCATGGCGGAACGCTCTACATCGACGAGATCGCCGATATGCCCCGTGAGACGCAGAGCCGGATCCTGCGCGTTCTCGTGGACCAGAACTTCCAGCGGATCGGGGGGACGACCCGCGTCCATGTGGATGTGCGCATCGTCTCCTCCTCGAGCAGGGACCTGCCGGCTGAAATCGCGGCCGGTCATTTCCGGGAAGACCTGTTCCACAGGCTCGGCGTGATCCCGATTCGCGTGCCGTCCCTGGCGGAGCGTCGCGAGGACGTGCCTGAGCTGATCGAGTTCTTCATGGAGCAGATCTCGTCCACCACGGGCCTGCCCAGGCGCCGCATCGCCGAAGACGCCATGGCGGTGCTGCAGTCGCACGATTGGCCCGGCAATGTGCGCCAGCTGCGCAACAACGTCGAACGGCTGATGATTCTCACCTCCGGGGATCCGGAGGCCGAAATCACCGCCGATATGCTGCCTTCCGAGATCGGCGCTCTCGTTCCGAGCACGCCGGGCGGGGCAGGAGGCGAAAAGCTCATGAGTCTGCCCCTGCGCGAGGCTCGCGAGATCTTCGAGCGCGAGTATCTTTTGGCTCAAATCGCCCGATTCAGCGGAAACATCTCCAGGACCGCGGAGTTCATCGGCATGGAGCGCTCGGCGCTCCACCGGAAGCTGAAATCCCTCGGGATCGGGGGATAGCTTCGTTTTAGGGTAACGCCGAAGCGGCATTTCTCCACGTTCGGAGGCGCAATGCAGCCTGCCATCCACGGGAAAATATGCTCCGAGGGGGTAGAACTGTTGCGCCCCCCTTGCCGAACGCGGCTGTTCGCCCTGTAATAAGAACGCCGGTCGACGACCGCACGAAAGCGGACAACCATATCCAGGCGGCCCCATAGCCAAGACCGGCGGCGATGGGCTGGCGAGGCAACTTCAATGGCGGGCGATCGCGCGCAGAATCTTCAGGACACTTTTCTGAATTATGTCCGGAAGCAAAAAATACCCCTGACGATATTCCTCGTGAATGGCGTGAAACTGCAGGGCGTCGTCACTTGGTTTGACAATTTCTGCGTCCTTCTGCGCAGGGATGGTCACTCCCAGCTGGTTTACAAACACGCTATTTCCACCATCATGCCAGGACAGCCCGTTCAATTGTTCGATCAGATCGACGAGGCTGGCGAGAAGGCTTGAGGTGACAGAACCACGCACTCCGGGGGAAGAGCGTCTCATTCAGCTGGCCGAACCTGAGAAAGAGGTTGCGGCGGGGACAAAGACGCTCGTTATCGGACCATACCTGACGCGCAAGCGGCGGGTTTCCGCAGATGCGGACGGCGAGGGGACCAATCCGCGCCCCTCGGAAGCCCGTCTCGACGAGATCACGGGCCTTGCCCTTGCGATCGATCTCACCATCGTCCGCTCGCTGATCACCCCTTTGGCTTCGCCCCGGCCTGCCACCTATATCGGCAGCGGCAAGGTCGATGAACTGGCGGCCATGGTGCGCGCCGAAGAGATCGGGCTCGTCGTGATGGACTGCGCCCTCAGCCCCGTCCAGCAGCGCAACCTGGAGAAGGCCTGGGGCGCCAAGGTCATCGACCGGACCGGCCTCATCCTCGAAATCTTCGGGCGGCGCGCCCGCACGAAGGAGGGGACGCTCCAGGTCGAGCTGGCGCATCTGTCCTATCAGAAGGGGCGGCTGGTCCGTTCCTGGACACATCTGGAGCGCCAGCGCGGCGGCTTCGGCTTTCTTGGCGGTCCAGGCGAGACCCAGATCGAGGCCGACAGGCGGATGATCCAGGAGCGGATGAACCGGATCGAGCGGGATCTCGAGAGCGTGGTCAAGACGCGCTCCCTTCACCGGACGAGCCGCAGAAGGGTGCCCTATCCGATCATCGCCCTGGTCGGGTACACCAATGCGGGCAAGTCGACCCTGTTCAACCGCATGACCCAGGCCGATGTGCTGGCCGAGAACATGCTGTTCGCGACCCTGGACCCCACCTCCCGCGCCATTGATCTGCCCCATGGTGAAAAGGCGATCCTGTCCGATACGGTGGGCTTCATCTCCGATCTGCCGACCATGCTGGTCGCCGCTTTCCGGGCGACCCTCGAGGATGTGGTCGAGGCCGATGTCCTGCTCCACGTCCGCGACGTCTCGCATGGGGAGACGGAGGCTCAGGCGGGGGACGTTGCCATCGTCCTGCGGGAACTCGGCATCGACCCGGACGACACGAGGCGCATCGTCGAGGTTTGGAACAAGTCGGATCTTCTGTCAGCCGAGGACCGCGAGAGGCTTGCCACCACCTCCCACCGAGCAGGCGAGGAGAGGCGGCCCATTCTGATCTCGGCCCTGACCGGAGACGGCATCCCTGAGCTTCTGGAGACCATCGAGCAGCATCTTGCCATGGGGCGTCTGACCTATGAGGTCGACGTCGCGCCAGAGGACGGGCAGGGGCTTGCCTGGCTGCACGAAAATACGGAGATCCTGGAGCGCGACACGAAGGAGAACGGGCACACGGTCCTGCATGTGCGCCTGGTCTCCGGCAAGGAGCCACGCTTCCTGAACAGGTTCCCCGAAGCCCGCGTCCTATGAGGACCGGCCGGGCTCGCGCTCGGCTGTTTTGGCCGCCACCCAAAGGGTCTCCATCTCGTCCAGCGACGCCTCGTCGAGGCTTCTGTCCTGTTGCCCGAGTGCCGTCTCGACGGCCTTGAAGCGACGTTCGAACTTGGCATTCGTCCGCCGCAGGGCCCGCTCCGGATCGATGCCGAAATGACGGGCGAGGTTGGTGACGGAGAACAAAAGATCCCCGATCTCGTCCTCGATCCTGTCTCGGTCTCCGGATGAGGAAGCTTCCTTAACCTCCTCAAATTCCTCATGAATCTTGTCGATCACCTGCACGGATTCGGGCCAGTCGAATCCGACCTTTGCGGCCTTGGCCGTCAGCTTCTGGGCTCGGGTCAGGGCGGGCAGGGCCGTCGGAATCCCTCCGAGGAAGCCGGCCTCATGCGCCTCCGGGTCCAAGCCCATCGTCTCACGGGCTGCGCGGCGCTCCGCCTTTTCCTCACCTTTGATCGTGTCCCAGAGGCTCTTCACCTCCTCAGGCGACAATTCCTTGATGTTGCCGAACACGTGCGGATGCCGCCGGATGAGCTTCTTCGTGATCGCCTCGATCACGTCGGGAAAGGCGAACGCGCCCTGCTCTTCTGCCATACGCGCGTGGAACACCACCTGAAGCAGCAGGTCGCCGAGTTCGTCGCGCAGATCGGCGAGATCACCGCGTTCGATGGCGTCCACGACCTCATAGGCCTCCTCGAGCGTGTAAGGCGCAATCGAGGTGAAGTCCTGATCCAGATCCCACGGGCATCCTGTTTCAGGGGTTCGCAGGGCTGCCATGATCTCCAGGAGTCGCGAGATGTCGGAAGAAGGCTTCATGAGAAGGATCCTTGATGGTGCTTGCACCAATTCGCTTGGAAAGCGGTATAGAGGATGATGGGGTAACCTAAAAGGCATCGAGGGGAAGAAGCATGAAGGCTCGAGTGAAGCTCGTCGACGGGATGATGTTTGTAGGCGAATCCGGGAGCGGGCACGCGGTCGTGATGGATGGCGCGCCTGAATACGGCGGGCGCAACCTTGGAATCCGGCCCATGGAGATGCTGCTGATCGGTTTGGGCGGCTGCACGGCCTTCGACGTGGTGCAGATCCTTCGTAAAGGCCGGGAGCAGGTTACGGATTGCGATGTCGAGGTCACGGCCGAGCGCGCGGATACCGACCCCAAGGTTTTCACCGCGATCCACATCGAATATCACGTGAAGGGCAGGGATCTCGCTCCGGCCAAGGTCGAGCGGGCCATAGAGCTTTCCAAGGAGAAATACTGCTCCGCCTCGATCATGCTGGGAGCCGTGGCCAAGATCACCCACGGCTGGACGGCAGTCGACGAGACGGCTGAGCTTGAGGCAAGCCCATCCTGAGATATCGGCATGCCGTTCCGGCCCTATCGGCTTCATGAACCTTGCTGGGCGCCCGCATGACGATCATGCGGGCGCGAGCAGCAGAGGCGTGCTCGGACATGTTTGCTCCTGGAGCAGCAAGACAATGCGCCTTGTCATCCCGGTGAGCCGGAGCGGCCACATCTTGGCTCAAGTCGACGCTTCGATCCCGTGGGCTCAGACATACGAAACTCGACACAGTGAGATGCCAAAGCGCAGCAGGGAAGGTCGCCGTTAAGCGCTACATCGTGTGGCAACCAATATGAAATGTCGCTTGCGGCGCAAAGTCAAAGTGTCAGTCAGGCCGGGTGAGACGGAGCCTGGGACGGCGGCGCGCAGACTGCCCGATCGGAGCGCCGACGGCCCAGGCGTTTGGGTTTGGGCTGGGACTGAGCGACCTGCGCGAGACGATCCGCGCGATCTTTCATCAGGCCCGCCTTCTGGCTCGAGCGGCGGGGGCCTGCGCCAACCCCCGACGGAACGGGCCGGGCGTCCTGGCGCTCCTTGATCCAGGCCAGCACCTCGCCCAAGCGCTTGTTCTCAACAATCGCCGCATGATCGACCCGCTGCAGCTTGTCGAACACTCCATAGGCCAGCGGCAGACCCTTCCAGCAGATCTCCAGCCGCCCGTCCGGAAAGTCATAGATCTCCACCGTCTGACCCACCAGACGCGCCGTGATCTCAGTCGGATGCAGTGTGAACTTCATCCGGTTGTAGTGCACCACCAACTGCCGGGAGACCCGCCGCGTCTCGCGCCAGCACAGGATATCGCCCAGATCGTTCATCCCGTCTAAGGGCCGGTGCAGATCCCGATCCCGCGCCGGCGGCCGGGCGAACTTGCTGTTGTAGCTCGCGATGAAGCCGGGCAGGAACGCATTGGCCGCCTTCAGATCGCTGATGCCGGCCAGCCGCAGCTCCTTGACCAGTCGGTCCTGCAAGGTCGCATGCGCCCGCTCGACCCGGCCCTTGGCCTGACTGGAGTTGGCGCAGATAATCTCAATGTTGAGCTCCGCCAAGGCGCGGCCGAACTGGGTCATGCCGTCGCCACTGGCCGCTTCCGCCTTGCTGACCCGGAAGATGGAATGCTTGTCGGAGTAGAACGCCACCGGCTTGCCGTGCGTCTCGAGATAGCGCTGCAGCACCTCAAAGTACGCAAACGCGCTTTCCGACGGCACGAAGCCCAGCGCCATCAGGCGGCTGGTGGCATCGTCCACGAACACCAGAGGCGTGCAGGGCGGGCCGCGATCCTCAAACCAGCGGTGTTCGCAGCCGTCAATCTGGATCAGCTCACCCAGATGCTCGCGCCGGTGGCGCGGCTGGTGAAAGCGCTTGCGCTCGGCGCGCGGCAGCCACAGCCCGGCCTGGATCATCCAGGTGCGCAGCGTCTCGCGGGAGATCCGCAGGGCGTGGCGCTCCTCGAGCTTCTCGGCCGCCAGGGTTGGGCCGAAATCTGCATAATGCTGCCGCACCAGAGCCACCGCATGCTCGCGCAGGACTTCCGGCAGACGATTGTTGGAGGGGCGGCCGCGCCGGCGGTCGGCAATCCCGGCTGGCCCGTCCTCGCGAAAGCGGCGCTGCAGGCGGTAAACCTGCCGTTCGCTGACCCGCAGCAGTTCGGCGGCCGCGGCGGGGGTGAGGCGGCCGCTCTCCAGCCGCGCCAGGATGTCGATCCGGTTGAGTTCTCGTTTGCTCATCAGCACCACGCTCATCTGATCTGCCGCCTCCGTGCCTCGATCCCAGAGGGCAGGAGACTGACATTTTGACTTTGCTCAGTGCTGACAATTTAACTTTGCGCCTACACATCGAATTCGCATAAGATATATTATGGAACTTATAACTGTGAATCGTCGGCTGTCGCCGCTACCGATCAGGATCTGGGCTCGTGCCGAGGGACAAAAACCAATCGGCATACGGGGTATCTCTGACCAACTGCCGATTATAATCCGGCGCGCCGTCACTCCACCATACTGGGCCGCGTTCACCGAGAGCCCACTTTGCGGCATCTACCCGGGCGCGAACCTCAGCCAGAGCCTCCGGATCCTCCCTGACGCTTCGGACCGCCCGGCGCGCTGCCATCAATTCACGGATAAGCCGTTCGCGCTCCTGGGGCTCCAGATCTGGATTGCTCAGGCGCCATAGTCGACCGCGAACCACGAAATAGCGACCGTCGGGTGTGTGCGGGTACTGATTGGTAGACGGCGCGCCATCCTTTTCCCGCCGTCCCATCAATGCGCTTCGATCTGAAGCCCGTCATAGGCCGGCTCGATATGCGGCGGCAACTCCCGGCGCAGCACCTCGTAGTCGAGGTCCGTGTGCAGGTTCGTCAGGATGGCGCGCTTCGGCTTGACGGTCTCGATCAGCTCGAGAGCCTCGGACACCGAGAAATGGGTTGGATGCGGCGTGTAGCGCAAAGCGTCGATGATGAGCACATCCAGGTCCTGGAGATACTCCAGGCTTTCCACGGGCATTCGGCTCACGTCCGGTGCATAGGCGATGCGATCGAACCTGAAGCCAAGGGCATCGATGTCCCCGTGGACCATGCGGAACGGCAGCGCCTCCACCACCCCGCCCGGCCCTGCCGTCACGGCCGCCACGCCCGCCTGCAGGTGCCCCATCTTCAGGATGGGCGGATAGCCGCTACCCGCCGGCGTCTCGAAGCAGTATCCGAAACGCATCTGGATCAGCTCGCTTGTCATCCGGTCGGCATAAACCGGGATCCGCTGGTGTTGGACGATGGCCAAAGGGCGCAGATCGTCGATCCCGTGGATATGGTCGGCATGCTCGTGCGTGTAGAGGACGGCATCCAAGCGGCGGACATCGGCCCCCAGGAGCTGATCGCGCAAATCGGGCGTCGTATCGACCAGAACGGTTGTGGCCGCGCCGTCTGACCCGATCCTCTCCACGAGAACGGAGCAGCGCCGACGCCTGTTCTTGGGGTTGGCCGGATCGCATGCGCCCCAGCCCACACCCACGCGAGGAACGCCGGCCGAGGAGCCGCAGCCGAGGATCGTCAATCGCAACGTCATGACGCGACTGCCTGGGACTGGGCCGCATCGGCGGAGGCTGCCTTGGAGAACAGCCGGTAGAAGTTCGATGTTGTGATCTGCGCGATCTCCGTATCCGTGACTCCGATGGTTTCAGCGAGCACATGGGCCGTGTGGGCCACGAAGGCCGGCTCGTTGGTCTTTCCGCGATGCGGCACGGGGGCCAGATAGGGCGCGTCGGTTTCCACCAGCAGACGCTCGCGGGGGACGGCCGCTGCGATCCGGCGGATGTCCTCGGAGTTGCGGAAGGTCAGGATGCCGGAAAAGGAAACATAAAGGCCAAGCTCCACGCCCACCTGCGCCAGCGTTTCGCCTGACGAGAAGCAGTGGAGAACAGCGTCGAACCGCCCTCGCCTCATCTCCTCGGAAAGAATCCGGATCATGTCCTCGTCCGCATTCCGCGCGTGTATCACCAGGGGCAGGCGGGTTTCCCGTGCCGCGGCGATATGGGTTCTAAAGACCTGCTGCTGCACGTCGCGCGGGCTCTTGTCGTAATGATAATCGAGGCCCGCCTCGCCGATCGCGATGCATCTGGCATGCTTGGAAAGCTCAATCAGCCGTTCGGCCGGGACATCCGGCTCCACGGCCGCGTTGTGCGGATGGGTGCCAACCGTGCAGAAGACTGTTTCATGCGCCTCGGCCAATGCGCGATAGGTCTCGAAACGCGCCACATGGGTGGAAATGGTGACCATCCGTCCAACGCCTGCCGCCGCGGCCGCATTCAGGACCTCGGGGAGGCGGCTCTGAAAATCAGGAAAATCCAGGTGGCAATGGCTGTCGACCAACATGGTTGAAGGCGCCCTCCTCCGCGGCGTCAAACGGCACGGATTGCATAAAGCGGATCAGCCTCCTCGTCTACAGACGCACTTCCTGGGAGGTTGCAGCCGGCTCGTCATCCTCCTTCGCCTCCTTGCGGCGCATCTTGCGAAGCCTGTCCTGGTGCCGCCGGACCGGCGCCTCGTCTATCTCATGCGGGGGAACGACGGGAACTGCCAGGCAGACGCTCTGGGCCGGAAGCACATTGCACCAATCCTGGATCAGCTGCTTGTAGCAGCGCCCCACGGGACGGATGTTGCGGTCGAGATCGTAGAGGCCGACGGGCGTGACGCGGTTGTTTTCCTCGCGCAGGGCCGTATCCCAGTCCACTTGGTCGGTCAGGGAGTACCAGGTGAAGCCGACGATGGGGACACCGGTGTTGCGAACCCGCAGGATGTTCGCCCATTGCTTCCAGAGCCAGTTGACCGCCTCGTCCCCGTTGGGCCCCTCCATGAGGTTGGTCTCGGTATGCATGACGGGGAGCCTGTAGCGATCGTAGTACTGCCGGGTGATCTCGTCGTACCCGAACACGTCGCCCGCCGATGTGGTGAGGCCGTCGGCACGGACCCGGTGCTCGTTGGTCACGTAGTAGTCGTTGCCCATGATGCAGTGGTGGCGCAGGGACGAGCGGCTGAGGAAGAAATGGTATTCCTCCCGGCTCATGCCGTTGTCCATCAGGAACTCGTACATTTCCGAGTCGACCCGGCGTCCGTAGTTGAGATCCAGGGACAGGAAGCGCCGGGCGTTCATGATCTCGGCCGGCTTGATGGCGGCGGGATTCTCCGCGTGGAAGTACTCCGACGACTCGCTTTGGATGAACAAGGCGTCCGGCCGAACCTTGAGTATCCGCTCCATGGCGAGAACGTTGGCCTTCACGATGTGTTTGAGGGCCGTGACAAAGGCCTGGTCGCTGCGCAGTTGCTCGTTCCACCAGCCATAGGCCGCCGAGAACTGGGCGCAGATGAACATCTCGTTGATCGGCGTATAGAGCTGAACCCAGGGAAAGCGCCGGGCGAACGCCTCGGCGTAAGCTGCGAACAGCTCGGGGAAATCGGGATTCTGGAAGTTGCCGATCCAGTCGGGAACGCCAAAGTGGCAGAGATCGACGATGGGTATGATGTTGCGCCGCTTGATCTCACCGAATGTCATGTCGGAGAAGGACCAGTCATACCGCTCCGGCCCGAGGAAGCTCGTATGGAGCGGCGGCCCGTAGCGTAGGACCTGGATGTCGAGCTCGTCCAGAAGGTCGAAGTCCGTCTGCCAGTGCTTGTAATGGCCGCACTTTTCCATCTGATCGATGCGGGTGCGGCCATTGTTGATGGTCGGGATGCTGTTCTCGATCCCGGTGGCAAACATGAAGGTGGTGAACATCTTACGCTTCCGCTCAGGGCCCCGAGGGGCCGACCAAAGCGGACGCGTCAGGACGCCTCCGCCTCCACATAACGCGGGAAAATTGGCGCAGGTTGCGGCAGAGCCGTACTCGGGGCCAGGCGGTGCTCCTGTCCGACCGCGGCAAGAACCCGGCCCTCCGGCGCAACCGCCAGCAGGTCGAGCAGCTTGGCCGCAGCCGTCGGCACGAAGGGCTGGGCCAGAATGCCCACCGCCCGCAGAACCTCGGCGGTCACATACAGAACGGTGTTCATGCGGGCAGGGTCGCTCTTGCGCAGCACCCAGGGCTCCTGGGACGCGAAATAGCGGTTGGCCTCCGCGACTACGGCCCAGATCTCCGAGAGGGCCGAATGCACGGCAAAGTCCTTCATGGACGCCCTCGCCTTCTCCGGGAGTCCGTAGGCCAGCCCGAGCATGTCTCGGTCGGCCTGGGTGAACTCACCGGCTTGGGGCACCGAGGCGTCGCAGTTCTTGGCGATCATCGACAGGGAGCGCTGCGCCAGGTTGCCGAGGTCGTTGGCCAGATCCGCGTTGATCCGGTTGACGATGGCCTCATGAGAGTAGTTGCCGTCCTGACCGAAAGGCACCTCGCGCATGAAGAAGTAGCGGATCTGGTCGACCCCGTAGGTGTCGGCAAGATCGAACGGGTCGACCACGTTACCCACCGACTTCGACATCTTCTCGCCCTTGTTGAGCAGGAAGCCGTGGCCGAAGACCCGCTTCGGCAGCGGCAGCTCCGCCGACATGAGGAAGGCCGGCCAGTAGACCGTGTGGAAGCGCACGATGTCCTTGCCGATGATGTGCACATCCGCCGGCCAATAGTGCCAGCGCGGATCGTTCTCATCCGGGAAGCCGCAGCCGGTCACGTAGTTGTTGAGCGCGTCGATCCACACATACATCACGTGCTTCGGATCGCCCGGCACGGGCAGGCCCCAGTCGAAGGTGGTGCGGCTGATCGAGAGATCCTGCAGGCCGGAACGGACGAAGCTGGTGATCTCGTTGCGGCGGGTTTCGGGGCTGATGAAGTCCGGCTGCGCCGCATAATGCGCGAGCAGGCGATCCTGGTAGGCCGAAAGGCGGAAGAAGTAGCTCTCCTCCTCGATCCACTCGACCGGCGTTCCCGTAGGCGCGCGCCAGCTCCCGTCGGGCTGCTTGGTCAGCTCGGCCTCGTCGTAATAGGCCTCGTCCCGGACCGAGTACCAGCCGGAATACTTGGAGAGATAGATGTCCCCCTTCTCCTGCATCCGGCGCCAGAGTTCCTGGGTGGAGGGCAGGTGATCGGCGTCCGTGGTGCGGATGAACCGGTCATAGGAGCAATCCAGCCGGTCGGCCATGGCCCGGAACTTCTGCGCCATCTCGTCGACGAAGGCCTTGGGCGTGGTGCTGTTCTTGTCGGCGGTCTGCTGAATCTTGAGGCCGTGCTCGTCGGTGCCCGTCATGAAGAACACGTCATAGCCGTCGATCCGCTTGAAGCGGGCGATGGCGTCGGAGGCTACGACCTCATAGGCATGACCGATATGGGGGGCCCCATTCGGGTACGAGATAGCCGTGGTGATGTAGAACTTCTGCTTGTCGGCCATATCGAATCCCTAAGCTCTCGAACCTGTAAACCCCTCAGATCCGGCAGACGGCGGCTGTCTCAAGCGGCTCGCCGAACGGCGTCGGCGAGATCGTCGAACAGCGTCAGGATGAAGGGCCGGCGGTCGAGATTGAACACGTCGATCTCGCGCGCCGTGCGGGCGATCTTCTCACATACCTCCACCAAAGGTGCAAGGCGGGACGCGCCGAGCCCTGCCCGCTCGTGAAGCCGCTCCGACACCCAGCGCTGGACCGTCTCCAAGGTCAGCTCGTAGCTGTCGTCGGCATCGCGCTTGGACAAAGCTTCCGCGAGGGCAAAGACCTGTTTCGTGTCGGTTTTCGGCAGGCCATCCAGAAGCCTCGTCACCTGGCCGATAAAGGAAACCTTGTCCGCGTCGAGCAGTTCGAGGGTACGCCGGACGGAGCCCTCGCCATAGCGCAGGGCCTGCTCCACCGTATCGGCCGGGATCCCGCTCCAGGGCGAGCCGAGGGAGGCGATGGCCGCTCGGATGTCCCGGTCTTCCAAGGGACGGAGCAGCAGGCGTCGGCAACGGGACCGGATGGTGGGCAGAACCCGCTGCGGCGCGTGGCTCACGATGAGAAACAGCGAGCGCGGCGGCGGCTCCTCGATCACCTTGAGCAGCGCGTTGGCGCTCGAGATCGTCAAATCCTCGGCGCTGTCGACGATGCAGACCCGGTAGCCGCCATCCGCGGCCGTGGAGCCGAACATGCCCAGGGCCCGGCGGACGGCATCCACGGGAATCGTCGAGGACGCGGACTTCTTGTCGGTCGCCGGGGCTCTCCTGAGCACCGAAAGATTGGGATGGGACAGGGCCGCCACCTGGCGCGACGCGCCCGCGTCGGGCGCGACATCCAGGCTGGCGATGTGAGGATCCCTGCTTTTGCGAGGATCGAGCACCGTGCGGGCAACGCGATAGGCGAGAGTCGCCTTGCCGATGCCCTGGGCGCCGCCGATCAGCCAAGCATGATGGAGGCGACCGCTGCGGAGCCCTTCCAGGAAAGCCCCCTCGCCTTCCTCGTGGCCGAAGAAGGCGAACTGCTCCCTGGGGTGGGGAGCGCCGTCGAACCCATCCGGCTCGGCCGCCTCCTGACTGTCACGCGACATCGAGAGGCCTCACCGCGTCCCGGGTGATCTGGGGAAGCCGCTCCCGCAGGGCTGCCCAGATGGCGGCCTCGACCTCGTCGGGTGCCTGATCCCCGTTGATCACGACGCATCTTTGCGGAGCGGAGCGGGCAATGGCCAGGAAGGCCTGACGCAAGGACTGATGAAACGAGACACCCTCGCCCTCGAACCGGTCAGCGCCTTCGCCTTTTCCGGCGCGCCGTTCCCTGGCTCGGGCGAGCCCGACTTCCGCAGGAAGATCGAGAATGAAGGTCAGATCCGGCTTCACGCCCCGGAGGGTGACCCTCTCGAGGTGATCGATCAAGCCCTTGTCGATGTTTCCGACCGAGCCCTGATAGGCCCGGGTCGAATCCGCGAACCTGTCGCAGAGAACATGGGTTCCGCTCCTCAGAGCAGGGACGATGGTCTTGTCGAGGTGATCGATCCGGGCCGCGGCGAAGAGCAAGGCCTCCGCAAAGGGGCCGAGATGCTTGGCATGGCCGCCCAGGATGAAGGCGCGGATCTCCTCCGCATGAGGGGATCCGCCGGGCTCACGGGTCACGAGAACCGGCTGCGCGTGCTGGACCAGCCGGCTCCGGAGCCTATCGATCTGAGTCGACTTGCCTGCGCCCTCCCCGCCTTCGAACGTAATGAAGCAGCCTGCCATCAAATTCCTTCGACAACGCTCGTGAAGGCGCGGCGAACCCAGCCGGTGCTGAATTCCAGCAGGCCATCCAGAGCCCGCTGGCTCAGGGTGCCCTCCTGGATGTCCTCATTGGCATAAAGAGGCATGTCGAGCGCCTGCATATCCCCGCGACTGACCTGGAGCCGGGCAACCTCGGCCCCCTTCTGGATCGGAGCCTTGAGCGGACCGGTATAGACGATGCGAGCGGTCACCCGTTCGCCTTCGCCACGAGGCACAAGTACACGAACAGGCTTCTTGGACACAAGCGGAAGCGAGCGGCGGCTGCCACCGAAGACCTGTGCCTCGCCCACCACCTGCCCTTCCGCGAAGAGCTGCTGCGCCTCGAAGGCCCGGAAGCCCCAATCCAGGAGTTTCCGGGACTCGGCGGCGCGGTCCTTGGCGGTCTTGAGCCCGTTGACGACCACGATCAGGCGCTGATCGTTCTGAACGGCGGAGCCGATCAGGCCATAACCCGACTCGTCGATATTGCCGGTTTTCAAGCCGTCCGCGCCGATATCCATAAACAGCAGGGGATTCCGGTTCTGCTGGCGAATCTTGTTCCAGGTAAACTCGCGCTCTCCGAACATCTTGTAGAGATCGGGATAGGTTTCGATGATGTGCAGGGCGAGCGTCGAGAGGTCGCGGACGGTCACCTTCTGCTCAGGATGACCGTAACCTGTCGCATTGCGGAAGGTCGATTTGGTCAAACCGATCTGCTTGGCACGCTCGTTCATCATGCGAGCGAAGTTCTCCTCCGTGCCGGCTATGCCCTCCGCGATGGCAATCGCGGCATCGTTGCCGGATTGCACGATCAATCCCCGGAGAAGATCCTCCAACCGAATGGAGGTGTTGACCTTGGCGAACATCGAGGAGCCGCCTGAGCTGGTCCCGCCCTTGCGCCAGGCATTTTCTGAAATCGTGAACTCCCTGTCGAAGCTCAGGCGCCCATTCTTGATTTCATTGAAAACCACCTCTGCCGTCATGGTCTTAGCCATGCTGGCCGGTGCCGTCAGCTCATCCGCGCTCTTCTCGAAAAGAACAGCGTGGCTTCCCGCATCGATCAGGATGGCGGTGGGCGCAATGGTCTGAAATCCTTGTGCGCGCGCCTCCTGCAGCCCAGGGGCGAGCGTAATTGTAGCGAATATAAAACCAATTGCCGCCAGGGTTCGGGCGGCCAAAAACTGACGCATCGTAAGCATCTCCGGCTCTCCCTTAGGAGCCTCCGAATCTGTGTCGCGTCAACTATAAATCAACGTTCGGCCAAGCTGGTCTGTGCGCGATGTTCCCTGGACCGGCCCCAAGGGCCTGCTGAGGCTAGCGAAGAACGAACTTCGAGGGGTTGGCGCTACCGTAGGACCCGTTCCTCTGGAAGCCTGCCTCCGTGACGCCCGCAGGAGCCTGGTTCAGGCTGGCCACGACCGGCCGGGATGCCGGGGCCGTTCCTGGAGCAACCGAGCTGATCTTGGCTACCGGCCCCGTCGCACCGGGGATCGTGCCCAGGTCGAAGGGGCGCTCGGGCGGGAGCGGCACGTTGCCGGCCACGGCTCCCGAGGCTGCGCTCGGCTGGTTGGCTGGAGCCGGGTAGGCTTCGTCGTCAGGCTCATAGGTGCGAAGCGCAATGGCCTGGCGGGGCGCATTCGGCTGCGGCCTTGCCCGGGCGATCATCGTCGGTGCGCCCGTGGTCAGGCTGGCCGGCTGACCGTCCGTTCTGAGGCTTGCCAGAAGAATGCGGTCATCGCTGCCGTTGGTGGACGCGCGCCCGACATACTCGACCCGAACCCGTGCCGTGCCCTGCTGCCGGAACCCGAGGGCCGATGCGGCACGCTCGGACACGTCGATCACCCGGTTGCCGTGAAACGGCCCACGGTCGTTGACACGCACGATCATCGAATGCCCGTTCTGAATATTCGTGACGCGGGCATAGCTCGGCAGCGGCATGGTGGTATGAGCCGCCGCGATGGAATCCCGGTCGAACACTTCACCATTTGCGGTCATCCGGCCGTGGAAATTGGAGCCGTACCAGGACGCCAGCCCCTCGCTGGCACGGGGCGTTTCATCGGGAACATAGGTGCGCCCGGCAACCGTATAAGGCTTCCCGACCATCTGGCGGCCGCCTCCCTTAGGGACGGGTTGCCCGTCTGCCACCACCTTGGGGCTCGGAGCGACGCCGTATTTCGGGTCGATCCCTCCCCTCACGTTGGAGGAGCAGTTGGCTGCCGTCAGCGCGATTGCCGTCACGCCTGCAATGCGGAGCAGAGCCCGGTGATTGATGGAAGGCATCGCCTCCTTCAGCCCGGTCTTCCCTTCAGCGCGATCACAATGCATATCGTCACGCATCCCCTTGTTGGCACGGTGCATGGCAGGTTCCGATTGTGCTCCGGACATCAAGCCAAAGTGCTTTTCCAGCCCTTAAGGGAAGGTTAAACGGCCGCGCTTGTCAATGGCAAGGCTTGATTTTTTGCAACATTGTTTAATAGGTTTGATTTTGCAATAGCATCAAACAGATAAGAGGCAATCCTTGCACCTCTTCTGAACGACGGCTTCCGCGCGTTCCGGTGGAAAGGTGGTGTCAGCCCCGGCATCCTGGGAAGAGCTCGAAGACGGAGCCGAAGGGTTTTTCGATGCTGGAACAGCAGCTTGCGAGGCATCGGTGCGCGAAAGCACCATCGGACCCGATGCAGGCCGCAACACGAAGGCTCAAGGCCGAGGCATCGGTTACGTTTTGGCTCGATACAGCCCAACTTGGTTAACGGGAGGCTAGCGGCCGCCTGTTCTTGCTCAGCAGGAGAAGTTCATCCGTTCGAGTTGACGACGGCGGGTTCAGGGCCTTAGAGAAAGACACCAGTCGGACAAGACTTGGCATCTCCGGAGGGGTGGCCGAGTGGTTTAAGGCAGCGGTCTTGAAAACCGCCGTGGGTGCAAGCCCACCGTGGGTTCGAATCCCACCCCCTCCGCCATCACGACAACCGTACATCGAAATTTCCCGCCCGAGCAGTTTGCCTGCTGTCGAGACACCATGCCGTGCATCGGTCCAGTCTCGATCTACTGAAGCGCTCTCCGTGATGACGGCAAAAGAAGAGCGCCCAATCGGCTGGCGCTCTAGGTGGGCCGCGCTGCGGCCTCTCAGAGGGAACGACCGTGCCATAGGGCACTGGAAGATGCTGCGCCCGAAAGGTTAAGGAGCCCTACCATGACCGACCATGGCAGCCCCGCTTTGTGACTTTATGCTACGCGTTGTCCGCTTGCTTATGCTTCAGCTCCCGGATAGCCGCAGCAAGCTCCCGCGATAACATGTTTCTCGTGACCAGATAATCCGGACCGAGAAGGATGCTGTACCGGGTGCGGCTTCCCAGATGCACTGCCTCGCAGAGCTCGGCAGCTCTCTCCAGCGCATCGTTTTCGGCGTCGCGAATGACTGAAGCTATCCTGGCGAAGCCCTTGTCAGTGAGCACCCAGGAGACCCCGGCTCCATCGCCTTCTACCAGGTCGATATACATCCCGATCGCCTCACGCAGGCTTTCGGCGCGGTCTTGCGGTGTCATGAACGCCATCTCCGCCTCCAGGGACCACTCTCGGCACACGCACTCCTGGGCAGTCGCTGCATCAGTCGCATTACCGTCATTGTCCGTACGTTTACATGACCACAGCAGGCATTCTCGAAACACTCATATAAATTTTGTGAAGGAATAGACCAGCCGTCGCCGCCGTTTAACGACTATTCATCATCGATTCAGATGAAGGATAGCTTTATGGGCACCTTGGAAGATTCAGCAGCCGTACAGCGCATCGCTGCTGGTCCTGCTCACCATAACAGCCCTGGCCGGTCAATTCATTGTGCGTTGCTTCTCTTTGTTGCCTCTGTCAGTTCCGTTATCGGAGCAGCCCTTTCTGCCGGCCAGCATCTGAGAAGGCAGCGTACCTGAGCATTCCCGTGAGCCAGGACAGCTCCTGCTCCTAACGTCGGAGGTCAAGATGCATCACAAAGTCGAGCTGGTGGCTCGGGCAATTCACAGGGCCGAACACCAAGAACTCCCGTGGGATGGCGAGCCCTCGGACCGTAAGGAGCGCTTTCGGGAATATGCTCGCAACGCCATCAATCTGCTGAACGAGGACATCGGAGTTCTTCTGCTCGCCTTGGAGGAGTCCGCGGCAGGAAAGCGGATGAAGCCTCCAAGAGCGGCAGCCTAACTCTATGAAAGGCGCGAGCTCTCAGGCACCGTGACCCAGGTCTCTCCGGTAGTGTGGCGCCTCGACCCGACCGAACTGGTGACTTGGATGGTCGGCTTCATTATGCGCCGCGGGTTTGCGCCTCCGGCGGTGCGATCTGCGCTTCAGGTCCGCCGGCATTTGAGCCATCAGTTGAGCTTGGAGCCAGCGCAGATCTTCCTGGAGCTGCTCAAGGCGCCGCAACAACTCGGCATCCGACAAGTGGGGTGCCCCGATGTGGCTGCCTTCCTGCTGGGATCCGGCATTGGTGATGCTGCGGATCGCCTGCAGAGCCGTGGGTCCGATACCGGGAGCCCTTAGCCAATGTTTATCCGGGATCTGGTCAACCTCTCGGACGCTCGGGCAGCGCCCCTTGAACTCACCCAAAAGCGCATGCCTGACGCGCGACGGAATAGCTTCGAGAGGAAAAGGCTCATCTAAGTGCATGTACCACCTCGCAATTCCAACCAAACAATTTGCTATTGCGAGCTGTAAATCCAGGCTAATCCAAGGCAACTCGTGAGCGGATCCTTGTTTCTACGCCTATAAGCTCCTGATGTACCCATAATCTTCACAAATCAGGCTGTACCCCCTTTGTGATATCGCAGAGGAGACCAATGCCTTTCGGGACGATTTGGGCAGGGCCCAGGGGAGAAACCTTCAGGGATTTCAGGTCGCAAGGGACGAGCCGCTGCGTTCCTTTCCGTCAGCTGAGTGTGTTCGAACACATATCGTTTCTTCATAATAGGCACATAGTCTTTGCCGCAGCGCTGAGGAGGCGCTTGTGACTACCAGTCTACGCAAGCTGACATCCTGAGCATCGCGCTGGGAAACTGTACCCACTTAGAGCGTCGGAGTTACCCCTTCGGGCAAGAGCTTGAAGCAACCAAGAAGCATACTCTCACTCATAGACCTCGTACGGAGGCAGGCGAATGAGAATCGTGATTTCAGCCTGTACAAACAGGGCATTCTCCCAGGGGCTCATGCCTATGGCTCAACTGAGGTTCGGGCAGATGGATGCGGAAAACGACAACGGCGCTCACTTCCAGGCGGCAAGGTTGAGCCGCAGTCCTTCGAAGCGAGTGGAGAGCGCTCGCCCTTCCTATTCTGGACAGCGGGCTTATGGCGGGGCTGGCCACGTCATAGCGGTGCTTGCCCTCGTTGCTGGAATTGTCGCCATGCCTCTGCTGCAAAAGCTTGCAGAGCCGATTATGACTGCCCGCGAGGAGGGGCCAAAGGTCTTCCGAGGCAGTCCGATCGCACCCGCTCTTCTGCAAGTGCAAGAAAACGGGTGAGAGGGCGGCGCGTAACCGTTCCCCTGCCCTTGCGTCTCCGGCGATCAGAATGGAAGACCGGTGTAGTTTTCGGCCAGGGAGCGCGATGCGGCTTGCGATCCCCTGAGGTAGTCGAACTCGGCGCGCTGCATGCGGCGACCGAAGGCGTCGGTGTCCGGGAAGGTGTGCAGGATGGACGTCATCCACCAGGAGAACCGCTCGGCCTTCCAAACCCTGGAGAGCACGCGGGCGGAGTAGCCGTCGATGCCGGCGGATGAGCGCTCGATGTAGAATTCGATCAGGGCCTCCGCCAGAACACCGACATCGCTCGCGGCGAGATTTAGGCCCTTGGCCCCGGTCGGCGGGACGATGTGGGCGGCATCGCCTGCCAGGAAGAGGCGGCCGAACCGGAGAGGCTCCGCCACGAAGCTCCTCAGGGGCGCAATGGATTTCTCGATGGACTGGCCGGTGACCAGCCTGTCGGCGGTTTCCTCATCGACCCTCCGGCGCAACTCGTCCCAGAAACGGTCATCGGACCATTCCTCCACCTTCTCGTCGAGCGGCACCTGCACATAGTACCGGCTGCGGGTCGGCGAGCGCATGGAGCAGAGAGCGAAGCCTCGGGCGTGATGGGCGTAGATCAGCTCGTCGGCCACCGGCGGCTTGTCGACCAGGATGCCGAGCCAGCCGAAGGGATAAACGCGCTCGAACGTCTTCAGTGCACCATCGGGCAGGCTGGCGCGGGCAACCCCGTGATAGCCGTCGCAGCCGGCGATGAAATCACAGGCAAGCTCGTGCTCGACACCGTCCTTGGTGTAGCGAACACTTGGCTTGTCGCCGCCGAAATCATGGATCGAGACATTCTCGGCCTCGTAGATCGTCGCCGCGCCCGAGGCGTCGCGAGCCTGCATGAGATCGCGGGTGACCTCCGTCTGCCCGTAGACCATGACGGTCCGGCCGATCAGCTCACGGAAATCGAAGCGGTGTTTTTCGCCGTCGAAGCAGAGCTCCACGCCGTCATGAACGAGACCCTCGGCATGCATCTTCTCGCCGACGCCTGCCTTGTCCAGGAGTTCGACCGTGCCCTGCTCCAGAACGCCGGCCCGAATGCGCCCGAGAACGTAGTCCTGGCTGCGCCGCTCCAGAATAACGGTCTCGACGCCGGCATTCTCCAGAAGGCGGCCCAGCAGAAGCCCGCCCGGCCCGGCACCGATAATGGCGACCTTGGTGCGCATACCTGAATTCCTCCCGAACGGCGGCAAGGCTGCCTTTTCATGAGAGAGAATGAACTTGGACCGCCCTTCAGCCAATAGACAAAGTAAGCATTGGATTGGATAATCCGAACATTCCTTACTTCGTTCAGGATTATAGAATCGTGGCTGTCCGAGCCATTCCGTCCTACGCTCTCTATGGCGAAAACAGCCAAAACCCCGATGCGGACTGGATCCATTGCGAGACCATCCAGGCCCGCAGCCGCTTGCACAATTACAGGATCCAGCCTCATCGCCACGAGACCCTGTTTCAGATCCTTCACCTCACGGGGGGCGCCGCGGAGATCGAGCTGGACGGGCAGGTGAGCACCCTAACGGGCCCTGCCGTCATCACCCTGCCCTCGCTGACGGTGCATGGCTACAGGTTCTCGCCGGCCATCGAAGGAACGGTAGTGACCCTGTTCGAAAGCCGCCTGGCGCAGATCCTGGGGTCGATGCACGGGATCAAGGATGCCTTCCGTTCGCCGCAACGGATATCACTCCGCGATCACGAGGAGGCCGCCCGAGCGGTCGCGGCGGATATCGGCGCGCTGGCGGCCGAGTTCAGCGGGCGGGCGCAGGGCCGCCTCGAAGCCATTGAGGCGCGCCTCGGGCTCATCTTCATCGCCCTTCACCGCCTGCAGGCGCCCGAGGCCGGGGCCAGTCATCCGCAGGCATCTCGCGCACTTCAGCATGCCATGCGCTTTCGGGAACTCGTGGATCAGGATTTTCGCGCCCACAAGCCAATCGATGCCTATGCGCGCAGGCTCGGCATAACCTCCCCGCATCTCAACCGCATCTGCCGGGAGCATCTCGGCGATACGGCACTGGGGGTGATTCACGGACGGATCATCCTCGAGGCCAAGCGCTATCTCACCTTCACGAGCATGAGCGCCAAGGAGGTGGCGCTGGCGCTCTCGTTCGACGATCCGGCATATTTCGCCCGCTTCTTCAAGCAGAAGACGGGGCTCTCGCCTCTGCGATTCCGAGCCACGCAAAAGAACCCGGCGGCCTGAGGGGCAGTCTGCACGAACCGGACCTGCGGCATCACGTTAGCAGGGATGGAGGCGACCATGACAGACACCGATCGAAAGAATCCCGGCGACGAGGACGTGCCGGGCACGAAGCAGACTGGAGAGAACATCTGCCCCACCTGCGCGGGCTCCGGCACCATCGGCCAAAAGCCCTGCCCCGATTGCGGCGGGTCCGGTCAGGTGACCGTCATTGTCGGAGACGCCTGACGGCTTTCACTTCTCCAAAAACTTCGAGGGTGAAAAGCTCATCCCTTCGATGAGCGCCATCGCCCTGTTCAATCCTGCGGCGGCCGAGATCACCATCTGGGGCAGGATCATCCATTCCAGGGTCCAGGCGGCCCCTGATCGCTCGTTCTCGTGCACGAGAGCCTGATGCAGGGTGCCGAGCAGCCCCGCATTGAAGCGGGCGAGCGTGACGAGCACCTCCGCCGGAACCGGATTGGACTTGTGCGGCATGGCGGACGAGCCGCCGCCCGAGGCAAGGCGGACCTCACCCACTTCGTTTTGCGCCATGATCGCAATGTCCTGCCCGATCTTGCCGAGGGTGCCCGAGAGAAGGGACAGGAAGGCCGCAAATTCGCCGATCCGGTCCCGCTGCGAATGCCAAGACGGAGCGGTCCCAAGCCCGAGGACGGCGGCCATGGCCTCGGCAACCGCATTGCCGTGGCCTTTGAGCTCGCCGCGCGTGCCGATGGGGCCGCCGAGCTGGACGACCAGCAGGCGCGCGGCAAGGGACCTCAGGGCTTCCCTGTGCCGTGCCAGCGGCTGAACCCAGGTCTCGATCTTGTCGGAGGCGGTGAACGGCAGCGCCTGCTGCATCCGGGTATGGGCCATCAGCGGCACCGACCCGTCCCGGTCCTTCAGGGCCCCAAGAACGGCCATCAGGGCGTCGAGGCGGCGGTCGATCACCGCGACAGCATCCTTCAGGCGCAGCACGAGCGCCGTGTCGATGATGTCCTGACTGGTAGCTCCCAGGTGAACGGCCTTGGCATGGGTTTCGCCGACGGCGGCGCGCAGCTGCCTGACGAATTCCGGGACGATCACGCCGTCCTTGCCCAAGCCTTCGGCAAGCTTGTTCCAGTCGGCCTGGAAGGATCCGCAGGCCTCGGCAATCTGCCGGGCTGCATCGTCGCCGATCAGCCCTGCCTTTGCTTCCGCCTCGGCCAGCGCGGCCTCCGCTTGCAGCATGGCTGCAAGTTCGGCCTCGTTGGAAAAGAGCGCCCCCACCTCCTCGTCACCGACGAGAGCCTGCAACAGGGGAAACGGGAGCGTTCGTGTCATGATCGGTCTCTTGTCATACGGCTTCGAGCGCGATGGAGATACCCTGCCCCACGCCGACGCACATGGTGGCCAGCGCGCGCTTCTTAGCCCTGAGCTTCAGCTCCAGCGCCGCCGTGCCCGTGATGCGGGCGCCCGACATCCCTAGGGGATGGCCGAGGGCGATGGCCCCGCCGTTCGGGTTGATGTGCTCCGCATCCTTGGGCAGCCCCAGTTCACGCAGAACGGCGATGCCCTGGCTGGCAAAAGCCTCGTTCAGCTCGATCACGTCGAAATCCGACGGCTTCAAGCCGAGGCGGGCGCACAGCCTCTTCGTGGATGGAGCGGGTCCGATCCCCATGATCCGCGGCGGAACGCCGGCGGTGGCGCCGCCGAGAACGCGGGCGATGGGCTCGAGCCCGTACTTCCGAACGGCCTCCTCCGAGGCAACGATCAGGGCCGCAGCGCCGTCGTTGACGCCCGACGCGTTGCCGGCCGTTACCGTGCCGCCCTCCTTGCGGAACGGCGTCGGGAGCTTTGCCAGCATCTCGATGGTGGTGTCGCCACGCGGATGCTCGTCCTTGTCCACGACAACCGGATCGCCCTTCCGCTTCGGGATCGTGACCGGCACGATCTCGCGCGCCAAGCGCCCGTTCTCTTGGGCCGCAGCCGCCTTCTTCTGAGACCTCAGGGCGAAGGCGTCCTGGTCCTCGCGGGAGACGCCGAAATCCGCCGCCACGTTCTCGCCGGTCTCCGGCATGGAATCGACGCCGTATTGGCTCTTCATCAGCGGGTTGATGAAGCGCCAGCCGATGGTCGTGTCGAAGATCTCGGCGTTGCGGGAGAAGGCCGTGTCGGCCTTGGGCATGACGAAGGGCGCGCGCGACATGGATTCGACGCCCCCGGCGATCATCATGTCCGCCTCGCCCGCCTTGATGGCGCGGGCTGCGGCGATGACGGCATCCATGCCGGAGCCGCAGAGGCGGTTGATGGTGGTGCCCGGAATGGAGCCGGGCAGACCCGCCAGCAGCACCGCCATGCGGGCCACGTTGCGGTTGTCCTCGCCCGCCTGATTGGCGCAGCCATAGAACACGTCCTCGACCGCCTCGAAGTCGATGTTGGGATGGCGCTCCATCAGGGCTCTTAAGGGAACCGCGGCGAGATCGTCTGCGCGAACGCCGGAGAGGGCGCCGCCGTAGCGGCCGATGGGGGTGCGCACATAGGCGCAGATATAGGCGTCACGCATGCTAGCTTCCCTTCTTTCCGCCATGGGCCTTCTCGGTTCTCGCCTGAAGATCCCGCAGGGTGGTGAGTTCGAGTTCGGACGGGGGCGGCGTTTCCTCGAGCCGATCCGAGAAGCGCACCTTCCAGCCGCAGGTGTCCTGGATCCTGTCTCTTGTCACGCCGCGATGCATGGACACAACCGTGAATTCCTTCGTCTCGGGATCGGGCTTCCAGATGGCCAGGTCGGTGATCAGGAGCGTCGGTCCCTTGGTGGCGATGCCGAGCCGCTCGCGGTGGTTGCCGCCTTCGCCATGGCCGAACGAGGTGTAGAAGTCGATCTTGTCCACCATGCCGCGGGTCGTCTGCTTCATGGTGATGAAAACCTCCTGGCAGGAGGTGGCGATCTCGGGCGCGCCGCCGCCGCCGGGCAGCCGCACCTGGGGCTTGTGGTAGTCGCCGATCACGGTGGTGTTGATGTTGCCGAAGCGGTCGAGCTGGGCGGCGCCGAGGAACCCGATGGAGATGCGTCCGCCCTGGAGCCAGTAGCGGAACATCTCCGGCACCGACACGGTGGTCACCGCCGTCTCGCACAGCACGCCGTCGCCGATGGAAAGCGGCAGCACGTCTGGCGCGGTGCCGATGGTGCCGCTCTCGTAGATCAGGGTGATGTCTGGCGCATGCGTCAGCCGGGCCACGTTGCAGGCGGCCGAGGGCGCGCCGATCCCGACGAAGCAGACATCGTCGTTGGAGAGCGCGCGGGCCGCCGCGATGGTCATCATCTCGTTGGGCGTGAAGTCGGAAAGATACGTCATGGTTACAGTCCCTTCACGCGAGCGGCGAAGACGTCGGGCCCAGCCTCGAGCACGTTCTCCCTCATCCAGGCGGTGAAGAGATCGCGGTCGGCGGAGATCTTGTCCCATTCCAGATAGGCGGCGTTGTCCCGGTCGTAGTAGCCGTGGGTGTAGGACGGATGCGCCCCGCCCGGCACCTGCACGACGGACGTGACGGTCCAATGCGGCAGCACGCACAGGTTCGGGTGCAGATCGTCGAAGTCCTCCACGATCTCCTCGACGGTGACCACGGAGCGCTTGGAGGCCAGCACAGCCTCCTTCTGCACGCCGACGATGCCTTCGACCAGCACGTCGCCGCGCCTGTTCGCCTTCTGGGCATGAATGAAGGTGACGTCGGGCCGGTGCGCCGGAACGGCGGCGAGCTCCTCGCCCGTGAACGGGCAGGTGATGCTCCGGATCATCGGGTTGACGTCCTTCAGGCCGGCGCCGCGATACCCGCGGAAGACCGCGCAGGGCAGGCCCGCGGCTCCGGCCTCGTAGGCGTTGGCCATGGCGGCGTGGCTGTGCTCCTCCGTCTCGATGGCGCGGGGCCAGTTGTTCTCGATGGCATCCCGCATCCGGCGCAGCAGGCCCACGCCCGGATTGCCCGCATAGGAGAAGATGACCTTCCTGGCCAATCCCATGCCGATGAGCTGGTCGTAGATGATGTCGGGGGTCATGCGGATCAGCGTCAGATCCTTGCGGCCCTGGCGGATCACCTCATGGGCGGCCGCATGGGGAATGAGATGGGTAAACCCCTCGAAGGCGACGGTGTCGCCGTCGCGAAGGTTCTCGGCAACAGCCTCCTGGAGGCTTTGAAACTTGGCCATGATCTGCTTTCAGTCGACTGTCAGATATCGAAGAACACGGTTTCCTTCTCACCCTGGATATGGATGTTGAAGGTATAGGTGGGCAGCCCGTTCTCCTCGGTGCGCGTGGCGACCAGGGTCGGAACGCGCGCCTTGTGGGCGATCCTGGCGAGCACGGGGCATTCGGCGTTGGCCGCTTCCTCGTCGCTGAAATACAGGCGGGTGTGGAGGCCGGTATTGATGCCGCGGGCGACGATCCAGACCGTGATGTGAGGGGCCATCAGGCGGCCGTCCTTGTAGGGAACGCGGCCGGGCTTGATGGTCTCGAAGCGGTATTCCCCGGTCGCGCCGTCCGCCGGCTGCCGGCCCCAGCCGACGAAGCTGGGATCAGCCTTGCCGCGCTTCTCCTGCGGGCTGTTGTAGAGTCCGGCGGCGTCCGCCTGCCAGATCTCGATGAGCGCATCCTTCAGCGGGTCGCCGGCGCCGTCGAAGACGCGGCCCTTGATGACGATGCGCTCGCCCTTGGTCTCGGGGCCGACGAGCACGAGGCCGAGATCCTCGTTCCAGACGCCGGTGATCTCGACCCAGTTCGGATTCGTGCCGATATGAACGTAGGGACCGGCCGTTTGCGACGGGGATTCCTTCAGGAACGGCAATTTCTGGACCATCAGTTCCCCTCCATGCGGTTCTCGAACATCGTCGAGCGCCGGCCGCGCAGGACGATGTCGAACTTGTAGGCCAGCGCATCCATCGGCAGCGTGTTCTGGCGGTCGAGGGCTGCAACCAGCTGCTCGATGGCGGCCTTGTCCGGGATCGTCGCCACGATGGGGTCCTGCCAGATCATCGGATCGCCCTCGAAATACATCTGGGTGATCAGCCGCTGCGCGAAGGCATGGCCGAAGACCGAGAAGTGGATATGGGCCGGGCGCCAGTCGTTGACGCCGTTCGGCCAGGGATACGCGCCGGGCTTTATGGTCCGGAACCAGTAGCGCCCTTCCTCGTCCGTGATCACGCGCCCGCAGCCGCCGAAGTTCGGGTCGATGGCCGCCAGATAGGTTTCCTTCTTGTGTCGGTAGCGGCCGCCCGCATTGGCCTGCCAGAACTCGAGCAGGGCGCCGGGCACGGGACGGGCGTTCTCGTCCAGCACGCGACCGTAGACGACGATTCGCTGGCCGATGGGGTCGCCGGTCTTGGCGAAGTTGCGCAGCAGGTCGTTGTCCAGCGGCCCGAGTTTGTCGTGACCGAAGACGGGACCGGTCAGCTCCGAGATCGTGTTCTCCAGCGACAGGAGCGGCTGCTGCGGCGAGCGTAGGATCGAAGTCTTGTAGGTGGGCGTGAAGGCCGGCGGATGCCAGTTCCGGTCGCGTTGGTAGAAAGTCCCGTTATCCGTCATGTTTCCTCCTGTCGAACCGCGCCTCGGGTCGGCGCGCGTTCTATCCGTCCAGGCTATTGGCCCGGCTCCGGAGCGGGTTCCATTTCCGCGAATGTCTTCTTGACGATCTTGATGGCGTGATTGGCCGCAGGCACCCCGGCATAGACGGCCACGTGCATCAGCGCCTCCTTGATGTCTTCCTTCGTGGCGCCCGTGTTGCGCGTGGCGCGAACGTGCATGGCGACCTCGTCATCCTGGCCGAGCGCCGCCAGAAGCGCGATGGTCACGATGGAGCGCTCCCGCTTGGTGAAGCCGGGCCGCGACCAAACGGAGCCCCAGGCGCCTTCCGTGATGAAGGTCTGGAAGTCCGCATCGAACTCGGTCATCTGGGCGGTCGCCCGATCCACATGCGCGTCGCCCAGCACCTCACGGCGCACCGCCATGCCTGCCTTGTAACGCTCGCTCTGATCCTTCTCAGACAATGCCCGCCTCCTGAAGATGCCGGTTGATGAGCCCCGACAGCACCGCCGGCTTCTCGACGCAGGGAATGTGCCCTGCCCCGTCGATAAGCTCGAACCGGGCGCCCGGGATGATGTCTGCCGTTCCACGCACCACGTCCGCAGGCGTGGAGCCGTCCTGGTCGCCCGCCACGCAAAGGGTCGGGGCCTTGATCCGGCCCGCATCGGGCCTCAGATCCGCATCGCGGATCGCCGCGCAGGTTCCGGCATAGCCGTGAGCCGGTGTGCGGACCAGCATGTTGCGCCAGCCGGCGACCTCGTCGGGGCGGGTTTCGCGGAAGTGGGGCGTGAACCAGCGCTGCAGGACATTGTCGGTGATCGGCTCGATGCCGCCGCTCTCGACGGCGGCGATCCGCTCCGCCCAGGTCTCGGCGGTGCCGATCTTTGCCGCCGTGCAGCAGAGGGCGATGGCCGAAACGCGCTCGGGAGCCCGAACCGCCATCCGTTGCGCGATCATGCCACCCACCGACAGGCCGACGAGAGCCGCGCTGCCGATGCTCAGATCGTCGAGCAGCGCGATAAGATCGCTTGTGTGATCGTCGATGGTGTAGGGCGCGGGCGGCGCGTCCGAGAGGCCATGCCCGCGCTTGTCGTAGAGAACCACGCGAAAACAGTCGGCAAAGGCCGGCGCGACCTCCTGCCAGATGCGGAAATCGCTTCCGAGCGAGTTGATGAAGACGAGTGTGGGGCCGTCGGGGCGCCCGAGCACCTGATGGTGAAGGACAATGCCGTTTGTGCGGATGAATGCCATGGTCAACCTCAATGCAGGGCGCCGACGCCGATATAGCGCTCGACGAGTCCGTGATCAGAGCGCAGCGTCTCGCTCGTTCCCTGCCAGGCGATGCGCCCCCGCTCCAGGATCAGCACGGAGTCGGCGAAGTCGAGGGCGCTTTCCAGACGCTGCTCCACGAGCAGGACCGTCATCTCGCCGCTGGAGGCGAGCCGGGTGAACGCCGCCATCAGCTCCTCGCAGATCACGGGCGCCAAGCCTTCCAGGGGTTCGTCGAGCAGGAGCAACGACGGGCGCCCGAGAATGGTGCGGGCAGTGGAAAGCATCTGCTGTTCGCCGCCCGACAATTGCCAGCCTAGGTTGCTCCGCCGCTCGTGGAGACGGGGGAACATGTCGTAGGCTTCCTGGATCACGCTGCGTGGCCGGTCCTTCACGCCGACGATCAGGTTCTCCTCCACCGTCAGGGAGCGGAAGATGTCCCGCGTCTGCGGAACGAGGCCGATCCCCTGACGGGCGCGCTCTGAGCTCTTGAGGGACGAGACGTTCTTGCCGCCGACCAGGATGTCGCCGCCGTAGCGCCGGTTCAGGCCCATGAGCGTGGAGAGCAGCGTGGTCTTGCCCATGCCGTTGCTGCCGAGGATGGACAGGCGCGCACCGGAGGGCACGGAGAACGACACGTCCTCCAGAACCACCGTGGGCCCGTAGCCCGCGCTCAGGTTGCGAACATCAAGCGACGCTGCGGGCATTGGCATAGTTCCCAAGATAGGCTTCACGAACGCGGCTGTTGGCGGCAACCTCGGAGGGCACTCCCTTGAAGATGATCTCGCCTGCCGCGAGCACCACCACCCGCTTGGCGAACCTGAACACGAGGTCCATGTCATGCTCGATCATCAGGACGGCGAGCTCCGGCGGCAGGCGCTCCAGGGCCTGCTCGATCCGGGGCGTATCGCTCGATGGCACACCTGCCGCCGGCTCGTCGAGAAGCAGCACCTTCGGGCGCAGGGCAAGAGCGATGGCGATCTCCAGCAGGCGCTGCTGGCCATAGGCGATTTCGCCGACCTTGCGGCGCGCCACCTCCAGCAGGCCCAAGGTGCCGAGAAGGCCCTCCACTTCACCCGCGACCTCAGCGTTGCCGCGGAAGCGGCTCAAAATTCGCGTAGCCTTTCGCTCCCGCTGCAGCACGGTGAGCGTGACATGTTCCTCAGGCGTCATATCGGAGAACAGCCGGGTCACCTGGAAGGTGCGCACGAGGCCTTTGCGGACCCGCTCAACGGCCCCCAATCCGGTCACGTCCTCGCCGTTGAGAACGACGCGCCCGGCGCTGGGCTGGAGCTGCCCGGTCACGAGGTTCACGAAGGTGGTCTTGCCCGCGCCGTTGGGGCCGATCAACGCAAGCCTCTCGCCGGCCGGCATCGCAAGCGAGATCTCGCGGCTGACCGCGAGGCCGCCGAAGTTCTTGGTCAGACCCTCGACGCGAAAGAGATCGCTCATGCCCGCCCTCCCCTGGTGCGCTTGCCCGATGCCGTGATCTTCTCCAGGAGGCCGCTCAGGCCGCCGGGAGCGGCCAATACGACGGCGATCAGCAAGGCTCCGACCATGGTCATCCAGTGGAACGGGTTGATGGCCGAGACAGCATGCTCGAAGCCCATGAAGATCACGGTTCCGACCAGCGCTCCATACAGGGTGCCGAGGCCGCCGAGCACCAGCATTACAAGGGAATTGGCGGAAAGCTCGAAGCTGACGCTGTCGAGGCCCACCACTTGGGTGGAAATCGCCGCCAGCGCGCCGCCGATGCCGGCGACCGCGCCCGAGATCACGAACATCTTCAGGAGCACCGGGAACACGAACGACCCCATGGCCTTGATGCGGACCGGATCCTCCTTGATGCCCCGGCACAGCATGCCGAAGGGCGAGGACACGACGAACTTGAGGGCGATGAACACGAGCACCAGCAGAGCAAGCCCGAAGAGATAGGCGGTCTGCCCCCACAGGTCGAACTCGAAGACCCCGAAGAGCGGACCGACCGTCAGCCCGGCTAGGCCGTCGCTGCCGCCCGTGTAGGCGGAGGCCTTGTTGGCCGCTTCATGGAAAAGCTGCACGATGGCGATGGAGAGAACCAGCTGCGCGAGACCATGGGCGCGGAGCATGATCGTGCCCATGAGGAGGCCCGCAACGGCTCCAGCCAGGGCCCCGATGGCGATGAGGGTCAGCGGCTCCGTCACCCCGTTCACGCAGGCGATGCCGGCCGCATAGGCGCCTGCCCCGAAGAGCGCCGCCTGCCCCAGCGTGGCCACCCCGCAATAGCCCACGATGAGATCGATCGACAGGACCAGCAGAGCGACCGCGATGACCCGTGTCAGCAGGGCGAGGTTGTCCGGAAACAGCCAATATCCGGCCATGCCGGCCGCGACGATCAGCACAATGCCCGCCACGTCCCGCAACCAGCGGCCTCCCGCGGAGGATGCTGCCGCAACTCTCTCTGTTTCAGCGATAGCCTGCACGTTACTGAGCCCTTCCGAAGAAGCCGCGTGGGAACACGCACACGATGGCGATCACCGCCGCATAGAAGAAGAAGTTGCCGAACTCGGGCATCAGGTAGCGCCCTGTGGTATCGACCGCGCCGAGCAGAAGGCAGGCGACCACGGCGCCCGGGATCGACCCCGCGCCGCCAACCGAGACGACCACCAGGAAGGTCACCATGTAGCGAAGCGCATAGTAGGGCTCGATGGGCAGGAACTCGGCACCGACCACCCCGCCCAAGGCCGCCAGCCCAATGGCGATGGCGAAGCTGACCGCATAGACCACCTGCGTGCGCACGCCCAGCGCATCGGCCATGGCCGCGTTGTCCACGGTCGCCCGCAGCTTGATGCCGAACGCCGTCTTCTCGATCAGAAACCAGAGCCCCAGGGCGACCACCACCCCGCAGGCCATGACGAAGAGCCTGTGCGCCGCAATGGTCTTGAACCCCACATTCACGGACTGGCTCAGGCTTCCGGGCAGCGGGATCGTCTTCAGGGTCGGGCCGAAGAAGTAGTTCGTGATGCCGATCACGCAGAAGGTGATGCCGATGGTCATCAGCACCTGGGTGAGCTGCGGACTGCCGTAGATGCGGCGGTAGAGGAGCCTCTCCAGGGGAATGGAGATCACGATGGTGCCGATGATCGCCAGGAAGATGGCAATCGCATAGCCGAGGCCCAGATCGCGCGCCGCATAGGAGGCGATATAGCCGGCGATCATCGCAAACGCCCCATGAGCCAGGTTCACCACCCGCATCAGGCCCATGGTCAGCGACAGGCCGATGCAGATGATGAAGAGAGCCATGCCATAGGCAAAAGCATCGATCGCGATGCTGAGGATGGTCTGCATGTGAGGATCCGGCCCGCCTGTTTATTCGGTGGTCGAAGGCGCGGCTCTGGGAGGCGCGCCCTCGAAGTGTTCCGTGGCGCTCGCTTACTGAGTGGCGAGACCAGGGTCCTTCTGGTTCGGGAAGGTCTGGATTTCCTTGTTGTAGGTCTTGCCGTCGGGACCTTTCACCACCTCGCGAAGATAAATGTTCTCCGTGATGTGACGGGTCTCGGCATCGATGCTGACGGGACCGCGCGGGCTGGTCCAGGAAAGGCCCTTCACGGCATCGACCGCCTTCTGGGCATCCTGCTTGCCGTCCGTGGCCTCGATCATCTTGTAGATCACGTGCATGCCGTCATAGGCGCCGACCGACGGGAAGGAGAGCTGCTCGGCTCCGCCGACGGCTTTGGTGGCGGCTTCGACGAAGCGCTTGTTCTCGGGGCTGTCATGCGACACCGCGTAGTGGAACGTGGTCAGGAGCCCCACGGCCCCGTCGCCAAGAGCCGGCAGGTCGGATTCCTGCGTCAGGTCGCCCGGCGCGAAGAACTTGATGCCGGCCTGCTTCAGGCCCGTATCGTTGTAGGCTTTCACGAAACCGAGCGTCGTCGGCCCCGAGGGCAGGAAGGCGAAGACCGCCTCTGCGCCCGAGTCGCGAACGCGCTGCATGATGGGGCTGAAATCGTTGGTGTTCAGCGGCATCCTGATGGCTTCCACCACCTGTCCGCCGGCTGCCTCGAAGGCCTTCTTGAAGGCTGCTTCCGCATCGACGCCCGGTCCGTAATCGCTCACGGCCGAGATCACCTTCTTGACCCCGCGCTCGATGGCGATCTTGCCCAAGGGCGAGGTCGTCTGCGCCGTCGTGAAGGAGCTGCGCACCACGAGGGGTGACTGCGTCATGATCGCGGAGGTCGCCGCATTGAAGATGACCAGGGGCGTATTCGCCTGCTTGAGCAGGGGCGTGATGGCCATGGCGTCGGGCGTGAAGTAGACGCCGCCCAGGTACTGCACCTTCTCCTTCACCACGAGTTCCTGGGCCAGCGCCCGGGACTGCGCCGGGTTGGCCGCCGGGAGGTCGCGATAGATGACCTCGATGTCGTGGCCTTTCACGGATTTGCCGTTGAGCGCCATGTAGGCTTCGACACCGGCCTGGAAATTCTTGCCCTGCAGCGCGAAGGGGCCCGAGAACGGTCCGATGATGCCGACCTTGATGGTATCGGCCGCGGCGGAGACCGTGCCCAGCAGCAGAGCACCGAGAGCGGCGCCGAGAATTCTCTTTCCAGCTGTCATTCCGTTTCCTTCCTCTGAGCCGCCCCGATCTCATTGCAGCGGACCGCGGTTTTCTCATCCTATGGTCTAGTCATTGTGCGCATCGCGAACATTGAAAGCCATATCGCACATGTAGTACCTTTAGGACCGGTGGTGTCAAGGCTACCAAAGTTCAGGCACCACCTCTTTGGAGTAAACTCATGCATGATCAGGACAAAGAAGATCAGGCAGGGAATGATCGCGATTTCGTGGCGAGCCTCGAGAAAGGCTTGTTGGTCATCGAGGCCTTCGATGCCAATCGATCCAAGCTGACCTTGTCCGACGTGGCAAAGATCACGGGCATCACGCGGGCCGCGGCCCGCCGCTACCTGCTCACGCTTACGCGGCTGAACTACGCCGAGTTCGACGGCCGGTATTTTTCCTTGAGCCCCCGGATCCTGAGGCTCGGCTACGCCTATCTCTCGTCCACGTCCCTTTCGGCGCGGGTGCAGCCGTTTCTCGAGCGGATCTCCGAGGAAACGGGGGAGTCCAGCTCGGCTGCGATCCTGGATGGCGACGACATCGTCTACATCGCCCGCTCGGCCACACGGCGCATCATGTCGATCGGCTTAGGCGTCGGAAGCCGCCTCCCCGCTTATTGCACCTCGCTCGGGCGTGCGATCCTGGCCTATCAACCCCAGGAATCGATCGAAGCCTACCTTCAACGGGTGCGCCTCGAGGCCAGGACACCAAAGACCGTAACTGACAAAGATCAGTTCCGCACGGTGCTGCAGGATACCCGCGCTCAAGGCTACGCCCTCGTCAACGAGGAGCTTGAATTCGGCCTGCGCTCCATCGCGGTCCCGGTGATCCAGAAAACCGGCCAGGTGACCATCGCCCTGAACCTCAGCGCCCAAGCCGGCCGCGTCTCCACCGACGAGATGAAGGAGCGGTTCCTGCCATCCTTGAACGGCGCGAGCGAGGCGCTTCGGTATATGCTCTAGAGAATTTTCAGGTGAAGTGGATCCGGTTCGCCGTTGAAAATGCGGCACAGCCAAGAAGGGAGCGATTCCATGAAAATGGAAACAGCTCTAGCCGGCTGGTCGGCACCCCAGGAGGGCGCGCGCCTCGGCAGGGCTGGCGGCGCGGCATCCATGCCGCTCCACGGCGAGCACCGCATGTTCCACCAGTTCGGCATTGCTCCCGGCCAGCCGCTCCTTCGTGACCCGGATGTTGTCCTCGAGTCCGGTGCGAACCGCATCGGCGCCCCGTGACAGTGCCCAGTCCATGACGCCCGCCTGGTGCCGCCCGATGCCGGCTGCAGTCCATGTCGCCTGCGGGAACAGGTGCTTGGCCTCCTTCAGGAGAATGTCGAGCAGGCGCTGCTCCGCCGGCAGCGCGTTCTGCACGCCCATGACGAACTGGATATGCGGCCGCTCATCGAGCAATCCCTTGTCGGCAAGCCGTCGTGCCCCATGCAGGTGGGACAGGTCGAACACCTCGATCTCCGGCCTGATGCCGAACTCCTTCATCTTGCCGGCCATGTCCTCGACGAGCGTCGTATGGTTTTCATACACGATGGTCGGGAAGTTGACGGAACCCGTGGAGAGCGAGGCCATGTCGGGCCGCAGGTAAAGGGCGCTGCTGCGCTGGCTCGGATCCCGCCCTCGGCCGCCGGTCGAGAACTGGACGATCATGCCGGGGCAATGCTCGACGATCCCGGCTTGGACGGCCTTGAAGCGATCAGGATCCGACGAAGGCGTCTCGTCGTCGTTGCGCACATGGATATGCACCAGGGTTGCCCCCGCCTCATAGGCTTCCCTGGTCGATTCGATCTGCTCGGGCGGCGTGATCGGCACCGCCGGGTTGTCCTTCTTGCGTGGCACCGATCCGGTGATGGCAACCGCAATGACGACAGGCTTCACGAGCTTTCTCCTGGCTGATCCTGGAGCATCCACCTGACCAAGGGGCCAAGCGGACGAAGGTTCCGGCCGCATCTTCCTGCAGCATCGACGACAGGGCAACGCAAACATGACGCCGATCCGCCGCTCGCCTGTTGGACGAGCAGCGGATGGAGCCCTGCCATACGGGCCTGAACGGCGTCAGATCGGGAAGTGCTGAGGGCCGGTCTCGATGGTGATCCAGCGAAGCTCCGTGAACTCGTTGATGCCGGCTTTTCCGCCGAACCGGCCATAGCCGCTTGCCTTGACGCCGCCGAACGGCATCTGGGCCTCGTCGTGCACCGTCGCTCCATTGATATGGCAGATGCCGGAATCGATGCGGTTCGCGATGTCGAGGGCACGGGTAATGTCCCGCCCGAAGACCGCTGCCGACAACCCATATTCGGTGTCGTTCGCGATCCGCACGGCCTCCTCCACCCCGGATGCGCGAATGACGCAGACCACGGGCCCGAAGGATTCCTCGCCGTAAAGGCGCATGGCCGGAGTGACATGGTCGAGGACCGTGGCCGACATCACGGTGCCCTCGACGCGACCGCCCGCGAGGAGCTTGGCTCCCTTGGAGACCGCGTCGTTGACCAGCCCGCTGATCCGTTCGGCCGCTTCGACGCCGACCAGAGAACCCAGCGCGAAGTTGCCGTGGCGCGGGTTGCCGGCCTGAAGCGACTCCGCCTTCGCGGCGAGCTTTGCGACGAAATCGTCGGCCACCGCATTGTCGACCACGATGCGCTCGGTGGACATGCAGATCTGGCCCTGGTTCATGAAGGCGCCGAAGGCCGAGGCCGCAACAGCCGCGTCGAGGTCCGCATCGTCCAGAACCACCAGGGACGCCTTCCCTCCCAGCTCCAGGAGCACCGGCTTCAGGAAGCGGGCCGCGGTTTCGGCGATGATGCGGCCGACACGGGTCGAGCCCGTGAAGTTGATCCGGCGAACCGCCGGATGGGCGATCAGGGCCTCGATCACCTCCGGGGCGTTCTCCGGCGCATTGGTGATCACGTTGACGGCTCCGGCCGGCAGGCCTGCCTCGCGCAGGACGGCGCCGATCAGGTGATGCGTCCCGGGGCAGATCTCGGAGGCCTTGAGCACCACCGTGTTGCCGCAGGCGAGCGGCGTCGCGATGGCGCGGACGCCGAGAATGACCGGCGCATTCCACGGCGCGATGCCGAGGACGACGCCAGCGGGCTGGCGGACCGCCATGGAGACGCATCCGGGCTTGTCCGACGGAATGATCTCGCCGGTGATCTGGGTCGTCAGCGAGGCGGCCTCCCGGAGCATGCCGGCGGCAAGCTTCACGTTGAACTGCGCCCAGCCCGCCGTGGCGCCGATCTCGGACGCCATGAGAGCAACGAACTCCGCGGCCCGCCCTTCGAGAAGGTCCGCCGCCTTGAGAAGAACCGTGCGCCGGGCGTTCGGCCCGAGCTTGGACCAGGCCGGGAAGGCGGCCGCAGCCGCATCGGCCGCTGCCTGCGCGTCGGCAACGCTCGCGGCCGCTGCGCGGCTTGCCACCTCGCCCGTAATCGGGTCCCTGCGCTCGAAGGTGGCTCCGTTGGAGGCGGCAACATCGCGATCGTCGATGAGAAGGTTGATGTCCATCATAGCTGGTTGCTCCGCTTTCAGCTGGCTTGGAAGGATGAAGATATGGGGGCCTTGGACGCTCCGCCGAGATTAGCCCGTCGCACGGCAGGATCGTCCCGGAGATCGGCGGCAGCGCCTTCGCCGACGATCCGTCCCGTTTCGATCAGGTAGCCCCGATCGGCGATGGCAAGGCTCTGCCGGGCGTTCTGCTCGACCAGAAGCACGCCCACACCGCTCTCCCGGACGCGCACAAGGGCGCTGAACAGTTCCTTGCACATAAGTGGGGACAGGCCGAGAGAGGTGACGGCGAGGTGCGGATACCCCAAGCGGTTCATGATCGGCGCAACCGCAAGGTTGAGCCCGGTGCTCCAGGGCGGCAGGATGAAGTCGACCTTGTCCTGGGTTGCCAGGCGCTCGACGGCCTTCACGGCCTCTTCGGAATTGCTGCGGTCGTCATACTCGACGATCTGGATCGGAACCCGCTTCCCGGACAGCATGATGCCGCCGGCGGCGTTCACTTCCTTCACCCAGAGCTGGTAGTTCGGCAGCGTGGTGATGCTGGCGCCGCCCGTATTCGGGCCGGTCTTCGAGATGGCGTAGCCGATCTTGATGGAATCTTGCGCCTGAGCTGAGGCGGCAGCGGCAAGGCAGCTCGCGGCCGCGAGCAGGGCAACGGCATGACGCCGCGTCAAATATCCGGTCATGGGTTTCCTCCGGGACAATTTTCATTGAGGGCTCTTGTTGGACTGAGGCCCTTTCTCCCAGAGCTTACGTTTCTTCCTGAACGTGCAAATTAGACAGATCTGGGGAAGTATTGTACAATTCTTGAAATGGACCCTACGGAATATTCCTCAAAGGCCAACATTCTGCCGGCGCACGCCGACAGTCTTCGGCTGCCCTGGTCCGCGCCAACCTCGGTCATGCATGCGGAGCCGATCCTGCCCACCCTGTCTGGGAGGGAGTGGGTGCTGACGGGAGCCGCGACGGAGCCTCGGGCGCACGCGTTCCTCATCATGTCGAGGGGAGGCCTGGTCCTTGGCGAGGAGGCGACGGAGTTTCCCGCGCCCTCTCTTCTGTGGGTTCCCAGCCATGCCGTGAAAACGATCCGGATCGATGCGGGTGCTCGGGGCTATATGCTGTCGGCCACGGACGAGTTCCTGACCCGCACCATCAGCAACGCCCCGGAAGGTGCGCTGCTGCGGCACACGGTGAACCGCACCATTCTCCTGCGGGCCCCGCTCGTGGAGGGTCGTGCCGACGAGATCGCTCATTCCTTCCAGGCCCTGGCCCGAGAGGTGCGCACGCCCGACCGGGTGTCCATGGCGATCCTTGCCGCCCATCTCACCCTGGTGTGTCTCCACGTCTGGCGCCTTGCCCAGGGAGAGGTGCCGGACGAGGCCGGCATACGAGGCACGGGCCATCACGTGCTTCAGCAGTTCAGGCAGCTTGTGGAACTCCACTATCGTGAGCACTTGAGTATCAAGCGCTATGCCGACACCCTTGGGGTCACGGAGGATCGACTGCATGCGGTCTGCGTCCGCAGCGCCGGGCATCCCCCCAGCGCCATCCTCTTCAACAGAATGGTTCAGGACGCCTGCATGCGCCTCCAGCAGATGGACGTGCCCATCGAGCAGATCGCCTTCAGCCTAGGCTTCAAGGATCCGGGCTACTTCAACAGGTTCTTCAAGAAGCATGTGGGCATTCCCCCGGGAGCGTATCGCCGCCGCATGAAGACCCAACGCGGCGGCGGCACGAGCTCATACGCCGCCTGGCCCTAGGGCACCGGGCGCAACCGACTTCACCCGAGGGCAGCATGAATGCTGTCGAGCAATTCGCTGTCGTGGAGAGGCTTTTCGAGAACTCTCCTGAACCCCGAATGGGCCGCCCGGCCGTTCAGTTCGTCCGTGACCTGGGAAGCGATCATGATGGCGGGCGAGTGGATCTGACGCTGCCGAAGCCGGCCCATCAGTTCGATGCCGCTCATTCCGGGCATATTGTAGTCGATCACGAAGCACCCGTTCCGGGGCAGATCCGGCTCAGCCAGAAGCGCGGGGCCATCCTTGAAGAGACGCACCGACAAGCCCTCAAGCTCCAGGGCGAACTTCAACGAGTTTCGAACCGCGTCATCGTCGTCCACGACGATGACGGGTCCTGTGAGATGAGACATCCTGAAAGCCTGCTTGATTCCCGATCCTGGCGGGGGCCCATACACCCAGCCAGGATCGGGATTATGCATGATCCCGGCCCTCTTCCTACTCCGGGATGTTCCTTAAGGAGCGGTTGACCGGGCCTCGATCTGCAGCGCCAGGCGGACGAGTTCCGAGAGGCTCTTCGCCTGCATCTTCGCCATCACGTTCGCCCGGTAGATCTCGACAGTGCGGGGGCTGATCCCGAGGTTGTAGGCGATCACCTTGTTGGCCTTGCCGGCGACGAGGCCGTCGAGAACCTGACGTTCGCGCTCGGACAAGCCCTCGAACCGGGCCTGGACCTGAACCGCCTGCGCGCCCTGATGGCTGCTCCTCTCCTGGCGCAGAAGAGCCTGGCGGACCGTGGCGAGAAAAGCCTCGTCCCCGAAGGGCTTCTCGAGGAAGTCGACCGCCCCCTCCTTCATGGCCTCCACGGCCATGGGCACGTCGGCGTGGCCCGTCATGACGATCACCGGAAGCGCAATGCCGCGCTCCTTCAGGCGGCGGATGAACGCGATGCCGTCGATGCCCGGCATGCGCACATCCGTGACGATGCAGCCCGCCTCGATGCCCGAAACGTCCTGGAGGAACGCCGAGGCGGATTCGTGCAAGCGAACGGGAAGCCCCTCCGAGGCCAGCAGAAAGGCCAGGGACTTGCGGACCGCCACGTCGTCATCAACCACATGCACGGCAACATCACTCGGCATGCGCCATCTCCTCTCGTCTGACAGCCCTGAGGGTAAAGTGGAATGCGGTGCCCCTGCCCTGCTCCGAATCTGCCCAGATCTTCCCGCCGTGAGCTTCCACGATGGTCCGGCAGATGGACAGGCCCACGCCCATTCCATGCTTCTTGGTCGTTACAAAAGGCTGAAAGAGCTGCGCTGCGACCTCGGGAGCAAGCCCGGAACCCGTATCCTTCACGCTCAGCTCCACATGACCGTCCTCCGCCAGCTCGGTGGCGACCGTGAGCTCACGGCGGGGCGCCTCCTGCATGGCCTCGATGGCGTTGCGGATCAGGTTCAGCAGAACCTGCTGGATTTGAATGCGATCCGCCAGCACGAAGGGGGCGTCGGGGTCGAAATGGAACCTGACCCGCACCCCCTGCTCCTTGGCGCCTACGAGAGCAAGCGCGCTTGCCTCCTCGATGAGCTTGGGCAGGCTCTCGATATGACGCTCGCTCTCGCCCCGGGTCACGAACTCGCGCAGATGCCGGATCACCTGCCCTGCCCTCAGGGCCTGCTCCCCCGCTTCATTGACGGCGTCCCGGAGCATGGGGACCGTGTCCCCTTCCATGCGCTCCAGGATCCGGCGGCATCCTTTGAGATAGTTGGTGATGGCGGTCAGGGGCTGGTTGATCTCATGAGCAAGGGTCGAGGCCATTTCCCCCAGGGCCGTGAACCGCGACATGTGGACGAGCTCGGACTGAAGCTCCTGCAGCCGGGTCTCCGTCTGCTGTCGCTCCGTCAGGTCCCGGATGAAGCCGGTGAAGTAGCGAATGCCGCCTGAGCGCATCTCGCCCACGGCCAGCTCCATGGGAAATGTCGACCCGTCCTTGCGCTGTCCCACGACCACCCGGCCGATCCCGATGATCCGGCGCTCTCCCGTATCCAGGTAGCGCTGCATGTAGCCGTCATGCTGCTCGCGGTAAGGGCCCGGCATCAGCACGCTGACATTCTCCCCGATCACCTCATCGGGCGCATATCCGAAGAGCCGCACCGCGGTCGCGCTGAAGGACTGGATCCGCGCCTGCTCGTCGATGACGACCATGGCGTCCGGAACGGTCTCCAGGATCGAACGAAGATGCGCCTCCCGCGCCTTCAGGTTCTCCTCCGCCGTGAGCCACTCGGAAATGTCTCTGCCGATCATGATGAAGCTGCCGGGCTCTCCGGCCGATCCTGCAATGGCCGTGATCGCCACCTGGGCCCGAAACGTCGAGCCATCCTTGCGAAGACGCGGGCCTCGAACCGTATGATGTCCCCTTTCACGAGCAAGGTCGAGCTCGCGCCGAAACTCGGCCGCTGCCCCGCTGCCAGCGTCAGGGGGATAAAGGATGGAAGCCGGCTGCCCCAAAACGTCGTTGCCGCTCCAGCCATGGATCTGCTCGGCGCCCTTGCTCCAACTCACAATGGTACCGTGCGGATCGAGCACCAGGAGTGCCGTGTCGGTCATCGCGTCGAGCAGGAGTTCGGCATCGATGTCCGGCAGGGTTGCGGGCTGTGCCGGGAAGGGCGTCTGAGTCACTCAATTCTCCTCCAGGGATGAGCAAGATAGCCCAGTATGGCAGCACTCCAACAGCGGCCGCTTGTCATCCCGAGTTCTGTCTCTTGCACCTCCGACATCACTCACCACATATCTGATAAGGCGATCAGGTCCAGCAAGGACCGCAGGCCTTCCTCCCACTAAGACGGCGGATAAAGCACAGGGCTTCTCGCCTGTTAGCGGAATTTTGCTACAAGGTAGCGAAATATAGGCCTTGCAGTCTTTGCTTGATTGTTTATATGAGCGCCTCCCTGGCTGTTTTGCGCGGTGTGTGCGGCGGCTTTGGGTTTTTTCCGAGCGGGACGGCGGGGCTTTGGCCTGGGCAGAAATGTCTGGGCGGGTTTTGGGTCCGGTTTGGTGTTGTGCCGGGTTTGTCCGGCTCTGCCATGAGCGTGTGAAGGTTCGATGCGATCGAAGCTTTTCTCCGGCTCCTCTGGCGACCATCCCAGCAACGGCTGCGGGGTTTTGGCCCTGTGGCGAAGGTGAACGCAGTAATGGCATCATTTCTGCGGTCGGGATTTCTTTGCCTGTACTTGTTTGGCGCTGAAATCATCTTCGGGTGTTTGCGAAAAAGTTTTCGATTGTTGTTGACATCGGAACGGGGGTTGGCTAAATAAGCTTCATCGACGGCGGATCACTTGGTGGTTTGCCTGGTGGGCCTTCTGATCCTGACTGCGGCAAGCGGGCGGGGTG
>NZ_JAEQMY010000199.1 GCF_016743775.1 Microvirga aerilata | reverse complement strand
TGATTGTCCCCTTTCACGATCTCGGCCAAGATCGCGCCTGTAAGTGCTGGACGGCTTTCCACCAGCCACCTGGCATCTGCATTGTCAACGTGGACAGTTGAAACCGTGAACCGGCCAGGTAGGTAACCAGCCAAGAACCTTCGCAACCTCCTTCATCTGCAAAGGTGAGGATCAAGCAGCCATCTTCCTTTGAGAAGCGGTAACTTGGAACAGGTAAAAGCCATTGAACCGCACCCCTACAGATGCAGCCTTGTCGTCAAAGCCTGGTGGGCCAATGTCTGACGCCGGAAGAGGTTGTTGGAAGACCCACTGTTCCGGGTGGAGGAAGGCCGGAACGGGGCGGTGCTCTGGCACAGCGCAGAGGAGTGCTGTCCGATGCTTGTTCCTGAACAAGTTTATAGGTGCAATCGCGTGCACACGAGCTGGCTGAAGCCAGGTGCTGAACCGACGGCATGATGGTGCCTCCCTGGGCCGGCGCTCTTGTAAGTTGTTGGTGCGCCGTATGTCCGGCAAGCCCTACACCACACAGGTGAGATTTTGTATCACCCGTAAGGGGTATTCAGGACAGGTGGGCTCCCAATGAAGCGTAGCCTCATCCCTGTAGTCGTAAGCCCGAGCAGGGTGTGGTGAAGCAAGCTATGACCGGGCAGCCCTGGTGTAGGCCTTCAAGAACTCCGCCGTGAGCGCCCGCTGGCTCTCATCTGTCAAGGGTCTAGGATTGGCTCTGTTCCACGCTCGCTGCTCCCGTTGTACGAACCGTTTGCGCTTGCTCCTGATGTCCTGAGGCAGATGCGCGGCCAAAGGCTCAAAGTTGCGACGTAGCTGAGCCTCTGTTCTCTTGTGGTAGGGAAGGGCAGCCTCCACCGCAACGGCTGCGGCGATGTCGTCCGGGGTTGGATCAGGATGGCGAGCTTGTGCATCCGCTTCAATCTGGAGCAACGCTCTTTGCTGGGCGGCAGAGTGCTCTTTCAGTTCGGGGGAATGCTCGAGCAGATACGCCTCGCGAGCCGCATCCCACTCTTCTTGCCTGCCCCTTGCCAGAGGCGTCCGCTTGCCTGGATGGATCAGCATCGATGAGGGTCCTCAGATCTTGCTGTGCGCGTCTGCATCCCGGATCTCAGCATCGCCGAGCCACCGCCGGGCCTCCTCCAAGCTGCCAAACGCATGCTCCATCTCCGTGAAGGGAGCAGGCCTCTCCCCGACAGGCAGGTCCACGAGAAGCTCCGCCGTCCAGGTTGCGTTGTCAGTGTCGCCACTGCGCACCAGACTGGCGATGATGACCCCGTTAAGCAGCACGTCATAGCTGCCAGGTGCGAGCCGAGAGAGCTTGTAAGTCATGTCTATGCTGTTCTTTCCGAGCCTGTACAGTTTACGATCAGCTGCTATAGCACCACCAGGCTGAGTTGCGTATCAGGCCTTCCAAAGCGGCACGGCTGATGAAGAGGCTTTTAGCAAGAGCCCTCGTTCGGCTGCGGTACTCAATGAGTGACAGCCAGGGTGTCTGGATGCTGCTCGGCTGGAGTGAACCTCAAGCCAAGGCTCATGATCAGGGCAGGGAGGCAGATAATCGTCCGCGTGGTTGTTCCAGTAATGGTTCGTTTACCATTCGGGCGCAGCCTGACCTTGTGCCTCTTGGCACGGTCGTTCTCCCTGAAACGGTCGCATCAGCGACCTACCTAAGAGCGCCAGCCGAATGGGCGCTCTTCTTTTGAGATGGTAGAAGGCCTTCTTATGCATCGTCGAGCTCAGTCGATGAATGGGTGAGCCTGACCTTCCTGCCCAGCCACCCACACAGGAGAGTGGAATGGACCTGCAGACTGTAAGCAAGGCGATTACCGTCCACAGCTCGAACATTGACCTGGGAAACGCATTTCGTGAGCTTGCCGAGCGGAGCATCCTTCGCACAACCATCAAGTACTTCGGGCGGCTCACCACGGCATCGGTAAACGTGAGTCGTGACGGCACGTTGTTCCACTGCGCCGTCGAGATCCAGTTGGCCGAGCTTAGGATGGTGAGCGCCGAGGGCCAGCACGAGGACTGCCAGGTTGCGTTCAACGAGGCGCTGGGAGAGGCCGAAAGCCAGCTTCGAAGAGCCAAGCGCGAGCTGCGTGAGAGCACGGCGAGCCGGACTGGTAAAGCTATGCCCCCTTGGGATGCTTCAAGCTCACTGTCGATGATGTGACCAGAGGCGTGCAGCCAATCAGGGTTTGGGCGGAGAAACTCAGATGCATATCGTCTCTTTCGTCACCCAGAAGGGCGGGACCGGCAAGAGTAGCCTTGCTGTCTCACTGGCCGTAGCTGCGGCGGAGTGCGGCTTGAAAGTGGCTGTTCTCGACGTTGACCCACAGGGGACAGCTGGAGAATGGTACAAGCGGCGCAGCGCGGAACTACCAGAGGTCCACTCGCCCTCCTGGACCTACCTTTCTTCCCACCTCTACACTCTTAGCCGGCAGGGTTACGACCTTGCCATCATCGATACGCCTGGGGCGGACGGTCATGCAGCGTCAGCAGCGATGAGAGAAGCGCACTTCTGCTTGCTGCCGGTCCGGCCCAGCGTCGCCGATATTGAGGCTAGCAAGCCTACTGTTCGGTACCTGAATGAGCGCAACAAGCCCTTTGCGTTCGTTCTCAATCAGTGTCCCACCGGCGGCCGAACGAGCCGGACCACCAATGCACGCATGGCACTGCAACTGCTCGGGGGCTTATGTGACCCGTCGCTGGCGTATCGGTCCGACCATGTCGACGCTCTTGCATCAGGTTTAGGCGTAACTGAGTTCAATTCCTTGGGAAAGGCTGCCGAAGAGGTGCGTGCAGTTCTGCATTGACTCACCGCACGGCTGCGCAGGCTGGATGCCATTGACGTAGCCGATGATGAGGGCACGGCAGTCCCTCTAAGAGCAATCTCATGAACCTTGCCCGCTAGGGCATGACAACGGTCAAATACGGCGCTGTGGGTTTCTCGTTTGCTCCGACCGGGCCGGGAACCTGGTTCTGCACGGGCTTCAGGCTCTTGAGATAGCTGGCGAGAGCCCGGGCATCTCCGTCCGTGAGCTTGCCGTAGGAGTGATACGGCATGATCGGCACGAGCTGACGCCCATCCGGCCTGACACCGGTTCGCACAGCCTTGATGATGTCGGCCTCGCTCCACTTGCCCAGCCCGGTCTCGGGATCGGGCGTGAGGTTGGGCGGGTAGAAGATCCCGAGCCCCGGGATCTGAAATCCAACCTCTGATCCGCCTAAGTAGCGCTGCATGTCGGGCTTGCCAAGGAAGGTTCCAGGTGTGTGGCAGCCCGTGCAGTCCATGATGGTCGCGAGGTACTCGCCGCGTTGAGTTTGCGTCTGTGCGAATGCCGGTGAGCCTGACATGAGGAGGCTGCCGGCTGCCAGAGCGGTCCAGATGATTGGTCTCATGGCGCTTCTCTGTCCAAGGTTGGCCCCAGCCAAGATGGCAGAGGTCAAGCTGGAGTGAAGTGCGCATAAGGCGTAGAGTGACCCTGGAAGCGACAATAGACTTCTTGCCAAAACCCTAAGTATGCGAAATTATTTAGCCGGCTAAGTCCTTAGAGCCTCGGAACAGGGTCAGCGCAGTGAAAGCGTCCCCGTGCCGCCGGCGTTAACTCCTCGTTGAGCATACTTCCCTCACATTGGCTGAGGTCCTCCAGGAGGTGGTGAGATGCGGGTGTT
>NZ_JAEQMY010000198.1 GCF_016743775.1 Microvirga aerilata | reverse complement strand
ACCTGCATGTCATTGCACTGGTCTGCATCATGCTACGGCAGGCTGTAAACTACATCGCAGTCCATAACAGCCTCTAGAGCACCGGACGATTATACGGACGTATTTCCGGCAGCCCTGAGGAAGTTCCAACATTCTTGTGGCTCGAACAGGTTGCAGATGTCACCGAGGGCTCGCCAGAGCGCGTCGAACGTTCGGGCCTCGGCTTTGCGCAGGTGTGCCTTGATCTTGGCGAAGGCCTGTTCAACCGGGTTCATGTCTGGACTGTAGGGTGGCAGAAACAGGAACCAGGCGCCGCGTTGCTTCAGGCACTGAGCGGCCCTTTCACTCTTGTGGACCGCTAGGTTGTCGAGGATCACCACATCGCCCTTGCGCAGCGTCGGCGCGAGTTGTGTCTCGATGTAAGCCTCGAACGCCAACCGGTTGATCGGGCCATCGATCACCCACGGGGCACTCAGTTCGCTGCACCGCAGCCCTGCGATGAAAGTGTTGTTTGTCCAGTGGCCGAAGGGTGCGCTCATGCGCAGGCGCTGGCCTTTGCGCGAGCGCCCGCGCAGGCGCGTCATCTTGGTGTTGGCGTAGGTCTCGTCCAGGAACACCAAGCGGTGCGGCTGTTGGCACATACGGGCCTGACGCTGTGTCTGCCAGACGTGGCGTTCATCCCGCACGTCGGCGCGTGCGCACTCCGCCGCCATCAGGGCCTTTTTTATACGTGAAGCCGCGCCGGCACAGAAAGCGCGAGAGCATCGCGGGGGCAGCCACGATCCCGTGCTCGTCCAGCAGCCGTGCGGCCAGTTCAGGCATGGTGATGGCCGGCTCGGCTTCCACGGTCTGGATCAGGAAAGCCTCATAAGCCACCAGCTTGCCGCCGCCCGGCGGGCGACCCTGACGGGCTGGCGCGAGTGAACCAGAGTGCCGCTGGCGCTGCATCAGCTTGATGGCACAGCTGTCACTGACCCCAAAGTGGCGAGCCGCCGCCCGGCAGGAATGACCCGCCTCGACAAAGGCCGCAACCCGCACGCGCAGATCCAAGGAGAAACTCTGGGTCATGATCCACCTCCTGTTCTCAGAAGGGAATCACACTTCAGCCCAGCCCGCTACCTCTTGAATCTGCCTTTCAGTCCGATGCTCCAGTTTCTAGAGACTGAGTGTGCGGCAGCCTTCGCGGCAACAACCGGCGGGGTTGGCGGTGGTTTCAGCGCTGCTCGCCCAAAAGCCCCTCACGAAAGGGGAGCGTGATGGTCAATGGAATGTAGGGCAGGTCTCAGTTGCGCCTCTGTTGCAACTTGCTTCCGGCCATCCTGACGGGCTTTGATGCAGTACTGGTGCAGACCTCCTGACGGCGGGAGTTCGCATATAACCTCCCAGACCTCGCCCATGTTATGATCGGACGCCGCGATAAGGCTAAAGAAACCGAAGTCATCTGGTTCGGCTGTAGGATTGAAGAGGACGTGGTCACCTGGGTTGAACGTGTACGGCATCTTTTGACCCCATGCTTTCATAAGGCCAAGGAACCGTAGCTGGCTTCGCATTCTCCTGCAGCAGAGCAAGGGCTGTACCTCGGGCGGATCATCCAAGCCCTAAGAGCCTCATCGACGCTCGCGAAATTCGCATAACTCACTGTATGGAACCGCACGAAACAGGAACATGAAGCGTTCGGAAGTATCTATTTTGTAACGCGTCCCAGATCCAATATCGTCACAGTATAACAATCTCGAAGGGTGGGGTTTACTGCCGAGTTTTACTTGCGAAAACTTGCCTCAAGATTGTGCTCTTCCACCAGTCGCAGGAACTGGCGAATGATCCTGCCGATCAAACACGAACCTTTCTCAGTTCAACTTGTTCGTCTGCTCTAATGGCATCTTAAGGTGGGCATTCAAGACGCGAACGATCCTGGCGACGTGGTCTCTGGGGAGCGCGAAGGCAACAGGTCCGTAATCAGGATGATCAAACGCGAGCAGCGATCTGCCGGCCTGAGCAGGCTGGATGTACCAAGACGGTTCTGTGATAGTCGCAAGCGTCTTCCCATCGAGCGATTCCTTGGGTGTTCCCTCAACCATCCGAAACCTTGCTTGGCCCAGTAGTTTGATGACTTTAGTGAGTTGCTCAAGGTCCAACCCAACAGGAGACGATGGCCCATCAACAGGACCGATCTCGATTGTGACACTCCCTTGATCATCAGCAACTCGAACGCCGACACGTGCTTGAGCCATAGCATTTGCCTCCTGTTTGGTTGCGGAGTCTCGTAGCCCTAGTGCTTAAATCAACTCCTTCGTGTTTCGCGTGCCGCCTGTACCTTAGAAGGGTCAGGCAAACCTTATGAGAAGCAGCACCACTGATAAGGTGGCATAGGTGCTCGAAGGTTTCTCGAAGAGCAGCGCTCTTCATTGTCTCATTCTAGAGGGGCCAGCGCTATTGAAATGAGCAGGTGAACGTCCGAACGTGCCGCTTCACCCTCCTGCTTTGCCCGCCGCAGCCCTTTATTCATGTGATGTTGAGGTCTGTCACGCTCCCAAACTTTTAAATGTGTCACCGCTTTCGCGTCAGGAATGCCTTTTTAGATCCACACCCGGTAGGGAGCGAAAATGCTCTGCACGAAGCGATCCTCCCGGAACTCAGCGGTGAGGCCGTCGCCGCGGTTCGCGTAGAGGCGTGCAATCGTCATGAGCATGGCGCAGCGGTGTCCGTGGTCGACATCCTCCGGCCGTGGACCATACCCGGCCTGATAGCGCACGACGATGGAAGCCAGATCTGCGGCAGACCCGAGCCAAGGCACGCCGGAACCAAATGAGAGACGAGAAAGTCCTTCGCCACCCACGTTCGTTGAGTAAACTGCCGGGGACATGAGGACGGCTGCGCCAGCCCTGTCCACGCAAGACACACTCTCAATGGCAAGATAGGGGGGACGAGGGAGCACGATACACCCTGTGCGATCCCAGTGCGGTCCCACAAATCCCGGATACCACGGAAGCGGTGCCGAGAGTTCAAACGTTTGGGTAGTCAAGGAACATCCCAGCCATCCGTCACGCCCAGCGAGCCAAGCTGCTACCGAGGTGATCAGATCTTGGATCAGATTGTTCTCACTATCGTGATCAATCCGCAGGTAGGACGTAAGCGGTGTTCTCAGGCCACAGCCTTGAGGTTTGGCGTGGTGGCATAGGCCCACGGCAGCAGATCATCGAGGCGGGTGTTGAGATGGCCGGTAACGATGCGGCTCAGCACGTCGGTAAGATAAGCCTGCGGATCCACCCCGCACAGTTTGCAGGTTTCGACCAATGAGGCGATGATCGCCCAGTGCTCGCCCCCGCGATCCGAGCCGGCAAACAGCGCATTCTTGCGCGTCAGGGCCAAAGGCCGGATTGTCCGCTCGACCACATTGGAGTCGATCTCAATCCGCCCGTCATCCACAAAGCGGGTCAGCCCCTCCCAGCGCACAAGCGCATAGCGGATCGCCTCGGCCAGTTTGCTCTTCTGGCTGATCAGACCGAGCTTGCCACGTAACCAGGGCTCCATAGCCTCCAGGATCGAACGGCTCTTCTCCTGACGAACCCGGCAACGCTCCGCGGCACTCAGGCCACGGATGTCGCTCTCAATCCGGTAGAGTTCCGCAATCCGCGTGAGGGCTTCGCTGGCAATCGGCGCCGCGCCGGCCACGGCCAGCTCGTAAAAGCGCCTCCGCACGTGTGCCCAGCAGAACGCCAGCGTCACCTGGCTGCCTGCCGCCAGAGCCCGATAGCCGCTGTAGCCGTCGACCTGCAGCACGCCGGCAAAGCCCGCCAGATGCTCGATCGGTCTGGCCGCCTTGCGATCCGGCGCATACACGTAAGCCACCCCGGGCGGATCCGCCCCGCCCCAGGGGCGATCATCGCGCGCATAGGCAAACAGCTGACCCGTCTTGGTCTG
>NZ_JAEQMY010000197.1 GCF_016743775.1 Microvirga aerilata | reverse complement strand
GCGATGCGGCCCGTCTCGGCCGGGTCGAGATGCGCAACCTCATCGGGCACGATGCGGACGAATGGGAGCAGATCCTGGGCGAGCCGGGGGCGCATCTGCACCTCTACGGCAAGGCGGAAGCCCGGACCGGACGCAAGATGGGACACGTCACCAGGGTGTTTCCGGAAAAGGCCTGAACCTTTCGGTCCCAAGGCGGTTATCGCCCTGGACCGGCGCTTTTCTTGAGACGCAACCCTGGACAGGCAAGGCTTCTTCTGATATCGACGCCGCCCAGATAGAGGTGCGCCTGACGCGCCTCCTTTGTTATTTATCACAATCGAAACGGTTCAAATACGAGGAATTGGCGTGCAGGTTCTTGTCCGGGATAACAACGTTGATCAGGCGCTCCGCGCTCTCAAGAAAAAGATGCAGCGTGAGGGCATCTTCCGCGAGATGAAGCTTCGCGGCCACTACGAGAAGCCGTCTGAGAAGAAGGCCCGCGAGAAGGCTGAGGCCGTTCGCCGCGCCCGCAAGCTGATCCGCAAGCGCATGCAGCGCGAAGGCCTCCTGCCTTCGAAGCCGCGCCCGACGACGGGCGGCCGCTAAGCTTTCCTAGAGCTAACGGCAGGACTATCGGTTGTGAAACAGCGCCACCGCGCAAGCGGAGCGCTGTTTGCATTTGTGGACCTGGTGCATCAGGCGGAACCGGAGATTCGCGCTGGCGCGGAAGAGCACCCATTCCGTACGCTGTGCCTATGGATTCCCTTCCCCTGCGATGGCTTTCGCCATCTCCGGCCGGGAATGACGCCTAGGTTGGTGCCACGCTGTCATCCTCGGCGGTCCGCAGGACCGGGAAGGGGATCCACTCCTACTCTCAGTGCTATGGATTCCCTTCCCCTCCGCTACGCTCCGGCCGGGAATGACACTGAAGGGAGTGGCAGGCCGTCATCCCCGGCGCACGAAATGCGGGAAGTGCAGCCACGTTCAAGCGCAACAGACACAGACTCCCCTCCGCTGGCGCTTCAGCCTCGAATGACACGGGAGCGTCGCGCGTCCATTTGCCAGATTACCTCTCAAACGCCTTTCTGATGCCTTGTTTCACGGCTGTTAAGATTTTCCCGCCAGAGTGCCGCTTCCTGGTACCCGCGTATTTTAAGTTGGAGACGAAGGTGTTCGCCCCATCGATTCGCCGTTTGGCCCCCTTGAGCCTCACCCTTGTTGCCCTCGGCCTGTCCGCCTGCGGCACGACGAGCAGCGGCCCTGCCCAGCGCATTGCCGTGGTGGAAGAGGACACGCAAGGGACGAGCACCGTCAACATCGCGTCCCTGTCGGATGTGATCCAGCGCAACCCCAACGATCCGAGCGCCTACAACACCCGCGGCGCGGCTTACGCCCGCGTGGGCAACTACAGCAGCGCCATGGCCGACTTCACCAAGGCGGTGCAGCTCGACGGCAACTACGCGCCGGCCTATACCAACCGGGCGCTGGCCCTCAGGCAGACGAACCGCAACGATCAGGCCCTGGCGGATTTCTCCCGCGCCATCCAGGCCGATCCCAATTACGGCCCGGCCTATATCGGCCGCGCCAACCTGCTGCGGGCGCAAGGCAACTTCCAGGAAGCCCTGAACGACCTGAACATGGCCACCCGCCTGCTGCCGGAATCGGCCGAGGCGCTCCACTCGCGCGGCCTGCTCTACCAGCGCCAGGGCATGCACCCGCAGGCGATCCTGGACTTCGACGCCACCATCGACCGCAACCCCTTCGTGGGGGCGCCCTATGCCGCCCGCGGCCAGAGCTTCGTGGCGACGAACCAGTACGACAAGGCCATCGAGGACTTCAACGCGGCCCTCAACGTGGATGCCAAGGACGCCAATTCCTGGGCATGGCGCGGCGTGGCCTTCGAGCGCAAGGGCGACCGGCAGCAGGCCATCGAGAGCTACCAGCGGGCCCTGTCCATCGACAATGCCAACAGCGTCGCGCGCCAAGGCAGCTCGAGGCTGCAGGGCGGCGTCGCAGGCATCTTCCGCTCGTAAAGGCTTCAAAGGAAGGCGGCATGAATCCCGCTGCCCTTCCCCTCCGCGATATCGCGAGCATCGGAAAGCTTTTGGAAGCGCATGCAGGCCTGCATGCGCTTCTTCTCCATGTGGAGAGCCTCGGCCTCCCGGACTGCTGGATCGGTGCCGGTTTCATCCGCAACACCGTCTGGGACGTGCTGCATGGGCACGAGATCGACATCACCCGCCTCAATGATGTGGACGTAGTGTTCCTCGATCCTAGCAATCCCCAAAAGGGCGGGATGCTGCTATCGAGGACGCGCTTAAGGCGCTTGCTCCCGGCGTTCGTTGGCAAATCAAGAACCAGGCCCGCATGCATCAGCGCAATGGTGATGCGCCTTATGCCAGCACTTTCGACGCTGTCAGCCGGTTTCCTGAAACCGCCACCGCCATCGCGGCCAGGACGATCCATGGCCGGGTCGAGGTGATGTCGCCGCACGGGATCGGCGATCTTCTCGGCCTCATCGTGCGACCGACGCCTGCATTCAAGCACAAAATGGATGTTTATCGCGAGCGGGTCCTGAGCAAGGGGTGGCCCGCCCGATGGCCGGGGCTGACGATGCTCATGACCTGGGACGAGGCCTATTCGGCCTCCTACAGCTCCTTCGATAGGATCGACACGTAAGGCTCGAAGCCGAAGGCGCGGTAGGTGCGCTCGGCGCGCTCGTTGGCGACGAGTGCGCCGATGACGAGGCGCTTCAGGCCCGCCTCCCTGGTCAGGCGCTCGGCCTCTCTCAGGAGCGTCTGGCCGATGCCGCGCCCGCGCCAGTCGTCATGCACGATCAGGTCCGTCACCGTGCCGTGGCTGCGCACGTCGTCCACCACATAGGCCGCGTCCTGATCGAGGGAGAAGCCCATGGCCGCGACGACGATGCCTTCGGCTTGCGCGAGGATGATGCGCCCGTTGCGCCGGGAGAGCCGCTGCATCAGCTCGTCGTAATAGCCGATGGCGCCGCCATGGTCCCGCCGACGGTCGCCCGTGAGATTGGCCTCGAAGACGTTGAGCCGGTGGATCAGGTCGATGACCGTCTCCCGGTCGGAGGGAAGCGCCGTGCGCAGGGTGATCGAAGACATGGAAGGATCCGGGAAGCGCGTTGATGGATCGCGTTAAAGCAGATTTCTGCCCCTGCGTCATGGTGATTGCTCTCGCCCCACTGTCATTCCGGGGCGAGCGGCAGCGAGAGCCCGGAATCCATAACCTCGACAGATCGAGCAAGAACACAGCGGATGCCGCCGCACCTGCTTCTTCACCGTCAGCGGTCATGGCTTCCGGGCTCGGCTCTGATGAGCCGCCCCGGAATGACAGTGGAGCGAGAGCATAAACACAATGCCCGGCACTAGGCCGGGCATGCAGCGCTCAAGTGACGCTTGCGTCAGAGGTTCTTCAGGATCTCGTCCACGACCTTTTTGGCATCGCCGAAGAGCATCATGGTGTTGTCGCGGAAGAACAGTTCGTTCTCCACGCCCGCATAGCCCGAGCCCATGCCGCGCTTGATGAACAGCACAGTCTTGGCCCGCTCGACATCGAGGATCGGCATGCCGAAGATCGGCGAGGCCGGATCGGTCTTGGCCGCCGGGTTCGTCACGTCGTTGGCGCCGATCACGAAGGCCACGTCGGCCTGGGCGAACTCGCCGTTGATGTCCTCGAGCTCGAACACCTCGTCATAGGGAACGCTGGCTTCCGCGAGCAGCACGTTCATGTGGCCGGGCATGCGGCCCGCCACCGGGTGGATGGCGTACTTCACCTCCACGCCCTCGGCCTTCAGCTCGTCCGCCATCTCGCGAAGCGCATGCTGGGCCTGGGCCACCGCCATGCCGTAGCCCGGCACGATGATGACCTTGGCGGCGTTCTTCATGATGAAGGCCGCGTCATCCGCTGAGCCCTGCTTCACGGGCCGGGTCTCGACCGCGCCGCCGGCTGCAGCCGCCGTCTCGCCGCCGAAGCCGCCGAGAATCACCGAGACGAAGGAGCGGTTCATGCCCTTGCAC
>NZ_JAEQMY010000196.1 GCF_016743775.1 Microvirga aerilata | reverse complement strand
CGGGTATCGTTCACCGCGTGAGTTCATTGCCTCACGCCAACCGGGATGATCTGTCCGATCTTTCAGGGGCAACAACAGCCCAAACTATGGGAGATGAGTTCAAACATACCCGAAGGACCTAAGTTAAACATGCCGCTCAGTTAGCTTTGGCGTGTGCTAAGATGTAAGACCAACATGGGAGGGAACAAACGATGGGACTAACAGGACAGGGCAACTTTTATCTTACCGTGAAAGAGGGGCTCGAAGGAAAGCCCTTCCTTATGCTAGAGCCCACTGGTGCGAACAAGGAACTCCTCGAAGGTGGCCATATCGTGCTGACGCTTCGAGAGGGCACGACTTTTGCAGGAGCGCAAACTCTCGCCATTGAAATGAAGAAGCATATTACTGGAGCGACAATAGCAAAAGGCGGCTGAGCCCCTACATCATCAACTCCAGTCTCCTAGCCAGGCAGTTCATAGCGTGGTCTCAATCACTCCATCGGCGATGGGTAAGCCGTCGAGCATGAGGTCAACGTGCGTCTTCAAGATTGCTTTTCTGCTGACCGGTCAGGGACTTCACGGTAGCTCTCGTGCAGGGCGGCTTTGTTGCATGGATCGGATTATGCGCTCGTTGAAGGCCCACGACCCTCCGTTCAGGCGATAGGAACCGATTTCGAGCGCCCAAGCTCAAGCATTTGGTTCAAGGCCTGAACTGCAATGGTGACCTTAGTCGCACGGTGGTGTTCCATCCGCGAGCGTAAGGCGTTTCCAATCACCCGTTTAAGCCGGCTGAATGCGTCCTCCGCCAAGGCTCGACGAGTGTACCCGGACCTCCTTTGCCAGCCCATGCGTCCATGTTCGGCCATGCTTTGCAGATGCCGATCGCGCTGGTTCGGAGCGCTCTCTGCCATCTCGCTTGGTACCGCAGTTGCTCGTGGTAGAACGATCACTTCCGCATCAGGAGCGCGCTTGGCGATGATGTCGTAGCGAGGATCTGTCCACGTGGAGCACAGGGGTGCAGGCTCAAGAGCGAACGATCCTTCTTCAGAGGGGTTAGCCATTTGTGAATTGCAAAAAGGGAGGGGCTGGAGCCATCCATTACGAAGGTCGTGAGTGTGGCAGTCCAGCAATCACGCTGCCCCAGCCCGGTAGCAACCTGGGCTATCTTCAAGCGCACAACGACCCAAGCTGTCTTGGCCGATTTCAGAGAAACGGGAGCAGGAAGCCATCCCATCAGCTATGACCCTCTGGACCTAGGCCTTCTCCGCGCCGTCGAAGGGCGTCCCTGAGGGGACGTGGATCGTCTCTATAAGCTCTCTCTTCAGGTGTGCAGCTTGTCACAGCCCCTTGGTAGAGGGATGAGGACCGCTTACGTGTGTTTGCATACCCCATCTTAAGCGGTTCCTGGCCAGCCTCAGCATCAAGTTGATGCTGAGTTGATTATTGTTTCTGGATACAACAGTGAGTTCAATCATGTGCCCCACACCCGAGCAGCGTAAGGTCCTCCTTCTTGAGGAAGCGCACAGGAGCGCCTCGATGACTGCGCTCCTGACCAGGGCTGAGTTTGAAGTTATCCAAGTCCAAAATCCGGATGAAGCTTGGGCTATCCTGGAAGCGCAGGACGATGTAGACGTTCTCCTGGCTGATATCGACATCCCGAGTCCGACAGGCGGTGTTGACCTGGGCTGGTACGTCCGTGACCGCTGGCCTGGGTTAGGGCTGGTCCTGACCTCAGATCAGGTGCGCCATCTTCGGCCTGACGAGGTTCCCGGTGATGGATGTTTTCTGCCTCATCCCGTCCCGGCCGATACCTTGCTGGATGAGGTTCGATTGGCTGTGCGCCGTCATTGAATGCACTTCCACTCCAGAAAGCTCCCAGCCTACGTTCTTCGAGCAGTCTGGGGCGTATAGGGGGTTAGTGCCCTCTGCATCGAGACTCTGCCTGCATATGGGGCGCTTACCCGGCAATGGATTGGCACTACAAAGGCGCATCCTGCTGGGGGCGCCTGTAAAGGGATTCGGACGTGGCAGTACAGGGGACCCCGTTGATTCAGGACATGTTCCTCAAACATCTCCGGGATAACAGGATTGAAGTGACCGTATTTCTTGTAACCGGAATTAGGCTGCAAGGTCGGATCAAGCGGTTCGATAACTTTACGGTCGAGCTTGCGAGAGGTGATAGCTCCCAAATCATCTACAAGCATGCCATTTCGGCGATCAACCCAGCCGAGCTAATCCAACTGGCCCATCCAAGCAACGAGAGTTAAGCCGGATCAACATCATCAGGCGGTCTACTCAAGCTTTATGGAAGCTATTTAACGTCGCAGCTGAGGCAGCACCTTGCTGCCGAACGCCTCGATGAAGGCACTCTGATTGCGCCCGACCTGATGCAACTGCAATTCATGAAAGCCTAGGTCAACATATTGGCTCAGCCACTCTGCATGCTGGTCGAGGTCGGCGGAAATCAGGAGCGACTGCTTCATGTCCTCCGGCTTCACATACCGCGTCGCCGTGTCAAAGTCTTGAGGGGAGCGCAGTTCCCAGTTCACCTCACCCCCGAGCACGTTGTAGCGCCATTGCTCATACGCACCCTGGAGCGCCTCCTCCTCAGTCGGTGCCCAGTTCAGACCAACCTGCATGAACAGCGGCTTGCCTTCACCGCCCCCACGCCAGAACGCCTCCGCTACTTTCCTGACCTGATCAGGCTTTCCACTGACGGTCAGAAGACCATCCGCCCAGCTGCCAAGGAACTCCGCTGTGGTCTCCGTCACCGCAGCTCCAAGCAGCATCGGGGGCTCCTTCGGAAGCGAGTAGAGTTTGCAATCGACTAAGGTCACTCTGCCGTAGTGGGAAACTGTCTCGCCCCTGAGCAGGGCCCGGATGATGTCGGCACATTCGCGCAGGCGCGCATTCCTTTCTGCTTTCTCGGGCCAGGCGACACCGGTCAGGTCCTCGTTCAAGCGCTGGCCGCTCCCCAACTTTAACCAGAGACGGCCCGGGAACATCTCGCACAAGGTGGCCGCTGCTTGCGCCAGAATAGCCGGATGATAGCGGTAGCCGGGTGCGGAGATGACGCCAAAGGGAAGCCCTGTCGACTGCAGGGCGGCTCCAAGCCAAGACCAGGCGAAGCCCGATTGACCTTGGGTTGGCCCCCATGGTCGGAAGTGATCGGACGACATGGCACAGTTAAATCCGGCGCTCTCGGCGAGTTGGACAAGGCGGAGGAGTTCCGAGGGAGCAAACTGCTCATGGGAGGCATGGAAGCCGATCCGAGCCATCAGGGTGGTCATCCTTCATTCCCGCAGGCAACCAGACTCCCTGATGATAGTTCCTCCCCACGATGGCGGGTCAGCTGCACTGTCAGGAGGGGATAGTGGCTCATAGGGGATTGGCCGATTACGCATGGTGGCAATACGGGATTGTGTACCAGATCTATCCGCGCTCGTTTCAGGATTCGAACAGCGACGGGATTGGCGATCTTCCGGGCATCCTCTCGCGTATCGACCACCTCGTGGACCTCGGGGTTGACGCCATCTGGATTTCTCCAGTCTATCCCTCCCCAATGGCCGATTTCGGTTATGACGTGGCCGAATATTGCGCCATCCATCCAAGCTTCGGCTCATTGGATGATTTCGACAGGCTGATCGCTGCAGCGCATGAGCGCAATCTCAAACTGATCCTCGACTATGTCCCTAATCATACCTCGAATCAGCATCCCTGGTTCATCGAGAGCCGCTCGTCCCGCACGAGCCCAAAGCGGAACTGGTATATCTGGCGTGATGCCAAGCCGGACGGCTCTCCTCCCAGTAATTGGTTGAGCGAATTCGGAGGCTCAGCGTGGACGTGGGATGAAGCAACCGGCCAGTACTACTACCACGCCTATCTCAAGGAGCAGCCCGATCTGAACTGGCGCAATCCGGAGGTTCGGAAGGCCATGCTCGATACTCTCCGATTTTGGCTGGATCGCGGAGTTGATGGCTTCCGCGTCGATGCCATCCATCACCTGTTCAAGGATGCGCAGCTTCGGGACAACCCACTCAATCCAGACTGGCGCCAGGGCATGTCCCCATCCCGGCGGCTCATCCGCACCCGCACCATGG
>NZ_JAEQMY010000195.1 GCF_016743775.1 Microvirga aerilata | reverse complement strand
TCCTCTGTGAGGGCAAAGCGGGAGCGTTCACCGAAACCGATGCTCTTGACATTCAGCTTGTCGGGATGGCATAAGGAAAGTGTCACCTATTCCGAATGCCCACCCCTCGGTGGGTTTCCAAAGGCCCTCGAAGTGTCCAGCTTCGTGGGCCTTTTGCTTTGCCTGGTTTACGTCACGACATTTCGATCCTTTTGAGCGAACATGGTCTCAAGAGCGTGGGTGATGACCTCCTGGCGTGTCTTGAACTGGCCGCTCTCGACAGCTTGGTCGATGGCAGCTCCCAGGAGCCCAGGTATCCAGACGTTCAATTCCCGATCTCCCCGTTCTCGGCGAGACTTTCGGAAGCGTTGAACCCGCTCGATACCTTTCACGTCAGGCATGGCACTCCATCCATCGCACTTGTGACGTATCGAGAAATGCCCGATTCTGAGGTGGCTGTGGAGTCGGAGCGCAAGAATCCATTCACAATAGTTGGATTCTCCGTTGGAAAACTTCTTTGGCTTGAATCATTTAGCTGAAAAGCCGAGTCAATCCGCAGGTAAAAACCTGGTTCCAGGCGATTCGAAGTTACGCACTCGATTCTGAAGCGGCAGTCAAAGGGCAGGATTTCCAGCTGCTGTATCGCTGCTCGACTCTGCTGAGCTACGGGAGAGAAGCGTAAAGCTTCTAGCTCATGTAATTACAGAGATGAATATTTGAGAATGACTCTCGCTCGGCTCTTAGATCCGACCATGCTACAGCATCATAGCTCTACAGCATGATGGACGACGAAACCGGTTGCATGCCTGGACCCAAACTCTAGCTTGGTCAGTGCTGGGCCATCCCGGCACATAATCCAGGAGGGGAACACGGGCGAGTGGAAGACGATCTATGAGGACGAGGTTGAGGAGCGCTGGGTCACGGTTAAGGTCCATGAAAGCGAGAGTGATAAGGATGGGGATGAGGGTCCGGCTGTGCGCGTCACGGCAGCACCCATTGAAGGTGATCTAGAGCAGAATGGGGATGGACCGGCGCCTTTTGCAGGATCGAAGAGCGCGGATAACTCAGTCACGCTGGAGCCTAATCCGGTTGAGGATCTCAAGGAGGAGTTGATCGAAATCGGCTTCAGCCCAGTGGCGGCATGGATTGTGAGCAACGTTCCCGCGTGAATCGCGTCTGTTCCAAGCTCATTCCACATGGCAGGGGCGACCCTTTCCGGGTTTGTCTCGCGCTAGGTGCGCTGTAGATGACACCTCGTCCGCTATGGCCTTCTTGTGACGGGTTTCCTCCCAAGACTCGGCTACCCTGACAGGTGGCCTTTTTTCTTGCTGCCAGTTTGCGGCACCCTTCTGCTTGGGCAGGCTCGGTTTTGAGGTTGCGTCATGTTTTTTGTCTATCTTTCTTTCCAGCCTTCGTCGGTGGATCCGCGCTCGATGGCAGCACGACAGTTGTCAGCTCTGTCCAACCGCGAGCTTTCTGACATAGGAATCATCCGCGATGACATCGTTCACGTCGCGCGTTGGGGTCGCTAAGGTGCTGAAGGCGCCTGCGGCTGGCTGCTGCACTCACGAGACTGGGTGAGGTGACATGGATGGCAGTACATCCGTGCCCGTCCTTGTCCCTCGGGCCAAGCGGCCACAGCGCTGATCTAGCTTCCCTTATTGACAGGGCCATGACGGAGCGGCGAACTCGGCTTCGGTTGTCGTCTGGCGATTGTTCGCTAGTTGACATGTACGGGAACCACTTGCCTTCACGAGGACACAGAACATGGCGACACCACCGAAGAAAGGTGACGAGCAGACCGAAGATAGGGTTCAGGGCAGCACGCCCCAACTCGACCGCCTTGAAAGGCTTGCCAATACTGCAGCAACAGCTGCCCAGTCGAAACAGTGGCGAGCCCGCCAGAATGGCTTGCAGGAGCAGGAGGAAACCTCGGAAGTGCGTAACCTTACTCAAGATGCGGAAGCCAGAGCCCAAGCCGAAGCAGCAATGCGGCTGATGGGACCAGCGAAGCCGAAGAAGACGCCGCGGGGTCGGTGGTGAGGAGCACTTCTTCGTTCGAGACTCAAACCAGATACATGCTGTAGTGCTTTCCCCACCGGAGCACTACAGTGGGCGGGCGGCGGCTTCTCCTGATCCTATAGCGGGGAGGAGTGCCACCTTGGCAATCTGGCTTGGGCTCATGCACCCGCGTGGGAAACCGGACATTAAATTCGCATAAGGTAATTTATATAACCTGTGGTTGCGGAAAGCCCTGTCAGAACAAGCATGAGTGACAGTGCCGCCAGCACCGCTGTTTCGCCTTGAGCGGCGGCAGCGTTGCGACAAATCAACATAAGTTAAAGAAAAGTCACCGCTGTGTCGGGTTCCCAACAGACCAAACCGTTCGACCGCGTATGCTTCCGAGCTACACAAAACGAATAAGTCACGGGGGCACAACAACATTCATGGGTGAGCCAGCAGGCGTTTGCTCCGCATCCGGAGAAAGCTGGTATCGCCGCAGACCTTGTGGTGCCGAATGCCAGCCAAGAAACGATGCCCAGATTCGTCCAGGCGTCGGCGCGTTGCCCAACTGGAACAGCAGCTCAAATCCGTCGAGGCGCAGATTGCGTTGTTGGAGAAGGATGCAAGCCTCAATCTAACGGTGCAGGACCATTTTGTCCTGTGGAGACGGCCCAGCCTGTTTGCTCCTTTGCCATCCGGGATCCAGCACTGACGCCCATTTCCTTTAGCCCATTGCCGAGCGCCTGCCCTTCATGCAGCGCCCCACATTTCGTCAGGACGATTGATCATGACCAACGAACGCTTCAGCCGAGCACCTCCGGCCAAAGCCAACGAACTCTTCGACAAGCTCCTCGCCACATCCGACAAAGCCGTTAAGACGCGTGAGCGGATGCTTGCGGACCTGAGGGAGGAGCTCGATCTCCTGGCCAGCCTCCAGGAGCAGCATCTGTTCCCGATCCTGCGACAGCACGGGATGCACGATCTCGTGCGGGACGCCACTATCGACAATGACGAGACGCGTGCGTTGCTAGCCGAACTGGAGCACATGCCAAAGAACGACGGTGCATTTCTAAGCCGGATAGCCGAGTTGAGGAAGGTGTTTCAGCAGCACATCAGGGACGACCGGAAGGAGCTGCTTCCAGCCGTGCTCAAGGTCTTGAGCGATGAGGAAGCCAATGCTGTAGCCGAGAAAGTGGAGGACGACATGGCAAACATGGACGAGATAAAGCAAGCCGAGGCCAAGCAGGCGCGTGAGCAGGTTGGGGCTGTCCAGCGGGTGACGGAGGACGTGGCGGATACCGTGCGCGCCGGAGTGGAAGGCGCTCAAACTATGGTGCGAACCATGCAAGAGTCCGTGCAGAACAGCTTCGGGGCCGTCTCCGAAATGGCCCGCCGTTCGGCCGCCCAGCCCCTGCCGCCCTTCAATCGGTCCGGTGGCGATGCCCGGGACTTGGCGGGACAGGCCTCGGAGCACCTCCGTGCCGTTGCGCAATCGAGCACGGCTCTGGCCCGCGGCGTCCAGGATGTCTCCCGCGAGGTATTCGAGCTGAGCCAGAAGCGCCTTCAGACCAACCTGGACGGTCTGAACCAGCTTGCGCGCTGCCGGTCACTGGCTGACCTCGTTGCAGCCCAAGGCTCTCTCTTCCGCGAGAACCTGGAGCAGACCCTCAACAACAGCCGTCGTCTCGCCGAGATGACCATCCAGGTTGTCGACGAGGCAACGCGGACTGCCACCGTTCAGGCAGAGGGAACGGTCCAGCGACCGAGCCGCGCGGCCTGAAACCCCTGAGAGCTCTGGCGCTACTTTGAGGATGGCATTGTCAACTTGACACTGGATCGGCACAGCTGCCGCAAGTGCTGCCCTCAAGCCATTCCAGATCAGCCTACGAGGGCACTCCCGGTCGCATCGCGCCAGGAACTGAAAGCGCAATCGCGGGCCACGCGATACTCACTGGCGGAAAGGCGATGGCGGCGGAGTTGGAAGTGGTTGTGGATCGGAGTGTGAGTGGCGAGAAATTGCTGTGCGTGCCGGACTGACTTGAAGCTCCTCATGTGGTGCTCCTGCCGTCGGATGGGTTGGTGTGACACCTCACAGCGGTTGTTCAGATACCGGCTCTGCCGATGTTCCACGCCCGGCAGGATCTCGCGTTTGGCGGCCCCGTAGGATCCGAGTTTATCAGTCACGATCACCCTAGGCACATAGCACAGGACCTTCAGCAGCTTGCGAAAGAAGCGCTGGGCCGCTTTCGCGTCGCGGCGGCTCTGGACCAGCACATCGAGCACATTGCCGTGCTGATCAACGGCCCGCCAGAGGTAGTGCCGTTTGCCGCGGATG
>NZ_JAEQMY010000194.1 GCF_016743775.1 Microvirga aerilata | reverse complement strand
GGAACTGCTAAGGGCAGCCTTCTATTGAGTTCATTGAAGCCTTGCTTATCGCAGGACCGTTCAAGGATCGTGTTGCCTATGCCGTTGACACAAAACCCCATCGTTGAATGGCCGGCAGAGTTCTCTCACCTGCTGGAGGGCATCGAGATCGCGACAGGCCCGGATGGGAAGCGCTTCGGCCGCATCGACGTGGACGTGGACCGAGAGATCCTGTTCCTTCTCAACGACTTCGAAGCGCGGGTGCGACATCGCCAAGTCCAGCTCAGACTGGCTGACCAGGCTGAATGCCTCGTAGGCGAAATGAATGTCCTTGTCGGCCTTGGAGCAGCGGCCGACCCAACCCGCCACATCGGCAAAGTTCGGATCAGCTTTCACAACCTTCTGGATGACAGTTGCGTTGATCCAGAACCGCACGAATGAGGGTCAGAACTTCGCAGAAGGCCGTGTATGGAACTGGGGTGCGTACACAGGTGGGTCGAACATCCCCATCCCAGATTTCTTCCGATCCATCTCTGAAGACAAACATGGCTCGACGTGCCATTTGTATCATCGTGCTTGCTCTCGTTCCGAGCTTGGCCGACGCGCGGTCGAACCTGGGGGAGCGCTAAAGCAAGGGCGCTTCTGACGGAGCCAGTGCGTTGCTGCTATCTAATTGTTTCTGCGTCACTTCTCAGAGCGCATCATGATCACATGACGGACGCGTTGCTCTAGCGTACTCCCGAGCAAGAAGCGCAGCGGCACGCATGTCGGGAGGGGGCCACGATTGTCTATGGGACGCAACACGATAAGTCGCGTGAGGTCATGCCGCGGTCTGTTCAGGACTGCATGCAGCGTCATCGCTGACACTACATAGTTCCGATAAAACGCTTTGTGAAACGACTGGAAGTGCTCCCTTTGGGGGCGTATGTTGTGCTACCGCCGGTAGAAATGATCCAGGCGCCGACGGCTGAGAGATGAGCATGCTCCCGCCTACAAGGCTCTGGAGCTTCCCATGACCCACTTTTATGACACCTGCGCAGGACCCATTGAGGGTCTCTACTTGCCCACCATCGCCTGGGAGGTGCTGCGACGAGAGAACATCCACACCATAGACCAACTCAGGGCAAATGCGGACCGGCTTGAACAGTTCGATGGCCTTGACCCGGGGATGGCGCAAATGATCAGACTGACGCTTGCTTATGTTGCCCCCTTTGGAGAGCGGACGTTGAGCACCAAACAATACGACCCGTGGAGCGCGTAAGTCCAATAAGGCGCTTTATGGAAAAGGGCCGGATGCGATCAACACCGAGACTAAAGGGTAGCGCAAAGATCACCGCAGCGTTAGGCGGCAGGATTGCGCAGTGAGTTGAGTAGTCCAACCCGTTGCCGGGCTTGGTGCGGATGTCCGCGCACCAATGCCCTCCGGCTGTTTCCCCTTATCCCCGGTGCGGACCGCCGTCAGCTCGGTTTGCTTTGTGCCGGCGATCAGGGGCGCGACCAAGCCCCGATCCAGCGAACCTGCGAAGCGGCAGGCCAGGATGGGCTCGTCGGTAAGCTGGACTGCTGCCTCGTGTCTTGTTGAAATTGGCACGGCCTTGAGCTGCACTGGCGTCTCGCTCCAGCAGAGCTCAAGCCACACTTGCTGTGGCTCCGCCAGCTCGATCTCGAAGCCGGCAGCCTTGAGGTAGGCCAAGGAAGTGTCTGTCCTCAGGGCAGGTGATGGTGTGTCCGCCGGTTGGCCGGGCGCAGCCTGCGACTGCGGGGAAGACGTTCGGTGGGGGCGAGCGCATCGCTGGGCCATGGCGGCAAGGGCTGCGCCACGGCAGCCTGGGTGATCATGATGAGAAAAACGGCCACGACAGCTCTGAACAGCATAGGCTCTTTCAGTTTGCAGGAGACAAACCCGAAGCCAAGCTGGAGCGTTGGGGGCTGTCCGCAGCGGCCTGGGAGCTTTACCGGACAGCATGGGTTTATGATATGCCCTTCAGGCGTTGCCCTCCGACAGCTTCAATGGCGCACCTACTTCTGGACTGGGCGCTCCATCTTGCTGGGTTGGACACGGATGCGGCCATGGCTCATCGGGTCTGGCCGGTTAGCGCCGGCCACGTCGGGATTAGCACCAGTCAGGTCCGAGCCCCTGTTAAGACTGTCGGCTAGGTGTTCGGTGGTATTTTCCTGCCGCCCCTCAGAGCGCCAGGAGGTTTGCTGCTCGTCGAGATCCAGCACACCCTCCTGATCAAGAATACTGACAGCCTGAGCAACTTCATCCTCGCTGCAGCTCACAATGACCAAGGTTCCGCCGCGGAGTACACCCTCCACATACGCATATGCATCAGCTCGTGACACCCCCGCATCCTCCAGACGAGGGGCCAGATTGTGAGGGGTAGACCAAATGTCGATCCCAGCTTTTGGGATTCCTGCCTGCTCCAAGTGCCTCGCGGCGGCTGTTGCGTGCGGCTCGCTCTGGAACAAGGATGTCACAGTTTTGGTCATCGCCAATCTCCTGCAAGGTAGTGGGCGTTAAGCCGGCAAATGGATGTTAGGTGCCCTGGAACGCCGCCGGCGAGCGGGCCTTTTAACACACGGCCAGACCGTCAATTCGATCACTCTTCAGATCTGCGAATGTACCATGGGGCACCCGGTTTCACTATCTGCCGATCCTCTACTGCGGGAATACCTTATTTCTGGTCGTCTGCCTGACTGATCCCGGCGCTGCTTTTGATCTCTCATTGTCTGAAACCGGCACGGGGCCGACCTGAGCCGTGCTTCTGCAAAAGGAGAGTGAAGCGGACCTTTGCACGACCATGATCAAAGAATGTCCTTAACCCGAATGTGACCGTCCACCATCAACACTTTCGCGGCCGAGCCAGCTACTCCTTTCGATGCAGTGTGGCTCTCCCTTCCGGACTGTGTCTGATCGGGGGCCGACATACGAAGCAGCCCGGCAGCATCTCAAAGGCTAGCCACGGAAGAACCGGACGGTCGCTGGTCAGTTTCCTGACCTTACCCTTAAGAAGGGTCTTCCATGTTCCTACGTGTCGATAAACTTCAGGTCGATCTGCCAGCGCCGAAGTGTCAGGACCCCAACGCCGCTGCGGCCCTCCAGGAACTCCTGGGCGGCAAGTATGGGGAGATGTCGACCCTTGGGAACTACATGTTCCAGAGCTTCAACTTCCGCAGCAAAAGCAAGCTCCGTCTAGGTACATGGACTATACTCTTCATGATTTCTCTCCGGGAGCTCCAGCTTCCCTACTGGGGTTCTTTTTCGGCCTGTACTTTTCCTCTTCCTAGGACAACCTCCAAGTTGGCGACGGGATTGGAGGAGGACAGGACCTTCGATGACGTCCCCCGCGTTAACTCAGGGGTTGTTGATCAGGAGGGATCAATGACCAACGGTGATCTGAGATCCATCATCGTGCCGCTAGTGCTCACTGTTGGTGTGGGTGCTCTTGCGATGCTGATTGCTGTCCTGCTGGGGATTGCTTGGGACTAGGGAGGCACTGCGCTTCAGAGGGAGGGCGCGGGAAGCGTCAGGTCAAAGGGGTAATCAGGTTCTCTCCTCATTGTCCTGACAATATCTGGTTGAGTGTCTCAGACGCGCGGGGGCGCTCCTGATTGTGGCGAGGTCTCCCTGTAGCCTTCAGGATCATCGCTTTGATGTGCTTAGCAACTTGATCGAAAGAGCGGATGATAGTCGCACTCTCGCCTCGTCGCCGGGTCAGCTGACTGGTCGGCGTCCTACCTATGAGGCGGTTGCCGGTAGAACCTTGTTCTTATCTGTTGTGGCGTGTTGATGATCAAGGGCGCGACCGAGTGACTCCGTGGGTGGACGGCCAAAGGGTGGCGTAATGGTGGAGCGCGAAGAGCGGCCATGACACTCTTGCCGGATCGCACCAATAGGGACGACGGCGGCTTCATAATTGAACAGCCTTGCTCCTGGCCACTCAGGGATACCCACATATTGGCGCTAAGAACTAAAAGGTATTCTGCTCGTCTCCCGCCACATTGCTGACTTTAGCGACGCTCTTGATCTTGCCCCCGACAGTTATGCGCAAGGTAAAAGGGCATGTTCATCCAACCAAGTGCTTCTTCCATCTATTCTAGCTTATGAGATGATCTCATAGAAGGAGGGGAGCATGGATCTTGAGAATCTCCTGTCGCTTCTGATCCCTGTAGTCATCTTCGGGCTGGTGGTTGGAGTCCTGGTGCTGTTCGATGAGTGACCCGACGCCCGTGTATCGCCCCTGAAAAAGGCATCAGCTCGGAGACCCCTTAGGTGATGGACTGTCCGTTGTCAGAGTTTTTGGGGCAGCGGGCGGTCTGATCTAAGGAAGACTCGGGTCCATCTGGTTTCAGATT
>NZ_JAEQMY010000193.1 GCF_016743775.1 Microvirga aerilata | reverse complement strand
GAGGAGATCGCCCGCAGCGTGCTCTACCTGGCGGCGGACGAGGCCGGCTTCATCACGGGCTCGACCCTGTCCGTGAATGGCGGTCAATACATGACATAGGACAGTGTTTTTCCAGCAAGGCAGCTCGGAAATGGCTAAGCCTCGTTAAACCGGATCTTGTCCTTGGATGCGGTAAGGTCCTCAGCATTAATCAAGTGACCACTGCTGTTGTACTTGCGCCAGCCACAGCACTGGCGTCCATTCTCGTGTAACTCGACAAAGCTATGATAGCGGGCGATCATTCGACCGCTCGCATCATACTCCTCATGGTCCCAATGGATCTGCTGCACCACACCGTCGCAGGCACTGGTTCTGATCTGCTCCAGGCGATGATCAGGTGGAACATGGAGAATGGCTTCGAAGCTGCGCATTGGTTATCCAATCCGCATCAGCGCGCAAGCGTTCTTTGGATGAGGACGCCTGCCCCTGAGCTGGTCAGACCCAATCCGACCGGCCTGTCCTCACCACAGACCGTGAAGGTGCCGTCCTGGTTAGCTTTCTTGGCAACATGGGCCATGAGCGATCCTCGTTTTTGAAGTGAGTTCAAAGCTTCTTGCAACGAGATGTTCAATTCGCAGACAAAAACATTGAAGGCCAAAGATTGGGCAAAGGGTAAGCGGAGAGGAGTTCTGCGGACATTAAGAACCCGCCGACGGGCAATGCTGTCTTGGGCATAATCCCGCTTAGCACATCCGAAGCTTGATTGTGCGTACGGCAGAGGAGTTCAGGGAGAGATGAGAAGCATGGGCTTGGCTTTGAAACACCGGGTCTCAGTCCCGCATCAAACGCCTTGCGTTAGCGTGCACCTGCCTTCGATCGTCATTCAGCACTGTGTGGGCCGATCCACCCGCCGCAACGGTTGTGGCAGCATCCATGAAGGCGAGCATCTTCTCTGTCACCATCAGCTGCGCTTCAGCCAGGGTGCCTTGCCCCATCGCAATCTGCGACAAGCGCATGCCAATGACACTTTGCGCTTCCAAGCCGAGCAGAGCTGCATCCAGGGTCAGCTTAATCCTAGGTCCCAGCATCGCTTCTTCCCCAGCCGCACGGACTGCTCAGTCAGCCGCTAGGCTAGTCAAGTGAACGTGCTTGGTAGCATCAGAGAAGTTTGAGGACAGCAGCAAACGCAAAAGAGTGCCCGACGGTTAGCCGGGCGCCCTGAACAGACTAAGCGTGCCTATCGTTACTTGGCACGGGTCGTGGACTTCGCGGAAGCGAAAGTCGACTGCGAGGCAGAGCGGATGGCATTGAACGGCGCAAGGCTGTCCTGAGCCATCTTGGCGTAGAGTTCGCCTGTCTTCGTCGCCTGGGCAACAAAGCCCTCGTAGGCGCTCTTGACATACTCGGTCTGGATTTCAATAGCCTTGTCAAGCGACTTGACACCAACCAGCTTCTCGAAGGTGGACGCGGTCTGCTCGAACGACTTCTTGGTATAGTCAGCCGCGTCAACAACAATGGCCTTGGTGCCGCTGGAGGCGACATCAAGGACCTTCAGGGCGGCGCCGTAGCTGTCTTGGCCAAGCTTTTGAACGGTCTCAAACTGCTGCTTCATGGGGCATCTCCGAAACTGGGCGTTACGCCCGTTGTAAGGTCTGGCCGAACAACGCTCCGGCTGGCTCTTTATTGTGCATTGCACAAAGAATGTCAACTCTTATTGTGCAGCGCACAAATGAGGGGCTGCCATGTCGGGCATCGATTGCATGGACCTCAATGCAACGCTGCCGGACACATATAGCGTTAGCCGTTGCTATTTTATGCTGCACTGCGATATAAGGCGGAGCCTTGTGGATGGAGTTGCCCCTTTGATGCGTCCTCAGGCTTTCCCTGGAACCCGATCCACAAAGCCAGCCTGCCGAGTTCAGCGTAAATGTCCGGCCTTCTCACCACAGGAGTAGATCCAGCCTTGTTATCCGCGTGACGGGGCAGAGTGCCGCCAGTCGGCAGGATCGTCCCCCCTACTTCAGCAAGGAATGATGATGACGAACCGTACCATTGGCCAAACCCCACCCGATCGAGCAAACGAACTCTTTGCCCAGCTTCTTGACACGCCCGACCTTGCAGCCGAGTCCCGAGAACAACTCTTCTCGGCTCTCAGGCAGGAGCTTGGGCTTCTTGCCAGCCTTCAAGAGCAGCATCTCTTCCCGGTCCTGGAAAAGCATCCGGAGACGGCGGATCTGGTCCGCGATGCTCGGAACGACACCCAGCAAACCAGGACTCTCCTGGACGAACTTGAGACCATGCCCAAGGACAGCGACACATTCATTGCGAAGGTTGCGGACCTGAGAAGGGTGTTCCAGCAGCATATCCGGAACGACAAGAACGAGCTGCTGCCGGTGGTGCTCAAGGTATTGAGCGAAGAGGAGGTCGAGGCCGTCGTCGAGAAGGTCGAGGAGGAAATTGCCGAAGTTGAGCAGACCAAGCGCGCCACCGCACGCCGGCGGGTTGCAGCAAGGGGTAAGCCCAGGTTAACCGAGGAGGCGCAGAGCACAGAAGGAAGCCTGCTGGCTACCATCGAGGCGCAAGCTGAGGGTGTCGAGGAAGTGACCCAGACGGTGCAGGAGGCTGCTCAGGACAGCGTGCACACCGCGTCCGAGACCGCAGGCCGTTCGATCGACGTTCTGGGCCGCCAGAACCGAGAGACGCTCAACCTGATTGATCGTGCGGCTCAGTACCCTCAGGCCATTGCCCGATCCCACAGGATCCTGGCCCATGGAGCCGGGACGATCGCGCTGGAGTGGTTTGGCCTCCGTCAGGAGCGCCTGCTGAAAAACATCGGTGCCATGAACGAACTTCTGACCTGCCGGTCGGTGCAGGATGTGGTGAACGTGCAGCGTTCCGTTGTCCGTGAGTACCTGAAGAGCATGATCGAAACCAATCAGCGCCTTGTGCAACTCACCACGCAAGTCGCCCAGGAGGCGAGCCGGACCATCACCGCCTCACCTCGGGTATGATCGGCACATCTTCCGACAGTGCTGTAACGCACACCCTCCCGGTTCAGGCTCCGGGAGGGTACATCACTTTACCTGTGTTGCTGGTTCCAGGGTTGGTGGTCCGCTCCACCTGACCTGCAGTCTTGCCCCAGTGACAGCTGGGAACTCAGGATAGATCAGGCGTGCGTTCTTGCACAGCAATGGGCGGGCCTCACGCTGATGCCATGGCGCTTTGGCACCCTGTTCCAGTTCCACTCTGTTTTTCGGCTTCCATTCTGTCTCGCAAACGGTTTAGCTTGTGCTATGAGAGTGGATAGCCCTTCTGTCAGCCCAGCTGTGAGAGCCAACCACAGGGGCAATCGGCTCCTTGCGGCTCTGGCGCCTGATGATTTCGCAGCCCTGGAGCCACACCTGCAGGGTGTGATGCTGAAGCAGGATCAGATCCTGTACGAGATGGGCGCCCCCCTCCGCCACGCCTACTTTCCCCATGACACGGTGGTGTCGCTTGTTGCCGTGCTGAAGGACGGCCGCTCTGCGGAAATGGCAGTCTATGGCTGTGAGGGGGTGCTTGGCCTTATTGGGGCGATCGCCACCCGAAAGGCGCTCGGACGCTACATCGTGCAAGCATCCGGCACCGCATCCCGAATTGAATTGGATCGGCTGCACGAGGTGATCAACAGCCGCCCAAGAGTTCGCCAGTTGGTGCTTCATTTCACCGAGGCAATGATGGCCCGGGTTCTGCAGAATGTGGTGTGCAACGCGATCCACAGCGTCGAGGCGCGGTGCTGTCGCTGGATCCTCAGCATGCACGACCGGCTTGAAGGGGACACTGTGCCTCTCACTCATGAGTTCCTGTCCGAGATGCTGGGGGTTCAGCGCTCCACCGTCAGCAGCATCACACGAGCCCTTCAGGGATCAGGCTTCATCAGGCAGGGTCGAGGAGTGATCCGGGTCACAGATCGTGCTGGTCTGGAGGCGACCTCCTGTGAGTGCTACGGCACAGTCCGACGCAGCTTCGAGCGCCTTCTCCCTTACACCTACAGCGACGTTACTCCCGCTGATCCCCGCCAGCCGCCGCATCGTCTGCTCTTGCCTGGCTGAAGACGGGCATCTAATGGGCTGATCCTTTAGTGCGTCAGAGGCTCAACCTCTCGAGAGTACCGACCTTGCGCTCAGGGAGAATGACAGGAAGCGTCGGAAGCCAGCCTTGTCAGGCGCCATAACGGCTATACTCAATTAACGTGATGTTCCCTTCACAAGGGTTCGCTTTGTCAAACTAAAGACAAGGGCTTTGTCACAGGTTTCACCAGCTACAGCTCCTATGCCGAAGCTGAATCGATCCTCCTTTAGGCTTAGAGATCCTCAAGCTGTTCCAGTCTACTAGCGACTGTTGAACGATCGTCGCGCCGTTTCTGCCTTAG
>NZ_JAEQMY010000192.1 GCF_016743775.1 Microvirga aerilata | reverse complement strand
CTGTTTGCATCGCAGATGAACCCGAGCAGGAAGAGATAGGTGCTGCGGCAGTCGCTGTTAGGTCACCGCTGCCCTTTTCTTCAAGAGTTCTGGGTCCTGCATACACGGCTGAGATGAGGGCACCAAGCCGCCGGCCCTGCAAGCTTCAACCACAATGGACATTGAGGACAATGCCATCCGAGAGCTGCCCCGCTCCTTGCAGCCCGTGCGGCAATAGCTCTCTTGCATCGCCCTTACCATGGACAAGCGACCGGGGACAAAGAGAGCTGACCCGTCAGCCTCATGCTCTTAATTGTGAGATCTGTCTCTACCCTGATATCCATGCAGGGTACGATAAGCGCTGATTAATCATAGTTGCACACCCTCCGGTTGCACCCCTGTAGATGAGATCTCTGGAACCATAACGATCTACACAACCTTCCGTCAGATGATTGATGAACAGCTGCAAACGATTAGGCGGGTATTATCAGTTTGGGCCAGCCATGACGCTTGAGAGCCTTGCGCAAGAACCGTTTGGTGGCTGTCAGATTGCGCCGCTCGGTGAACAAGAATTCAACCGTGTCATTATGGCTATCGATAGTACGGTACAGGTACATCCATCGGCCACGAACCTTGATATATGTTTCGTCAAGATGCCACCTGCCGGTGACGGCTCGCTTGCGCCTGTTGAACTTGTCGAGAAGCTCCGGTGAGTGACGAATAACCAATCTGTGAACAGTTGCAGGATCAACGGAGATGCCGCGCTCGGCCATCATCTCCTTCAAGTTCCGCAGGCTGAGATTGTAAGCCAAGTACCATCGGACGCAGAGCAGGATTATGGATTGATTAAAGCCTGCCCTTGAACACCGCATCCTCCACTACCATGACCAATATCTCAGTAGCTGATACTCTGAAACAAGAAATTTGCGACGGATTCCTCAGCTCTCTCCTGACAGGCTCATTGTTGGAAAGACAATGGTGCGAGAATGTGTGGGGTCGGCTATAATCTAGCCCTACTGATTAGCATGCATTTGCCCCTATGATCTTACTCCAGCAGAGGGCACTTCTATGATGACCGTCATGCGCCGGTGGCTCGACTCTCTCAATGAAGTCGAGCACGATCACACAAGCCAAGACTATGTTGTTGTTTACAGCGCCGCCGGTTCCTTCGTCATACCGCTCAGCTCAGGCAGGCGAACGCCTGGCAGAGGGCGCTTTGTGCTATGGGAGTTGCTCCAGATGCATCCAGCCTGAAGCACCGCATTAGAGGCCTCAATGCAGGTCTGCTTAGGCCCTTCAAAGCCCCCAAGCCACAGGTGACCGCTTATGGCGCCGGTGCCCGAATGCGCAGGGGCGAGTACGTTCGCCTCGTGGCGGCTATCATGTGCTCTACAAGATGAGCACTTGCAACGCCCGACACGGCGCATCGACCTTTATCCTTCTGCGTCAGAGGTGCTGGCGAACCATCTTTCCCTCTGAGCTGTCACGCTTTAACCTAGCGCCAGCCCGGCTGATCCTGTGGTCGGCCTCCTCTGTGGAAAGCTACACCGATGACCACCACCCGCATCTTTTTGCTCGCCTCCTCTCTAGCCCGGCTGATCGAGAAGGCGAGGGGAGGTCACCAGATCCAGCAGGGCTACTTCCCGGATCAGCCTGACCGAGGCACTCACGTGCAGATGGAGGGGCATGCGGGTCATCTCATCCTGGTCACGAAGGGACCAGATGGTGCTTTTGAGGAGGCGACCGATATTCCGTTGTCTCATGCCGAGACTCTGCTCGAGCTGGCTGCCGGACGGGTCGACTACCTGACCATCAGCCTCGACATCGCAAACCAGAGAACCGCGGTCCTCCGCTTCATCTCTCCGGGATCACTCGATCTGATCACAGTGGGGTTCGAGCACGATGAGCAAGGGCGACGATTTCAGCCGCCGGCCTGGTTTGGTCCGGAGGTTACAGCGGAACCAGGCTACCACACACGCTCCATTGCCATGACGGGACTGCCTACCGTTCCTGAGGTGGAGGCCACCAACGCTGCTCTCAACGGCCTGCTGGATACCCTAGACAGCCGCTTTGGTGGGCTGCAGCACCCGCAGCATCGCCAAGCAGAGCAACTTATCGCGCCTCAGCCGGACGTCCGATGGGAAGCCGAGTTGAACTCAGACGATGATGAAGACGCGGATGATCTTGCCATCGAGGACAGCGTCATCCGGGAACTCGCCCGGTCATTGCGCCCTCGGCGCTGACACTCCTCAAGCAGCGTTCGTCCTCATCAGATGGTGACCAGACCGCCCCTGGGGAGCGGCCTGACAGATCATCCCGCGCTGGCTTGCTCAGGCGGTCTTCAGATTAACGGCTGACTCTTTGCCGGAGCGGCGGTCCGCCTCAACCTCATAGGTGATCTTCTGGCCTTCTGCGAGACCACGCAGGCCAGAGCGTTCGACCGCACTGACGTGCACGAACACATCCTTGCCGCCGTTATCCGGCTGAATGAAGCCGTAACCCTTGGTCTCATTGAACCACTTCACCGTGCCCGTCGCCGTCAGTCGTCCTTATTCCTGCCAGTTACTCCGGTGGGCCATTACGGCCACCCCTCCAGTGACCTATCCGTCTCAGGAAGGAGGGTAGTTGGCCGTGACAACCGTGGCAATAAAGAGGCAAAAGCTGGATTAACCTTTCTTCAGGCGCTGTGACCACTCGCGACTGACATTAGCCGGAAACCGGTCGGCTCGCCTTTGGAAGGTGTTAGCCCCATGCTTGTAAGAGCGGCACGCACAAGGAAGGTTAGCAGCATATGAGAAACACCATCCCGTAACCGAGCCATAGGGTTAGCAGGACCGGGTGCAAATGGTGTGTGCTTGCATTTGGATTGGTTCAGAGAATGAGAACGCCCCGGCTGAACCACTACCATCAGGAACAGTTCGCAACCTGGCGAACGATCCACCCCTGATCATCAAGCCAGAAACGACGACGCACTTTCCGGCATGCTGGTGTATCCGGCCGACCTTCTAGCCCAACACTGACGATCTCCGATTTCATTGGTGTTTGGGTCTTCTCAGCCATCCTCGTGGCCGCTGCCGCGTAGCCCGGCAGCCTCTTTTGGGCCGCGGCTGGAAACGTCGCAAGCAGCACGATGATTACAATTAGAAAACGATGCATGACATTAGCCCCCATGGGTACTTTACCAGAAACCACACGGCTTTGGGCAGGCGTCAGATCGAGAATGGGGAGTAGCGTCAGGATAAAATGGAGCTTTCACTTGTTATGGTTATGCTGAACGCCCCCAAGCCCTCATGATCCCCGCGAGGATCACTGCCTATGTGTCAGCTTTGCACCTCTTCATTGAGCGGATGAAGGTCGCGCACCATCTGGTGGAGGCGAGAGGTGTCGAGATGCGTGTAGATCTGGGTGGTTTCGATGCCAGCGTGGCCGAGCAGCTCCTGCAGCACGCGCAGGTCTGTGCCGCCTGAGTGCATGTGGGTCGCAAAGGCATGCCGCAGCACGTGAGGGGACACCCGCTCCGGGCTGGCCAGGCCTGCTGCTACCGCAGCTTTCTTAATTTCGAGCAGAGCTGCTTGACGCGTCAGAGCTTTCGTGCCGGTGCGCACCGAGTGGAAGAGCCACTGAGTTGGCTTGCCCCCGGAATACGCCGCCGCCAGCTTCTGCCAGTGGGCGACGGCTACAATCGCGCGGTTATGAAGCGGCACGAGCCGCTGCTTGTCACCTTTGCCGCGGACCATCAGCATCCGGGTTCCAGGACGAGCAGCATCGGAGGGCAGGGATAGTGCCTCGCTGATGCGCATACCAGAGGCATAGAGCGTCTCAAACAGGGCAGCCCGCCGGGCATAGCCAGCCTGACGATAGAGGCCGACCGAGGGATCGGCCGCGAGGGCGTGAGCCGTTTCCAGGAGGGCTTCGGTCTCGGGAATGGACAGGACGAAGGGCAGCTTCCGAGACCTGCGCATGGTCGACAGATTGGATGTGGGGTCGCGAGAGCCGAGGTCCTCCGCGATCAGGAACTTGTGCAAGCCGCGCGCTACCGTGATCCGTCGGGCAATGGTCGATCCGGCATAGCCACGCTGATCGAGAGTGGCGATGTAGTCCCGGATCAGTTCCAAGGCGACATTGTCCAGGCTGAGACTGTTCTCATCTAGCCAGGCAAGATAGCAGTTGAGGTCATCGGTGTAGGTGTCGATGGTACCGGCCGAGGCCCCGAGCTCGGTGGCCAGGGCATCGAGCCACAGCTGGGCAAACCTTCCATTAGTGCGCATCGGACCCTCCTGGTCGGGAGGACCCTGCCACGGCACCGGTTACGAACTTCTTGTCAAAAGAATGCTTATGCGAAATGTTATATTAGATTTAAGGTTGTCGTCCAGGCCCCCTTTCCGCGATCGAACACCCAAGGATTGATCAAGATCGGACTGCCCCATACATGAGAGCCCTGGACGCACCTGGGATGCGACATGGCCTCACGGA
>NZ_JAEQMY010000191.1 GCF_016743775.1 Microvirga aerilata | reverse complement strand
GACGGACCTGAGGAATGAACAACCCGCACCAGAATGCCCGCACGACCCGGCTGGGTCGAGCGGAAATGATCCGCCGCATCATTGAGGACGGCCTACCTGTTTGCGAGGTGGCCCGAGGCTTCGGCGTCAGCGAGCGCACCGCCCGCAAGTGGCTGGCCCGCTACAAGGCGGAAGGGCCAAGCGGACTGAACAACCGATCCTCCCGCCCGAGAACCGTTGCCAATCGCACGGCCGAGTACTGGTTCGGGGCGATTGAAATGCTCCGGCGGGAGTACCGGCTCACGGCTGAGGAGATCGCCGGCAAGCTGCAGCTGGCCCGCTCCACTGTAGCAGCCTGGCTCACCCGGCGCGGCTTGGGTCGCTTGGCGGCCCTGGAGCCAAAGGAGCCGCCCGTGCGCTATCAGCGTCAGCACCCCGGCGAGCTGATCCATCTGGACATCAAGAAGCTGGCTCGCTTTGCTCGGGTGGGCCATCGCATCACAGGTGATCGGCGCAACCCCAGTACTGGGGCGGGCTACGACTGCTTTCATGTGGCCATCGATGACGCCACCCGGCTGGCCTATGTCGAGGTGCTGCCGGATGAGACCCGCCGCTCCACCACGGCCTTCCTGGTGCGGGCGCTGCGCTGGTTCAAAGCACGCGGCATCCGGGTTGAGCGGGTGATGAGGGATAATGGCTCTGGTTATGTCGCGCGCCTGTTCCGCAAGGCGCTGCGGCTGCTCGGGATCCGGCACATCCGCACGAGACCGTACACGCCGAAAACCAATGGCAAGGCTGAGCGCTTCATCCAGACGCTTCTGCGCGAGTGGGCCTATGCGATCCCATTCTCCTCGTCGGATGCTCGGGCTGCTGATCTGCCGCGATGGCTGACCTGGTACAATCAGCAGCGCCCACATAGTAGTCTCGGCCGACGAACACCGGCTCAGGCTCTCGCCGGAACAACCTGATAAGAACTCACACCTAGAGCCGTCATAAGAGCACGGTTCATCATGCTGTTGTCTCGATAGTGTTGGGATGCCTCTTGCAGCATATCAGCGATGTCGGATTGACCTTGGCGCTGCAACTCGTCCGCTAGCACAGCAAAGTGCGAGGCAACAACGTCTTCGCTCTGCACAGCACTCTCAAGAGCTTGCCGGTAGACTGCAGCAGACTGCTGGGCTTTAGCAGGGTCTCTCACCTGAGTGGCCTAGCGAAGCTGAGCATTAGTGATTGGTAGGGGCCACATGGCGCTCAGAAGAGGCTGGGCGACAATAGCACCAATCAGCGCGAATGATGCCACAGCGAGGCTGATACAGCTACATAGGCGAAGACGCTTCTTGTCGGGCATCGGCCACCCTCCCAAGCATCATTGATGGCAGGCAACGCACAGACTCGAAGTCAGTTGCCTCGGAAGTTGCCCGCACCCTGGGATGGCTCATGATCGCTAGGAATCCTATGAGGTCCAAGCAAAGAGAAGCCCCAAGAAACGCTCAGGGCTGAAGGGGGGTATCTAGAGGGAACCGCCACGACTGGAGGAAGAGGAATGTGACGCTCTTCAGATAAGGGCGAAATCGTCGTACCCGAGTTTAGCTTTAGTTACACCATCGAAAGTAATGGTATTTCCAGATGCTAATTTGAGAACTGCATCACCTTCCGCATTGTTCGTGACGTTTCTATAGAGGGCTGCGAAGCTCTTCACACCTGCCACGCCCTTTGTGACCTGAACAATATCGTTACGCAGCGGATCGAAGTCGAGGATGATATCGTATCCTGAGCCACTCGTAAGAAAGCGGAAGGTGTCGGCACCATCTCCTCCTGAGAAGATGTCATTCCCTCCTAAGCCCTCAATGACATCGTTCCCCTCATAACCGAAGATTACATCAGGGCCTGATTTTCCAATCAGAGAGTTTGTGCCTGTATCATCACCTTTCGTGCCGCTGAGGGTCGGTTTGTAGGCAAGGAGCGGGTCGAGGGCCCAAGCCTTGATGTAGTCAATCTTGAACTCGACTGGAAACATGGTCGTGCCGTCCGGGTCACCTCCCCACGTGCCACCTACCGCGAGTCCTGCCAGGAGGTACATCGGCTCAGTTGCGCCAGGGGGTGTTGCCATCGAGTGGACCTGCACCCCGTCAAGGTAGAAGCTGATCGTGCTGGCCGTCCACATAGTGCCATAGGTGTGGAAGCTTTGAGAGAGATCGATCCCTTTATTGATGGCGATGGTTTGGTGTTGGTGAGAGCCCCCTGTGCCACTCCAATGAGCCCCGACGTAGTAGGTTTTCGGGTCCTTGCCGAGCAGTTCCAACACATCGATCTCAGGGGGCCAGTTGCCGCTCTGGGGCAGCATCCAGAAGGCAGGCCACAGTCCCGTACCTGTCGGAACCTGGGCTTTGATCTCGAAGTAGCCGTAGGTCTGTGAGAATGTCCCATAGGTGTTGATCATTCCCGACACATACGGCAGGCCATCAGTCAGGCTGGTATCTGGCGATTTGCTGGCAGTGATAGTGAGAACGCCATCTCCAGTTTGGGAAGTATCGGCCACGATCTTGAAGGGGTCAGTGCTGGGGTGTTTTTGTACAACAGCGGTTGATCGGTCGGCAAAGTACTGCTTCTCGCCGTTGCTCGACAGGCTGCGTCCACCCCACCAGTACTTTGTGCCCCAGACTTGGCTGTTAAGGTAGCTGCCTGTGAACTCGTCTTCAAACGTGAGTTTATAACTGCTCAGGTCAACTGACATAACTTGGTCCCCTAGATTAGCCCCTTATTTCAGGACTACCTCAGGGCATCAGCTTTCTGATTGTGACAAATAGCTGCTGGTTTCGGTAATAACCTGAAAGGTCCAACCTTCTTTAGTGTCACAAATGATTAACTCTGCAGTTGAGAGTTGCCTGTATGTCATCGCTGATTGTGGGGCATCCTGCGTGCGATTCCACCCTTGGCATTCGGGAGCTTGCCTTCAGCCATATGCCTTCTCCTGGGCCGTCAAAGGGTTCACCACATCCGCTGCTCAGACATGAGTCTCCCTCGCATCAGCTTGGCTTGTCTGTCTGCATTGTTGGAAGGGCAAGGTGAGCGCTCAAGATGCGAACGATCTCGGTAACATCATCTCTAGGGAGTGCGAAGGCGACAGGCCCATAGTTCGGATGGTCAAACGCGAGCAGCGAACCGTCGAACTGGGCAACCTGGACACACCACATAGGATTGACGATGGTTTCAACTGTCTTTCCAGCCAGAGGTTCTACCCGCAAACCTTCAAGCATCCGCTGTCGTGCTTGCCCCAGCAGGTTGATGACCTTGGTAAGTTGGTCGAGGTCTAACCCCACGGGAGATGATGGCCCGTCAACGGGACCGATCTCGATGGTCACACTCTTTCGATCATCAGCAACGCGGACGCCAACACGAGCTTGAGCCATGACACCCGCCTCCCTGCTTTATTGCAGGTTTAGAAGGTCGCGGCTCCCTCCGCCGAAATCATGACGCTGACATTCCATATACGCAAAAAAGAGAGCCTCAGGGGTGGGGCTCCTGAGACTCTCAATAAGGAAGTCATCGCTACCTAGCGGGGTCGAGAGTGTGGGGATCGCGATTGCCAGGATGCTGAGTGAACGCCGCTCAAGCCCATAAGGCTCCGTTAGACTTTCGGCGGGTTAGGCTATGGCATCTGTGCGCAAATGACAAAAACAACACTGGCTGCTGACAATGCTGTAGCGACCAGGCCCAAATCGATTGGCGAATGAGGCTTCGCTGCCAAGTGCAAGATCTGCTTGATCATGTTTGTGACCAGGATATGGGGTTTATCTATGTGAACGCCCAACTGGGCCGGAAGGTCGGGAGATCAACGAACCAAATCGAGGGCCCTTGATGATGAGTCCTGAGTGTTGCCCATAGGTGACACCATGTGCGACCTCAGCATCAGAGCTGCAGCTCATCACAGGTCGCCCCTCCATTGGCCTCTGAGACAAACCCAAAGCTCGAAGCTGCGTTGGAGACACTGTTGCAGGGTTTTCGGCAGAGCCGAGGCGGTTAGCGGGGAGGTCGAGCTAGGGATGCCCACCATCAGCAACAAAGACATCGAGGCTGAAGCACGGTCCCTCCTCCGTAAGCAGATTCAGGAGTCTGCCTGGTATCCCTGGATGAAAGAGGCTGATCGACGGAGGCGGATTGAGGAGGACGTTGACCGCTATTGGTATGTGAAGGTGAGTGAGGCTTCCAGGAAGCTTCTGGATCAGGCAGGTGTTAATAGCCCTTAACGATTGAGTATTCCGTAACAGATATGCCGATAATGGGACGGGTCTTTTGAATCTGGAGACTCACTTTGGACCCTTTGATCGCTTCTATCGTCATTGCTCTAATCACCACCTCACCTCGCATTATTGCCGACATACGGAAGTGCTATGACCGCAGGAGGGATGACTAGCTGTCTGGATGCGAGACCTCCTTGGCGGCAGCGACGACTTGGAGGGCTGGTGGCAAAGCGTCTGGATCGGGTG
>NZ_JAEQMY010000190.1 GCF_016743775.1 Microvirga aerilata | reverse complement strand
AATGGAAGGACGGCGTCATTCGAAGAAAGGTCCGTTTTTGGAACTTCGAACCCACTGGCGCGCTGAACTTGCCGAAGCGGTTTCTTCCGTCATTGCCGGTGGGAACAATCGCTCCGTCAGCCACGTGTCCCAGCCTCAGGATGGTCCGGAGTGGGTCGAGGCTGTGTCAAAACGCGAACGAGCCGCGCCATGGAGCAATTTAATTTCGTGCAAACCCCAATATGCCGCGGAATCCCCGGTGCATGAGCGTGAACTTGTAAAAATCGTTCACCGAGGCTGAGCCTCTTTGAGTTTTAACACACCCTCGGTCAAAGTAGGAATCCCCCTACCCTTCAGGAACAGCTGCTTCGCCGTCGTAGCCGGACATCCGCACTTCTTCCGTAGTGTGTCGGAAGATGGCAGCCTGGACTACAGGCTCGCCGAATTTCGCCGAAGGGAAATTTTGACAAGAAGTCCGCGGCTGGTGCTGGGCCAATCCTACTCAGGTTGGTCCTCTTGCTACCAACCTTCATCACGTCCAGGATCTCGGCCGATGGCCAACCCGTTGCACCCAGGCCCGACGAAGACGCTTTTGATCGTGTATCATTCCATGACCGGAGGCACCCGTCAGATGGCTGAGGCGGCTGCCCATGGCGCGGCGGCAGAGCCGGCCATCCGCGTCCGCCTGCTTCCAGCGCCGGCAGCTCAAGCCACCGATCTCCTCGATGCGGACGGCTATCTCTTTGGCACGCCCGAGAACCTGGCCGCCATGGCCGGCCTGATGAAGGACTTCTTCGACCGCACCTACTATCCAGCTCTTGATCAGATCAACGGGCGCCCCTACGCGACGCTGATCTGTGCGGGCAGTGACGGTCACAACGCGGCGCGTCAGGTGGAGCGGATCGCGACGGGATGGCGGCTCAAAGCCGTGGCGGATCCGCTGATCGTCTGCACCCATGCTCAGACCCTGGAGACCATCTTGGCCCCGAAGGTCATTGGAAAGGACTAGGACCTAAGGACTTGCTCGAATGACGTCAACATCTGAAACAAATGTTGTCTCCAATCTTGTCGCTGGCCTGTTTGTGAGACTGAAATGTCTTCGAAATTCTCCTGCACCATCGCTAATCCTTGGTTCGCTATTGAGCCTCTCAATGACGTGTTACATAGCTGAGGCATGTGAGAGAGCCTGCATCTCATGCTCGCTTGGAGAGTACCGGTTCGATATCTGCCCAATGACACCCACAAGCTGGTGCGGATGGTACGGCGTCCGGAGGCAGGGAGCACCCCTGACCTTCTCTCGCTCAGGAAGCCTGTTGGGCATGGCGCAGGTGTAAACGACCTTGAGATCCGGATCATCCCCGCGGGCGGCCCCCACGAAGGCCAGTCCATCAGAAGCGTTCTCCACCCCGACATGGACGACGAGGACGCTGATGCGCGGGTTTGTGCCAAGGAGATCGAGCGCCTCCTCAACGCTGGCTGCCACCAGGACATCGTAGCCATAACCGAGAAGGCCATTGCTGGTCAGGATGCCGGTCAGGCGATCACTCGGAACCAGAAGAACAAGCGGCCGTCGAGCCATTACCGAGCCTCCCAAAAGGCAATGATCCTCCCACATGGTTAACGAGTGCTTACATCCAGGAGCCTACTCGGTTGTTTGTGTGACGATCAGAGGAGGTCGTGAGAGCATCGCAGGTACGGTCAACGTTGCAGGTTATGGAGGCTAAAGTGGAAGAGACCTTTTCAAAGGGCAGCTTGGCAGGTTCAGGGCATGCTGATGCTCTGGGGATCTAGGTTCTTGCTTTTATCGTTGCCGATGTCGACCGCATCATCCAGTTCCTGAACGTCACCGGTTTGCAGCCTGAGACAATCCGGCGATCGGCCAAGTCGTCGCTCTTCCTACAGGGCGTCCTTGACTATGTGTCGAAAGACGATGAGATGCTCAAGGCTATTCACCAGGAGCTGAACATCGCTCCATCCAGCATCCTGGGAGCGCTTGGGCACCGGACGCCTCCATCTGAGCTAAAACCGCTCGCCACGAAGACCGAGGCGGTTCCTCCCCTGCCGCGCCGCAATCTGTTCAAGTAAGCCAAGCCGCCACCGAAGAACTCTCAACTGTCATAGGTGAGGCATAGCAAGGCAGCCTCTGATCCGAGGGGCTGCGGGTGACGCAGCGTTCTAAAGCGGTGATCTCATCAGCAAGTCGCGTCAGCTTAGACAAAGAAAAAGCCTCTCACGGTGGGGTGTGAGAGGCTTCAACAGTCTCGAAGTCCGTGGGGGCACAAGGAGCTTCGTGGCGGTTTAACCCCGCTCAAAGGTCCTGGTTCCTGCGGCAGAACAGCAGGAGGGAACCCCTCACGCTCTTCGATGGCGCAAGGGGCTCAACCAAGCGGAGACCTGAGCCCCCACCAGTCTCCGGGTGATCAACCCGGATGCAAGGCTGGCGTTCCTGATGCCGAGGTTCGAATGCTGCCACTGCCCGCGCGGCAGGTAAGGACCGAGACCATAGCCTAGCATGGCTTGGGAGCAGCAGACCGAGTGCAAGGTTGGAACGGTCAGGGAGCGGAACCATCATCCTCACTGATAATCTGCAGGGCAGGTCCACCCTTGGAAGCGGGTCGGCCGAGCGTGCTCCTGACCAGACGCACTAACCTGGTGTTTACTGGGGCCATCCAGAGTGTCAGGCAGCCAAGACGGCGCACCCGTTGAATTCATGAGCTCTGTTTGTATCCATGCGTAAGCACTTCACGCCGAACGACTATTTACCCTCTTCGATCCGGACAGATGAGAGCTCTCAGAAGAAGCCACATGAAGGAGATACCTCGTTCTTTCAAGATGCTGACAACAGCCCCAGCACCAAGTGGGAGGAGCCGTGGCTGGCTATAGGCCAGACCGAGCCAGGCTGGTGGAGGGCCTTTGCCATTGATCATGGTGTGCGGTCCACCCGTACGCCGGACAAGCTCATCCGGAAGCCGCAGGAGACAAACGTCTTTGACCTGCCCACCGGTGAGCCGATGGAGGCGGGGCGGCTGGCTGAGGTGGCGATGAACAAGCCCAAGGAGGAAATCCACAAGCGGATCGAAAAGCTACGTGCCGCTCTTGAGGTTCCTCCCCTTGGCGCCTTCGCTCCCAGAGCAGCCAATCCGCCTCCCATCGCGGCGACCCGGCCACAGGCCGCCATTCGGGAGGTTGCTGCTATCGAGGCAGTGATGCCCGGGAAAGTCGATGCGAGCATCGCAGAGGCCGCTCAGATCGCCCCAGAGGTGGTTGGAGCGGATTCCCTGCCCCAGGCTGAACCCCGAGTGATCTCCCACCTTCTGCCACAGATGACGATGTTCATGCCTTCCGCCTTCCAGGCCACACTGTACCGGATCGACGTCTCCCTGAAGCGTCCCCTGCTTTCGTTGCCGGACGGGGATCAGAGGCATTCATTGGAGCCGAATGCGGCTGCGGAACCCCAAGATATCAGGCACGCGCATGTCCTGGGGACAGAACGGCATGCAGCTGTTGCAGTCATTGCGAAAGGAGCGCCGGTACAGGAAATTGAGAAAAGCATTGAGGCAGTGGAGGTGAACGAGTTCCCCGCCGTAGCCGAACTGATGGCTGCTCCTGAGGCGGCTCAAGTGCGCGTCGAGGAGGATCTCGATCTCGGCTACCTTGCCCTCTACGGCGAGCTTGTCGCCCCTTTCGTGGGCTTGCGCAAAGTCGAAATACAGGAGGCTCCGGGATCTATTGCTCCTGCACCAGCCATTGAAGTAGGCGCCGCGGAAGCAAGTGATTATGTGGCGGATCTGGCTCGGACCGAAGCAACGGAAGAGGTCCTGAACTGCGTCGAGGGAGTCCAGGATTTGGCCCTGGAGCATGTCGAAGCGGCGGTTGAACACCCAGACGTCGAGCACGTAGAGGGTATTGAGAGCCAAGGCGTCACCGATCTTGAGTCGGACGGCTTCTGCGTCGCAGAAGCCGCATCGGAGTCGGAGATCATTGTGGTCGAGTATACTGAGGTTGCATCTCTCGAACCGAACGCGCTTTCGTCTTCAGCTAGCGACGAGAGCTCCCTCCCTTCTGCGCCCCTAGTGCTCGAACGTCCGAGAGCCCGCGCTTACGAACTGCCTGATGTTGAGATGCTCGGACAGCCCCCAGAAAATGATGGACCCATCCTCACCGAGGACATCCTCGAGGAGAGGGCCGGCAGGGTCGAGAAGGTCATTCGCGACTTCGGCGTGAAGGGCGAGGTCATTCATGTTCATCCGGGCCCGGTGGTCACGCTCTATGAGCTGGAGCCGGCGCCAGGGGTCAAATCCTCTCGCGTGATTGCGCTCTCGGAGGACATTGCCCGCTCCATGAGCGCGGTCTCCGCCCGCGTGGCCGTGATCCCGGGGCGCAATGCCATCGGCATCGAGCTGCCGAACGACACCCGCGAAACCGTTTACTTGCGCGAAATGCTCGAGGCTGCCGACTTCAAGGCCTCGACCCAGAAGCTCCCGATCTGCCTCGGCAAGACCATCGGCGGCGAGCCGGTGATTGCGGATCTTGCCCGCATGCCGCACCTCCTGGTGGCCGGC
>NZ_JAEQMY010000018.1 GCF_016743775.1 Microvirga aerilata | reverse complement strand
CGCTTGCCGCGGCGGGCCGCCAGCAGGGCCGACTCGTTGACGAGGTTCATGAGATCGGCGCCCGAGAAGCCGGGGGTACCGCGGGCTATCACCTTCAGGTCCACGTCGGGAGCCAGCGGCACCTTGCGCACATGGACGCGCAGGATCTTCTCGCGGCCGGTGACGTCCGGGTTGGGCACGACGATCTGGCGGTCGAAGCGGCCGGGGCGCAGAAGCGCCGGGTCGAGCACGTCGGGACGGTTGGTGGCGGCGATGATGATCACGCCCTCGTTGGCCTCGAAGCCGTCCATCTCGACCAGCAGCTGGTTGAGGGTCTGCTCGCGCTCGTCGTTGCCGCCCCCTAAGCCTGCGCCGCGATGGCGGCCGACCGCGTCGATCTCGTCGATGAAGATGATGCAGGGGGCGTTCTTCTTGGCCTGCTCGAACATGTCGCGCACGCGGGAGGCGCCGACACCCACGAACATCTCGACGAAGTCGGAGCCCGAGATGGTGAAGAACGGCACATTGGCCTCGCCTGCCACGGCTCGCGCCGTCAGGGTCTTACCGGTGCCGGGAGGGCCGACGAGCAGCACGCCGCGGGGGATGCGGCCGCCGAGGCGCTGGAACTTCTGGGGATCGCGCAGGAACTCCACGACCTCCTGCAGGTCTTCCTTGGCCTCGTCGATGCCGGCCACGTCGTCGAAGGTGACGCGGCCATGCGCTTCCGTCAGCAGCTTCGCCTTGGACTTGCCGAAGCCCATGGCCCGGCCGGCGCCGCTCTGCATCTGGCGCGAGAGGAACACCCAGGCGCCGATGAAGAGCGCGATGGGCAGGATGTTCATGAGCACCGCGATGAACCAGGGGGTCGAATCCGACTGCGGACGGGCCGTGATCTGCACGCCCTTCTGCTGCAGCTTCGTGACCAGCATCGGGTCGCTCGGCGCGTAGGTCGTGAAGGAGCGGCCATCCGTATAGGTGCCGCTGATCTCCGGGCCGGAGATGACGACGCTGGTGATGCGCCCGGCATCGGCCTCGCTGAGAAGCTGGCTGTAGGCGATGTCGCTGCCGCCGCCACGCTGGCCGGGGCTCTGGAAAAGGGTCACGAGCGCCAGCACCAGGAGGAAGATGACGACCCACAAGGCGAAGTTGCGGAAATTTGAATTCATCGGATCAGGTTCTGCCCCAGAGGGAGATGAAGCGTGAGAAAAAGGAACGGTCTCCCCACGCGGCTAAACTCAATGTAGGCATAGCATTCCCTATTGCCAAGAGAAGGCGGCGCGCATGCCGCATCATCAGGCTCCTGGCTCAAGGAATTCGGCTAACGGCCCCGGTGGCGGGGCGGTTCCTGCCGGACCGACACCCTTCCGGAGGGGTCGAGACGAACGAGCGCCCCGGCGACGGTCAGCCGCAAGGTCCCATCCTGCCCAATGGCCTCCCGCAGGCGCTCTGTACAGGCCTCGAGCCTTTGCAGGCGGCTGTTTTCAAGCCCAAGACCGGTCCTGACGAGCGCCTGTTCCAGGATCCGCAAGGCAATCTCGAAAGGTTCGTTTGCAAGGATGCCCGCCTCGAAGGAGAAGGCTCCATCATCGAGAAGAGGCGCGGCCCGGCCCAAGGCCTCCCGTGCCTTGGCGTCGAGCGCCTCCTCCGCCCGAGCGGCCCGCTGGGCCAGACGGGCCAAGCGTTCCGCCGTCAAACCCTCGTCGGCCAGAAGGGGCATGATCCTGCGCCAGCGAACCCGGGCAAAGCGCTCGTCCGCGTTGGAAGGGTCGCTCACGAAGCCCCACCCCTCCTTTCGGCACAGATCGAGCAGATCCGGCTTCCGCAGGTCCAGCAGCGGCCTTGCATGCACCATGCCGCCCCGGCTCCTTTCCCGACGCATGCCCGCAAGGCCCGAAAGGCCGGAGCCCCGCGACAGGCGCATCATCACCGTCTCGGCCTGATCGTCCAGGGTGTGAGCGGTGACCAGATGCGAGGCGCCCTCCCCGCGGGCGTGCTGGACCAGAAGGCTGTAGCGCGCCTCCCGGGCGGCTTCCTGCACCCCGGCCCGGGGCTTTTCCCCCGTCCAGGCGAGGGTTCGATGGGGAAGGCCCAAAGCGGCCGCTTGGCGGGCCACGAAAGCCGCCTCCTCGGCGGCCTCGGGCCGCAGGCCATGATCCACCGTGGCGACCAGAATGGGAGGATGGCGATCGGCCCGGCTCCACCGGGCGAGCAGGTGCATCAGGGCCATCGAATCGGGCCCGCCCGACACGGCGGCGAGGATTCCGGAGGCTTTGCTCAAGGATCCGAAAAGGCGCTCCAGCCCTGCAACCGAGAGCAGATCATCGGGAGGCGGACGAGCGGGCATGCCCAGGAGCTTGTGCGGTACAGCCGATCAGCTGCACTTGATGCGCTTCTGCTCGCGCTCGGAGGTCTGCCGCACGGCGGCCGAAGCCTGGGGATATTTGCGGTCGAGTTCGGAGAAGACCGCGCAGGCCCGGTCCTTCGCGCCCAACCCGTTGAGGGAGATGCCGAGACGCAGCAGGGCATCGGGCGCCTTGGCGGCATCGGGATGCTCAGCCGACACGCTCAGGAAATGCTCGGCGGCCTCCCGGTAGCGGCTGCGCTGAAGGTAGGTCTCGCCGAGCCAGAAAGTTGCCTCCGGCACCAGCTTGTCGCGGGGGTTGGACTGGAGAAAGCGGCGGAAGCCCATCTCGGCCTGGTCATACTGCTTCTGGCTGAACGACGCATAGGCTGCGTCGAAATCCGACCGCGGGTTGCCGATGCTGGTTGCCGCCACGCTCGGGCCCGGGCGCTCGGCGATGGCCCCCTGCGGGATGGCAGCCGTCCGGTCGTTCGTGCCGTAGTCCAGGGGAGCGCCGTCCAGATCCGCCTGCTCGTCCTGCTCGATCAGGTCCCCGATGCCCGCCATTTGCCCGCCGGGCAGCGGCATGGGACGGCCCGCCTCGGCCAGAGGCGCCGAGGGAGCCGTGCTGCCAAGCGGCCGGGGGGCGCCGGGAGCGTCGGGCGCCTCCGACGGGTCGAACAGGTCGCTGCGGCGCTGAGGCTGGCCCTGGGGCTGCGTCGAAGGGGCGGTTTGGGGCTGCGGCGGACGCGCCGGCGTCGTGGTGGACGGCGCGGGCTTGGCGGAGCCGCCGCGGCCCTCCTGGAAGCGGAACTCCACGTCCTCCTGGAACTTGCGCAGCTGCTCCTTCAGCTGCCGGTTTTCGTACTGGAGCTGCTCCATCTGCCCGGAAATCTGCCGGAACTGGCTCTCGAGCCGGTTCAGGCGCACGATCGCATCGGCGGCATCCTGTGCGGAAGCAGGAGCAGCCACAGCCATGGCAAAGGCGAACAGGACAATCAGACGTCGCAACATACTGGATACCGTGGGGGTCTGGGGAGGAAGGTGCCGATAACACAAAAGCGCCGCCACGGCGATAATGTGGCGGCGCTTTCCGGCTTCACGATGGGTTGAACCCGTTCAGGACACTTACGAGCTGGCGCCGTTGCCGAGCACCGTGACGGCGCGGCGGTTCTGCGACCAGCAGGAGATGTCGTTGCAAACCGCCACCGGGCGCTCCTTGCCGTAGGACACGGTGCGGAAGCGCGAGCCGGGGACGCCGCGCGACACGAGGTAGTCGCGAACGTTCTGGGCGCGGCGGGCCGAGAGCGAGAAGTTGTACTCGCGGGTGCCGCGCTCGTCCGCATGGCCTTCGAGAATGAAGGTGTATTGCGGGTAGCGGGCAAGCCACTGCGCCTGCTTGTCGAGGGTCGCGGTCGCGGTGGGGGTCAGGTCCGTCGAATCGGTCTCGAAGAAGACGCGGTCGCCCACATTGACCACGAAGTCCTGGGCGCTGCCGGGGGTGGCTGCGCCACCGGCCCCGAAACCGCCCCCGGCGGCTCCACCAGCCATGTCATCTTTGTTGGACGAACACGCCGCCGCCCCGAGGGCGAGGACGATAGCGGCGGCGAATTTGACGGCGCGCAACGTCATCATTGGCAATACTCCTTACACATACGTTTGCCGAACGTTGTGTCTTTCATATCGGGATGATGGTTAAGGGAGAGTTCCGTTAACCGCGAGGAGGGATGCGGGATCAGGGTGAATTATGGCCAAGTTGTGGAACATGGTCTTAGGGTTAATCGATGGTAAACATATCTTGAGAGACCCGAACGGCCCCTTGCCTATAGGAAAAGGTGGCTAACCTAGGCTGCCGATTGCCGGTCTCAAGCGTTGAAAGGTCATGAATATCGTGACGACCCAGCCCGGAACCCTCGGTCAGCCTTACCGCAAAGCCCTGGACGACCTTCGTCTTGAGCGGGCTTTCGCGCGCATCGCCGACAGCGACCTGCGCCACGGCAACGCCGTCGCCCTGCTGCGGGACTCGCGGGAGAACTACCCGGCCTGGCTTGAGGCGATCCGCTCGGCCAAGAGCGTGATTCATTTCGAGAACTTCATCGTCGCCGACGACGAGACCGGACAAAGGTTCGCCGAGGCCCTGATGGAGCGGGCGCGTGCCGGGGTGCGGGTCCGGGTTCTCTACGATTGGCTCGGCTCGTCCACCCGCGCCCTCCCCCGCTACTGGAAGCGCATGCGCGAGGCCGGGGTTCACGTTCACGTGTTCAACCCTCCCCGGCTGACGGATCCGTTCTGGATCCGCCGCGACCACCGCAAGCTGATCACGGTCGACGGGCGCATCGGCTTCGTCTCGGGGCTGTGCATCTCCGACAACTGGGTGGGCAAGAACGGCCATGAGCCCTGGCGCGACACCGGCCTGTCGGTGGAAGGGCCCCTGGTGGCCGATCTCGACGCCGCCTTCGCCGAGAGCTGGAGCCTCGCTGGCCAGCGGGCGATCCCCAAATCCGAGCTGCCGCACGCCGACCTGATCCCGCAGGCGGGTTCGGTCGCGGCGCGGGTCATCAGCGGCGAGCCGGGCATGTTCCGCACCTACCGGGTCGACCAGTTCATCGCCGCGACCGCGCAGCGCAACCTGTGGCTCACCGACGCCTATTTCGTGGCCACCACCTCCTACGTGCAGGCCTTGGGCGAAGCGGCCCGGGACGGGGTGGACGTGCGCATCCTGGTTCCGGGATCGAGCGACGTGCCGGCCCTGCAGCCGGTGGTGCGGGCAGGCTACCGCTCCCTCATCGAGGCGGGCATCCGGGTCTACGAGTGGAACGGCTCCATGCTTCACGCCAAGACCGCCGTGGCGGACGGGCGATGGGCGCGGGTGGGCTCCAGCAATCTCAACATCGCAAGCTGGGCCACCAACTGGGAGCTCGACGTGGTGGTCGAGGACGCGGGCTTCGCCGAGGCCATGGAGGCGATGTACCTGGAGGATCTCGCCAACGCGACCGAGATCGTCCCCGGCTGGCAATCCCGTCGCCGGCAGGCAAGGAACATGCGCTCCCGCCGCGGCCATCGCTACACGCGGGGCGGGGTGCGCAGGCTCGCGGCCGGCGCCCTGGCCCTCTCCAGCACCATCGGCAAGGCCGTGGGCTCCCGCTCGCTGACGGCAACGGAAGCCGGGAGCGTCGCCATCATCGGCTTCGCGCTGCTGGCCCTGGCAGGGCTCATCACGTTCTTTCCCGTCGTGATCATCTCGCCGATCGTCATCGGCCTGGTCTGGTTCGGAATCGCCTTGCTGATCCGGGGCTTCCGGCTCAAGCGGCGCGTGCGCCTGCGGCGGCGCAAGCTGGCCCTGCGGCGCAGGCTGACGAAGGGCCGAGACGCCGAGGCCTCGCCAGGGGAATAAAAGGAAACTCTTGCGACAAGCTTGGTGTTGATCGGCTGCGGGGCGGACGCGCCCCTTGCGTTCCTTCAGAGGAGTTTCCCATGGCAGCAGGCCTCTCAGGCTCCCTCGATCCTCTCGATCGCACCCACGCCATGAGCGCGCTTCTGGCGCAGAACTGGTGGGCCGTGGCCCTGCGCGGCGTCGTTGCGATCATTTTCGCCCTGATCGCCTTCTTCTCGCCAAGCGCGACGCTCCTGTCCCTCGCCTTGTTCTTCTCGGCCTATATGCTGGTCGACGGGGTGTTCGGCATCGTCTCGGGGGTGCGGGCGGCCTCGAACCATCAGCGCTGGGGCCTGCTGGTTCTCGAGGGCATCCTGAACATTCTGGTGGGCGTCATCGCCTTCATGATGCCAGGCCTGACGGTTCTGTTCTTCGTCACCATGATGGCCGTGTGGTCGCTGATCACGGGCGTCCTGATGATCGTCGCGGCCTTCAAGCTCAACCCGGCCTATGGCCGCGGCTGGCTGATCCTCAGCGGCATCGTGTCGGTTCTGTTCGGCGTCGCGCTTCTGGTCGCCCCGCTCGTCGGGGCCGTGGTGCTGACCTGGTGGCTGGGCGCTTATGCGCTGGCCTTCGGCGTGTCGCTTCTCGTGCTGGCGTTCAAGCTCAAGGGCCGCAGGGGCGACGCCCATGGCACCACGTCTCCGTTGAAGGCCTGAGCAAACACAAAGGGCGCCACGAGGCGCCCTTTGTCATTCCCGGCCGGAGACGGCGAGAGCCATCGCAGGGGAATCCATTCTGCCGAGCCTGCACGTGGATTCCCTTCCCTCGCCTTCGGCTCGCCGGGGATGACAGCAGAACCACCCTCCAGTGTCATTCCCGGCCGCAGCAAAGCGAAGGGGAAGGGAATCCATCGCGCTCGACGTGAGAACGGATCGCCTTCCCGCACGCCGTGCGCCGGGGATGACAATGATTACCTTACCGCGCCTCGCTCAACAGCGGCGACCAGGTCGGGTCGGACGCGAAGGACGGGGTCGGCACGGGCTGCTCCACCCGGCCGGTGATGTCCACCATGTAGAGCTTGCCGCCCGCCTGCCCGCCGGGATCGCGGAAGAACAGGATGTACTGGCCGTTGGGCGCCCAGGTCGGGCTTTCGTTGTGGAAACCCTCCGTCAGGATGCGCTCGCCGGAGCCGTCGGGCTTCATGATGCCGATGGCGAAGCCGCCCGCATGCTGCTTGGTGAAGGCGATGTAATCGCCCCGCGGCGACCAGGCCGGCTGCGAGTAGGAGCCGTCGCCGAACGAGATGCGGCGCTGGTTCGAGCCGTCCGCGTTCATGGCGTAGATCTGCTGCTTGCCGCCGCGATCGCTCTCGAACACGATCTGGCTGCCGTCCGGCGAGAACGAGGGCGACGTGTCGATGGCGGCGGTGGAGGTCAGGCGCGTGGTGGCGCGCGAGCCCAGATCCATCATGAAGATGTTGGCGTTGCCGCCCTGCTGCAGGCTCATGACGATCCGCCGCCCATCGGGCCCGAAGCGCGGCGACGAGGCCATGTCGGGGAAGTTGCCGAGCACCTGGCGCGAGCCGGACTCCAGGTTGATCACCTGAACGCGCGGCTGCTGGCCCTCGGCCTGGGCCGAGTAGGTGATGTCCTGGGTGGCGGGCGAATAGCGCGGCGTCACCACGGAGGTGTCGCCTTGCGTCAGGTAGCGCACATTGGCGCCGTCCTGGTCCATGATGGCAAGCCGCTTGCGGCGGTTCTCCTTCGGGCCGGATTCGTCGACGAACACGATGCGCGTGTCGAAGAAGCCACCGAAGCCCGTCACCTTCGTGTAGACCGCATCCGAGATGATGTGGCCGACGCGGCGCCAGAAATTGGCGTCCGTCACATATTGCTGGCCGGCGAGCTGCTGGCCCGACTCGATGTCCCACAGGCGGAACTCGGCCTTGAGGCGCCCCGATGGATCGCGCGACACGCGGCCCGTCACAAGCGCCTGCGCGCCGGCCATCTTCCAGGCATCGAAGCGCGGCGAGGCATCGAACGACGGGCGCTCCGGAAAGCGCGCCTTGTCGAGGGGCGCGAAGTAGCCGGAGCGCTGCAGATTGCTGGCGATGATGCCGGACACCCGCTGGCCGAGATCGCCCTCGCCGGAGAAATCGGCAACGGCAATGGGCATGGGCTGGAACTGGCCGCCCGGGCCGACGCGGAACGAAAGCTGCGCATGGGCCGCGGGAGCAAGCGCCGCCATCGGCAGGACGATAGCCAGCGCGACGAGAAAACGGAAGATTAGGCGAGTGATCATGGGGTGATGTCTCAAGCTTGAAGGGCTTTAAGAGAGAGGAGGATCGAACTGGACGTTCAGGACTTTCCAGTCCGTGTAATAGGGCGCGAACTTCGCAGGGATTTCGAACTGCCGGCACTTGCGAATGGCCCTGACGGCCGCATCGGCAACGGCGCGATCCGTCGAACTGCTCCCGGCCTGAAGAACCCTTGGCTCGGTGCTGAGCGTACCGTCCTGGTTCAAGCGGATATCGAGAACCGGAGCCGTGACCTGGCCGCCCGAGGCGGCGATCGGCGCGCTGTAGCAGCGCTCGATCTGCGACACCAGGACGCCGATGAGCGCGTCGCGCAGGCTCGGAGAGAGCTTCGCGGCCGATCCCGTCGCGGTGCCGAGCGAGGCGGTCTTCTGGACCTCCGCTCCGGTCGCGCCGGTGGACTGGTTCTTTTCCTTGCTGTCGAGGAACTGCTTCAGGTCGCCCATGTCGAGCTTTTTGGCGAGCTGAGCCTCTTTCCGCGCCTTGGCTTCGGCTTCGGCCTTTTCCTTGGCCTCCGCGAGCTTCTTGGCCTCTGCCTCCACTTTCGCCTTGGCTTCGGCCTCAGCCTTCGCTTTGGCCTTTGCCTCGGCGACGCGCTTGGCCTCTGCCTCGGCTTCCGCCTTGGCTTTCGCTTCGGCCTTGGCCTTGGCTTCCGCCTCGACCTTCGCCTGCTCGGCCGCCTTCGCCTTCTCGATGGCCTCGGCTTCGGCCTTCTCGATCAGCTTCTTTTCTTCCACGGCCTTGGCCTCGGCGGCCTTTTCCTCTTGCGACTTCGTGGGCGGCGCGGGCGGCGGAGGCTGGGCCGCGACGGGCTCCTCCTTGTCGGCCACCTTCATCTCGGCCGGACGCTTCGGCGGAGCGGGGGCATCGCGCTTGTCCTCGCCGGGGTCCTTCTGCTCGGTCTTGTCGGCCACGCGCTCGGCCCGGGGCTTTTGCTGCACTGTCTTGGCGTTCGTCTCGCCCTTGGTGATCTGCGAGAGCTGGTTGTCGGTGATGATCTCGACCGGGATGCCTTCCTGCGCCTCGGGAAATTCGGCGACAGACGACAGGCCGATCATGGCAGCCGTCAGCATCGCCGCATGCGCGACGCCCGAGACCCAGAAGCCCGGCTCCGAAGTGTTGAATTTCAGCTTCAACGCCACGTCTGTTTGCCCCTTGCTCTCATCCGGCTCAGCGCTGGTCGACCTCGGTCACGAGGGCGACGCGCTTGTAGCCGGCGGTGGTCACGATGGACATCACCTGGGCGACGCGCCCGTAATCCACCCGCTTGTCGCCGCGCACGAAGATGCGCTCGTCGAAGCCGGATTTCGCGGCTTCCGCCAGCTTGCCGACGATGGCCTCGTCCGTCAGCTCGCTCTCGCCCAGAAACACCTGGCCCGTCGCCTTGATGGAGAGCGTGACCGGGGTCGCATCGGAGTTGAGCGGCGCGGCCTTGGTCTGCGGCAGGTCGAGCGGCACGCCGGCCGTCATCATGGGAGCCGCCACCATGAAGATGATGAGCAGCACCAGCATCACGTCGATGAACGGCGTCATGTTGATTTCGTTGATCGCGGCTGCCTGCCGGGCGCGCCTGCGGCGGCGCCCGCCGCCTCCTGCTGCTCCTGCGGTCATCGCCATGCCGGATCTCCCTTACGCTGCGTTCGCCGGGTGGTGACCCGCATGGCCGATGCGCTCGTCGATCTGGCGCGACAGGATGGCCGAGAACTCGTCGGCGAAGCCTTCGAGCCGCGACTGCAGCTTACCCACTTCCGATTGCAGCTTGTTGTAGGCGAGCACCGCCGGAATGGCCGCGAAGAGGCCGATGGCCGTGGCAAACAGCGCCTCCGCAATGCCGGGCGCCACCACGGCGAGGCTCGTGTTCTTGGAGGCGGCAATCGAGGTGAACGAGTTCATGATGCCGATCACCGTGCCGAAGAGGCCGATATAGGGGCCTGCCGAGCCGATGGAGGCCAGAACCGTCAGGCGGGAATTGAGCCGTTCCACCTCGCGCTGGATGGTGACGTCGAGCACCTTGTCGATGCGCTGGGGCAGGCTCTGGAACGAGCGGCCCGAGCCCTCGAAGGAGCGCTTCCACTCGCGCATGGCGGCGACGAACACGGCGGCGAGGCCCGTGGCCGGGCGGCTCTGGAGCGAGCGGAACAGCTCGTCCAGGGACTGGCCGGACCAGAACACGTCCTCGAACCGGTCCATGGCGCGCTTGGTGCGGCTGTAGAGCAGGGTCTTGTCGACGATAATGGCCCAGCACCACACGGATGCCGCGAGCAGGCCCAGCATCACCAGCTTGACGATGAAATGCGCCTGCCAGAACAGGCCAAAGAAGGACATGTCGTGCGCCACAGGAGCGGCCTGGGCCACATCAGCCGGATTCATGAATCTCGTCCTCGCTCTTCGAGCAGCCTTGGGACGGCCCAAGGCTCACCGCAGAATGGTTCTAGGAAATCTGTTCTTGTATTACTGCTCGTTCGCCCCTGAATCTGTCGAAAATAAGGGCGCGGCGTTTTACGAGGCAGATCGTCCCCGACCGTCACCTGTTAAGCACAGAGTAAGGTTAAGGTCTGGTTTAAGCGGCGCTTTTAGGCTGCAAATCGCCTGCACATCCTCGTGATGAGGCCGGCGCACCAGGGGCAGCTAGGGGCTTGGAACAGCGAGCGCAGTCCGCAGCTCGTCCGGAATGCGAACGGCGCGGCCGTCGCGGACAGCGGCGACCATCACGTCGGCCGTGACCAACACCTCGTCGCCCCGCCGGACCTCCTGCGCCAGGGTCATGGAGGCGCCGCGCATCTCCTTGGGGCGGGTCACGACCGTGAGCACGTCGTCCATGACGGCGGCTCCCCGGAAGTCGATGGTCATCTTGCGGACCACGAAGGCCAATCCGCCCATCTCTGCGTGAAGATCGGACTGCGCCACCTCGACGGCCCGCAGCAGCTCCGTGCGGCCCCGCTCCATGAAGCGCAGATAGCTGGCGTGATAGACGCGGGCCGAGAAATCCGTGTCCTCGTAATAGACGCGGATGGGGAGGATATGGGTGCCGTCCTGCATGAAGCCGGAGAGGAGGGGCCAACGTTCACCCTCCCCTTGAGGGGGAGGGTCGGAGCGCGTCAGCGCTCCAGGGTGGGGTGGCAGCACCGACGAAGGTCGCGTTTCCACCCCCTCCCGCGCCTCTGGCGCGACCTCCCCCCTCAAGGGGGAGGTGTTGGCGGCACGCCGCTCACTCATCCGCATCCCCGCCGAACAGCCCGAACTGCGCCACCGTCTCGCGGGTGGGCTCGCGCATGCCGAGATGCTTGAAGGCGTGGGGGGTGAGGATGCGCCCGCGCGGGGTGCGCTGCACGAAGCCCTTCTGGATGAGATACGGCTCGATGATGTCCTCGATGGCGTCGCGCGGCTCGGACAGGGCCGCGGCAATCGTCTCGATGCCCACGGGGCCGCCGCCGAAGGAGGTGGCGATCATGGTCAGGTACTTGCGGTCCATGAGGTCGAGGCCGATGGGGTCCACGTCGAGAAGGCGCAGGGACTTGTCCGCAAGGTCGCGGCTGACGGTCTGGACGCCTTCCACGATGGCGAAGTCCCGCACCCGGCGCAGGAGGCGGCCGGCGATGCGGGGCGTGCCGCGGGAGCGGCGGGCGATTTCGTTCGCGCCTTCGTCGCTCATGCCTAAGCCCAGCACCCTGGCGCCGCGCCTGACGATGAGCTCCAGCTCGTCGACGGTGTAGAACTCGAGCCGGATCGGGATGCCGAAGCGGTCGCGCAAGGGGGTGGTGAGCAGGCCCGCGCGGGTGGTGGCGCCGACCAGCGTGAATTTCGGCAGCTCGATCTTCACCGAGCGGGCGGCCGGGCCCTCGCCGATGATCAGGTCGAGCTGGTAATCCTCCATGGCCGGATAGAGAATTTCTTCCACGGCAGGGTTGAGGCGGTGGATCTCGTCGATGAAGAGCACGTCGCGCTCTTCGAGGTTGGTGAGCTGGGCCGCCAGATCGCCCGCCTTCGCGATCACCGGGCCGGAGGTGGAGCGGAAATTGACCCCGAGCTCCCGGGCGACGATCTGCGCCAGCGTGGTCTTGCCCAGCCCCGGAGGGCCGACGAAGAGCACATGGTCGAGAGCATCGCCCCGCGCCTTGGCGGCATTGATGAAGATCTGGAGATTGGCCCGCGCGGCCTTCTGGCCCGTGAAATCGTCGAGCGACAGCGGCCGGATCGACGCGTCGGTGTCGTCCTCGCGCTTTTCGGGGCTGAGCAGGCGGCGGGAGTCGGTCAAAGAGGCTTACCTTCCAAAGGCTTCATATAGGCGTTTCTGGTGTAATACGCCATCTTTAACAAGATCAAAACAGGAACGATTTGCCGCCCTGTCATTCCGGGCGCTCCACCAGGGCCAGGACCGGAAATCCATAGTGCTGAGGGTGTGGGTGGATCCCCTCCCCTCGCTGACGCTTGGCCTTAGGATGACAGGGTTGTGCTGCCCCGGTGTCATTCCCGGCCGCAGCGAAAGCGGAGGGGAAGGGAATCCATAGCCACAGCACGTGCAAGTGGATCCTCTTCCCGCACTTCGTGCGCCGGGGATGACAGGGAGAGGCTCACCGGGCCAATTCCCTCAAGCCCAGCCGAATGAGCGTCTTCGCCTCGGCCTCGTCCCCTGCCTGCTTCATGGCGGCGGCGACCGCAGCGGAGGCCTGGATCTGGGGATAGCCGAGATTGACGAGGGCCGAGATGGCGTCCGCCACGGGACGCGGGGCGCTGTTGTCCTCGACCGCGCCGGTGAGGCGGATGAGGGCCGGGTCCACGGCGGCGAAGGCCGGGGCCTTGTCCTTGAGTTCCGACACGATGCGCTGGGCGAGCTTGGGCCCGACGCCGGGGCCGCGGGCGACGGACGCCTTGTCGCCGGTGGCAATGGCGGTCGCGAGGGTGCCGGGATCGAGCACGGACAGGATGCCGAGCGCCACCTTGGAGCCTACGCCCTGCACGGATTGCAGCATGCGGAACCACTCGCGCTCCGAATCCGACCGGAAGCCGAAGAGGCGGATCATGTCCTCGCGCACATGGGTCTCGATGGACAGAACCGCCGCCTCGCCGGTTGCGGGCAGGTTCTGAAGGGTGCGGGAGGAGCAGTGGACCACGTAGCCGACCCCATGCACATCGAGGATCACGAAATCCTCGCCATAGGAATCCACCACGCCTTTGAGTTTGCCGATCACGTCAGTCCTTGCTCCCGAAAACCCTCCTCCCCTTGTGGGGAGGAGTTGGGGGTGCTGGCGCCAGAGCCTCATAGGCTATCGCTCACCCCCCACCCTGGCCCTCCCCGCAAGGGGAGGGAAACATGCGTTTTATTCTGCACCCGATCCCGGATCGACTCACGCCGACTGGGATGACGATTGCTGCCTTGTAACAAATCAATACATGGCCGCCAAAGCGCGCGCTTTCCGTTGGTGCGCATGGGCGATGGCGATGGCGAGCGCGTCGGCCGCGTCCGCTTTCTTGAAGTCGGCCTTCGGCAGCAGGATCTTGACCATCGCCTGCACCTGGTCCTTGTCGGCATGGCCGACGCCCACCACGGTCTTCTTCACCTGGTTGGCGCCGTATTCCGCTACCGGCAGGCCGTGCAGGGCCGGCACCAGCAGGGACATGGCGCGGGCCTGGCCGAGCTTGAGGGTCGCCTGCGCGTCCTTGTTCACGAAGGTTTCCTCAACGGAAACCTCGTCGGGCGTCCAGGTCCTGATCACGTCCGTGATCCGGTCGTGAAGCTGCTTGAGGCGCAGGGCGAGCTCGAGGTCCCCATCCGAGGTCACGACCCCGCAAGCGACGAACGAGAGCTTCGTCCCCTCGACTGTGATGACGCCCCAGCCCGTGTTGCGCAGGCCGGGATCGAGGCCGAGGATTCGGACGCGTTCGCTCACTGTTGTTCTCCACCGTCACAGCCGCATCGGCTTACGGCCATCCACGCCATCAACGGTTAAGAAGACGTGGATGCCCGGGACGAGCCCGGGCATGACGCACAGGCAAAATCAGCCGGCCATCTTCTGCATGAGCCCCTCGGAGAGCTCGAAGTTGCCATAGACGTTCTGGACGTCGTCGTGCTCCTCCAGCGATTCCATCAGCTTCATGAGCTTCTCGCCGGTCTCGTCGTCGACGGCGACCGGGGTCTGGGGCTTCCAGACCAGCTTGGAGGCCTTGGGCTCGCCGAACTTGTCCTCGAGCGCCTTGGTCACCTCGTTGAGGGTGCCCTGGTCGCAGTAGATCTCGTGGCCGTTCTCGCCGGAAGCCACGTCGTCGGCGCCCGCATCGATGGCAGCCTCCAGCATGGTATCGGCATCGGCTGCCTCTGCGCCGAACTCGATATAGCCGACCCGGTCGAACATGAAGGAGACGGCGCCGGTTTCAGCCAGGTTGCCGCCGCTCTTGGTGAAGTAGGAGCGGATGTCGGACGCCGTGCGGTTGCGGTTGTCGGTCATGGCCTCGACGATGATGGCAGCCCCGCCCGGGCCGTAGCCCTCGTAGCGAATCTCGTCGTAGTTCTCCGCGTCGCCGCCCGAGGCCTTGTTGATGGCGCGCTGGATGTTGTCTTTGGGCATGTTCTCGGCTCGGGCCGCGAGGATCGCGGCGCGCAGGCGCGGGTTCATGTTGGGATCGGGAAGGCCCATCTTGGCCGCCACGGTAATTTCGCGGGCGAGCTTGGAGAAGACCTTGGACCGCACCGCGTCCACCTTGCCCTTGCGGTGCATGATATTCTTGAACTGTGAATGCCCGGCCATGGGGGCCTCCGGAAGGTTCGGCCGAAAGCGGCTTGGATCCCAAGCGCCCGTCAGGCCGGAGAAGTTGACGATGGGCCGCTTATAAGGCGGCGAAGGGCCTAAGGCAAAGCCCCCTCATACATGATCCGATCGATCTAGAAGCCGAGCCATCCGGGCAGGTTCTGAATGCCCGCCAGGATGAGGTGGTAGGAGGCGCCTAGCACCGTCACCGTATAGGCCAGCCCCACAAGGCCGATCAGATAGCCGACGATCAGCAGGTAGCCGTCCTCCTCCATGATGGCGATGGAGGCGATGACGAGGGCAATGGAGGGCGGGAAGTTGGTTCCGGGGAAGGGGATCAGCACGGACACGGCCGCCAAGAAGGCGAAAAGCCCCACCACCCGGTCGCCGATGGGGCCGAAGAGCGGCAGCAGCCGGGGCTTGCAGTAGCTCTCGAGCTTCTGGAGCCTGGGTTCGGCAATGTCGATAAGGCGCTTGAACTTCGCGACCGAGACCGTCTGCCTCAGAATGAAGCCCGGGAGCCAGGGCCGCTTATGGCCCAGCATCATCTGGATGCCGAAGATGAGGACCGGGGTGCCGACGATGCCGGCGATGCCCGGGATGTTCGGCACGCAATTGGGCAGGGAGAACAGGATCAGCACGAAGCCGAAGGCGCGCTCGCCGAAGGCCTCGATGATTTCCTGGATGGAGATCGTCTCGCCCTTGGCCTCGTCGATCACGGCGCGCAGGACGGCGGAGGCGCTCTGGTGCTCGTGGGCCCGGTGGAACTCGCTTTCCTGGCGATAGACGTTGATCCTGCCGGTCCTGGTCGTCTTCGTGTCTGCGTCCACCGATCACCTCCGTGCCGGGAGAGATGGGAACGGCGACGCTCCACGCCAAGGGACCGTCGCCCTCCCCCCTTCTGCGGGAGAGGGAAGAAGCCGCCCTCAATCCCAGAAGCGCGGCCAGGTCTCTTCCAGGTTCGGCCCGAGGCGAACCGCCGCCACACGCACCGCGAGCCCGGTGCGGTCGTCGGTCTCGACGGCGATGCCGCAGAGCGTGCCCTCGCCCAGGCCCGGCTCCATGCGGGGGCCCGGGGTCTTCTGGAGGAAGCGGCGGATCGACTCCTCCTTCTGCATGCCGAGCACGGAATCGTAATCGCCGCACATGCCCGCATCCGACAGATAGGCCGTGCCGCCCGGCAGAACCCGGTGATCGGCGGTGGGCACATGGGTGTGGGTGCCGACCACGAGGCTCGCCCGCCCGTCGAGGTGGTGGCCCATGGCCTGCTTCTCGCTGGTCGCCTCCGCGTGAACGTCGACGATCACCGCATCCGCCACCTGGCCCAGGGGGCAGGTCTCGAGCTCCCGGTCGACGGCAGCAAACGGATCGTCGAGCGGGTCCATGTAGAGGCGGCCCATGACGTTGACGACGAGGACCCGGTGGCCCGAGCGGGTGTCGATGAGGTTCGCGCCCCGGCCCGGCGTGCCCGACGGGTAGTTCACGGGGCGGATCAGCCTGGGCTGCCGCTCGATGAACACGAGGGTCTCGCGCTGATCCCAGGTGTGATTGCCGAGCGTGATCGCATCGGCGCCGGCGGCCAGGATCTCGTCGCAGATGGCTTCGTTGATGCCGAAGCCCCCGGCGGAGTTCTCGCCGTTGATCACCACGCAATCGAGCCGCCAGCGGTCGCGAAGCCCGGGCAGGCGCTCGATCACCGCATTGCGGCCGGGCCGCCCGACGATGTCGCCGAGGAAGAGAAGACGCATGACAGTTCCCTATGCGGGTTTGGTCCGAATGAGTTCGGCTTCGGTGATGATAACGTCGAGCATCCGGTCATGGGACTCGATCGGAACCTCTTCGATCTCCTGAACCGCATAAGCCAGGCCGATGGTCAAGACGGGATGCTGCGCTTCGAGCGCCGCGATGGCCCGGTCGAAGTGCCCCTTGCCGTAGCCGATGCGCCCGCCCCTGCGGTCGAAGGCCACGAGGGGAACGAGCAGCGCCTTGGGGAAAACCTCCGGGGCGTCGGGCCCGGGCTCGCGCACGCCGAAGCCGCCCTTGACCAGCACGTCGCCGGGCTGCCAGAGGCGCCAGCTCAAATGGGGGTGGAGGATCTGGGAGAGGGCCACATCCTGCCCGCGCGCGAGCAGCGCTTCCAGGAGAGGGCGCGGATCGACCTCGCTGCGGATCGGCCAATAGGCTCCGACCGGATTGATGTTCTGGAGATCGGGAAGATCGAGCGCTTGAGCGGCGATGCGCCGAGCGGCTTGCTTGCGGAAGCTCTTGTCGAGCGCGTCCCGGCGCGCGAACCCCTCGCCGCGAAGCTGTTCTTTCCGTTCGGGAGGGGGGAGAGAGGTCATAAGGTGCGGAGCCACAAAAGCCGTCGGAGAAGCGATCCCGGGAACCTACAAAGTAGGTGGGCGCCGTATGTTCCGGTCCACGGACCGGGCAGGGACAGCTCCCATTGGGATCGATAAGGCCCCGGGGAATATGAACTCCTAACGCGCCCCGCAGCCCCGCCCTTCCTATGTAGGGACGATGGAGGCCGGTTGGAAGAGGGAAAATCGACTGGGGATCGATATCTTCATCGCCGGACGGGCACAGCTTTGTCTCCAGAGAGGTACCGATAGCGGATTAAGGGGAAGTACCTGCGGATGTTTACGGAATGGCTCAACTGGCGGTTTGGTTCTCAAATGGTCCGGTAGGGGATGCGTCATCGATCATCGGAGGAAACATGACCCATCTGAAGCACGATAACGACGAAAAACTTCATCGGAGCGACTACCCGGATACGTCGAGCATCGACGCCATGATGCGGGAGGTGCTGCACATGCTGGGAAACATCGATTTCGCGCATGACGTGGAGCTGGAAAAGATCGAAAAGAACGGCACCGACCAGACGCTCAAGACATCTCTCAAGCGAAAGATCGTGGCGGCGCATTACGAGCGGCGCGAGCCCTATGTGGCGCTTCTGACCACGCTCCGGCAGCGCCAGCACCGGCTGTCCCACCGGATCTGAAAGCCCGCGGCCCCGCCGTCAACCGATCTGGCGCCGGTAATGATAGCGGTAGACCTCGCGGCCGAAGCCGAGCGTTTGGTAAAGAGCCACGGCAGGGGCGTTGTCGGCCACGACCGACAAGCAGGCGCCTGTTGCTCCACAGCTCCCTTGTGCCCACGCTAGCACGGTCGAGACTGCCTTGCGAGCCAAGCCCCGGCGCCTGAAGGCCGGATCGGTCACGACCGAGTTCACGCAGACGAGCCCATCGTGAACGGCCCCGTAGGCCAGGGCGCCGATTTGCCCGTCCGGGAGGCGGACAGCCGCGAAAACGGCCGAGGTGGAGAGGCTTTCCAGAATCCGTCTATGGGTTCTCCGGGCCTGATCGCTTTGGTTCTGGAGCCGAGCCAAAGTCTTGAGCCATGCGGCTCCCGGAAGACCTTCCTCCGTTTCGGCCTCAGGGGATGCCTGCGGCGGGGCCTTGTCAAAATCCGCAAAAAGAACGCGGCTCTCGTCTTCCGGCGGACCGTATCGGCGCTCGTCGAGCACGTGACTGAGACAGGGGTCGGCGGTGGACGGAACACAGACGATTGCCGGAAGTCCGTGGGAGGCATAGAGCGCCTCGCAGTACCGAAGCTTCTCGTCGAAGGGCAGCGTCCCCACGCCGATCAGGTTCACCGAGTTGGTCCGCCTGGTGTAGCCGTCGGCCAGCCGGAGCAGCCAGCCGTCGAACACCACCTCGCGCAAGGCCGGCCAGCCGTTCAGGCAGGCCTCCTCGACGCGCTTGGAGAAACGATCTTCGGGCAGGGAACTCATCCCCCTACTAGAGCAGGCGGTTTGCCATGCCGCAACAAGACAGTGTTGCGATGGCTCTAGGCCTGCCCCGCCGCATTGAGGCTGCGCGCCAGCTGCTCGATCCGCTCGGCCGCCATCTGAATGCCCTCGGCGAGCCTTGCCTCGATCCGCTCCACGCGCTCGTCCCTGGAGACGTTGATGCTGTTGAGCGCCGCCACCTCCGCTTCCAGCGCGGCAATCCGTCTTTTCGTTTCGTGCAGTTCATCGGCCTGGGCAAGGGCCGCCATGACGTGCAGGCGCAGGTCGCCGATCTCGCCGAAGGAGGCGCGCATGTCCTCGATCTTGGCGTCATAGGAGGCGGCCAAGCCTTCGAGATGCCGCTCCTCGCCCTCGGCGCAGGCCATGCGGTATGTTTTTCCGGCAATGGTGACGGTGACCTGGGGCATCCTCAACCTTCCTCCGGCTCGAACTGCCCGGCCTGGGCGAGCACGGTCTGAACCGCGCCGATGGCCTGGCGCACCCGCCGGCTGACATCGTCGGTGGCCGCCTCGAAGCGATGGAGGCGGGTGAGCGCCCCGTCGAGCTCCTCGGCGAGGCGTGCCCGGTCGTCCTGCATGAGCTGCAGCTCCGTTTCCAGGCCGCCCCGGCGCCGGTCTGCCTCCAGGCGCCTGGAGACGGAGGCCTCGAGAAGCCCCAAGGCTATGTCCAGCCGCTTCATCGCGTCGTCGAGTTTGGGCGCCATCATGCCTCCGGGAATCGCCACGAGACTAACCCATCGTGCGGAAAAGTGGACCCGGTTTTCACGGGCGTGGCCCTTCGGGTCCGCTGCAAGCCATGCGTCGTTCGGGGAAGGGAGCATCGGATCGATCCCAAAAGGGCAAATCCGCTCTTTTCAAGTCCCATGCTCAGGGCCCGGAGCCCTCTATCGGCAACGGGTCTTAAAGGGGATTACGCCACTTGGTGCCTTTGACTCGCCCCTGCCCCGTGTTAAGGAGCCCCGGCCTTTTCCAGACAGACCGCCCCTTTTCGGGCCATACGACTTGTGGATCTCGCCGTGCAAGATACCGTTTCCGCCGATCGCGTCACCCATTCCGATCTGGCGAACGCCGTGCGCGTCCTCGCCATGGACGCCGTCGAACAAGCCAAATCCGGCCATCCGGGCCTGCCCATGGGCGCCGCCGACATGGCGACCGTGCTGTTCACCAAGTTCCTGAAATACGACGCCGCCGACCCGGCCTGGCCCGACCGCGACCGGTTCATCCTTTCGGCCGGCCACGGCTCCATGCTGCTCTACGCGCTCCTGCATCTGACGGGCGTGAAGGGCATGACGGTCGAGGAGCTGAAGAACTTCCGCAAGCTCGACTCCAAGACCCCGGGCCACCCGGAAAACTTCATGACCCCGGGCGTCGAGACCACCACCGGGCCCCTCGGCCAGGGCATTGCCACGGCGGTGGGCTTCGCGCTCGCCGAGCGCATGCTGAACGCCGAGTACGGCGACGACCTCGTCGATCACCACACCTATGTGCTCGCCTCCGACGGCGACCTCATGGAGGGCATCAGCCACGAGGCCATTGCGCTCGCAGGCCACCTGAAGCTGAGCCGCCTCATCGTGCTCTGGGACGACAACGGCATCTCCATCGACGGCCCCCTGTCGCTGTCCGACTCGGTCGACCAGGTGAAGCGCTTCGAGGCCTGCGGCTGGCGGGCCGTGCGCGTGGACGGCCACGATCCGAAGGCCCTGCAGCGCGCCATCTCCCGCGCCCAGAAGTCGGACCGCCCGACCATGATCGCCTGCAAGACCACCATCGGCTACGGCGCGCCGAAGAAGGCCGGCACCTCCAAGGCCCATGGCGAGCCGCTCGGCGCCGAGGAGCTGGCCGGCGCCAAGGCTGCCTTCGGCTGGAGCCACGCGCCTTTCGAGATCCCGGACACCATCCGTGACGCCTGGGCCAAGGCCGGCAGGAAGGGCCGCCGCCAGCGCAAGGCCTGGGCCGAGCGCCTGAAGGCATTGCCTGCCGACACGCGCGCCGAGTTCGAGCGCCGCGTGAAGGGCGTGCGTCCGCAAGGATTGGCCGATGCGGTCGCCGGTCTGAAGGATCGCCTCGCGGCTGAGCCGCAGAACGTCGCCACCCGCAAGGCCAGCGAGATCGCGCTCGAGGTGATCACCGAGGCGGTGCCGGAGCTGGTGCTGGGCTCGGCGGACCTGACGCCGTCGAACAACACCAAGACCAAGAACCTCACTGCCATCTCGCCGGGCAACTTTGCAGGCCGCTACATCCATTACGGCATCCGCGAGCACGGGATGGCTGCGGCCATGAACGGCATCGCGCTCCATGGCGGCTATGTGCCGGCCGGCGCGACCTTCATGGTGTTCACCGACTATGCCCGCCCCGCCATGCGCATCGCGGCGCTCGCCGGGATCCCGGCCGTTTACGTGATGACCCACGACTCCATCGGCCTGGGAGAGGACGGCCCCACCCACCAGCCGGTGGAGCACCTGGCGGCCCTGCGCGCCATGCCGAAGATGCGCGTGTTCCGCCCGGCCGACGCCATCGAGACGGCGGAGTGCTGGCAGCTGGCCCTGGAGCGCACAGACGGCCCGACCATGCTGGCGCTCACCCGCCAGAACCTGCCGCAGGTTCGCAAGGCCGGCGGCCAGGAGAACCAGTCGGCGGCTGGCGCCTACGAGCTGTCCCCGGCGAACGGAAAGGCCCGCGCCACGATCTTTGCTTCGGGCTCCGAAGTCGAGATCGCCCTGGCGGCCCAGAAAATTCTGGATGAACAAAGCTTCGCCGTTCGCGTTGTATCGGTGCCCTCGCTCGACCTCTTCATGGCTCAGCCCGAGAAAGTTCGTGCCCGCATCATCGGCGATGCGCCGATCAAGGTTGCGGTGGAGGCGGCCGTTCGTTTCGGCTGGGACTCGATCATCGGCTCGGACGGAATTTTCGTCGGCATGCATGGGTTTGGGGCGAGCGCGCCCTACAAGGACCTTTACAAGCACTTCGGCATCACCGCCGAAGCCGTGGCCGAGAAGGTTCTCAGGACACATAATCTGTAAGGCGAGAGAAACCTTTAGCCTTATCTTACAAGGGAGCTAAGACTATGACGGTGAAGGTCGCGATCAACGGGTTCGGTCGCATCGGGCGCAACATCCTCCGTGCCATCGTGGAAAGCGGCCGCACGGACATCCAGGTGGTGGCCATCAACGATCTCGGCCCGGTCGAAACGAACGCCCATCTGCTTCGCTACGACTCCGTCCATGGCCGCTTCCCCAGCGACGTGCAGGTCGACGGCGAGTTCATCGTCGTCAACGGCCAGCGCATCCGCGTCACCGCCATCAAGGATCCGGCGACCCTTCCTCACAAGGAGATGGGCGTCGACATCGCGATGGAGTGCACCGGCATCTTCACGTCCAAGGACAAGGCCTCGGCGCATCTCACCGCCGGCGCCAAGCGGGTCATCGTCTCGGCCCCGGCCGACGGCGCGGATCTCACCGTCGTCTACGGCGTCAACCACGACCAGCTGACGAAGGATCACATCGTCATCTCGAATGCCTCGTGCACCACGAACGCTCTCGCGCCGGTCGCCAAGGTGCTCAACGACGCCGTGGGCATCGAGAAGGGCTTCATGACCACGATCCACTCCTACACCAACGATCAGCCGTCGCTCGACCAGATGCACAAGGACATGTACCGCGCCCGCGCGGCCGCCCTGTCCATGATCCCGACCTCGACGGGCGCCGCCAAGGCCGTGGGCCTCGTGCTGCCGGAGCTCAACGGCAAGCTCGACGGCGTTTCGATCCGCGTGCCGACCCCGAACGTCTCGGTGATCGACTTCAAGTTCATCGCCCGCAAGGCCACCACGAAGGAAGAGATCAACGCGGCGATCACGGCCGCCGCCGAGCAGCAGCTCAAGGGCGTGCTGGCCTACACCAACGAGCCGAACGTCTCCATCGACTTCAACCACAACCCGGCCTCGTCCACCTTCCACATGGACCAGACCAAGGTGATGGACGGCAACCTCGTGCGCGTCATGTCGTGGTACGACAACGAGTGGGGCTTCTCGAACCGCATGGCGGACACCGCCGTCGCCATGGCGAAGCTCATCTAAGGGAGGCTGCCAGTGACCGCCTTCCGCACGCTCGACCAAGCCGACGTCAAGGGACAACGCGTTCTCGTCCGGGTGGACCTCAACGTGCCCATGGAGAACGGCCGGATCACGGATGCGACGCGCATCGAGCGCGTCCTTCCCACCATCCGGGAAATCGCCGACAAGGGCGGGAGGGTGATCCTTCTCGCTCATTTCGGACGCCCGAAGGGCCGCGATCCGAAGGAATCCCTGAAGCCGGTTGCGGAAGCGGTCGCCAGCCACCTCGGCAAACCCGTGGCCTTCGCCGATGACTGCATCGGCGAGGCCGCGAGCCAAGCCGTCAACGCCCTGAAGGACGGCGACGTGCTGCTTCTCGAAAACACCCGCTTCCATGCGGGCGAGGAGAAGAACGATCCGGCCTTCGTCCAGGAACTGGCCAAGCTCGGCGACCTTTATGTGAACGACGCCTTCTCGGCGGCGCACCGGGCGCATGCCTCCACCGAGGGCCTCGCCCGCGCGCTGCCGGGTTACGCCGGCCGCTCCATGCAGGCGGAGCTCGACGCCCTCACCAAGGGCCTGGAGGCGCCGAAGCGCCCGGTGGTCGCCATCGTGGGCGGCGCCAAGGTCTCGACCAAGATCGACCTGCTCGAAAACCTCGTCGCCAAGGTCGATGCGCTGGTGATCGGCGGCGGCATGGCCAATACCTTCGTTCACGCTGCGGGCCTCGGCGTGGGCAAGTCGCTCGCCGAGAAGGATCTGGCGGCAACCGCCATGCGCATCATCGAGAAGGCGCGCGATGCCAACTGCGCCATCATCCTGCCGGTCGACGGCGTCTGCGCCTACGAGTTCAAGGCCGGTGCCGTCAACCACACCTACGGCATCGACGCGATCCCCGAGGACCAGATGATCCTCGATGTGGGCTCGCAGTCCATCGAGCGCATCCAGGCCGCCATCAACGACGCCGCAACGGTGGTGTGGAACGGCCCCCTCGGCGCCTTCGAGATCGCTCCCTTCGACCAGGGCACGGTGGCGGCCGCGCGTCACGCGGCCCAGCGCACCCGGGAGGGCAAGCTCGTGTCGGTCGCCGGCGGCGGCGACACGGTCGCGGCCCTCAACCACGCCGGTGTGGCGGACAGCTTCACCTATGTGTCGACGGCCGGCGGCGCCTTCCTCGAATGGCTGGAAGGCAAGTCGCTCCCCGGCGTGGAAGCCCTGAGAGCCTGAGCCTTGGCCTTAAGCAAAGTGGGTACCCACTTTGCCAGGGCGAAACGTGGCCTAGATGGCTTAACGAGAGGCTTAAGCTGAGGTTCAGCTTCTGCGCTGTTTAAAAGCAAAACCAAGACGGAGGACTAAATGGCCCGCATTACCATGAGGCAGCTTCTGGATCACGCAGCCGAGCAAGGCTACGGCGTGCCTGCCTTCAACATCAACAACATGGAGCAGGCGCTCGCGATCATGGCGGCGGCCAGCGAGGTCGATGCGCCGGTGATCATTCAGGCAAGCCGCGGCGCGCGCTCCTATGCCAACGACGTCATGCTCAAGCACATGATGGATGCGGTCACCGAAATCTATCCGCAGATCCCGGTCTGCGTGCACCTCGACCACGGCAACGAGCCCGCCACCTGCATGACGGCGATCCAGGCCGGCTTCACCTCGGTGATGATGGACGGCTCGCTCAAGGCCGACGGCAAGACCCCGGGCGACTGGGACTACAATGTGGGCGTCACCAAGAAGGTGGTCGAGATGGCTCATCTCGGCGGCATCTCGGTGGAGGGCGAACTCGGCGTGCTGGGCTCCCTGGAAACCGGCGAAGGCGAGGCCGAGGACGGCCACGGCGCCGAGGGCAAGCTCTCCCACGACCAGCTGCTGACGAACCCGGACGAGGCCGTGAAGTTCGTGGCCGAGACCAAGGTCGACGCGCTCGCCATCGCCATGGGCACCTCTCACGGCGCCTACAAGTTCACCCGCAAGCCCGACGGCGCGATCCTCGCGATGCACATCATCGAGGAGATCCACCAGAAGCTGCCGAACACCCATCTGGTGATGCACGGCTCGTCCTCGGTGCCGCAGGACCTGCAGGACATCATCAACCAGTATGGCGGCCAGATGAAGCCCACCTGGGGCGTGCCGGTTGAGGAGATCCAGCGCGGCATCAAGCACGGCGTGCGCAAGATCAACATCGACACCGACAACCGCATGGCCATGACCGGCCAGATCCGCAAGGTTCTGAGCGAGAACCCGGGCGAGTTCGACCCGCGCAAGTACCTGAAGCCCGCCATGGACGCGATGACCAAGCTCTGCAAGCAGCGCCTGCAGGAGTTCAACACCGCAGGCCAGGCCTCGAAGATCAAGCGGGTTTATACGCTGGCCGAGATGGCCAAGCGCTACGCCTCCGGCGAGCTCGACCCGACCTTCGGCGCCAACCGGCAGGCGGCTGAGTAAAGCAGAGCCTCCAACCTTCGACGAACCCACTACGTCATCACCGGCCTCGTGCCGGTGATCTCGTTTTAGGGAGGCACCGCGCCACTCCCATCAGGATGGCCGGCGCAAGGCCGGTTATGGCCCGAAGGGTGTCATCCCCGGCGGCCCCGCAGGACCGGGAAGGGGATCCATTCCCACACACGGCAGCCGTGGTTTCCCTTCGCCTTCGCTTCGGCCGGGAATGACACCGAGATGAGCCTCACCCTGCCCACAAGGGGAAGGGAGCCGGGCGGCATCGCCCGATCTGGCTTTCGCCTTAATCATGATCGACAAGCGGGGCCTCGCAAGATGGCCCCGTTTTCGTTATGGGAACGGTGTCTTTCCTTATTGTGTGACCTGTGACCCATGGCCGATACCGCCGCCCGCCTCTACCTCATCACCCCCGTTCTGGAGGATGCCTCCTTCGCCCCGCAGCTGGCCGAGGCCTGCGCGACCGGCGCCGTCGCGGCTGTCCTGCTGCGGCTGGCCCCGGCCGACGAGCGCACCCTGATCAATCAGGTGAAGGCCCTCGGGCCTGCCGCCCAGGACAATGGAGCGGCCCTGATCATCACCACGGACGGCAAGGCGGACCTGGCGACCGTTGCGGCCCGTGCCGGAGCCGACGGGGTCCACATCCAGGGCGATCCCGGCCTGGTGCGTGAATGGCGGGAGCGCCTGAAGTCCGAGCGCGCCATCGGCGTGGGCGGCATCCGCACCAAGGACGATGCCATGACCCTCGGCGAGGCCGGCGTCGATTACCTGCTCTTCGGCGAGCCGCGGCGGGACGGCTCCCTGCCCTCCCTAGAGAGCGTGGCCGAGCGCGTGGCCTGGTGGGCCGAGATCTTCGAGACGCCCTGCGTGGCCTACGCCCCGGCCCTTGAGGCCGTCGAAACCCTGGCGGCCACGCATGCGGAGTTCGTGGCCCTTGGCGATGCGGTCTGGTCCCACCCCGATGGCGCGGCCGCCGGCGTCAAGGCTGCAGCCGATATTCTCGCCCGGCAGGAGGCCTCGCGCTGATGCGTCTCTCTTGCCTCCTCGGCGGCGCTCTCCTCCTGGCATCCGCCACCTTTTCCCACGCGGCCGAGCCCGACATGGCCTATGGGGCCTATCAGCGTGGCCTGTACATGACGGCCTTCCGGGAGGCGACGCTCCGGCTGGAGAAGAACAACAGCGATGCCGCCGCCATGACGCTCCTGGGCGAGCTCTACAATCAGGGGCTTGGCGTCGCGGCCGATCCGAAAAAGGCCTCCGAATGGTACCGGCTGGCGGCGCAGCGGGGCGATGCCAACGCGCTGGCATCGCTTGGCCTCATGGCGCTCGACGGGCGGGGCATGGCGAAGAACCAGGCCCAAGGAAGGGCTTGGCTGGAAGAAGCAGCAGCCAAGGGCAATCCGCTGGCCAGCCACAACCTTGCCCTGCTCCTTCTCACCAGCAACGCGGATGCGGATCTGCAGAAGGCTGTCGACCTCCTGAAGAAGGCTGCGGAAGCGGAAATCCCCGATGCCCAGCATGCCCTCGGCGTGCTCTACCTCAAGGGCCGGGGCGTGGCTCGCGACCCTGCGGCTGCGGCCCGCCTGTTCGAGCGGGCCGCCCGGAACGGCAGCTCCGTGGGCGAGGTGGAATACGCCATCCTGCTCTTCAACGGCGAAGGCGTTGCGGCAAGCGAATCCCAGGCCGCCCGCTCCTTTCGCCGGGCCGCGGCCAAAGGCAATGCCATCGCCCAGAACCGCCTGGCGCGGCTCCTGGTGGCGGGCCGGGGCGTTCCCGTCAACAAGGTCGATGCCGCAGCCTGGCATATCCTGGCCGCCGCCCAGGGCTTGAACGATCCCTGGCTCGACAACGCCCTCAAGGACCTGAACGCCGACGAGCGCACCCGCGCGGAGCGCCTCGCGGCGGAGCGCCTCGGCATGCGCTGAAGCTTGCTCCTGCCGTCATCATCGGCCTTGTGCCGGCGATCTCGATCGGTGAAGCGCATTGCTTGTCATATTCGGGATGGCCGGGACAAGCCCGGTTATGACGTGGAGCCCAGCCATGACGCGGAGCGCCAGACCAACCACCTAAAATCACCCGGCACGGGATCAATTGGGCCGCCCGTCCGGTTATCCACCGCTTGACGACAACCCTCCCGTGGTCCATCGACCACATTCCTTTTGCACCCGCTCTTTGCCAGGACCTGCCCACGATGATCCGCTCGCCCCTCATGACCGTCATGACCGATGCCGTGATGAAGGCTTCGCGCTCCCTCAAGCGCGATTTCGGCGAGGTCGAGAACCTGCAGGTCTCCCGGAAAGGCCCCGGCGACTTCGTCTCGGCCGCCGACCGCAAGGCGGAAAAGATCCTGCGCGAGGCGCTGGAGAAGGCCCGTCCCGGCTACGGCCTCGTCATGGAGGAAGAAGGCGTGGTCGAGGGCACGGACACGAGCCACCGCTGGCACATCGATCCGCTGGACGGCACCACGAACTTCCTGCACGGCCTGCCGCAGTTCGCCATCTCGGTCGGCCTGGAGCGCGACGGCCAGATCGTGGCCGGCGTGATCTACGATCCGGCCAAGGACGAGTTGTTCATCGCCGAGCGCGGCAAGGGCGCCTACCTGAACAACCGCCGCATCCGCGTGGCCGCCCGCAACGACTTGGCGGATGCGGTGGTGGGCTGCGGCCTGCCGCATATCGGCCGGGGCGATCACGGCCTTTTCCTGCGCGAGACGGCAGCCGTGATGGGCAATGTGGGCGGCATGCGCCGCTTCGGCGCAGCGTCCCTGGATCTCGCCTATGTGGCCTGCGGACGCTTCGATGCTTATTGGGAGCGGGGGCTCAACTCCTGGGACATCGCCGCCGGCATCCTCATGATCCGCGAGGCGGGCGGCTTCATCTCCGACGCCGACGGCGGCAGCGACCCCCTCACAAAGGGCTCGGTCGCCTGCGGCAACGAGATCATGCACCGCGAGCTCCTGCGGCTCCTGAAGAAGGCGAAAGGCTGATATTTCTGTTCGTGCAGACGCGGGAACCCATGGTCGCGCTTGATCCCCAGGACCAGCGCGGTCACATTAGCGCAGTCCCGAAGCACGAATGCACAGGATAACGATGGCGGATCAACCCCTTACCCCACCGCGGATCTATCTCATCCGCATGGCGGTCTTTTTGATTCTGGCAGGGTTTGTCGCCTTCATTCTCTACCGGCAGATCTGGGAAGCCTTCCAAGCCAATCCGGGCCTCAATGCCCTGATCCTGGGCGTGATGGCGATCGGAATCGTGCTCGCGATCCGTCAAGTCTGGCGCCTTCGCCCCGAGGTCCGCTGGGTCAACACCTTCCGCCAGAACGAAGAGGGGCTCGTCGCCCCCACCCCGCCAGTGCTGCTCGCCCCCATGGCCACCCTGATGGGCAACCGGCCCAGCGAAGCCGCGCTTTCGGTCGCCGCCACCCGCTCGCTGCTCGATTCCATCGGCGCCCGCCTCGACGAGAGCCGCGAGATCGTGCGCTATCTCGCCGGCCTCCTGGTTTTCCTAGGGCTGCTCGGCACCTTCTGGGGCCTCATCGACACCGTGGGCTCGGTCGGGCGCATCATCTCGTCCTTGAGAACGGGCCAGGATTCGGCGGTTCTGTTCGACGAGCTGAAGAACTCGCTCGCCGGCCCTCTCCAGGGCATGGGCCTGTCCTTCTCCGCCTCGCTCTTCGGCCTCGCAGGCTCCCTCGTCCTCGGCTTCCTCGACCTTCAGGCCGGCCAGGCCCAGAGCCGCTTCTACACGGAGCTGGAGGATTGGCTGGCGATGTCCACCATGGACACGCCCGCTGCCGACGCGCCGGTTCGGGCGGGCACCCCACAGGACCTGACCCTCGCGCTGAACCGGCTGACGGCCGCCGTCAACGACGGCGGGGGCGGCCGGGCCGCCACGCAGGCCATGGCCAACTTGGCCGAGGGCGTGCAGGGCCTCGTCCAGCACATGCGGGCGGAGCAGCAGATGATCCGCGACTGGGTGGAGGCTCAGGCCGCCCGCGAGAAGGAGCTGAAGCAGGTGCTCGACCGCATTTCCCGTGAAAGGCTGCCCTGATGCCCATGTCGAGCACAGGCGGACGCCGGCGCGGGGGGCGAAGCCAGCTCAACTACTGGCCCGGCTTCGTGGACGCCCTGTCCACCCTGCTTCTGGCCATCATCTTCCTGATCTCGGTGTTCACGGTCGGTCAGTTCTTCCTGTCCCGCGAATTGTCGGGCCGCGATACGGTTCTCGACCGCCTGAACCGCCAGATCGCCGAGCTTACCGACCTCCTGTCGCTCGAGCGCTCTGGCCGGCGCACCATCGAAGACACGGTGATCTCGCTCCAGACCACGCTCAGGGCCAACGAGGCCGAGCGGGCGCGCCTGCAGGCGCTCCTGGAGAGCGGCGGCGCCGCTCAAGACCAGGCCCAGCAGCTCAACACGCAGCTTGAAGGCGAGCGTCAGGCCACGGGCCGGGCGCTGAGCCAGGTGGAGATCCTCAACCAGCAGATCGCCGCCATGCGCCGCCAGCTGGCGGCGCTGGAAGAGGCGCTTGCGGCCTCCGAGAATCGGGACAAGGAAAGTCAGGCCCGCATCGCCGATCTCGGCAGCCGCCTCAACGTGGCGCTCGCCCAGCGGGTGCAGGAACTGGCCCGCTACCGCTCCGACTTCTTCGGCCGCCTGCGCCAGATTCTCGGCAACCGCCCCGACGTGCGCATCGTGGGCGACCGCTTCGTCTTCCAGTCCGAGGTGCTCTTCCCCGGTGGGCAAGCGATCCTGCGCCCGGAGGCATCGGGCGAGATCGACCGGATCGCCAGCGCCCTGATGGAACTGGAGCGGCAGGTGCCGCCGGACATCCCCTGGGTCATTCGCGTCGACGGGCATACCGACCAGCGACCCATCGCGACCTCGCAATTTCCGTCAAACTGGGCCCTGTCGTCGGCCCGCGCCATTGCCGTGGTGCAGGCTCTCGTCGCCCGAGGCGTCAAGCCCCAGCACCTGGTCGCCGCCGGCTTCGGCGAGTTCCAGCCCCTCGACAACGGCACCACGGAAGAGGCCTATGCCCGCAACCGGCGTATCGAGCTTAAATTGACGGAGCGGTGAGGAATACAGCTCGCGAGAGCTCAATCTCATGGCTCAGGCGTTGCCTGATGTGATCCGCCGCTTGATCTGGCTGATCCTGTTCGTAGGAATCTGCCTCGGCCCTACGCTCCTTGATTGAACGAATGGCTAAGCAAATGCGGTTGCGCGGGAGGTCACGTCCCGATCAAGTTTGACGCTGACATAGCCACTGGAAAAGGTCGCTAAGCGACCAACCTGTCACGTCAGTTTTTCCCCAACGCCTGCGCGACATCATGAACCTGATCGCCGACGCGTCGGATGGCTTCCACCACCTGCTGGCGTGGGACGTTCCATCGGTCGGACCAATACTGAAGGTCCCATGGCTCACGGATGTTGATGCGGGGACAGTCCCGCGGATGCCTCTTGCTGACGACCATGCGCACCCTCCCGGCTGGTCTGAGGCGCCCCTGTCGATCTTGCTGCAAGGGGCATCCAATCAGATGGAAGTCCCAACGTCAAAGTCAGCCGTCAGCCGCGAAGTTTTTTGAGCCGAGCGCCTACTCGGCCGCCAGATTGTGCTCCTGCTCGCCCGTGAACTGAAGGCGCGCCAGGCGCGCATAAAGCCCGCCTTGGGCGAGCAGCGCCTCATGGGTCCCCTCCTCCACGATCAGGCCGTCGTCCATCACCAGGATCCGGTCGGCGGAGCGCACGGTGGCCAGCCGGTGGGCGATGACCAGGGTCGTGCGGCCTTCCATCAGCCGGTCGAGGGCGGTCTGCACCTTGCGCTCGCTCTCCGCATCGAGGGCCGAGGTGGCCTCGTCGAGGAGCAGGATGGGCGCGTCCTTCAGGATGGCGCGGGCAATGGCGAGACGCTGGCGCTGGCCGCCGGACAGGGTCACGCCACGCTCACCGATGGGGGTGCCGTAGCCCTGCGGCATGGCCTGGATGAAGCCGTCGGCGGAGGCGAGCTCGGCCGCGCGGCGCACCTCGTCCTCCGTGGCGTCGGGGCGGCCATACCGAATGTTGTCGAGAACGGATGCGGCAAAGATCGTCGGCTCCTGCGGCACGAGGGCCATGCGGGCTCTGAGCGCAAAAGGATCGGCCTCGGTGATCGCCACCCCATCGACCCGGATCGTGCCCCTCTGCGGGTCGTAGAAGCGCAGGAGCAGCTGCAGGATCGTGCTCTTGCCGGCGCCCGACGGCCCCACGATGGCAACCCGCTCGCCGGATGCGACCTTGAAGCTCAACCCGTGGAGAGCGGGCTGCTCGGTGCGGGTCGGGTAGGAGAAGTGCACATCCTCGAACGCCACCGTGCCGGGAGACGGCTCAGGCAGGGGCTTCGGCGCATGGGGTGTCCGGACGGCAGGCTTGGCGGCCAGAATCTCACCCAGCCGCTCCGCCGCGCCGGCGGCCTGCGCGAGTTCCCCGTAAACCTCCGAGAGCTGGCCGAGCGAGCTTGCGGCAAAGACCGCATAAAGCACGAACTGCGAGAGCCGCCCGCCGGTCATCTCGCCGGCCAGCACATCCTGTGCCCCGTACCAGAGCACACCCACCACGCTTGCCGACACCAGGAAGAGGCCAGCCCCCGTCAGGAAAGCCCGCATGGTGGTGGAAAGCCGCGCCGCAGTGAAGGCGTCCTCGGCGGCGGCGGCAAAGCGCGAGGCCGTGAGGCTTTCCATCCCGAAGGCCTGCATGGTGCGCACCGCCCCGATGGCTTCCGCCGCATAGGCCGAGGCATCGGCCAGGCGATCCTGCGCCGCCCGGGAACGCCGGCGCACGGCCCGGCCTGAAAAGACCAGGGGCAGGACGATCACCGGGATCGCCAGAAGCACCAGGGCCGAAAGCTTCGGGCTCGTGACGATCATGAGCACGGTTGCGCCCAGGAACAGGAAGAGGTTGCGCAAGGCAATCGAGATGCTGACCCCGAAGGCCGCCTTGACCTGGGTGGTGTCGGCGGTGAGCCGCGAGACGATCTCGCCGCTCTTCGTCTGGTCGAAGAAGGCCGGATCGAGGGAGGTCAGGTGGCGGAACACGGCGGAGCGCACGTCGGCCACCACCCGCTCGCCCAGGGTGATGACGCAGTAGTAGCGCAGCGCGCTGGAAACGGCCAAAACGCCCACCACCACCAGCAGAAGGGCGAAATAGGCGCTGATGAAGACCCTGCCCTCCTCCGAGAAGCCGAAATCGACCACCCTGCGCACGGCGATGGGCACGACGAGGGTGGCCGCGGACGCCATGGCGAGGGCCGCCAGCGCCGCCGCGATCCGCCCCTTGTAGGCAAGGCCATAGGGGATCAGCGGTTTCAGGGCGCCGAGCGCCGCCTTGGGACGGGTCTGCCCTTGGGAAAGATCGGCCATCGCACCCTTCGTTGTCCGGATTCTCATCTCGAAGCGGTTTAGCACCTTTGCCCCGGCTTGTTTCAAGGACTTAAGTGAGGTATAGGCGCGCATTCATCAATTCAGGCTCGATCTTAACATTGCGGGCTGACCAGACCTGGCTGGCCGCAAGAAGGACTATGGCAATGGCGCGCAAAGCAACCGAACATCCCGACTACCACTTCATCAAGGTGGTCATGACCAACGGCACCGAGTATCAGACCCGGTCGACCTACGGCAAAGAGGGCGACACCCTCAACCTCGACATCGACCCGAACACCCACCCGGCCTGGACCGGCGGCACGCAGCAGCTGCTCGACCGCGGCGGTCGCGTCTCGCGCTTCAACTCGCGCTTCGGCGGCCTGGGCCTCGGCGGCAAGAAGTAATCCGGCGCCTCCCGCGCTGGCAGCTTCTACCGGAATGCAAAAAGCCCCGCTTAGGCGGGGCTTTTTCTTTGCTCCACGGCGTCCGGGAGCACTCAACATGACATGGGATCGCCGGCAGGGTAGAGCGCGGGTTGCCCTCTCCCCTCGTGGGTAGGGCCAGGATGTGAGCGATAGCCTTTGAAGGTGTGGCGCCCCCCTCTCCGTCTCCTCCCGACCGCAAGCCGGGTGTTCCCAGCTTGCGCATCGTCAAGACAAGTCTCGGGCAAGCCTGAGGGAAGGCCGCGTCAGGCGGGAAACCTACTCCGCCGCCCCGAAGGCCCGTTCCAGCATCCCGAGCTGGGCCGCGACCGGGTTCGGCGCGGAGAGTTGGGGCTCGGTTCCGGCCTCCGACATGAGCCGCTCGAGATGCAGGATCCGGGCGTGCAGCCGGGTCGCCAATCCCATGAGCTCCTTCAGCCGGTCAGGCAGCGCCTCGTATTCGGCAACCGTCGTGGTGGTGTCCTTCAAGGTCAGGCGAACCCGGTTCTTCTCGGTCTGAGCCTGATCGGGCGAGAGCTCTCCTTCGGCAACGGCCCGCTGCAGCAGGAGCCAGGAGGCGATCTGCATCAGGCGTGTCGTGAGCCGCATGCTCTCGCTGGCATAGACCATGCCGACCTGGCGCTGCAGGGTTCGGGACTCTTCGCGGCCCGGACCATCCAGATAGGCGGCGGTTTCCTCGATGAGTTCCATGCCCTCCTGGAACAGGGCCTTGAAAGCATCGGAACCGACGAAGTTCTGCCCGAAGCGGACAAGGTCGACGTCAAGCTGGACTACGTCGGGTTCGTTCACGCACCATCTCCCAAGGGCCTGCCCCCACCGCGAACGGCCGGAGGGTCTCGATCTCATGGAAGCATTATAGGATAATCCAGCGGGCCTTGCCCCGGTAACCTCTTCTTAAGGTTAAGCCGGCCCACAAAAATCGAGCCGCTCGCGGCGGCTCTTCAAGTCTAACAGGGAAGCGTCAAACACAAGTGGGCCTCAAGAGCCACCTGGCATCCAGCCGGAACTGGAGGTCCCCTTATCCTAGGACGGAATGGTTAATGCGTGTTTAAGCCTGGCCGAGCTTGAAGAACGCGCTCGCGGCCGCAAGGGAGCTTTCCTTCTTGGCCCTTGCCTCCCTCAGGCGGGCGATCTCCCGCTCGAGCATTTCGACGCGCTCGTCGATCTCGGCGATGGAGAGCATCGACAGGTCCTGGCCGATCTCGTGGGCGCTCATGATCTTGCGCGGCTCGTCGGCGAAAGGATCGAGGGCCATGGCATTCTCCTCTTCAGCGTTTGGTCGGCAATATAGTCCGGCATGCATTCCTTGCCAAAGGTGCCTATATCCCCGGAGCTTGTCGACCAAAGGAGGGAAAAATGGGGCCGATTCAGGACATGATGCGCGCTGTGGTGGCGGATGGAACCGGCGGGCCCGAGGTCCTCAAGGTGATCTGGCGCCCCGTTCCTCAACCCAAGGACGGCGAAATCCTGGTCAAGGTAGGAGTGGCGGGCGTGAACCGCCCCGATGTGGCGCAACGCCAAGGCGGCTACCCGCCGCCGCCCGGCGCGCCGGACATCCTGGGGCTCGAGATCGCAGGCGAAGTGGTTGCTGCGGGATCAGGCGCAACGCGCTTCTCCATCGGCACCCCGGTCATGGCCCTCGTGCCGGGCGGGGGCTATGCGGACTACGCCGTCGCTCATGAAAGCAACGCCCTTCCCGTGCCGCAGGGGCTATCCCTGGAGGAGGCAGGTGCGATCCCGGAGACCTACTTCACCGTCTGGACCAATGTGTTCGACCGGGGCCGCCTGCAATCGGGCGAGACGCTTCTCGTCCATGGCGGGACCTCGGGCATCGGCACCACGGCGATCCAGCTCGCCAAGGCTTTCGGAGCCACGGTCATCGCCACCGCGGGATCGCCTGAAAAGTGCGAGGCCTGCCTGCGGCTCGGGGCGGATGTGGCGGTCAATTACCGGACGCAGGATTTCGTCGCCGCCGTGAAGGAGGCGACCGGCGGCCGGGGCGCGGACGTGATCCTCGACATGGTGGGCGGCGACTACATCTCCCGCAACTACGAGGCTGCCGCCCAGGACGGCCGGATCGTGCAGATCGCCTTTCTCGGCGGCGGCAAGGCCGAGGTGGATTTCCGCCGCCTGATGGTCAAGCGCTTGACCCATACGGGCTCGACCTTGCGCCCTCGCTCGGCCGCGGAGAAGGCCGCGATCGCCCGGTCCCTGGAGAGCAGGGTCTGGCCGCTGCTGGCCGAGGGCCGGTGCAGGCCCGTCATGGATTCAGCATTCGCCTTGGAGGATGTCGCGCAGGCCCATGCCCGCATGGACGGGGGCGAGCATATCGGGAAGATCGTTTTGCGCCTTTAAAATTTGCAACATCGCGGCACGATCCCTATAATCATCTCGTTTCCCTCACATCGTGAGACGAGATGCTCCGGTCCCCACCGGTTCGGAGCGCAAGAGAGTTTTGCCGTGCGGCGCCGAAGTGCCGGCGCCCGGCCTGAAGGAGGTTCACGTACATGTCCCAGGGACCGTTGATGCCGAAGGCGACAGCCGTTTGGCTCGTCGAGAATACGTCGCTGTCGTTCGACCAGATCGCCGATTTCTGCAAGCTCCACCCCCTTGAGGTGAAAGGCATTGCCGACGGCGAAGTGGCAGCGGGCATCAAGGGCTCCGACCCCATCACCACGGGACAGCTGACCCGCGACGAGATCGAGAAGGCGCAAGCGGATCCGAACCATCGCCTTCGGCTCGCCGAGTCGCGGGTGAAGCTGCCGGAGCAGAAGCGGGTCAAGAAGGGGCCGCGCTACACCCCGGTTTCCCGCCGTCACGACCGCCCCAACGCGATCCTCTGGCTCGTGCGCAACCATCCCGAGCTGAAGGATGCGCAGATCATGCGTCTGGTGGGCACCACCAAGACCACCATTCAGCAGGTTCGCGAGCGCACCCACTGGAATTCGGCCAGCCTCTCGCCGATGGATCCGGTGACGCTGGGCCTGTGCTCGCAGATCGATCTCGATTTCGAGGTGCAGCGCTCCGCCAAGGACCGTCCGCATGTGGAGCCGCAGGAGCATGGCGGCACCCTGATGCCGGCGGAAGTCTCCACGGCGCCCGAGCGGGTCGATCCGTTTGCCGACATGAGCCGCCCGAAGCCGGTCCAGGAAGACGCCATCGACGTCAACTCGGTCTTCGCCAAGCTGAAGCAGCTCAAGCGCTCCGACGAAGACGAAGAATAAGGACCCCAAGGCCCGGAGCGCTCCGGGCCTTTTTTAATGCCCAGGCTACCCGGGGCTGCGGAGCCGAACGGCACAACCTGCTCTCCTCCCCACAAAGGGGAGGGAAGCCCGCGCTCTACTCGTTCGACGATCCCTCATCGAAGAGATTTCTGAACCTCTTCGCCCACACGGTTGTTCACCCTGATGAGCCTTCCGATCTAGCGCATTTTCAGGTGAAGTGGATCCGGTTCACCGTTGAAAATGCGGCACAGCCGAGAGGAGAGTTGATTCCATGTCAATGGAAACAGCTCTAGCCGCCCCGGCAACGGCAGCCTAAGGTCGGCGGGCAGAGCAGAAGGACCCATCATGCGGCATTGGCGCGGCCCGTTCGACCGGCAGGGCTACCACCACGGCAATTTGAAGGAAGCGCTGATCGAGGCGGCGCAGCGCTTCATTGCCGAACGGGGCATCGGCGGGTTCACGCTTGCGGATGCGGCCAAGCTCGTGGGTGTGACGCCGGCGGCACTCTACCGGCATTTCCGCGGCCGCGAGGCCCTGGTCGCGGAGGTCGCCTTCCGCGGCTTCGACGAGCTGGCGAAACGGCTCGGCCGGGCGCTTCAAAGCGAAGGCACGGCGCTCGAGCGCTTCACCCGCATGGGGGAGGCCTATCTGGCTTTCGCCGAACAGGAGCCCGGCTTTTACGCCGCCATGTTCTCGGCCAAACCCGCCGAGAGCGAATCCTGCGGTCCCTCCAGGTCCAACGGCGCTCAAGGCGACCAAAAGACCTCCGGCAATGCCTTCGATTTTCTGGTTCAGGCCCTCTCCGATACCTTTCCGGAGGGTTTTCAGGGCGTCGATACGCGCTTTATCGCCATCGAGGTCTGGGCGCTCTCGCATGGCATCGCAACGCTCGACGCCGCAGGCCAGCTGCCAAGGGGCCCTGGCCTTCCCGACAAGTACGAGCTGCTGCGAGCCGGCGTGCTTGCCCTGGTACATGGAGCCCTGAAAGGCCGCTCAGGCAGCTCTTCCGCCTAAACGCCAAAACGGCTTTGTGTCGGGAGCGGTTCTCGTTTCCGGTCACCCCTCCTGACAAGCCAGACCACTGCGCCGAAAAATGCCACTGCTTCCCTTGAAAGCGACAAAACCGATCCGCATGTTAATGTTGTTAGCATTAACATAGGGACCCTCTCGATGTCAGACTCTGCCTCCACCGCTTGGAATGCGGGCCCGCAAGCGGGCCCCTGGAACAACGGCGCTCACCGCCGCTGCGGGCGCAGGCCCGGACGCGGCCTGGAGATCGCCGGCATCATTCTGGGCTTCATCTTTGCCTGGCCGCTCGCTCTGGCCTACCTGGTGTGGAAAATGATGGGATATCCGAAATACGACGCCGCCAAGGCCTTGCTGAACGACACCTTCGGCCGCGCAAAGGACGACCTGTTCCGTTCCCGTGGGCCTGCCGGTTTCGGCGGCTTCGCCAGCACGGGCAATGCAGCCTTCGACGACTACCGCCGCAGCGAGCTGGAGCGCCTCGAGGAAGAGCGCCGCAAGCTCGACGAGGAAGCTCGCGACTTCCGCAACTTCGTCGAGGAGCTCAAGCGGGCCAAGGACCGCGAGGAGTTCGACGCCTATATGGCGAAGCGCCGGGGCAACGGCCCGACGAACGTCTGATCAAGCAATCGGAGCGCCCTTCGGGGCGCTCCCTTCTTGTGGCAAATCTATGCCTCGTCATGGCCGGGCTTGTTCCGGCCATCATGATGGGAAGAGCGCAGCGCCTCCTGAAGGGGGATCACCGGCACAAGGCTGGTGATGGCGCGAAAGAATCAGGCCTTGCTCAGGCAACCCGCGGCCAGCGTCACGAAGGCCCGCGCCCGGTGAGAGAGGCCGGACGGCTCCGGTTTCGACCAGTCGATGCCGTGCTTCTCGTCGGAGGACAGCTCGCCGAAGGTCTCGGCAAAGCCGTCCGGCTGGAACATGGGATCGTAGCCGAACCCCTTGTCGCCCCGCGGCGGCCACACGACCTGGCCGAAGACCCGGCCCTCGAACAGCTCCTCGTGCCCGTCGGGCCAGGCGATGACGAGGGCGGAGACGAAATGGGCCTTGCGGTCCGTCGCTTCGCGCTTCTGCAGCTCGCGCATCACCCGCTCCATGGCGGCATGAAAGTTCCTGTTGGGGCCGGCCCAATCGGCCGTGAACAGCCCCGGCGCGCCATCGAGCGCATCGACGCACAGGCCGGAATCGTCGGACAGCGCCGGCAGGCCCGTGGCCTTGGCGGCGGCGTGCGCCTTGATGGCGGCGTTCTCGGCGAACATATGCCCGGTCTCGTCCGGAACCGGCAGCCCGAACTCGCCCGCCGACACGGCCTCGATGCCGAAGGGAGCCAGCAGCTCCTGCATCTCGCGCAGCTTGCCGGCGTTGTGGGTGGCGATGACGACCTTTCCGGTCAGGGCACGGTGCAGGCTCATGCCACGGCCTTCTTCTGCAGGTCCACGAGCTGCGTCACGCCGGCCTTGGCCAAGCGCAGGAGGCTCAGGAACTCCTCCTCGGAGAAGGGCTTGCCCTCCGCCGTGCCCTGCACCTCGACGATGCCGCCCGATCCCGTGATCACGAAATTGGCGTCCGTCTCGGCGGCGGAGTCCTCCGCATAGTCGAGGTCGAGCACCGGCTTGCCCTGGTAGATGCCGCAGGAAATGGCCGCGACAGGCTCGCGAAGCGGATTGATTGAGATGATCGAGCGGCCCTGCATCCAGGTGAAGCATTCGTGCAGCGCCACCCAGGCGCCGGTGATCGAGGCCGTGCGGGTGCCGCCGTCCGCCTGGATCACGTCGCAGTCGAGCACGATCTGCCGCTCGCCCATGGCGGGCAGATTGACCACGGCGCGAAGCGAGCGGCCGATCAGGCGCTGGATCTCCTGGGTGCGGCCCGAGGGCTTGCCGGAATTGACCTCGCGGCGGGTGCGCTCGTGGGTGGCGCGCGGCAGCATGGAATACTCCGCCGTCACCCAGCCCTTGCCGGAGCCGCGCAGCCACGGCGGACCCTTTTCCTCGAGCGAGGCGGTGCAGAGCACCCGGGTGTTGCCGAAGGACACGAGGCAGGAGCCTTCCGCGTAGCGCGCGACGCCCCGCTCGAGGGTGACGGGACGCAATTCGTCGGGGGCGCGTTTGGACGGACGCATGGCGGAATTCTCCTGAAGTTTCGTGATCTGCAGCCTGTTTGGAGCCACCGGACGCTTTAGGCAAGCGCAAGCCTTGCCTAAAGGATGCCCCGTCCGCACATAATGCGAACTTGCATGGTGGATTTGTGAGAGCGTAGAACCCAGCGGATGCACGCAATCGGCCCTTTTTCCCATCTGCCGGAGGCCCGCGCCATTGCGGAGCTGAACGAGCGCTCCCGCGAGATCTTCCGCCAGATCGTCGAAAGCTATCTGGTGACCGGCGACCCCGTGGGCTCGCGCCACCTCTCGCGCATCCTGCCGATGCCGCTCTCGCCCGCCTCCATCCGCAACGTGATGGCGGATCTGGAGGCGGCGGGCCTGATCTTCGCACCCCACACCAGCGCCGGGCGCCTGCCCACCGAAACCGGCCTGCGTTTCTTCGTCGACGCCATGATGGAGATCGGCGACGTGACCTCCGAGGAGCGGTCGCGGATCGAGGCGCAGATGAAGGCGGCAGCCTCCGGCCACACCATGGAAACGGCTCTGGCCGAGGCCTCGGCGCTGCTCTCGGGCGTGTCGCGGGGCGCGGGCGTGGTCGTGACCTCGAAGTCCAATGCGCGGTTGAAGCATATCGAATTCGTGCGCCTCGACCCGACCCGCGCCCTCGTGGTGCTCGTGTCCGAGGACGGCTCGGTGGAAAACCGCCTCCTCGACCTGCCTGCCGGTCTGCCGGCCAGCGCTTTGGTAGAGGCCGGCAACTTCCTGAATGCCCGCATACAGGGCAAGACCATCGGGGACATCAAGCGCGAGGTCGAAACCCGCCGCGGGGACATGGAGCGTGAGCTCGATACGCTCACGGCCCGGCTCGTGGAAGCAGGGCTTGCCACCACGGTTGGCCCGGCAGGCGCGCGCCAGCTCATCGTGCGTGGCCAGGCCAACCTCCTCGACGACCTCAAGGCCGTGGAAGACCTGGAGCGCATCCGCCTGCTCTTCTCGGATCTTGAGACGCAGACCGACGTGATCGATCTCCTGAGCCGGGCCGAGGGCGGCGAAGGCGTGCGCATCTTCATCGGCTCGGAAAACAAGCTCTTCTCGCTCTCCGGCTCCTCGATGATCGCCGCTCCCTTCCGGGACGGCAGCCAGAAGATTGTCGGCGTGCTGGGCGTCATCGGGCCGACCCGGCTGAACTATGCCCGCATCGTGCCGATGGTGGACTATACCGCCAAGGTGATCTCGCGGATTCTGGAGCAGGGGCGATAAGGCCTGCCCTGCTCTGCCCGCCCCAACAATCCAGGCCGACCCTGACGCCTCGACGATTCACCTGGACAGGGTTGCCACGCTATCGCAAGGTGCCAGCGCGGTGGCTCATGGCTTGATGCACACCATGGCAAAGCTTATAGGCTGCGCCATATCATCGGGGCGCAGGTCCCGAGCGGGGGCGATCATAGAGTGGGAAAATCCTTACCGGAACCGGCTGGACTATGGGTGGGAGCCCGCCCGCGCCTCGCGTCGGTGCGATCCCGCCTGATCCTTCTCGCCCTTGCCCTGCTGATCCCGGCGCTCGCAGCTGCGGGGATCATTGTCTACGCCGGATACCGGCATGATCGGCAGGAGGTCGAAAAGCATCTTCAGGAGACCGCCCGGGCTCTTTCGCTCGTGGTGGATCGCCAATTCGGGCAATTGGAGGCCCTGATCTGGGCCCTGTCGACGTCCCCGCAACTCCTTGAGAAGGACTACGCCGAGTTCGACGCCCGTGCGCGGGCCGCCATCCGCCTGCCGGACACCTGGATCGTCGTTGCGGACGAACGGGGGCAGGTCGTCAATACCCTGCTCCCCCCCGGCAGTTCGCTGCCGGTGATCGAGAGCAAGGATCACCGCAGGGGCCTGACCGCCGGGCAGATCAGGATCAGCAACCTGTTTACCGGTTTTATGGCGAGGCAGCCGGCCGTCGGCGTCGATGCCGTTGTGCTCACGAAGGACGGGTCCGAGCTTTACGTCAACATCAACATGCTGGCCAGCACGGTCAGCAGCATACTGGCTGACCAGGGTCTGCCCCCGGACTGGATCGGTGCGATCGTCGACCGCAACGGAACAGTGGTCGCAAGAAGCCGGGACGCCGATCGCTTCGTTGGCAAGCCGGCGACCTCGGAAAATGTAGAACGGGTTCGGGCGGGACTGCGGCAAGGCGTTTTCGAAAGCATTTCCCTCGATGGCGTTCCGACACTGCTGGCCCTGTCCCGCTCCCCGGGTTCTGGATGGTCGACCATCGTTGCGGTCCCACGGTCCGAGATCACGGCCGCCCCATGGCACTCCGCCCTGTACCTCGCCGGAGCCGGCGGACTTCTTCTGACCCTCGGAGCCATGATGGCTTGGCTGGTCGGACGCAGCATCGCGGATCCCGTCGAGGGGCTGGGCATTCTGGCGCAGCGCCTGGGACGTGGCGAGCCGATCACGGTCCCGGCGAGCGGACTTGCGGAAATCGAACGGGTCGGCAGCGCCCTCGCGGCGGCTTCGATGGAGCTTCAGGAGCGCGAGGCGGCCCTGCGGACGAGCGAAGCGCGCCTGCGCGCCACGCACGAGAACGCCGCAGTGGGCATCGCCGAGGTGGACCGGGAAGGCCGCTTCATCTCCGTCAACGAAACCCGCTGCAAGCTCACAGGCCATACGCGCGAGGAGTTGATCGGGCGGCACTTCGCCCACGCGACCGAGGCCGGCAGCCTGGACCACGATCTGGAGCTCTTCGCCAAGCAGGTTGCGGGCGAGCTGGACACCTACACCACCGAGAGCCAGTTCAGGCGCAAGAACGGCAGCAGCGGCTGGGCCCGCGTCAGCAGCACGGCCCTACGGGATGCATCGGGCGGCTTTCTCCATGCGGTGCGGGTGGTCGAGGACATCACCGAGCGCCGGGCGGCCGACCGGCGCCAGAAGCTTCTCATCGACGAGCTGAACCACCGGGTGAAGAACACCCTCGCGACGGTCCAGTCCCTGGCCTGGCAGTCCAACCGTTCGGGGATATCGCCCCAGATGGCGCAGGAGCGCTTCCAGGAGCGCCTGCTGGCCCTTTCGCGCACGCACAACCTCCTCAACGAGACCCATTGGGAGGGCGCCTCCCTCAGGACCATCCTGGAGACCGAACTCGGGCCCTACATGACGGCGCCGTCGCGGATCGGGATCAGCGGGCCGGACGTGCAGCTTGCCCCGAAACAGGCCGTGGTGCTGGGCATGGCCTTCCATGAACTCGCCACCAATGCGGTCAAGTACGGCGCCCTGTCGACCTCATCGGGAAAGGTGAATGTGGACTGGGCCATCGACGGATGGGACAGCGGCACCGTCATGACGGTGGATTGGTGCGAGCTGGGCGGGCCCGTGGTCGAGAGGGAGCCGAGCCCCGGCTTCGGCTCGCGCCTGTTGCGCCAGACGATCACCCGGGAGCTTGCCGGACAGCTCGACATGCGGTTCGAGCGGGAGGGAGCCTGCTGCACGATCAAGATCCCGATCGGGTTGCCCGACCAGCAGGCGGCTTGAGCCTCAGGCGAGACGAAGAAACGCTCTGAGGCTGCCTTGCGGGCCTCTAGAGCTGTTTCCATTGCCGTGGAATCAGCTCTCTTTTTGGCTGTGCCGCATGTTCAACGGTGAACCGGATCCACTTCACCTGAAAATGCTCCAAGCAATCGTCCGCTCCCGGCTGCCAGGCAGCGTTCCTCCACCGCCTGTGCCCGCGCCCATTCCAGCGGCAAGCGCAGGACCGTGATCCTGCGCCTGTCTTGTCCGAGCGGAGCCTCCTGCCGTCAGTTTGCGGCTCGCGCCTTGCGCTCCAGCACGAGCCCAAGGGCGGTGCGGTTGGCAAAGCCCTTCCAGTAGGTATGCTCCGGCTTCAGCGTGCCGTCCTTGTTGGCGGCAAAGACGGCGTCGTTCGCCCGCTCCACCGGCACGTCGAGGTAGCTGCCAAGTTCCGCATCCGCCTTCACGTAGCGGCCCAGGAACGCGGTCGCGAAGTGCTGCGCGATGTTGTTCATGCGCACCGTATCCCACACCGCATCGGCATAATGGTTGAAGGGCGGCGACGTCACGCCTTCGGCCATCTGCCAGCTCTCGACCGGTGCCGGGATCGGCGCGGCGGCGTTGTGGTTGGCGTCTTCGAACGTCAGGAGGTAGCGGTCGGCGTTGACCGTGCCCGTGTAGAGCACCCGCACCCCGTTCTCGTAGCCCGAGACATCGTCCTTGCTGCCGGCCACATAGAGGATCGGCGTGGTGATCCCGGAAAGGCCCTCCTGGTTCCAGAAGCCGCGCTGCATGCCCCAGGGCGCGATGGCGATGACGCCTTTGATCCGCTCGTCGCGGAGCTTCTTGTGCGTTTCCGAACCGGCCAGATGGACGGACAGCATGCCCTGCGGCACGCCTGCGTCATAGGCCACGGCCTCCTTGCTGACCCCGGCGCCGGCGGTGATCACCGCGCCGTAGCCGCCCATGGAGTAGCCGATCAGGCCGGTGCGCGAGGTGTCGACGAGCCCGTTCAGGAAATGGCCGCTTTCCTTCGAGAGCCGATCGATCTCGTTGAGGACGAACGTCTGGTCGAGGGAGCGGTTGATCAGCGTCGAGCCGAACTTGCCCTGATCGGCATAGGTCGAGTCCGTGTGGTCGATCGCCGCCACCACATAGCCCTTCGTGGCGAGGTTCTCGGCGAGGTGGCTGAGCAGGAAGCGATTGCCGGGATAACCGTGGCTGATGATCACGAACGGATAGGCGCCCTGGCCGGCGGCTGCCCGCTTTGGCGCGGCATCCCGGGCGGCCTTGCCGTAGAGGGTCACCTGCGTCTTGCCGTCCCGCAGGAGCACGCCCGGATAGGCGCCAGGCTGACTCCCCTGCGTCTCGGCCGGGTACCAGACCTCGAGCATGAGCCTGCGGTCGTAGCGGGGCGGCTCCTGGCCTGCGACGGCCTTCAGAACATCGATCTGATTCTTGTTGATCGCCTCGATGCTGCGTACGCCGATCGCATGTTCCCCATGCTTGGCGAGCGCCGGCGCATCCGGGCGGATCAGGTCGATGCGATTGTTATGGCTCATGGTCTGCGCAATCGACGGAGAGGCGACCGCACACATGATCAACGTCGCCAGAGCTGCTCTTCTCACTTGGTTTCCTCCTGCACATGCCGGATTTCGGCTTCCCTAAAGGAAACCTCTCGCGCGGGGCCTGCTTAGGCAAGGGCCAATGACAGGAGTAAGACGGCTTATTCCGGGAGGCGCGCCCGGTTTCGGCGCAAGAAACCCGTTCCGGGCAAGCCCCAGCGACGATCGGAACTGTCATGGGAAAGGCGCATCGAGCGGGACAGGATCGCAGATGCGATGCGATCGCCCCCGAACGGGTCGCTACCGCGCCGCGCGCCCTCTCTTGATGAAGAGATAGACGCCAACGGCCACCACGATGAAGGGAATGACGAGCAGCCAGAGCCAGCCGTCCCCATCGGTGGCAACGCCGGGCGGGGTCGCGGCCGCGGTCTGGTTCTGGGCATGGGCCAAGGCTGAGATCAGCAGGAATGCAAGGCTCAGTTGAAGACGGATCATATCGTGCTCCACGTCCGATAGCTGGTGGAAAAGATATGGGTCCGCGTAATGTTCCTCCGATCCAGGCCCGTTTCCCTGAAGGGCCGGACCTGGATCATCCCCCCTTGCACCGGCGCCGCCCTGCGTCAGCGAAGGGCCTCCTGGCCGCCCTCGACAACCCTGGCGATCGCCATCTGCTGCACGGACGGCGGGAAGGTGATCGCGAATTCGGTCTCCCCCGCCATGCTGGCCGCCTCGAAATGACCGCCGAGCTGGTCGACCGTGGTTCTGACCATCCGCATTCCGAAGCCCTTCGTATTCGTAGGGTCGTAGTTCGTGGGAAGCTCGCCGCGATTGCGCACCGCCAGACGGCATCCCTCGCTCGACCACCCAAGCTTGACCGTGATGGACGGGTCCGTCCCTCCATGCTTGATCGCGTTCGTCACCAGTTCGTTCACGACCAGAGCGAGGGGCATGGCCTGGTCCGGGCTCAGCAATGTCGGGTCCGCCTCGACCGTGATGGGGCTACCGTCCGGAAGCATCGAGGACTGGAGTTCGCTGCAGAGCTCGCGGATGAAGGTCGCGAACTCGACAACCTCGACACCCCTTGCCGCATGCAGGCGGCGATAGGCCAGAGCCACCGAATTGATGCGGGATACGGCTTGATCGAAATGGCCGCGAGCCTCCGCATCCTTCATGGTTCTGGCCTGCATGACGAACAGCGCTGCGATGGTCTGCAGGCTGTTCATGACGCGATGGCTCAGCTCGCGCAGGAGCATGTCCTTGTACTGGAGCGAGTTCTCTAGATCCACCGCCATGGCATTGAAGGCTGCGGAGAGACGTCCGAGTTCCGAGCCGGGATTGCCGACGTCCACGCGGGCGGTCAGGTCGCCCTTGCGCAGACGCTCCGCCGCCGCGAGAAGCTTGGAGACCGGCTGAATGACGAAGGCGCGCCCGGCAAGATGGGCGGCAAGGAGCGCAAGAAGAGCGGTGATTCCCAGCAGCAGAAGATTGCGAAGCCGGACCTCCTCCAGTCCGGCGAAGATCACATCCAAAGGAATGCCGACGGACACTCCGATGCCGCGCGGCCGCTCTCCGATGGCGGTATAGCCGAGCAGGCGAGCGACCCCGTCGGCGGTGTTCTCGGCAGTGGACGTGAGGGTTCCGCTCTGCTGCGCCGTGAGAAGCTCGGGGTAGCGGAAGAGCTTGGTGCCCTCGCGCTCGCGGTTGGGCACGCGGACCAGAATGGTTCCACTCCGGTCGATGACCGTGATCGAGCTGCGCGACGGGAAATCCCCGCTTCTGTCGGTGAGATACTGCCGAAGCCAGTCCAGCCGCAGGGTGGTGACGATGACGCCGGTAACCTCTCCGCCCTTTCTGATCCGCATGGCGAAGGGTAGCACCGGCAAGGCCGAGGTCTTGCCCACGACGTATTCGCCGACGATGAACTCGTCGGACTGAAGGGCCTGCTTGAAATACGGGCGATCCATGATGTTCACCAGATCGACGGCGCTGCACCGGCGGGCGCCCGTGGTGTCATAGACCGACACGGAAGTGGTGGCCGCATTGGTGGTTTCGAGCCTCACCAGATAGCGGCCGCATTCCGGATCGCTGAAGTTCTGCACCACAGGCGCTTCGGCGACGGCACTGAGCTGAGCTCGTATTCCCTCGAACAAGCGGTCCATCTCGCTCGAGACCAGACGCGCGTAGCGGAGCGCCTCGGCCTCGGCCTGGGCTTCACGACGCTTGCGGTCGCTCCAGTCGTTGTAGAACAGCAGCGCAAAGGCTGGGGCCAGGGCCAGGAAGACGAGCAGGTAGAGCCGTGCGCGAAGGGTCATGGGCCTCGCCTTGCGCAGGCTGCCCCAGCCCGGCGATCCAGTTTTGCAGACCTCTGGTCCATTGCTTCCTCAAGGGGGAGATCACCGATATGCCGGCTCAAGCGAGGCCATAAGGTTTTAGTCGAAATGGCCTTTGAATCAAGGCCGGGGCCCCGCACCTTGACCGCCGATCCAGCGAATGTGATGGACAGGATCGGGCCTCGGGCGGCACGCCGGTCGGGATCTTCGCCCGAGAAGCATAGTGCACAGCCTCCGGCGGCCACAGGGCCGGTTCATGCATGTGCCCCGAACATGCCCCGATCCCATGCAGGCCCGTTGCCATGCGGGAGCATGCTGCTAAGAGGGGGCATGATTTACGTTGAGGCTCCGGCAAAGACCCCGCGGATGACGCCGCCGTAGCGCGTGCCCGGCGCAACTGCGCGCTCCTCGAAGCATCCCCAGCCCTGCACGCCGCAGGGACGCCCGCCGAGCGGGCCTGCCCGCCCACGGCGTCATCATGCCCTCCCGTCAGGGCTCGCGAGTTTTCTGCCATGTCTCATCTCTCCCGTCTCAAGGCCGAGTGGTTTCCCAACGTGCCGCGCGATCTGCTTGCCGGCACCGTGGTCGCCCTCGCCCTGATCCCCGAAGCCATTGCGTTCTCGATCATTGCCGGCGTCGACCCGCAGGTCGGGCTTTATGCCTCCTTCTGCATCGCGGTCGTCACCGCCATCGCTGGCGGGCGTCCCGGCATGATCTCGGCCGCCACGGGCGCCATGGCGCTCGTCATGGGCACCCTCGTCAAGGACCACGGGCTGCAGTACCTGCTCGCGGCCACGCTTCTGACGGGAGCGTTTCAGATCGTTGCGGGCTTTTTTCGTCTGGGCGACCTGATGCGCTTCGTCTCCCGTTCGGTGGTGACGGGCTTCGTGAATGCCCTCGCCATCCTGATCTTCATGGCGCAGCTTCCTGAATTCGTGGGTCAGGGACCGCTGATGTATGGGATGGTCGCGGTGGGCCTTGCGATCATCTATCTGCTGCCTCTCGTCACGAAGGTGGTCCCATCCGCCCTCGTCACCATCGTGCTGCTGACCGCCGCCGCAATCTATTTCGGCCTCGACCTGCGTACCGTGGGCGACATGGGCCAATTGCCGAGCGACCTGCCGGTCTTTGCCCTTCCGGACATCCCGCTGAACCTCGACACGCTCAAGATCATCCTGCCCTATTCGCTCACCCTCACCATGGTGGGGCTGCTCGAATCCCTCATGACGGCCGCCATCGTGGACGAGATGACCGATACGGACAGCTCGAAGAACCGCGAATGCACGGGACAGGGCATCGCCAACATCGTTGCGGGGCTCTTCGGCGGCATGGCGGGCTGCGCCATGATCGGCCAGTCGGTGATCAACGTCTCCTCCGGCGGTCGCGGGCGGCTCTCGGCTCTGTGGGCGGGCGCGTTCCTGCTCTTCCTGATCCTCGTGCTCGACGAGTGGGTGCGCCAGATCCCGATGGCGGCCCTGGTTGCGGTGATGATCATGGTGTCGATCAACACCTTCCAGTGGGGTTCGATCCTGGCCATGCGCCTGTATCCGAAAAGCTCCAGCATCGTCATGCTGGCGACCGTGGCTGTCGTGGTGTTCACCCACGATCTCGCCAAGGGCGTGCTGGTGGGCGTGATCCTGAGCGGCATCTTCTTCGCCCGGAAAGTGGCCAAGTTCTTCAGCATCGCCTCCACCCGCGAGGGCGACGTGCGCACCTACAAGGTCAACGGCGAGATCTTCTTCGCCACGGGGGAGGCCTTCCACAGCGCCTTCGACTTCCGGGAGGAGGATCTCCGCCAAGTGGTGATCGACGTGACGGCCTCCCATTTCTGGGACATCACCGGCATCAACGCCCTCGACCGGGTGGTGCTGAAGTTCCGCCACCACGGCATTCCGGTGGAGATCGTGGGCCTGAACGAGGCCAGCGCCACCCTGGTGGACCGCATCGGCACCCACAACAAGGAGGGGGCGAAGCTCGCCTCCGGGCACTGACGACTCCCGATAATTCTCCCATGAGGGTATGATCCCGATATTTGCAAAGCACGTGCGCCGATCATGCCCTCCCCAGCCCCTCCTGATCTTCCCGCACCGGTCCTGCGAACCCTGGCAATGCTGGCGGATGCTTCGACGGGGGTGCAGGACTCGTGGTGGCTGATCGGCGGCGCCGCGGCCGGGCTGCATGGGTTTCAATCCGCGATTCCAGATGTCGATGTGGTCATGAGCGCCCGTGACGCCCGGCAGGTGCTGTCGAAACTGGACATTCCCCCAGTCGATGACGGCGGCACAGCCCTGTTCCGGTCCGAGGTCTTCGGACGTTGGGTGGAGCCGCCCCTTCCCGTTGAGTTCATGGGCGGGTTCCAGATCCGGACGCAGGAGGTCTGGCGGCCCGTGGAGCCCACCACCCGTCAATCCTTCCTCGTGGACGGAAGAATCGTCCATGCTCCCTCCCGGCCGGAGCTGATCGAAATCTGCCGGCGGTTCGGGCGTCCCAAGGATCTCGCCCGGGCCGAGGCTCTCGTGCGGCTGGAATAGCCCGGATTCCAGAGCCCTAGGGCGATTAGCCCCTGCCCCGCTCTACCGACTTCCCTTGGCTTTAGGGGCCTGCCCTGCTATTGCGGCGCAACCGTTCCTATTTTTGCAAGATTATGACCGCACGCACCTTCGACAACATCCGCAACTTCTCCATCGTGGCCCATATCGACCATGGCAAGTCCACGCTTGCCGACCGTCTGATCCAGACCACGGGGGCGCTCACCGCCCGCGAGATGACGGAGCAGGTGCTCGACAACATGGATATCGAGCGCGAGCGCGGCATCACCATCAAGGCGCAGACCGTGCGCCTGGAATACAAGGCGCAGAACGGCAAGACCTACATCCTGAACCTCATGGATACCCCCGGCCACGTGGACTTCGCCTACGAGGTCTCGCGCTCGCTTGCCGCCTGTGAGGGCTCGCTCCTGGTCGTCGACGCCTCCCAGGGCGTGGAAGCGCAGACGCTCGCCAACGTCTACCAGGCCATCGACGCCAACCACGAGATCGTGCCCGTTCTGAACAAGATCGACCTGCCCGCCGCCGATCCGGACCGGATCAAGGAGCAGATCGAGGAGGTGATCGGCATCGACGCATCGGACGCGGTGCCGATTTCGGCCAAGACCGGCCTGAACATCGAAGGCGTGCTGGAGGCCATCGTCCAGAAGCTGCCGCCGCCCAAGGGCGACCCGGATGCGCCGCTCAAGGCGCTCCTCGTCGATTCCTGGTACGACGCCTATCTCGGCGTCGTCGTGCTGGTGCGCATCATCGACGGGTCCATGAAGAAGGGCTCCACCATCAAGATGATGGGGACCAACGCCACCTACAGCCTCGACCGCGTGGGCGTGTTTTCGCCGAAGATGCAGGAAATGGCCGTGCTCGGCCCCGGCGAGGTCGGCTTCTTCACCGCGTCGATCAAGGAAGTGGCCGATACCCGCGTCGGCGACACCATCACGGACGATCGCAAGCCCACGGCGGAAGCGCTGCCCGGCTTCAAGCCCGTGCAGCCGGTGGTGTTCTGCGGCCTCTTCCCGGTCGATGCCGCCGAGTTCGAGAACCTGCGTTCCGCTATGGGCAAGCTGCGCCTGAACGATGCCAGCTTCTCCTACGAGATGGAAACCTCGGCGGCGCTCGGCTTCGGCTTCCGCTGCGGCTTCCTCGGGCTTCTGCACCTCGAGATCATCCAGGAGCGTCTGGAGCGCGAGTTCAACCTCGATCTCATCTCCACCGCCCCGTCGGTGGTCTATCACCTGAAGCTGCGCGACGGCTCGACCATCGAGCTGCACAATCCGGCCGACATGCCGGACGTGATGAAGATCGAAACCATCGAGGAGCCGTGGATCCGCGCCACCATCCTCACGCCCGACGATTATCTCGGCTCCGTGCTCAAGCTGTGCCAGGAGCGGCGCGGCATCCAGATCGACCTGAACTATGTCGGCAAGCGCGCCATGGTGGTCTACGACCTGCCGCTCAACGAGGTGGTGTTCGACTTCTACGACCGCCTGAAGTCGATCTCGAAGGGCTACGCCTCCTTCGACTATCATATCTCCGACTACCGCGAGGGCGATCTCGTGAAGATGTCGGTGCTGGTCAATGCCGAGCCGGTGGATGCGCTCTCCATGCTGGTCCATCGCGACCGGGCGGAGGGCCGTGGCCGCGCCATGTGCGAGAAGCTCAAGGAACTGATCCCGCCGCACATGTTCCAGATCCCGGTCCAGGCCGCCATCGGCGGCAAGATCATCGCCCGCGAGACAATCCGGGCGCTCCGCAAGGACGTGACCGCCAAGTGCTACGGCGGCGACGCCTCGCGCAAGCGCAAACTGCTCGACAAGCAGAAGGAAGGCAAGAAGCGGATGCGCCAGTTCGGCAAGGTCGACATCCCGCAGGAAGCCTTCATTGCCGCGCTGAAGATGGATAGCTGAGGCAGGACGTACAAAGCTTTTTCAGAAAGGCCCGGCTTGCGCGCAAGCCGGGCCTTTCTTTTGCCTTTCGCGCTGCAGCAAGAAACATCGGAACCTGCCCCCGGCCCCAGAGTTCAACCCAGGCACGGGGCTCGCAGTCCACCATCGTCGAACGCTTGAGAACGGGGCCTTCCGGCGCCGGGCTTTGGCACGTCCATGTGGGCACGGTGGCCGGACGAGCCCCGGCACGCCGCACACCTGAGCCACAGGATCTCGCCTACAGGAGAGCCCATGTCTTCGTCCTTGCGGGCCACGCTGCCAACCCTCCTCGCCCTTCTGCTCGGCTACGCCCTCATGCAGGTCGGAAACACTCTGCAGGGCACCCTGCTCAGCGTGCGCGGGAGCATCGAGCAATTCACGCCTACCGAGATTGGGGCCGTTGGGGCCGCGTTCTGGGTCGGCATCGTCATCGGGTCCCTTTGGGCCGGCAGGCTGATCCTGCAGGTGGGGCATACGCGCACCTTCGCGGCGCTCGCGGCCGTGGCCGCATCCGTCGCGCTTCTGCATCTCCTCGTGATCAGCCCCGCCGTGTGGATTGCGGCGCGTGCCGTCACGGGCTTCTGCTTTGCCGGGCTCTTCATCGTTGTCGAGAGCTGGCTCAACGCTTCCGTGACCGCGCAGACACGGGGCCAGATCCTGAGCCTTTATGGAATGACAGGGCTGATCGCCGGGATCGGCGGACAGATGCTCCTGCCGACGGGCGATCCCCATGGATTCAGGCTGTTCTGCTTCGTCACCATTCTCATCTCGCTGGCCCTCGTGCCCACGGCCCTGTCTCGGGCAACCGCACCTGCGCAGGCGGTGAGCGACACCAGGATCAACCTGATGCGGCTCTACCGGCAGTCGCCGTTCGGCGTGGTGGCGGCGGTGCTGTGCGGCATCACCACGAGCTCGTTCTTTAGCCTCGGGCCCATCTGGGCGCAGGAGCGTGGACTGGACACGGTGGAGATCGCCATCTTCATGACCTGCGGCACCCTGGGCGGCTTTCTCACCACATGGCCGCTGGGCTGGCTGTCCGATCGCATGGACCGCCGCCACGTGATCATCGGAGCGGCCGCCATGGCGGCTTCGATCCTGCTGGCGCTGATCCATTTCGTGTCGCCCGATGTGCCTGTATGGCTGCTGTTCATGTATGTGGCCATCTTCGGCGGCAGCGTGATCCCGACCTACAGCATCGTCACGGCGCATGTGAACGACATGGTGCGGCCCGGTGAGTTCGTGGCGGCCGCCGGCGGCCTGCTGATCCTGCAAGGCGTCGGCGCGGCCGTGGGCCCGGTGATTTCCGGCGTGGCCATGACCGAATTCGGGCGCCTGAGGCTCTTGTACGTCGTCATCGTAGCCCAGGCTCTCATGGCGATCTGGGGCGCCTATCGCAGTCTTCAGCGCGCAGCGCCTCTTACGGCCGACAAGGACCACTTCGTCATGGAGCCGACGGTCCCCGTGGGTACGCAGCTGGAGGCGCAATAAGCGCCTCCAGGAACCTTGCGATCAGACCAGCAGGGATTGCCCGCCGTCGATCCAGACGGGTGTGCCGGTGATATGGCGGGAACGGTCGGAGGCCAGGAAAAACACGAGCTCCGCCACCTCTTCGCTCGTTCCCGGCTCCTTGCCGGTGAGCGGGATCGGACCTTCCGGGTACTCGGCCGGAACCTCCGCCTCTTGCGTATCGCGCTTCTGGGTATTCTCCTGGATCTCCGTGTCGATCTTGCCGGGGCAAACGACATTAACGCGGATCTTGTGCTTGGCGAGTTCAACCGCCAGCATCTGCGCCATCGCCACCTGCGCGGCCTTCGTGGCGGAGTAGGCCGTCGCACCGGCCGACGTGAAGGTGCGGGAGCCGTTGATCGAAGCGGTGATGACGATGGAGCCTCCAGCCTTCTTCAGGTGCGGCACGGCATAATGGATCGTCAGATAGGTGCCGCGCAGATTCGTCTTGATGGTGCGGTCCCACTCGTCCGGCTGAAGCTCGTCGATGGGAGCCCAGACGCCGTTGATGCCCGCATTGGCGAAGACGATGTCGAGGCCGCCATAGGCCTGCACCAGATCGGCTACCGCCTTTTTCATCTGGCCGTCGTCGCCCACATCGGCCACAAGCGGAACGGCCCTGCCGCCGGCCCTCTCGATTTCCTCGGCGACCTTGCGGATTTCATCCTCGGTATGGCTCAGCACGCCCACCGAGGCTCCTTCGCGCGCGAAGCGCATGGCCGCCGCCTTGCCGATGCCGGATCCTGCGCCTGTCACGAGCGCGACCTTGCCTTGAAGCTCCATTGCCTTGCCTTTCCTTCAGCTGAGACGTCCTGTCCCTGAACAGGAGGAAAGGCGGCTTGTTCCCTTCAGGCCCTAGGCTAATCCGACGCGCCGGCCGGAGGCATCGACCACCGGCTCGCCATCCTCCTTGACGAACTCGCCCTGCTGCGGCGGCAGGATGTCGAGGACGGCCTCGGACGGACGGCAGAGCCTGACGCCCATGGGCGTGACCACGATGGGGCGATTGATCAGGATGGGATGCGCCATCATGGCATCGAGAAGCTGGTCGTCGCTCACGGAAGGATCGCCGAGTCCGAGTTCCTGAAACGGCGTGCCCTTCTCGCGGATGACATCGCGGACGCTCACACCCATCCGGGCGATGAGCTGGCGCAGAAGGAGGCGCGTCGGCGGGGTCTTCACATAATCGACGATGTGCGGCTCGATCCCGGCATTGCGGATGAGCCCTAAGGTGTTGCGCGAAGTTCCGCACTGCGGATTATGGTAGATGATCACATCCATGACTTTTCCCGGGCATTCGCCTGTGTGCGGCCAGCAGGCCCGCATCATGGCTAGCTTCGAATCGGTGGCGGTTCAAGGCTTGCGGATGCCAGCCCTCTGGTGCCGTGGCTCTCAGGCCTGACAGCCCCCCCTGCCCTGCACCTTCAGGTTCGTCAGCAGCCGCTGGGCGAGCGTATTGTAGGCGCCTTGCGTCTCAGCTCCCGAAAGCGACAGCTCGAGCACCCATTCGTTCGAGAGCGGCACGATCAAGGTCTCGACGGTCATGGCATGCGAGGCCGTCGGCAGGTTCACATCCACCCACGTAGCGGACCAGCGCATGGCCCCGGCATTTGAGGAAACGGAGACGGATTGCGCGGGGCGCCCGAGAAGCTCCTCGTAGTCTCGCTGCAGGAAGGCGGCGTCGCGGCTTGCGAGGTCGGGCTGCGGCATGTCGCGAAGCTCACGGGCGGAGCGAAGGCTCACGCCAAGCTCCACATGCGAGACGACGGCCTTGAGCCCCTCCTCGCTCCGGCGCCACTCGTCCGGCAGGGACAGGTGGAAGCAGAGATCCGACGCAACTTTGCCTGCAACCTGTGTCTGCCGCGTCACAGGATCGAACCGGGTCTGAATGGTTTCGCTCACGAGGTCCGGACCGGGAGAGACATTTGCGGCCTGCACGACCGGGGCGGCTGCAAGCAAGGCCAGAAAAGCAGCCATGCCCGACCATGCTCGCCAATATTCGTTGCTGCGCACCGCGCCTCTCCACCTGAACGCACCCTAGCTTCCATAGCAACGCTCCTGGACTGCGCAAGTTGCTTTCGCAACAACGTGGCCTTGAGTTGCCGGAGAATGGCCCTACCTCGCTCAGGAACCGAACGAACTGGAGAGACTTCATGCAGGCTTTCATGCGCGCCTCCGTTCTGGCCGCCGCCCTCCTCGCGGCAGGTCAGGCCTCGGCAGCAACCTGCCGCGATCCGGCAGGCTTCGAGAAATGGCTCGACGACATCGGGCAGGAAGCGGTGGCGCAGGGCATTTCGGCGGAGGCCGTCAGACAGGGATTGTCCGGCGTGACCTTCGATCAAAGCGTGATCAAGAAGGATCGCGGCCAAGGCGTGTTCAAGCAGAGCTTCGAACAGTTCTCGGGCCGCATGATCTCACCCGGACGTCTCAGAGGCGGCGCGAACCAGTTGAAGCGCCATGCTGCGACGCTCGCGCGGATCGAGCAACGCTTCGGCGTGCCGGGCCCCGTGCTCGTGGCCATCTGGGGCCTGGAGACCGATTTCGGGGCCGTGCGAGGCAACCTCCCGGTCATCCGCTCGGTGGCGACGCTCGCCTATGATTGCCGGCGCACGGAGTTCTTTACGGGACATCTCTTCGATGCGCTGCGCATTGTGGACAAGGGCGATCTCTCGCCTGCCGAGATGCGTGGCGCATGGGCCGGCGAAATGGGCCAGACCCAATTCATGCCTTCGTCCTACGTGAAATACGCCATCGATTTCGACGGTGACGGGCGGGCCGATCTCTTGCGCAGCCCTGCCGACGTGCTCGCGTCAACGGCCAATTACCTGAAAGGCCATGGCTGGGTCAGAGGCGGCGATTGGGCGCCCGGATCCCAGAACTTCGAGGCCATCCGGGCCTGGAACAAGTCCCAGGTGTATTCGCGCACTATCGCCCTTTACGCCTCGAAGCTTGCAGGCGGCGACACGTCGGCCGCAGCCAGCCAGTAAGGCTTCAGGAAAAGGCGGGCCTGAGAGTCCGCCTTTTCGTTGATCAGCCGCGGGCGCGGGCGCGGATCATGAAGGTGTCGTAGGCGTATTCCGCCACCTGGAACCAGAGATATTCCTCGCCGCGGAAAGCCTTGTAGCTGTCGTAGATCTTCTTGAACTCGGGGTTCTTGGCCGAGATCTCGTCATAGACCTCATTGGACGCCTTGTAGGCTGCTTCCATGATGTCCTGCGAGAAGGGGCGCAGCTGCGCGCCCGCGCCGATCAGGCTGCGAAGAGCCGCCGGATTGCGGGCATCGTATTTGGCCTGCGTGTCCACATTCACGTAGCCCGCCGCTGCTTGGACGGCTGCTTGGTAGTTCTTGGGAAGCTCATTCCACTTGGCCTGGTTGATGAAGAAGTGGATGGCGGGACCACCCTCCCAGAAGCCGGGATAGTAGTAGTACGGAGCCACCTTGTTGAGGCCGAGCTTCTCGTCGTCGTAGGGCGCCACCCACTCGGCGGCGTCGATGGTGCCGCGCTCCAACGACGGGTAGAGGTCGCCGCCTGCGATCTGCTGCGGGATCACGCCGAGCTTGCCCATGATCTGGCCCGCAAGGCCTGCAATGCGCATCTTGAGGCCCTGCAGGTCCGGAACGGTCTTGATCTCCTTGCGGAACCAACCGCCCATCTGCACGCCGGTGTTGCCTGCGGGCAGCGCGTAGACGTTGTGCTTGGCGTAGAACTCGTTCAGCAGGGTATTGCCGTTGCCGTGATAGAGCCAGGCATTGGTCTGCCGCGAGTTGAGGCCGAAGGGCAGCGTGGTGCCGATGGCGAAGGTCGGATCCTTGCCCACATAGTAGTAGGAGCAGGTGTGGCCCATCTCCACCGTTCCGCCGCCGATGGCGTCGAGCGCCTGAGGCGCGCCGACGATCTCGCCGGGCGCGAAGGTCTGGATCTGGAACTTGCCGTCGGTGGCCTCGGAAACGAGCTTGGCGAACGTCTCGCCACCGCCGAACAAGGTGTCCAGCGACTTGGGAAAAGCCGAGGTCAGGCGCCAGCGCACCTCGGGGTTCGACTGGGCGATCGCGGGCTTGGCGACGGCCCCTGCAGCCACGCCAACCGTGGCGGCCTGGAGGAATGCACGACGTTTCATGGGCGTCCCTTTCATAAATTTATCTTTCAAGGCAGCAGCGAGACAGAAAGTTTCAACCCGGCGCCCGGAAATGAAAAAGTTGAGCAGCCCCTATAGCGAGCCGGGGACAAGAAGGCAGACCTCGCACGGCAGGGACTTCATGCATCCAGTGCATGCATCGCCAAGCCTCCCAATCCGCAGGGCGGTCGCGCTTGGGGGCGCATGGAACGACGGGTGATGCCGGACGGATCTTAGAAGATCAGTTCACCGGCTCCCCAGGCGAGGAGGATCAGGATGATGAAGAACAGGAGGAAGATGCCGAACAGGACCTTGGCGATGCTCCGGGCGCCCGATGCGATGCCCGTAAAGCCCAGGGCTCCGGCCACAAGGGAGACCACAAGAAAGATCAGAGCCCATTTCAACATGTCTGCGCCCTCTCGGAGACGGTTCAGCCAACGGTTCAGCTAGGAGCATAAGACCTCAAGCTGCGCCGGGTTCCTGAGCGCAAGTTGGAGCCCGCGCCAGGCTCCTGCTCAGATCACGACGGTGGCCTTCTCGGCAGCCCGCGTCAGGGCCGTGTAGAGCCAGCGGCTGCGATGCTCGCGGAAGGCGTAGGATTCGTCGAAGAGCACGAGATCGTCCCATTGCGAGCCCTGGGCCTTGTGCACGGTGAGCGCGTAGCCATAGGTGAACTCGTCGGACTCCTTTCGCAGGACGAAAGGCACCTCCTCCTCCGTGCCCTCGAAGAACGCCTTGTGCACCGCCACCTCCACGGACCGGCGGCGGGCATCGTCGTCCGGCAGCACGTCCATGCGGATGAAGTCGTTGCGGATCCCGCGCAGGGCCTGGATGCTCCAGGTGCCGCCGTTGAGCAGCCCCTTGGTCTTGTCGTTGCGCAGGCACACGAGCTTCTCGCCCGCCGCCGGCATGGGGTCGCGGTAGCCGTTCAATTCGCGCAGTCGGGTGTTGTAGAGACGGCGCGTCTTGTTGAGGCCCACCAGCACCTGATCGGCCGCCATGACGGCTGCCGCATCGATCTCGCGGCGACGGATGACGCGGCTCTCGCCGTAGACGCCCGGCTCCAGCCGTCCGCCCTCCCGAACCTGCATGGACATGTGGATGATGGGGTTGTCCTTGGCCTGGCGATGCACCTCGGTGAGCATCACGTCGGGCTCTCCCTCCGTGAAGAAGCCACCGCCTTTGACGGGCGGCAACTGCGCCGGATCGCCGAGCACGAGCACGGGCTGCCCGAACGACAGGAGATCGCGCCCGAGCTCCTCGTCCACCATGGAGCATTCGTCGATGATGATGAGGTCGGCCTTGGATGCCGGGCTTTGACGGTTGATGACGAATTGCGGACCGTTCTCGTCGGACTCCCGCGAGCGGTAGATCATCGAGTGGATGGTGGAGGCATCCGTGCAGCCTTTCGTGCGCAGCACCAGCGCCGCCTTGCCGGTATAGGCCCCGAAGGCCACATCGCCGTCGACACCTTCGGCAATGTGCTTGGCAAGGGTCGTCTTGCCCGTTCCCGCATAGCCGAACAGGCGGAACACCGGACGGTCACCGCGGCGGAGCCAATCGGCAACAGCCTTGAGGGCGGCATCCTGTTGCGGCGACCATGTCATGCGGATTTCGCCTCGCGATGCAGGGAGTAGAGAAGGCCGAGGATGATGCAGCCGCTGCCCAAGAAGACGAACGGATCGAGCGCCTCGCCATAGAACTGCCAGCCGACGAAGGCGATCAGCGGGATGCGCATGAAATCGAGGGGCACGACCATGGTGGCGTCGCCCTGCCGGTATGCATTGGTCAGGCAGTAGTGAGCGAGCAGGCCGCCGACGGAGATGCCCGCGAGGGGCAGTGCGTGGGAGGGCTGCACCTGCAGCCAGAACGCCCTGCTCACTCCTGCAAGGTTCATGGGCAGCTGGATCAGGTTCATGAAGAACAGGATCGAGAAGGTGCTCTCGGTCATGGTGAGGCGCTTCGTCATGATGGCCACGAGCGCGAAGCTGAAGGCGACGCCGAGCATGAGCAAACTGGCCGGCTGCAAGGTTTCCACGCCCGGCCGCAGGATCACGACAATGCCGATGAAGCCGAGCACCACGGCCACGAGACGGCCCACGGTCATCTTTTCCCCGAGCAGGGGAATCGCCAGCAGAGCAACCCAGGCCGGCGTGGTGAACTCGAGCGCGAAGACCGTTGCGAGCGGCAGGAGCGTCAGCCCGAAGGCCCATCCGTCGGTGCCTGCGAAATGCAGGACGTTTCTGGTAAGATGAAGCCTGAAGCGCCGCGGCTTCAGGCCGGGCCTGAGCTCCGGCTTGAGGAGCGCGAGAGCCAGCAGGATCAGGACGCCCGCGGCATTGCGAACGGCCAGCATCTCGAAGATCGAGAAGGCAGGCGCGAGCGCGCGCACCGCAATGGCCGTTGCGGAGAAGGCGAGAAGTGCGCCGCTCATCCAAAGGACGACGGCAAGGATGCTGCGATGGGGCACGGCGGTCTGTTCGAAGTGAATGCTTCCTTCGCTTACCGCGCCTGCGGCATCGCGTGAAGCCTTCATCGTCACGGCAACGTCAGCGACCAAGCCGCGCATGAGCGGCTGCTCCCGACCAAAGCACCACCACCGCTCCACGCCGCAGGCGTCCCGATGTGATTCTTGGTTTGCCCGAGCGCATGTTCCGCTGCTTCGACGCGAACCTGGTGAACTTTTTGGAAGCCGATCGGAATGTTTTTCGAGGCTTCATCGAAACCGTCTTCAGCCCTCCTCAAGTGGATAGGATCGGGGCTTCGACGTTGAACACTCTCGATGACGTTCGAATACTCGAAACAGCATGAACGTCATCTTCATGCAGCATCTAAGCTTCTGATTTCGTGAATCAAATTTCCCACGCTCGACGGCTGGAAAAAGCATCCGTCATCCGCCCGAAGAAGCTCTAACCCTCTCATCCTGCACCCGATATCGAGTCTCAGGTCTGCAAGTGAAGAGCATCCCTTCAATCAAAATATCCACAGAAAAAGTGCGCGCTCTACTGTCAACACTTTCCGATATTCGGAACCGCGTTGGTATAACGACGTTGCCTTGCAAGCGTGACGGTTGCACGCGAAGGCTCTTGAAGGAGGCTGCAATGCCGATAGACATCAAGTCAAACCCGCTGACACAGTTGTTCACGGGCGACACCGGTGCGACCAGCACCAAGAAGACCGCGAAGAAGAGCAGCTCTCGCAGCAGCTCGTCCAGCACCGCGAAGGGCTCCAAGTCCTCTGCGAAATCCGGCGCCACGAAATCCGGCGCAGCGAAGTCCGGCACCAAGACCGCCGCGAAGTCCTCGGGCTCCTCGTCCCGTTCCAGCGCAGCGAAGTCGGGCTCGAAGAGCACCGCTGCGAAGAAGTCCGGAACGAAGACCGCCGCCAAGAAGACGGCTGCGAAGTCGACCTCGAAGTCCTCGGCCAAGTCCGGCGCCAAGAAGACCACCGCCAAGTCGACTGCCGCCAAGAAGACCTCGACCAAGTCGGCTGCGAAGTCCTCGGCCAAATCGTCGGCCAAGTCGTCGGCCAAGTCGGGCGGCAGCAAGACTGCAGCCAAGAAGACCACTGCCAAGAAGACCGCTGCCACGAAGACCCCCGCCAAGAAGACCTCGGCCAAGTCGACCTCGTCGGCCGCCAAGAAGTCCTCGTCGCGTTCGACTTCGGCACGCTCCGGCTCGTCCCGTTCGACCGGCAAGGCGTCCGCATCCCGCAGCTCCAGCCGCGGCGCAGTGAAGTCTTCTGCCAAGAGCTCGGCGTCCAAGGGTTCGGCCTCCAAGGGTTCGGCATCCAAGTCGCGCGGCGCGTCCAAGTCGACCACGAAGCGCGCAGCCGCCGCATCGAGCCGCACTTCCTCCACGAAGAAGTCCGGCAATGTGGCCAAGCGGTCTTCCGGCTCCGGCTCTTCGAGCGCCCGCAAGAGCCCCTCGAAGTCGAAGCGCTAAGACAATCATGCCGCGGGCTCCGGAATAGGGCGTCAGCCTCGTCCGGCGCACACGCATAAAAAATCGCCCGGTGAAAGCCGGGCGATTTTTTTTCACTCGCGATGCGGGATCGGCTTACCGGCCCGTGCTCATTGGGTCGCTTCCGCCCCAATAGGGGGTGGCGTTGTAATAGCGATGGACGTGCTCTTCCCACTCGCGGTCGTAGGAAGCGTCATGCCCTTCCGCGCTGCGACGGGGGGCTCCACGCAGCTGATCCTCATTGAGGTTCAGCTCATAGGCGTCGAGTTCGGTGTTGTACTTCAGGACGCCCCAGGGAAGCGTGTAGTATTCCTCGCCGAGCCCCATGAAGCCGCCGAAGCTCATGACCGCATAGGCCACCTTGCCGGACCGCTTCTCGATCATCACGCGCTCGATGGTTCCGATCTTCTCACCGTCCGAGCGGCGCACCGGCGTTCCTTCAACCTTGTCGCTGGCGATCAGGCTCTGGGTCTCGCGCACGTCGCCACTTTGTGCCGTCGTCTGCATTATCTCGCTCCCTTCGTCTGTGAGATGCCAAGGCAACGCCTGGGTTGAAAAGCCGGTTCCGCTTTGCATGCCGGGGGTTACGGGCTTTTCGGCCTCTGCCGGCAAGCGCTGCCGTAGGAACCCCGCCATCACCGTCACGTTGATCCACGTTCCATGAAATCTTGAGGATTATGGAAACCCTGAGGACAATGAAGGAGAATGCCATGGCGGTTCGCCAGAAGCCGATCGAGGAGCAGGTGATCGTCATCACCGGGGCTTCCAGCGGCATCGGCCTTGCAACGTCGCATCTGTTCGCCTCCCGCGGAGCCAAAGGACTTGTCCTGGTGGCCCGCAACAAAGATGCCCTGCGCAAGATTGCCGATGAGCTCAGCCGCGGCGGCACCCGCGCCATCGCGGTTGCTGCGGATGTCAGCCGGCGCGAGGATCTCGAGCGGGTGGCGCGCACCGCCATTGAGACCTTCGGAGGCTTCGACACCTGGGTGAACGATGCGGCCGTGGCCGTGTACGGGGCGCTCAACGAGGTCCCGCTGGAGGACCAGCGGCACCTGTTCGACGTGAACTACTGGGGCGTCGTCAACGGCTCGTTGATCGCGGCAGAGCATCTGCGCAGCCGCGGCGGCACCATCATCAATGTGGGCAGCGTCCTGTCCGAGCGGACCATGATCCTGCAAACCCAGTATTCGGCCTCCAAGCATGCCGTGAAAGCGTTCACCGACGGACTGCGCATGGAGCTCGAGGCCCAGGGCGCGCCGATCTCCGTAACCCTGATCAAGCCCTCGTCCATCGACACGCCCTATATCGAGCATGCCCGCAACTATCTCGACAAGGAGAATGCCGTTCCGCCGCCGGCCTATGACCCGCATCTGGTCGGCAAGGCGATCGTGTTCTCGGCGGAGAACCAGCGGCGCGAGATCACCGTCGGCTTCGGCGGCTGGGTGATCGGCGCCGTGAGCAAGGTCGCGCCGCGCCTGATGGACAAGGCGATGGAGTGGACGGGTTACGGCTCGCAGACCACGGACGAGCCCGAGCGTCCAGGCATGCGCGACAACCTCTATGGCGCCCGCGAGGACGGGGACATATACTCGTCTCTTGCCGGCGAGCCGCGCAAGACGAGCCTCCTGCTCGAAGCGCAGCTTCATCCCTTCGTGACGGCCGCCGTCCTGGCCGGCGTCGCTGCGGGCATTGCGGCCCTGTTCATGGCTCCCATGGGAGGAGGCAGGCGGGACAAGCGGGCGAAGCGCCCCACCCCGCGCTATCAGCCCACCATGCGCCGGACCGGCAACGGCCACGACAAGCGCACCTTCGGGCCGGGCCACATGAGCCAGCGCAGCCCTTATGAAGGCAGGCCGCAGCCGCGGCACTGAACCAAGCCGGAGGGGCCGGATCGCATGTCCGGCCCTTCCCGCGCCCAGAGCGACAAGATGGCCGCACCAGGCACGTTCCAGAGCCGCAGGATGCGCGCTAGCCTGCCCGCATGAACGCGATTCGCTCCCTTGCCGTCCTCCTTGCCTTCCTCATCGGCGGCTCCGCCTCCGCTCAGGACAAGGGCACCCTCGACCCCAAGCCCCTGCCCCCGCTGGCCGATCCGGGCGATCCCAGGCTTGCCGCCAAGGAACTGTTCGGACGCCGCAGCGATCCGGCCGATCTCAGGTCCCGCTCCATCGGAAGCTATGCCCGCGGCTGCGTCGCCGGCGCGTCGGCGATTCCGGTGGATGGGCAAACGTGGCAGGTGATGCGCCTGTCCCGCAACCGCAACTGGGGCCATCCGCAGCTGATCGACTTCCTGCAGCGCTTCGCCGCGCGGGTTCCGGCCGTCACCGGCTGGCCGGGGCTTCTGGTCGGCGACATCTCCCAGCCCCGGGGCGGCCCCATGCTCACGGGCCATGCCTCCCATCAGATCGGCCTGGATGCGGATGTCTGGCTGACCCCGATGCCGGATCGCCGCCTGACGCGGACCGAGCGGGAGGAGATGTCGGCCACCAACATGGTGCGCGGCGACTGGCTCGATATCGACCCCAAGGTCTGGACCCCGCAGCACACCGCCCTCATCCGGGCGGCCTCATCGGAAAGAAGCGTGGCCCGGATCTTCGTGAACCCGGCGATCAAGAAGGCCCTGTGCCGGGAGGCTGGGGCGGACCGGAGCTGGCTCTCGAAGGTGCGGCCGATGTTCGGCCACAACTATCATTTCCACATCCGTCTTGCCTGCCCGGCCGGCGAGGCGGGCTGCTCGGATCAGGATCCGCCTCCGGGGGGCGACGGCTGCGGCGCGGAGCTGGCCGCGTGGTTCACGCCCCAGATGCTTCATCCGAAGCCCGGCAAGCCCCGTCCGCCGCTGACCATGGCCCAACTGCCGGCGGAATGCCGGCAGGTCCTGGTGGCGCCTTAGACGCCGTGGGCGGGCCAAGCCCGCCCATCTCGTGCTCTACTCGGCTGCCACGCCGACGCCGATCTGGCAGGACACGCCGGTGCCGCCCAGGCCGCAATAGCCGTTCGGGTTCTTGGCCAGGTACTGCTGGTGGTAGTCCTCGGCGAAGTAGAAGGGGCCGGCCTCGAGGATCTCGGTGGTGACGGGCCCGTAGCCCCGGGCGGCGAGCGCCTCGCCATAGGCCGCCTTCGAGGCTGCGGCGGCCCTTCTCTGAGCCTCGTCGAACACATAGATGCCGGAACGGTACTGGGTGCCCGCATCGTTGCCCTGGCGCATGCCCTGGGTTGGATCGTGGTTTTCCCAGAAGGTTTTCAGCAAAGCCTCGTAGGAGATCGCCTTCGGGTCGAACACCACCAGCACGACCTCGTTGTGGCCGGTCATGCCGGAGCACACCTCCTCGTAGGTGGGGTTGGGCGTGAGCCCGGCCGCATAGCCTGCGGCTGTGATCCAGATCCCGTCGCCCAGCTGCCAGAACTTGCGCTCGGCGCCCCAGAAGCAGCCCAGGCCGAACAGGGCCTTCTCCATGCCGTCCGGATAGGGCGGCTGCAGGGGACGGCCATTGATGAAGTGGCGCTCTGCCGTGGGAAGAGGGCTGGTCCGGCCGGGAAGAGCCTCGGCAGGCGTCGGCAGCTCGATTCGTTTGCGGAAGCTGAACATGGGGATCCCTCGCGTGATCCCGCTTATGTAGTCATCGTTTTGAGATTGCGGGAGTGGCAGCCCCCGTCACCTTGCCGTGAGTTCAGCGGCCCGCCAGATAGCCGATCGGCTCCAGGGGCTTCTGGCCGAGCCACAGCAGCAGCGCCCCGATGAAGAAGCCCGTGATCGAGGCCGGCATCTGGAGGACATAGGTGGCGATCGGATCCCACAGCCAGGGATAGCCGCGTTGCGCGATGTTGCCCTCGAGGCCCGCCATGCTCGTGGGGAAGAAGGTGCCGGCCACCTTGCCGAGGGAGGCAAACGATACATCATTGTTCACGATGGACCGGGTGCCATCGATCACCAACCCGATAAACCCTCCTGCGATCAGCAGGAGACCGAGGCTACGCGCGAGAAACTTCAAGGGAGGATACCTCTCCAAACAGAGAGGTAACTATCTAGTGCATTTTGCCGCAATGGCAAAGCCGATTCAGGGGAGTTCGCCCTAAGTTCGGTCTTGCTTTTTGATCCCGTTTAGCGATACACGGGCGCTCCGCACGACATTGCGGAGGACCCGAGCGCTTCGCGTCTCATCGCAAGCCAAGGTCCTTGAGCCATCAGACGGGCTCATGCTGGAGGGGTGGCCGAGTGGTTGAAGGCGCACGCCTGGAAAGTGTGTATACGGGAAACCGTATCGCGGGTTCGAATCCCGCTCCCTCCGCCATTATCTGAGTCCCTGAAGCAAAGACGCTCGGCTACGGAACGTCTTCTCCTGAGTGCTGGACTTCATTTCGTAGACTCCGGGTAGCATGGTCTGGCGAGTGTTCTCCGGCCGTCAAAAAAGGGGCCTCGAGGCTCCAGATCTGCCCCTGCTTCCCGCCTGAAAACCACCCAGTCCGTTGTCCCATGACAGGCAGATGCGTGTGCGAGCGCTTTGACCAATCGGTCGACCCGGCAGAGACCGAAGGGGCCGCTCGTCCACTCGATCGGCCGGCTCCGAGCCTGTTCCGGAGATCGCGCTCCTGGCCTTTCCGCCGATGGATGAGATCTTGCGCGAGGGTGTTGTCAAGCGCCCTTAAGCGTCTGTGTCGAACCCCGGGAACCTTTGCGCGGCTGCTCCATCTAACAGACCGGACACAGGAGCTTGGCCATGCAGACGGCAACGGTCGCGGCAACAGGATTGGACGGGCTCGATGATGAAGCCCTGGTGGAACGGGCCAGAGCCCGGGACGGCGCTGCGGTCCGGCTCATCATGCAAAGGCACAACCGCCGGCTCTACCGCGTCGCCCGCAGCATCCTGAACGACGATGCCGAGGCCGAGGACGTGGTTCAGGAGGCTTACGTTCGCGCCTTCACCCATCTCGATGGCTTCCGGGGTGAAGCGCAGCTCTCCACCTGGCTCACACGCATCGCGCTGAACGAGGCGCTGGGCCGGCTCCGGCGAAGGCGCGTCACGATCGGGTTGAAGGACATCGATGCCATCGACGATCAGGGGGAGGCTCGCGTGATCTATCTGCCGTCGGCCCGCCAAGACAGCAGCCCGGAGGCGGCCGCCGCCCGCGCCGAGGTGCGGCGGCTGCTCGAACGCGCGGTCGATCAGCTGCCCGAGCCCTTTCGCATGGTCTTTGTGCTCCGGGAGATCGAGGAGATGAGCGTCGAGGAAACCGCCTCTCACCTCGGCCTGAAGCCGGAGACGGTGAAGACCCGCCTTCACCGCGCCCGGCGCCTCCTGCGGCAGTCTCTCGACAAGACCTTGTCGTCGGCCGTGAGCGACGTCTTCCCGTGCGCCGGCACCCGATGCGCCCGGATCACGCAAGCGGTCCTGGAGCGGATCGATCTGCCCGCCTCGCCGGACGAATGACCATGCCGCATGAAAGGTCACAAACCTCGGCAGAGGCAAGCCGCCGTCGGGTCGTCGTCATCACCGGGGCATCCGCCGGCGTCGGACGCGCGACAGCGGTCGCTTTCGCGCGGCGCGGCTGGTCCGTGGCGCTGCTGGCGCGCGGTCTCAAGGGTCTCGAAGACGCCAAGCGCGAGGTCGAGCAGGCCGGCGGGACGGGACTGGTCCTCCCGGTCGATGTCGCCGACCCCGACATGGTTGCTGCGGCGGGCGATCGGGTGGTTGCTGCATGGGGCGGCATCGACGTCTGGGTCAACAACGCCATGGCGACCATATTCGCACCGGTCGAGAGGATCACGCCTTCGGAGTTCAAGCGCGTGACGGAAGTTACCTATCTGGGTCAGGTGCACGGCACCTTGGCCGCGTTGAAGCACATGCGGCGGCAGGGAGCCGGAACCATCGTTCAGGTCGGCTCCGCCCTGGCATACCGGTCCATTCCGCTGCAGTCGGCCTACTGCGCCGCCAAGGCAGCCGCACGCGGCTTCACCGACTCGCTGCGCAGCGAGTTGATCCACGAGAGCAGCCCGATCAGGCTGACGATGGTTCACCTGCCGGCCGTGAACACCCCGCAATTCGACTGGGCCCGAAGCCGCCTGCCCCGCCGGCTCCAGCCGGTTCCGCCGATCCACGATCCAGGGGTCGCCGCGGAGGCGATCGTCCGGGCAGCCCGCGAGGCACCGCGGGAGCTCTGGGTCGGCACCCCCACCATCAAGGCGATCCTGGGAACGATGGCGGCTCCCGGTCTTCTCGACCGCCTGATGGCGCGCCGCGCCTGGGACGGTCAGATGACGCCCGATCCGGCAGAGCCCCGGACCGACAACCTGTTCGATCCGGTCGACGGCAAAGCGAACCTGCATGGACGCTTCGCACCCGTGTCGAAACCTGGCGCGATCACGGCCTCCGACTCATTGGTGCGCGGTGTCGCCGGGGCCGTGGCGGTGAGCATGGTTGCGGCCGCAATCGGGCTGGTGCGGCACAGGTCGTCCAAGAAGGCCAGCCCCACTGAGGAAGATCCTGTTGAATGAGGAAAGGAGAGCGCCATGCGAGCTGAGAACACCGTCCGAGACCGCAACCCTCAAAGCACCGCGCAGATCGCCGGACACCCGCTGCACCCGATGCTGATCCCCTTCCCGGTCGCGTTCCTGGTGTCGACCCTTGCGTGCGACCTGCTGTTCTGGAGCACAGGCAACAATGCCTGGAGCACGGCCTCTCTCTACCTCCTGGGTGCAGCTCTCGTCATGGCTGCTCTTGCGGCTCTCGCCGGGCTGACCGACTTCATGGGCGATCGACGGATCCGCAGCCTGTCGGCGGCCTGGCACCACATGCTCGGCAACGTCGTCGTGGTCCTCCTGTCCCTGTGGAACTGGTACCGCCGCTATGAGGCCGGAGACGCCGCCGTTCTGCCGACAGGACTTGTCATCTCGCTCGTTGTCGTTCTCCTCCTGCTCTATACCGGCTGGCGCGGGTGGGAGATGGTCTACCGCCACCGGGTCGCCGTCTCGGATCAGGAAACCTGATCCCGATGCTCCATGTCGCAGTCAGCCAAGAAGCAGCCTCCCTCAGGAGCGGCGATCCCGAGATAGGCGACTACGCGATCATCGGCGATTGCCGCACGGCCGCTCTCATCTCACGTGCCGGCTCCATCGACTGGCTCTGCCTGCCGCATTTTTCGGGGCCGAGCGTTTTCGCCGCCCTCCTCGATCAGGAGCGGGGCGGACGGTTCGCCATCGCGCCTGCACAGGAGTTCCGGCCGTCACGGCGCTATGTGCCCGGGACCCCGGTTCTGGAAACCACGTTCCGGACTGCCTCCGGCACGGTTCGCCTGACCGATCTGATGCCACTCGGGGACGTTGCGGGCGGCCTTGCACCCACGCGTGAGATCCTGCGGGTAGTGGAAGGCCTGGACGGCGACGTGATCCTGGATGTCCGGTTCGAGCCGCGCCCGGACTATGGCCGGGAGAAGGTTCGCGTCCGATCTCGCGGGGCGCTCGGATGGTCCTGCGCCTGGGGCGACGAACTTCTCCTGCTGACCTCGGAAGCGAGCCTTGAAGCGGCATCGAACGGAACTGCCGTCATCGGGCATGTTCGCGTCAGAGCGGGCGAGACTCTGTGCTTCTCGCTCGCCTATACGAAGGGCGACATCGGCGTCGTCGCCCCTCTGGGAGAGCACGCGCAGGCGCGGCTCCAGGCGACCCTGGAATGGTGGAGAAACTGGACGAGCGGCTGCGCGTATCAGGGCCCGTACGAGGAGGCGGTCCAGCGCAGTGCCATCACGCTGAAGCTGATGACCTTTGCCCTCTCGGGTGCGGTGGTGGCCGCGCCGACCGCATCCCTGCCCGAAGCCATCGGGGCGGATCGCAACTGGGACTATCGCTATTGCTGGCTCCGGGATGCGGCTCTGACCATGCGAGCCTTCACGGGCCTGGGCTATCAGGATGAGGCGGCATCGTTCCTGCAATGGCTCCTGCATGCCACACGCCTGACCTGGCCCAAGCTCCAGATCATGTACGACATTTATGGCCGGACGAACCTTCAGGAGAAGGAACTCGTTCACCTGTCCGGCTACCGGGGGTCGCGTCCCGTTCGGATCGGCAACGGTGCGCACTCGCAAATCCAGCTGGACGTCTATGGCGAGGTCGTATCCGCGGCCTACCACTTCGTCACGAGCGGCGGGCGGCTCCAGGCCGACGAGCAGAAGCTGCTCGCGGGCTTCGGCGAGATCGTCTGCAAGCACTGGCGCGAACCCGACCAGGGCATCTGGGAGATCCGCGGAGCCAAGCGGCACTACACCTTCTCGAAAATCATGTGCTGGGCGGCCCTCGACAGCCTGATCAAGCTGCATGAGCAGGGATGCATCTCTGTCGACCTGGAGAGCTTGCGCCGGGAGCGCGAGGCTATCGCTCAGGCAATCGAGGCACGCGGCTTCAACGAGGCTCTCGGCAGCTATGCGGCTGAACTCGACGGCGACCGCCTCGATGCCGCGCTGCTGCTCATGGGTTGCCTGGGCTACAAGGACCCGGGCCATCCTCGCATGCGCGCCACGTTCGACAGGATACGCGAGCGCCTTGGATGCAATGGTCTCCTGTACCGCTATGAACACGGGGCTGACGGGATGGCGGCGCCGGAGGGCGCCTTCGGGATCTGCAGTTTCTGGGCCGTGGACAACCTGGCGAAGCGGGGTGACGTCAGGGCCGCCGCCGAGGCTTTCGAGCACATGCTCTCCTTCGCCAACGATGTGGGGCTCTATGCCGAGGAAATCGATGCTGCGACGGGAGCGGCGCTCGGCAACTTTCCACAAGCCTTCACGCATGTGGGCTTGATCAACGCGGCCATGGCGCTCGTCGAAGCGCAAGAGGGCTCATGCCGATGACCACTGCCGATCTGCCCCCGCTCTGGAGCATGACGATCTGGGGACTCGTGGCCACAGTCGCGATGACCACCATCCTTCAAGGTGCGCAGGGGTTAGGCCTCTCCCGCCTCAGCCTGCCGTTTCTGGCCGGCACGTTCTTTACCGGCGACCGGCGCTGGGCCGTGATCATTGGCTTTGCTTTCTATGTCGTCGGCGGTTGGGCGTTCGCCTTCCTGTACTTCGTCCTGTTCGCGAGCTTAGGCCTCTCCACATGGTGGCTCGGCGCAGGGGCAGGCCTTCTGCACGGGCTGTTTCTTCTCGTCTGCGGCCTGCCTCTCCTGCCCTATCTCCATCCCCGGATGGCTTCGGAATACGATGGCGCATCGGCGGTCCGGCAGCTCGAGCCGCCAGGTTTCATGGGATTGAACTATGGCCATCGGACGCCTCTGACGACGATGGTCGGGCAGACCGTCTATGGGGCCGTGCTGGGCGCGCTGCCGCAGGCCCAAGCTGCCCTAGGTTAGAGCATCTTTCGGCGAAGCGGGTTCGCTTCGCCGAAAAAATGCGGCAAGGCAAATCCTAGAGTTGATTCCATGCCAGTGGAAACAGCTCTAGGACAGCCTGCGCCCCACGCATGCGCGGAAATGAGGCAAGCAGAGCGGCCTGCGGCGTGTCAGATGTGAAGTTCGTGCCCCAGAGCCTTGAGCGCCGCCTCCTGGAAAGCCTCGCCCTGAGTCGGATGTGCATGAATGGTGCCGGCGATATCCTCGAGGCGCGCACCCATCTCGAGCGCCAGCCCGAAAGCAGCGGCCAATTCGGATACGCCGTGGCCCACCGCTTGGATGCCGAGCACAAGATGGTTGTCGGACCGAGCCGTGACGCGGACGAACCCATCCTCGCCGAGCTTGGTCATGGCCCGGCCGTTGGCCGAAAAAGGGAAATGCCCGAGCCGGATCTCCGTGCCGGCCTTTTTCGCATCCTCCGGCATCAAGCCAACGGAGACGATTTCGGGATCCGTGAAGCACACAGCCGGGATGCTTCGCTTGTCCCAAGCACGTCTGTGACCGGCGATGATCTCGGCCACCATCTCGCCCTGCGCCATGGCGCGGTGCGCGAGCATGGGCTCGCCCGTCACGTCGCCGATGGCATAGATGCCCCGCATGGAGGTCTGGCATCGTTCCCCAATGCGAATGAAGGGTCCGTCCATGTCGAGGACGAGTTCCTCCAGGCCCCAGCCCTGGGTGACCGGTCTCCGGCCGACCGTGACGAGGATCTTGTCGGCGGCAAGCGTCACCTCGGATCCGTCCCCTGCCTCAACCAGGAGGGCATCACCGGATCTGACAAGACCCTTCGCCTTGGCGCCGGTCATGACCTGGATGCCCAGAGCCTGCAGCCTTTTGGCCACGGGCTTGGTCAGTTCGGCATCGTATTGCGGCAGGATACGCGCCTGCGCCTCGACGACGGTGACGTTGGCGCCCATCTTCGCGAACGCCGTTCCGAGCTCCAGGCCGATATAGCCGCCCCCGACGACGACGAGTCGCTCCGGAATTCCGCTCAGCGCCAGGGCTTCGGTCGAGGATATGACGGATCCACCGAATGGCAGGCTGGGAAGTTCGATCGGCACGGATCCGGTCGCGATCACCACATTTTCGGCCCGGATGATCTGGTGGCCCATTTCCGTTGCCACTTCGACCGTCTTGCCGTCCCGGAAGCGCGCCTGCCCCTGAACCATCTTGACCTTCGCCCGCTTAAGCAGGCTCGAGACGCCGCTGTTGAGCCGGCCGACGATGGTGTCCTTCCATGCGATGGTCTGAGAGAAGTCAAGCTCCGGTTTCGCGGCGCTGATTCCGAGAGAATTTCGACCGGAGGAGAGATGAACGATCCTGTCATACTCCTCGGCCGCATGGATGATGGCCTTGGACGGGATGCAGCCGATGTTCAGGCAGGTTCCGCCGGGCTTGCTCGCCTCGACGATAACCGTGTCGATCCCGAGCTGCCCGGCCCTGATGGCGCAGACATAACCGCCGGGGCCGGCTCCGATGACGAGGAGCTTGCACGAAATATCCTTCATCGCCTTACGCCTCCACGAAGATCATGGCGGGAGTCTCCAGGAGCGCTTTGATGCGCTGCACGAAGACCGCCGCATCCCAGCCGTCGATGATGCGATGATCGAAGCTGGAGGACAGGTTCATCATCTTGCGGGGAATAAAGGTCGTGCCATCCCAGACCGGCCGCACCATGATCTTGTTGACACCGATGATCGCGACTTCGGGATAATTGATCACCGGGGTCGTGACGACGCCGCCTATGGCGCCGAGCGAGGTGATCGTGATCGTCGATCCCATCAACTCCTCGCGTGCGGCAAGGCCGGCCTTCGCGCTCTCCGCAAGGCGGTTCAGCTCCGTTGCGCAACCCCAGAGATCCCGCGCCTCCACATGCTTGACGACGGGCACCATCAGGCCTGAACCGGTCTGCGTCGCGATGCCGATATGCACCCCGCCATGCTGGTGAACGACGCCCGCCTCATCGTCATAAACCGCGTTCAGGTGCGGCTGATCGGCTATGGCCTTCACCATCGCTCGCATCAGAAACGGCAGGAGGGTCAGTTTAGGCCGATCCGCCCGCTTGTCGGCATTCAGCGCCGCCCGCAGGTCCTCAAGCGCCGTCACGTCGACTTCTTCGACATAGGTGATGTGCGGAATGCGCGATTTGGCGATGGCCATCTTCTCCGCAATCTTGCGGCGAAGCCCGATGACCTTGATGTGCTCGACCGAGGTGTTCTGAGCCAATCCCGGCGCCCTGGCGGGTTCCCGCCCATGGGTCAGAAAGGCATCGAGATCCTCATGCGTAATCCGGCCCGCAGGTCCCGAGCCGGGAACCTGCCGCAGGTCGATGCCGGCATCGCGGGCCCTGAGCCGAACAGCCGGCGACGCGACGGGCCCCTCGCCCTCCGCGCGAGCCACTGGGGGCTGATGCAATCTCACGGCAGGAGCTTGCGGCACCTCGACGGGCCGGGGCGGCGCATTCCTTCGTTGTTGCTCGCCTTGCTGCTCGACGATTGCGTCCGAGACTTTGACCGCGCCATCGGCTTGCGCTTCGATATCCTCCGCCCGAACCGGCGGCGCTGCCTCCTTCTCCTCGGACCCGCCGGAGGGGTCGCCCCCCTCGCTTGCGACCTTCAGGCGGATCAACGGGGAGCCGATTGCCACCACATCGCCGATCTCCGCGCCGAGCCACAGAATTTCGCCATCGACCGGAGACGGAATTTCGACGGTTGCCTTGTCGGTCATGACGGCGGCCAGTACGGCATCCTCACGGACGAGATCGCCGACCTTGACGTGCCACTCCACGAGCTCGGCCTCGGCGATGCCCTCGCCGACATCGGGCATTTTGATCAGGTGCTCGCCCATCTTACGCTTCCATCGTCTCGACTAAGGCCCGCCCAACCCGGGATGGGCCGGGGAAGTAGTCCCACTCCTGCGCATGGGGATAGGGCGTATCCCACCCCGTCGCGCGGGCCACCGGCGCCTCCAGGTGGAAGAAGCAGGTTTCCTGAACCAGCGCCGCAAGCTCTGCGCCGAACCCCGACGTCAGCGTGGCCTCGTGGACCACGACACAGCGCCCCGTTTTCCTGACGGACGCAGCGATGGTTTCCAGATCAAGGGGGATCAGGGTTCGCAAATCGATGATCTCCGCATCGATGCCGGTTTCCGCTGCGGCCGATTGCGCGACATAAACCATGGTTCCGTAGGCCAGGACGGTCACGGCCGAGCCCTCCCGGACGACGGCTGCCTTGCCAAGCGGCAGGGAGAAGTGCCCGCTCGGCACCTCGCTCAGCTCATGCTTCGACCAGGGGGTGACCGGGCGGTCGTGATGGCCGTCGAACGGCCCATTGTAGAGCCGCTTCGGTTCCAGGAAGATGACAGGATCCGGATCTTCTATGGCGGCGATCAGCAGCCCCTTGGCATCGTGGGGATTGGACGGCACGACCGTTTTCAATCCTGCCACGTGGGTGAACAGGGCCTCGGGGCTCTGGCTGTGAGTTTGCCCACCGAAGATGCCGCCGCCGGTGGGCATCCGAATGACCATCGGGCAGGTAAACTCGCCGTTCGAGCGGTAGCGCAGTCGGGCCGCTTCGGACACGATCTGATCGTAGGCCGGATACATGTAATCGGCGAACTGAATTTCGATGCACGGCCGAAGCCCGTAAGAGGCCATGCCGATCGCTGTTCCCACGATGCCGGCCTCACTGATCGGCGCATCGAAACAGCGGGTCTTGCCGTATTTCTGCTGCAGGCCGGCGGTGCAGCGAAAGACGCCGCCGAAATAGCCCACATCCTCTCCGAACACCACAACCTTCTCGTCGCGAGCCATCATCACATCCATGGCGTCGCGGATCGCTTCGATCATCGTCATGCGGGCCATGGCTCAGACTCCTGCCTGCTGACGCTGACGCCGCAGGTGCGGAGGCATCTCGGCGTAAACGCCGTCGAACATGTCACGCGCCGAAGGCTTGCCGCCTGCGTGGAGCGTGCCATAGCTTTCCGCCTCCTTCTGCGCCGCGATGACGCTGTCGAGAATTTCGGCCTCCGCCTGCCTGTGCCGCTCCTCCGACCAGACGCCACGGGCAATCAAGTGGTTCTTCAGGCGCATGATGGGATCACCGAGAGGCCAGGCATCGGATTCGGTCTTGGGACGATAGGCGGCCGGATCGTCCGAGGTCGAGTGCGCCCCGACCCGGTAGGTCACATACTCGACGAGCGTCGGCCCAAGATTGCGGCGGGCGCGCTCGGCGGCCCATTTCGCAACCGCATGAACGGCGAGATAGTCGTTGCCGTCGACACGCAGCGACGGGATGCCGAAGCCCAAGCCGCGGGCCGCGAACGTTCCGGATCCGCCCCGCGCGATGCCCTGGAAGGTGGAGATCGCCCACTGGTTGTTCACGATGTTCAGGATCACGGGCGCCTTGTAAGTGGAAGCGAAGACGAGAGCGGCATGAAAGTCCGACTCCGCCGTCGATCCGTCGCCGATCCAGGCTGCCGCGATCTTGGTGTCGTTGCAGATCGCCGACGCCATCGCCCAGCCTACGGCCTGCACGTATTGGGTGGCAAGGTTGCCCGAGATCGTGAAGAAGCCGTGCTCCTTGGAGGAATACATGACAGGCAACTGGCGGCCCTTGAGCGGATCGCGCGCGTTCGAATAAACCTGGCACATCATGTCGACCATGGAATAGCCGCCTGCGATCAGGAGGCCTGCCTGCCGGTAGGTTGGAAAATTCATGTCCCCCGGCGACAGGGCTTTGCGGAAGGCGCAACTGATAGCCTCCTCGCCCAGATGCTGCATGTAGAAGGAGGTCTTGCCCTGCCTTTGGGCGATCAGCATTCTGGCATCGAAGGTCCGCAGCGTCATCATGTGACGCATGCCTTCGATCAATTCCTCATCGCTCAGCAGCCCGGCCCATGGCCCGACCGCCTCCCCGTTTCGGTTGAGCACGCGGATGATGGAGAAGGCGAGGTCGCGGATCGTCTCCGGATCGACATCCACATCCGGTTTGGGCACGGCCCCCGCCTTGGGGATCTTGACGTTCGAGAAATCGGGCGTCCCGCCGGGGCGAACGGCTGGTTCCGGCACATGAAGGGTCAGCGGTTCATAAGCAGTCATGGTCTGTCGTTCTCCTGACAGGAGAACTAGGAACGAAACACCATCCTGCCATAGGCTAAGCCTCATCAAAAAAGATGAATGCTCGACCGGATGCGGGATACAGGCCCTGAAACGACGCAGCCGCCCCCCGAAAGCCCAGCATGGCTGCATGACCGGTCCAGAGCACCGGGCAGCGCCAAGGCTTAGGAGGGCTCGTCCCATCGGCCCGGTCGGCACCTCGGGGACGTGGAGCCCTCCGCCAGCCCCATCTTCCTGATCGTCCGGCAGGCTAGCCTTTGTAACCGAAGTATTTCGGCAGCCAGAGAACGATCTCCGGGAAAAAGATCATGAGCACAAGAGCCGTGATCAGGATCGCAATAAAGCCCCAGATCTCACGGATGATGTCCCGCAGGGCGATGCCCGTCAGGCCGCTCATGACGAAGAGCAGCACCCCGTATGGTGGGGTGATCAGGCCGATCATGATGTTTACGACGATCACGACGCCGAAATGCACGAGATCAATGCCGAGGGCCCTTGCGGCTGGCAGGAAGAGCGGCACGAGGACGAGCAGCATCGTCGTGGCGTCGAACAGGCAGCCGAGGAGCAGAAACAGCAGGTTGACCAGCAACAGAAAGACGAGCGGCGATACATCAAGTCCGTCGAGGAGACGTCCAACCTGGTCCGGCAGGCGCTCCGAGGCAACGATGTAGTTGAAGATCAGGGCGCCGGCGATGAGAAGGGCCACGGCGCTGGTCGACTTGCTCGACTCGACCAGAACCTTGAAGAACTCCTTCCACGACAGCTCCCGATAGAAGAACACCGCAAGAGCAAGGGCGTAGGCGGCTGCGATTGCGGCTGCTTCCGTCGGCGTCGTTGCACCGCCGTAGATGCAGTAGAGCAGGATGACCGGCATGAGGAGCGCCGGGAGCGCCTGAAATGTTGTTCGCGGCAACGCCTGCGACGGGACGCCTTCCCCTTTCGGGAAGTTCCGTTTGCGTGCGACGATGCCGACCAGGCCCATCTGGGCCAGGCCCATGATCAGGCCCGGGATGACACCGCCGAGGAACAGGTATCCAACCGAGGTGTCGGACACGACCGCATAGATCACCATCGGAATCGACGGCGGGATGATAGGCCCGATGGTCGACGACGATGCAGCGACGGAGGCGGCGAATCCCGGCGGGATGCGCCCCTGCTTGATCATCATCTGGGTGACGAGCTTGCCGGGCCCGGCTGCGTCCGCAATAGCGGATCCGGACATACCGGAGAAGATGATGCTCACGAGAATGTCGACTTGGGCCAGCCCGCCCCTGAAGCGCCCGACGAGCGCTTGGCAGAACATGAAGAGCCGGTCGGACACGCCGCTCGCGTTCATGATGTTGGCAGCCAGAATGAACAGCGGCACCGCCAGCAGCACAAAGGAGTCGTAGAGGCCGTTGAGGATCTGCTCCCCGAACAGCCCGATGTCGCGGCCCGATACGATCAGGTAGCCGATCGATGCCACGAACATGGCGAATGCAACCGGCATTCCCAGGAGAGCCAGGCCGAAGAACGCAACGAGGGTCAGAATGAATATCGTGCTCATGGTTCAACATCTCCGCCGGCGACAAGCTCGCTCTGCCAGGAGCGGCCAAGAAGGCGCCAGATGCGCCAGAGAGCGCCGACTGCGACGGCAACGACGAACACGATGAAGATGGAATAAAGAATGTCGAACCGGATCCCCATGACGGGGCTCTTCTCGATCTTCATGAACGTGACATAGTCGAAGGTCGCCGGCAGGGCGACAATGAAGACAAGTCCGGTCAATGCGGTCAGAACGATCGCAAGGATGCGCCGTTGCCTGGGAGGCAGAGCAAGAAAGAACATGTCGAAGGTTATGTGCTCCCGCTCCTTCAGCAGGAAGGCTCCGCACCAGAACACGATCCAGATATACATGATCAGGACGAACTCTTGCGTCCAGGCGACCGGATCGTTGAGCACGTAACGGGTGAAGACCTGGAGAAGGAATGCCGCAAACATCGCCATGAACAGGAGCACGGTGACCAGCTCGGCAAAGAAGTGAAGGCGGGCGCGGAGGAGTTGCATGGGAGCTCATCGGTTGAGGGCACGTCGAAGCACGGCTTCCCGCCCGGCGAACACGTTCGCATGGACTTTCAAGCGGCTGTGCCATTAGCCTGGGAGGCTTCTTCGGAAGGCCTAGGCCTTCCGAAGCGCCGTCTCATGAAGCAATGCGGTCAGCTATTTGATCGCATTCACCCGGTCCACCATGCCCTTCGGCCAAGCCTTGGACAGTTCGGACTCAAGGTAGGTCTTCTGAACCAGGGTGCGAAATGCCTCGACGTCCGGCTTGTAGACCTTCAATCCTTGGGCTTTGAAGAAATCGGCGAGCTCCGCCTCCTCCTTGATCCGGTTCTCATTGTTGTAGCGAACAGCCGCCTTCGCGGCATCCATCACGGCCGTCTTCTGCTTGTCGTCGAGCTTCTTCCAGGCAGAGCCGGACATCGACAGGAAAATGGCGTCGACCAAATGGTCCGTCAGAACGATTTGCTTGGAGACCTCGTAGAACTTCGCCGCGCGAACCGTTGGCAGAGGATTATCCTGGCCATCAATGGCGCCGGTTTGCAGTGCCGTATAGATCTCGCCGAAGGCGACCGGCAGCGGATTGGCTCCGAGTGCCTTACCGAGGAAGAGCCAGGTGTCGGATCCCGGCATGCGCAGCTTCACCCCGCCGAGATCGGCTGGCGTTTTGACCTCCTTCTCGGTCCTGAGGTTCAGCTGGCGGGTTCCAAGATAGCCTACGCTGAGGACCTTGATCGCCATCTTGTCCTCGACAAGCCCATACATCTCCTTGCCGACATCGCTCTCGAACACCTTCACCTGATGCTCGGGGCTCCGCAGCAGATAGCCGGACGTAAAGATGGACCATTCCGGAACCTGCTTGGAGATGTCGAACGCCGAGATCATCGCCATCTCGAGATTGCCGCGCTGCATGGCGGCGGGCTCTGTTCCCTGCTTGAACAGGGTACCGTTCAGGTGGATCTCCACATCGAACTGTCCGGGAGCGGACTTCTCCAGCTCCTGCTTGAACACGGGCAGCATCTTGGCATGCCAGTCCGCCTCGACGGCCGGTGTCGAGATGCGCAGCTTGATGGGCTCAGCGCTGAAAGCCGGCGTCAAAACCGCCATGGCGGCGCCTGCGGCCGATCCGATGAACAAGCGCCGTGAAAGCAAACCGAACATTGTTATCCTCCCTATTTCTTAGCGTCCTTAGGGCGTTCTCGATCCGCCCTTATCACCCATACTGTACAGGCAAGTTCGGACTTGTAAACAACTGACATGTTAGTATGCTGTCAGACATAAGATCATCCCTTCAGAAATTGTCGAACTTTCGCAGTTCGAACGAGGACCCCCGACGTGACATTGCCCAACAACCGTTTCGGTCTTTCAGCTGCAATGACAACGCCCTTCCATGAGGATGGCGCTTTAGACCTCGCGCGCATGGCGGATCATGCTCGCTGGTGCCTTGCCAGCGGCTGCTCAAGCGTAACCGTATTTGGAACGACGGGGGAAGGTGCGTCGATAGGCCTGTCAGGTCGCGAACAGGTTCTGGGCGCCCTTTCGGACGCTGATATCAAGGGTGAGAATGTCGTATACTGCGTTGCGGCGTCATCGGTCCACGAAGCCTTGTCCCAGGGACGGATGGCCGGGGATTTCGGCTGCCGCGGCCTGCTCCTGACGCCTCCGTTCTACTTCAAGGGGGTCAGCGACGAAGGCCTCTTCGCTTGGTTTGCGGCCGGTATCGAGAAGCTGGGGACGGCTGCACGCGGGGTTATCCTCTACAACATCCCTTCAGTGACCCAGATCGCCCTCTCCATCGATCTCATCGGCCGCCTCAAGCAGGCGTTTCCGGGAGTGATCGCAGGCGTGAAGGATTCGTCGGGAGACTGGGAGTACACCCAGCGTCTTCTCGCCAGCCACAGCGACCTTGCCATCCTGATAGGGGACGAGCGCTATCTTGCAGAAGGCGTCCGGCGCGGTGGCCAAGGCGCAATATCCGGTCTGGCCAATGTCTGCCCGGGCGTTCTTCGTCCATTGGCGATGGATGGCCAGGGCAATGAGCGGATCAACCATCTCGTCGACACCGTGCTTCAATATCCGGTCACGCCCGCCGTGAAGGCGCTCGTCGCACATCGGACCGGCGATGCGGCGTGGCTGAACGTCAGGGCTCCTTTCGTCAGGCTGTCGGCTCAGGATGCCGGCAGGCTCGGCTCCGTTTATGACCAGCTTTTCACGGTGAAGTAGCTCAACGAGGCAATGGGATGGAGGAAACCGAGCCAGTCAGGGATGGGCACAACCTTCGGGAGAAAGCCTATGACCGCTTCACGCACCATTTATTGGCGCGCGATATCCGTCCGGGGCAGTTCATCTCCCAGCGTCAACTCGTCAGCCTGACCGGCCTATCCCTTGGCGCCATCCGGGAACTCGTGCCACGGCTCGAGTCGGAAGGCCTGATCAAGACAGTGCCACAGCGCGGCATGCAGGTCGCGCATGTGGACTTGAGCCTCATACGGGATGCATTCCAGTTCCGGCTATTCATCGAGCGCGAAGCCATCGCGATCTTCACGGCAGAAGCGAGCAACTCGATCCTTGCCAAGCTGAGAAGGGAGCACGAGAGCGTTCTTGCCGAAAGCACTGCTCATGACAAAGGCGTCACGGTCGAACTCGTGGACCGGGCCCAAGCGGTCGACTGGAACCTTCACTGGACCATCATCTCGTCCCTCGGCAATGCAATCATTGCGGATGCCTATCGGGTGAACTCGATCAAGGTACGCTTGATCAGGCAGGAGCAAACCCTTCTTTCCGATGTCCTCGTCCTGCCAGTGATGAAGGAGCACCTGACCATCATCGAAGCAATCGAGACCCGCGATCCCTCCCGCGCGGTTGCCGCAATGGATGCTCACATCAACAGTGCAAGAGCCCGCGCCCTCGGCCTTCGGTGATGGCATCTGTAAGCGTGCCGATAGGCAGCCCGGCGTTTCTGTTGCCGCTGCAGCCCCCTAAGGGATCACCGGCGTCTTCGGCAATCCGCCTTACCTGGAGACGGTCACACGCATCAGGGACATACCGTTCCCGGCTCCTCTTGATCTGAATCAAGGCCCGCCCTCTCCTGATGCTGCACGCTGCGGGTCATGACGCCAGAACTCATTGCTCGGTACGACCAGCGTGTCCCACGCTACACCAGCTATCCAACGGCTCCGCACTTCAAGCCCGACATCACGGCCGAGACCTACGCGTCCTGGCTTGCCGAACTGGCGCGGGACGCGCCCGTCTCCCTCTATCTGCATGTGCCGTTTTGCGCGGAGCTTTGCCTTTATTGCGGCTGCAACACGGCCGTGACTCGCAGCTATAAAGCGGTTGCCGCCTATGTGGACTGCCTGGAGCGGGAGGTCGAACTCGTCACGAAGCATCTGCCCGGGCGTCTGGACGTATCCCACATTCACTGGGGCGGCGGCACGCCAACGATCCTGTCACCGGAGGATCTTGGGCGGATCTCAAGCCGTCTCGGCACGGCCTTCGCTGTTAGGCCAGACGCGGAGATCGCCGTCGAGATCGACCCGAGAACCATCACCTTGGCCCATGTCGAGGCTCTCGCGGCATCCGGGCTCAACCGGGCCAGCCTCGGCGTGCAGGATTTCGATCCGCGGGTTCAGGAAACCATCAAAAGAATCCAGTCCTTCGAGCAGACGGCGCAGGTTGCCACCTGGCTGCGGCGGGCCGGCGTGAAGGGATTGAACCTGGACCTGATGTATGGCCTCCCGTTCCAGACCTGCGAGAGCGTGACCCGCTCCGTCGATCTCGCGCTCAGGCTCGATCCGGACCGCATCGCGCTGTTCGGATATGCCCATGTGCCCTGGATGAAGCGCCATCAGGCCCTTCTGCCGGAAGAGGCTCTTCCCGATGCGATTGCCCGCGTCGAGCAGCGTGAGGCCGCGGCCGATGCCCTCATCCGCGCGGGATATATCCAGATCGGCATCGATCATTTCGCCAAGCCCAGCGACCCCATGGCCGATCGGCAGCGGAACGGGCGGCTTCACCGCAACTTCCAGGGCTACACCACCGACGAGGCGACGGCCCTCATCGGCTTCGGCACCTCGGCGATCGGCTCGCTCCCGCAGGGCTATATCCAGAACGCGCCGACGACGGTCGGGTATCGCGAGGCCGTCCTGAAGGGCAGGCTCCCCGTTGTTCGCGGCGTTGCCCTGTCCGAGGACGACCGGCTGCGCCGGAGGATCATCGAGCGCCTGATGTGCGACTTCTCGGTGGATCTGCATGAGCTTACCTCGGAATTCCGCCGAGAGGCCTTGGACTTCAAGCCCGAAATGGAGGCAGTCGACGCGCTGGCGGAGGACGGGCTCGTTGTTCGCCATGGACTGACCCTGACGATCCCCCGCGAGGGCCGCGCCCTGGTGCGGAATGTCTGCGCCGTGTTCGACCGCTATCTCGAGAGCGGCGCCCAGCGCCACTCCCGCGCCTTGTAAGCTGCCGGACAATCCGCCCGGCGGGGGCGTTTGATCTGCATCAATGCCCCTTCCCGTCACTCCCCTTAAACGAATTTGCTGACGGCGAGGCTCACGGCCTCGCCGATGTTCTCAAAAGGTTGAAGCCTATGGCTCAAGCGGTAGCACCCTCAAAAGGAATGACCTTCGGCGAGATGGGCTCGGCCCTTGTCCTCGCCGCCCTGGCGCTCCTCAGCATCATCATCGCGGCGAAGGCCTATACGCCCGAATACGCCTTCCATGCCTATCTCTTCGCAGCAGCCAGCATCGCCTCCGTGTTCGTCATCGTGAACCGGTATTACGACCGCCCCGCGCAGCTGCCCCCGCTGACCGTCGGCGGAAAGCCGAACTACAACATGGGGCCTGTCAAGTTCGCCACGGTCGCCTCTGTGGTCTGGGGCATCGCCGGCTTCACCATCGGCTTGCTCATCGCCCTTCAGCTCGCCTTTCCGGCGCTTAACTTCGACACGTCCTGGCTGTCCTTCGGCCGGATGCGGCCGCTCCACACCTCGGCGGTGATCTTCGCCTTCGGCGGCAACGTCCTGATCGCCAGCTCGTTCTACGTGGTGCAGCGCACCTGCCGCGCCCGCATGGTCGGCGACATCGCTCCCTGGTTCGTGGTGCTGGGCTACAACTTCTTCATCGTGATCGCCGGCACGGGCTACCTGCTGGGCATCACCCAGGGCAAGGAGTATGCCGAGCCTGAGTGGTATGCGGATCTCTTCCTGACCATCGTCTGGGTCACGTATTTCCTGGTGTTCCTCGGCACGGTCATGCGCCGCAAGGAGCCCCATATCTATGTGGCGAACTGGTTCTACCTCGCGTTCATTCTGACTATCGCGGTTCTGCACCTCGGCAACAATGCGGCGATCCCCGTCTCGATCTTCTCGCCCAAGAGCTACATCGTGTGGTCGGGCGTACAGGATGCGCTGGTGCAGTGGTGGTACGGCCATAACGCGGTCGGCTTCTTCCTCACCGCCGGCTTCCTGGCCATCATGTACTACTTCATCCCGAAGCGGGCCGAGCGGCCGGTCTATTCCTACCGCCTCTCCATCATCCACTTCTGGTCGTTGATCTTCATGTATATCTGGGCAGGTCCCCACCACCTGCACTACACCGCCCTGCCCGATTGGGCCCAGACCCTCGGCATGGTGTTCTCGGTCATGCTCTGGATGCCCTCCTGGGGCGGCTGATCAACGGCCTCATGACCCTCTCGGGGGCCTGGGACAAGCTGCGCACGGATCCGGTTCTGCGTCTCATGGTCGTGTCGGTCGCCTTCTACGGCATGGCGACCTTCGAAGGGCCCCTCATGTCCGTGAAGGCCGTGAACTCCTTGTCGCACTACACCGACTGGACCATCGGCCACGTTCACGCCGGCGCTCTCGGCTGGGTCGCCTACATCTCCTTCGGAGCCGTCTACTGCCTCGTTCCGTGGCTGTGGAACAAGAAGGAGCTGTACTCCATGAAGGCCGTCTCCTGGCACTTCTGGATCTCGACCCTCGGCATCGTCCTGTACATCTCGTCCATGTGGGTCGCAGGCATCCTCCAGGGCCTCATGTGGCGTGCCTATACCAGCCTCGGCTTCCTTGAATACTCCTTCATCGAGACCGTGGAGGCCATGAACCCCTTCTATGTCATCCGTGCGCTCGGCGGCGCGTTCTTCCTGGCCGGCAGCCTGATCATGGCCTGGAACGTCTGGAAGACGATCACGGTCGGAGAGGCGGCCGAGGAGGCTCCTCAGGCCATGCAGCCCGCTCTCATGGCGGCGGAATAAAGGAAACGGTCATGTCATTCTGGTCCCGCCACAAAATCTTCGAGACCAACTCGATCATCCTCATCATCGGCGTGCTGATCGTCATCTCCATCGGCGGCCTGGTGGAGATCGTGCCCCTCTTCTACCTGAAGAGCACCATCGAGAAGGTGGAGGGCGTCAGGCCCTACACTCCGCTCGAGATGGCCGGCCGCAACATCTACGTGCGCGAAGGCTGCTACAACTGCCACAGCCAGATGGTTCGTCCCCTGCGCGACGAGGTGGAGCGCTATGGGCACTATTCGCTTGCGGCCGAAAGCATGTACGACCGGCCGTTCCAGTGGGGCTCCAAGCGCACGGGCCCTGATCTCGCCCGGCTCGGCAACAAGTACTCCGACGACTGGCACAAGGATCACCTGAAGGATCCCCGCGCCGTGGTGCCCGGATCGATCATGCCGGGCTATCCCTGGCTGGAGAAAACGGAACTCGACACCGCTTCGATCGCCCAGGAGCTGAGGGTTCAGGCGACACTCGGTGTGCCTTACACCGACGAGATGCTGAAGAAGGCTGAAAGCGACATCCGTACTCAGGCCAATGCCGACGATCCGAATGCCGTCGACCTCGCCAAGCGCTATCCGAAGGCCCAGTCGCGCGCCTTCGACGGCAATCCGCAGAAGGTCACGGAAGCCGACGCCCTGATCGCCTATCTGCAGATGCTGGGCACGCAGGTCGACTTCAAGCTCTACGACAACAAGGCCAACGTGCGCTGAGGAGCGACGATCATGCCAGCCGCATACAAGTTCTTTGCCGAGTTCGCCCAGACCTGGGGACTCATGTACTTCGTCGCCGTCTTCCTGTCGGTGCTGATCTACGCCCTCGCCCCCTCGCGAAAGGACCGTTTCGACGCGGCCTCCCGCATGCCTCTCCAGGAGGACTGATCCCATGACCGAAGGAACCCATGAAGGTCACCGCCAGCAGGTGGATGCCATCTCCGGCGTCGCCACCACCGGTCACAGCTGGGACGACATCCAGGAGCTCAACAATCCGTTGCCGCGCTGGTGGCTGTGGACCTTCTACGCCTGCATCGTATGGGCAATCGCCTATTGCATCGCCTATCCGGCCTGGCCGCTGGTCTCGTCCTACACCAGGGGGGCGCTCGGCTGGCAATCCCGGGATGCGGTGGTGGCCGATCTCGACGCCCTCAAGCAGCACCGGTCCGGCATGACGGCGAAGCTCTCTGGCAGCTCCCTGGAAGAGATCAGGCAGAGCCCCGAGATGTTCGCCTTCGCCCGGGCGCAAGGAAAAGCTGCCTTCGGCGACAACTGCGCGCCCTGCCATGGAGCCGGAGGCGCTGGAGCCAAGGGCTATCCGAACCTGAACGACGACGACTGGCTCTGGGGCGGTTCGCTTCCTCAGATCGAACAGACCATCCGTCACGGTGCCCGCTCGATAAGCGATCAAGGCCATTCCGGCTCCATGCCGGCCTTCGGCCGCGACGGGATGCTCAAGCGGGAGGAGATTTCGCAGGCCGCGGATTACGTCCGCTCCCTGTCGGGCCTGCCGACGGACAAGGGAACCGATCTGGCCGCCGGCGCCAAGGTTTATGCCGACAACTGCGCGGCCTGCCACGGCGACAAGGGACAGGGCAGCCAGGAACTCGGCGCCCCGAACCTGTCGGACAAGATCTGGCTCTTCGGATCCGAGAAGGCCACCATCGTGGAGGGACTGACGAACGGGCGCGGCGGCGTCATGCCGACCTGGCACGGACGCTTGGACGACACGACCATCAAGGCGCTGACCCTGTATGTCCATTCCCTGGGCGGCGCTCAGATCCCCTGAGCCCGTCAGAACCTCAAGATGCCAGCGGCGGCCGGGGGCGACCTCCGGCCGCCTTGATTTGAATCAAGGCGGCTTTGCCGGCTCCATCGTATCCCATCGTCATTCAGATCGAGACGATTGCGACAGATTCGATGGCTGACACCCCCCTTCCCCATCCCCTCGGTGCGCCGGCCTCGGCCGACGACGCGCCGCTCTATGCTCCCCGCAAGCAGATCTATCCGCAGGCGGTGAAGGGTCGCTATCGCACGATCAAGTGGATCGTGCTCGCGGTCACTCTCGGCATCTACTACTTCCTGCCGTTCATCCGCTGGGATCGCGGCCCCAGCGCGCCCGATCAGGCCATCCTGGTCGATCTCGCCAACAGCCGGTTCTATTTCTTCTTCATCGAGATCTGGCCGCAGGAGGTCTACTACCTCACAGGCCTGCTGGTCCTGGCGGCATTGATCCTGTTCCTCATGAACGCCGTCGCCGGCCGGATCTGGTGCGGCTATCTGTGCCCGCAGACCGTCTGGACCGACTTGTTCTACGCGGTCGAGCGCTGGGTCGAGGGCGACCGGCGCGAGCGGATGCGCCATGACAGGGAGAAGCTCACCCTCCCGGTCGTCGCCCGGAAACTGCTCAAGCACTTCATCTGGCTCATGATCGCCTGGTGGACGGGCGGCGCCTGGGTGCTCTATTTCGCCGATGCACCGACCCTGGTTTATGAACTGGCAACCTTCCAGGCCTCGTTTCACGCTTATCTCTGGATCGGCATCCTGACCTTCACGACCTACACGCTCGCAGGCTTCATGCGCGAGCAGGTCTGCACCTATATGTGCCCCTGGCCTCGCATTCAGGCCGCGCTGACGGACGAATACGCCCTCAACGTCACATACCGCTACGACCGTGGCGAACCCCGCGGCTCGGTGAAGAAGAACGATGTCCTGAAACTGCAGGGCCTGCCCGCGGGCGACTGCATCGACTGCAACCAATGTGTGGCCGTATGTCCGACCGGGGTCGACATTCGCAAGGGGCTGCAGCTCGACTGCATTCAATGCGGATTGTGCATGGATGCCTGCGACAGCGTGATGAACAAGATCGGCCGCCCGGAAGGACTGATCGCCTACGATACGGACATGAACGTCCAGGCGCGGATCGAGGGCCGCCCGGAAGTACGCCGCATCGTCCGTCCCCGCACCCTGTTTTATGCCGGTCTCATCGCCTTGGTCGGCGCGGTGATGATCGCCTCGCTCGCCATGCGCCAGACCCTGTATCTGACGGTCATGCACGACCGCAATCCGCTTTTCGTGCGTCTGTCGGATGGTGCGATCCGGAACGGCTTCACCATCCGGGTCGCCAACAAGAACCTCGACACACGCCGCTATTCGGTCAGCGTGGAAGGTCTTCCTGCGGCCAAAGTCGACGTGGTGGGCGGCGAGATCGACCAGCAGGGCCGCTCCATCGTCACCGTGGGGCCGGATCAAACCCTCGAAGCGCGCGTCCTTGTGACCGATACGGCTTCGACGGCCGAGGGGTCGGCGCCCATCCGGTTCGTCCTGGCGGACCTGGCCACGGGCGACACGGCTGTCACGAGCGATCACTTCAAGGCTCCTTAAAGGGAAGTTCCATGTCCACCGCACTTGTCGCAAGACCGCATTCCAAGCCCCTCACCGGTCGCACGGTCCTGGTCTATTTCGTCTCCTTCTTCGGCATCATCTTCGCGATGAACTTCTACATGGTGCGCGTCGCCGTTTCGAGCTTCAGCGGGGTCGAGACGGAGAGCGCCTACAAGGCCGGCCTGTCCTTCAAGAACGACGTCGCGGCAGCCCACGCCCAGGATGCCCGCCACTGGTCGGTGGATGCCGCCCTTCAACGGGGCGACGCCGCGAGCCTCGTCGTCACGGCACGGGACTCTCAGGGCCAGGAACTGACAGGGCTCGTCCCGGAGATCCGTCTTGCCCATCCCACGGACAAGCGCCGAGACGTAGCGCTCGAACTCGTCGAGCTGACCCCGGGCTCCTTCAAGTGCCTCACCCCCATGCCGCAGGGCCAGTGGGATCTTATCATCGCCTTGAAGCGCGAGACGGAAACCGTCTTCCGCTCCAAGAGCCGCATCTCGCTGTAAGGATTTTTCCGATGGCCGAGACCCTCGACCTCTCCATCTACGTGAAGCGCCAGGATGACGGCACGGCCCATCTCGACCTCGCCGTCGAGGGGATCGATTGCGCTGCCTGCATCGATGAGATCGAGAGCGGCCTGCACCGTCTGGCCGGCGTCGTGGATGCGCGGCTGAACTACACCAATCACCGCTTGGCGGTGGAGTGGCGCGATGGGGAACTCGCACCGGCCCAGGTGGTGGAGGAACTGCAGAGGCTCGGCTATCGAGCCCACCCCTTTCTGGCGAGGCTGGTAGAGGAAGAGGAAGACCGCCGTGCCAAATGGCTTCTGAGATGCCTTGCGGTGGCGGGCTTCGCCTCCATGAACATCATGCTGCTCGCTGTGTCCGTGTGGTCGGGCAACGTGACGGACATCACACCCGAAACCCGCGACTTTTTCCACTGGCTCGCGGCCCTCATCGCCCTCCCGGCCGTCGCCTATGCCGGCCAGCCCTTCTTCAGGAGCGCCATGAACGCCCTGCGCAACGGGCGCACCAACATGGACGTGCCGATCGTGATCGGCATCCTGCTGGCGCTGACAGTATCGGTGGTCGAGACGGTCAACTCTGCCGAGCATACCTACTTCGACTCGGTGGTCATGTTGCTCTTCTTCCTCCTCTGCGGCCGTTATCTCGATCAGGCCATGCGGCGCAAGACTCGCGCGGTCGCAAGCAATCTGGCCTCGTTCAGGGCCGAAGTCGCACACAGGATGGAGGACGACGGCGAGATCGTCCTTGTTCCCACCGCGGCCCTGAAAAGCGGAGACAGGGTCCTCGTTCGACCGGGCGAGCGCATCGTGGCCGACGGGGTTGTCCTCGCCGGCAATTCGGAGGTCGATGAAAGCCTGGTGACAGGTGAGACCGCTCATCGGGCCGTCCGGGCCGAGAGCCAGGTCTATGCGGGCAGCATGAACTACAACGGCACCCTGACCCTTCGGATCACCGCAGCCGGCAAGGGCACTCTGCTGGACGATGTGGAAAGGCTTCTGGAAAATGCGGCCGCCGCAAAATCCCGCTACGTGCGGCTGGCCGACCGGGTGGCGAAAGTCTACGCGCCTGTGGTGCATACGGCAGCCGCGATCACAGCCCTGACCTGGATCGCGACCGGCGCCTCGATCCACGATGCCCTGATCACCGCCATTGCGGTCCTCATCATCACCTGCCCCTGCGCGCTGGCGCTCGCCGTCCCTGTGGTCCAGGTCGTCGCCTCGGGCTCTCTCTTCCGCGCCGGCGTGTTTCTGAACACGGGCGATGCCTTTGAGAGGCTGGCGAAGGTGGATACCATCGTGTTCGACAAGACCGGAACCCTGACCCTGCCGACCATGAGCGTGATCAATGCCGGCGATCTGGAGCCCGACCTGCTGGAAGCGGCATGCCGTCTGGCCCTGTCGAGCCGTCACCCGCTGGCATCGGCTGTGGCCCGGATGGCGCGGGACCGCCGGCCCTATGACGATGTGGTCGAGGAGCCTGGCCAAGGCGTCCGGACCGTTGTGAACGGGCAAGAGATGCGGCTCGGCAGTCCCGTCTTCTGTGGCGCTCAAGGCATTGCGGACATAACAACCCAGACGGATCCGGTTGCGTCGGTGATCGCCTTCTGCTGGGGTGGCAAGCAGGCTGTTCTGCTGGTGCGCCAAGCCCTGCGTCCGGATGCCCGGCTTGTCCTGCAGAATCTGCGCGAACACGGCTTCGACTGCCGCATTCTGTCCGGCGACAGGCCGGAGGCCGTGGCGCCGATCGCGGCGACGCTCGGCATCGCCGCGTGGCGTGGCGGCTGCAAGCCGGCCGACAAGATCGAAGCGCTCGAGGCGCTCAAAGCCGAGGGTCGCAAGGTATTGATGGTCGGCGACGGCCTCAACGACGCTCCGGCCCTGGCAGCGGCCCATGTGTCGCTGTCGCCGATCAGCGCCGCCGATCTGACGCAGGCCCACGCCGACGCCGTCTTTCTCGGCGACAAGCTGAAGCCCGTGCAGGACACCATCGAGATTGCCCGTCGGGCCCACGGCCTCATGCTGCAGAACCTGGGCATTGCCCTCGTCTACAACCTGATCGCAGTTCCCCTCGCCTTCCTTGGCTGCGTCACGCCTTTGGTTGCGGCGCTTGCCATGTCGGGATCCTCGACCATCGTGACCCTCAATGCCCTGCGGGCCCGCGGACGCACACCGGCGCCAAGTGCCGGGCCGGCAGCGCAACCCCAGCCAGTTCTGGCCGCACTAGGAGCCTGATCAATGGAAGTTCTGATCTATCTCGTTCCCATGGCTCTTCTGCTCGGCCTGTCCGGCCTGGCGGCGTTCATGTGGTCGCTGAAGAACGGCCAATATGACGACGTGCAGGGCGCGGCCGTGCGCGTCCTGTCAGACGACGACGTGCGAACATGACCTCTGCGACGGCCATGCCCCGGGCGGGGCAGCTCGAATGCATCTGCGAGCCGGGGACGCTGGACAGCATGGCGGTCCATGGGCGTGGAACCATGCTGCTTGCCGCCGGCTTTGCCTTCTCGGTGCTCGCCCAGGTTCTGATCCTCAGCATCCTGCCCCTGGCTGGCTTGTCGCTCGCACCGAGCCAGAGATTGGCAACGCTGCCCTATGCGGCCTTCTATATCGGCGCAGCCCTCGCCAGCCTTCCCGCTTCGTTCCTGCTCGATTCCTTTGGGCGCCGTGCAGCCTTCTCGATGGGCGCAAGTCTCGGGACAGCAGGCGGCCTGGTGCTCGTTTGGGCTCTCGTGTCTCTGCATTTCGGTGGCCTGGTGCTCGGCGCGTTCTGGCTTGGGACTGCGGGGGGCTTCAGCCAGTTTTACCGTCATGCGGCCGTGCCGGCCGGAGGCAGGGGAGGCGTTGCGCTCCTCATCGTATTCGGGGCGGCGACCCTGACAGGCTTGGCGGCGCCCACCATCTCGGGCCTTGCCGAAGCGGTTGCTGTACCGGGGATATTTGCCGGTACAGCCGCCGCCGCGGCCCTGGCTCATGTCGCTTCTCTCGCTGCTACGGCGGCCCTTCCCCATCGCCGTGCGCGCGAGATCCCAAGCCGGGCTGGAGGGCTGCAAGGATGGCGCGCGATCGTCGTCCCTACCCTCATCGGTGCCTCGGCCTGGTTCCTCATGACCAGCCTGATGGGTGCGATGCCGATCGCCATGGCGGGCTGTGGTTTGGCGACCGCCGTCACAGGAACCATCGCCTGGCACGTCATGACGATGTATGCCCCCTCCCTGGCACTTGCCTGCCTTCCGGGAATAGCCCGCCCCGTTCCTCTTGTGTCGGCCGGCAGCGCCCTCCTGGCGGTGGGCAGCCTGGTCTTTGCTCTCTCCCGGCAGGCGGCAGGGTTCTCGCTTTCGGGCGCCATGCTCGGGGTCGGCTGGTCGCTCGTGACCCTCGGCATCACCTTATGGATCCACAGGGATGGCGGACCCTCCCGCCTGCTGCTGGGCCTTCATGACGGCGCCCTGCTCAGCGGCGCTCTCCTTGGAGCCCTGACGGCCGGAGCCTTCTCATAGATGCCCCTGCCGAGATGAACAGGGACGAGCCGATGGGCCGGCTTCGGGGCTTCCCGCATGCCCTGGAAACGCCGCCTGAGGCCAGCACCCTGGACGACGGCATCCTTGGAGCCCTCTCGCCCTCCGCGTAATGCCCTCCTGGCTCAACTCAGGAATATCCCTTAGCACTACAGTTGCACCCTTCGTTTGCGATGTGAGGCTTGCGCCATGGCCTGATGCGCTCGTCTCCAGGCGGACCAGGCGATCACGAAGGCGGGCTCGATCCGGCGTTGCTGGAGGCGTGTGGCCACGCGGCGGATTTCCTGGACAGACCAGCGTACCAATGCTGCAGCCTGGCTTCGTCGCTTCTTTTTTGGGGTGACGGGTGAGAGTTGGCGCGCTCGCGCACCACCGCCATCATGGCAAACGCCAGCATCACCAGCGACACGTGCCGATGCCAACCGTGCCACGAGCGGGTCTCGTTGTGGGTTAGCCCCAACTCCGTCTTCGCTGTCTCGAACGCATCCTCAATCGCCCAGCGCTGGCCCTCGACCCGCACCAGGGTCTC